>QEVK01000015.1 GCA_003577315.1 Hyphomicrobiales bacterium | reverse complement strand
TGGTCGGGCTACGCCCTCCCGGCGTTCCCCAAATGCGCCGCCAAGTGGACTACTTTTGCGCCGCCCAATGGCCGACTTTTACTCCGCCGTTGACAGCCGGCGGTGAGCGCCATGGCCTCACGGATCTCCCGCTCGCTGACCGAGAAGGCGCCATAGCCGCCGGATGCGTCCGGGTGAGCTTGCCTGAAGGCCCTGGCCCATTGCGCGGCGGCGACGCCCCGCTCCGCTGCGTCGAAAGAGCGAGGCAGCGGAAAATCGTCGGGATCGTAGAGGTCCCAGTACCGTCCGGGCGGCGTGAACGGATGGTGCGGATCGGGAAATGACACCATAAGGAAAAACGGCTGATCGCCCACGGTTGCGAGATAGTCGACCGCGCAGTCACGAATATAGGCGGTCGGATAGAGGTTCTCGGGCACCGACGTCCGCCAAGCCTGGGGGCATATCGTATTGCTGGGCAAGGCCCGGTCCGGTCCGCGCACCGATTCCGGGTCAGCAAGCCGCTTGCGCAGCCATTGATAATAGTGCCCTCCGGCCAGATCGCCGTGACCCGTGCACAGGTCGACATGATCGAATCCGTAAAAGGGCTTCTGCACCGTCAGCGGCGTCTGCGAACGCCAGCGCGACGGAAGCTCCTGATCGTAGTCGCCCGGGTAGGGCCGACGGGCTTCCGCCAGATTGTCCGCCGGCGCCCTGCCGCGCCGCGCCTCGCGCGACACGTAGGGTGCGATGTCGACCATGTTCTGCAGATGACTCTTGCCGACGAGCGCCGTTGCGTAGCCAGCCGACCGCAGCACCTCGACGAAGGTGGCCTGCTGCTGCGATAGCGGGATGCCGTTCATGCGGACCCCGTGCACCGAAGGCATCCGGCCGGTCATCAGCGACGCCCTGTTGACCATACAGACCGGCGAAGCGACATAGAACCGTTCGAACCGCGTGCCTTTGGCCGCTATGGCGTCGATGTTCGGCGTTCTAACAACCGGGTGCCCGTAGCATCCGAGATAATCCGCCCGCTGCTGATCCGTGACGAAGAGGATGAAGCTCGGGGATCGCTCAGCCGATGTACGCATCTGGTTGACCATCATTGAACCTCCTTGTCGCTGCCCATGTGCCAGTGCAGCAGGAAGCGCGCTATGAGGAATGTCAGAATGGCGTCGGTCGCAATGCTGAGGACGCCGAGGAACAGGATGCCCAGGATCACGATGTCGAAGCGGCCGACATTCATCGCCCTCATCAGCATATGGCCTATGCCGGCGTCGGCCGCGATCATCTCCGCGCCGACCAGAATGGCGAACGACAATGTCCAGCCCAGACGCAGTCCGGTGGCGATATCGGGCATCGCCGCCTTCAGCACGACGCCCGTCATCATGCGATGCGAGGGGACGTCCAGCGAGCGCGCCGCGCGCATCAGCACCGGATCGATCTGCTTCACGCCCCGATCCGTGGCGATCACGATCGGAATGAAGGCTGTCAGCGCGATAAGGAACAATTTCGAGGCTTCTCCGATCCCGAACCAGATGATGGCGAGCGGAATCCATGCAAGCGGCGGAATCGTGCGAAGGAGCTCGACGATCGGCGCAAGCGCCATGCGGACAACGGGGGCGAGCCCCATCAGGATTCCGAGCACGACCCCGATTGCGGCGCCGATCGCGAATCCGCTGCATAGCCGCAGCATGCTGATTTCGGTGCTGACGAGAAGCCGGCCGCTCACGGCTTCCTGCCAGCCGGCCTGCATTACCGCGGCCGGTCCGGGAAGGAGATTCTCGGGAACGAAACGGATGGCCACCATGGCCGACCATAACGCCAGGATCAGCGCCGCCGCGGCCGCCAGGAAGAACAGCCGCTGAACAAACGGCGGAAACCGGATCGACATGTTTATTCCGATGGTCTGTGCCATGGCATCAGCCTCCCGGCCAGGACGTCGAGCAGTTTGGACGTCAGGTATCCAATCACGCCGATCGCCAGCATGCCGACCATGGTGATATCCGTGCGAAACGAAGTCCGCGCCTCCTGGATCAGCGCGCCGAGCCCCTTCACAGTGGCCACCATTTCGGCCGCGGCGATCACCAGGAACGCGACGCTGAGGCCGACCTTGAGGCCGGTGAAGATTCGCGGAAGCGCAGCCGGCAACACGACCGACCGGAATATGGTTCCCTCGCCCGCATCCATCGACCGCGCCGCGCGCAGCAGCATCGGGTCCACGAATTTCACGCTGCTTGCCGTGTAGGTGATGATGATCCAGAACGCCGCAAATGCGATCAGCAGGATTTTGGACATCTCGCCGATGCCGAACCACGCCACGAACAGCGGCAGGACGCTGATCGCCGCAATCGACCGGCCAAAAGTGATGATGCTGCCGAACAGCAGTTCCAGCGTCGGCATGTAGCCGACAGCGATCCCGAGCGGGATCGCCAGCGCCGCGGCGACGCCGAAGCCGATCAGCACGCGCCCAAGCGTGGCGACGACATGCCCCTGCATGGTGATCCCGTCGGGGAAGCCCTCGGTGACAAGCTCCCACGCCGTCGTGAAAAGCACGGACGGGGGAGGCGCGAGGAAAGGATCCAGCAATTCCAGTCGCGACGCCGTTTCCCATAGCAGAAGCCAGGCAGCGACGGCGATGACCGAGCCGGAAGCTATCGATAAACCCTTGCTGCTCCTCATGGCCATCAGACAGCTCCAACGAGAAGCGGCTCAACCGAGCGCCGCTTGCACCATTTCTTCCAGGGCGACCACCTCAGCGTTCGTGCGCAGGCGCGGACGAGGAATGCTGATGGGAATGATCTGTGAAATCCGACCCGGCCCCGCGCTCATGACGACGATGCGATCCGCCAGCCGGACGGCCTCGGTGACGCTATGGGTCACGAAAACGATGGTCTTCCTATGCGCCGCCCAGATGCGCAGAATCTCGGCTTGCAGCGTGTCGCGCGTCAGTTCGTCGAGGGCGCCGAGCGGCTCGTCCATCAGCAGAACCTTCGGATCGATCGCCAGCGCCCGCGCGATGGCGACCCGCTGCTGCATGCCGCCGGAGAGCTGATAGGGATATTTCTCCTCGAAACCCTTCAGCCCGATCAGCCCGATCAACTCGGCTGCAAGCGTCTGCCGGGTCGCCTTGTCCAGGTTGCGTTGCTTCAGGGCGAAATCAATGTTTCCGATTGCGGTCAGCCATGGGAACAGCGCGAATTGCTGGAAAACCATTCCCTTGCCCTGGCCGGGGCGCGTCACGCGCTCGCCGTCCACCAGAACGCGCCCCGTACTCGGCGTGACAAAGCCCGCGATGATGTTCAGCAAGGTGGTCTTGCCGCAACCGCTCTTTCCGATCAGGCAGACGAACTCACCGCTCGCGATCTCGAGATCGATCGTTGAAAGCGCCTGCACGGTGATGTTGCGGGCGTCGAGATAGCTCTTCGTCACATTTTCGATGACAATGCCGCGCATCTGCAACTGGAGCTCCGCCGGTGCGTTCTGCGCCGGCGTCGCCGCGCCGGCGCTTTGCGCGGAACGGGGTGTGGCCGCCATCACGGCTCCCATTTCGCGTTCACGGAGACAAGCTGCGGATCGATGCTGCGCAGCGGCCCACCGAAGAGCATCCCTTCGACATCGACTTTCCGCTTCATCCGGTTGCTTTCCAAAAGGAAGTTCTGCACCTCCTCGATATCGTTGACGAAACGCTCGTCGAGCGCAATGGAAGGTCCGAACGTTTTGATCACGACCGCATTCATGTCGGGGGACTGGTTCTGGTAACCGGAGAAGATCGTGTTCACCTCCGCGAAATTCTCCGGCTTCGCGATGAATGCCTGCGCGTCGGCGAGGGCGCGCACCATTGCTTCCAGGGTTTTTGGATTGGCCCTGACGAACCGCTCGTGCGCGCAGCACAGGCCGCGGGTCCAGTCGACCGCAACCTTTTCCTCCTTGTTGGTCTCAAGGAAGCTGGTCGTGCCGGTATGCACGATCTTGCCGCCTGCGCGCGTCGCCTCGAACACCCAGGGCTGCCAGACGCAAATCGCGTCGATCGCCGCAGTCGACAAGCCGGACAGTTGCTCCGGCGGCGCAAGGCTGACCGTTTCGATCTTCGAGGCGTCGAGGCCGTAGTGCTTGATGATGGCGTTGACCATCATCTCCGCTCCAGATCCTTTCAGCACGCCGATTTTCAGGCCGTAGAGATCGGTCGGCTTTTCGACGACCTTGCCCTCCCGGACGACGAGGGCCAGCGAGTCGTTGTAGGCGGCGACGCTGGCGAACAGCACCAGCGGGATGCCGTTGCTTCGCGCCGTCAGGACCGGAGCTTGCGTCGGCATGGCCACATCGAGCCCGCCCGCCACCAGGGCCTCGACCTGTTGCAGGCCGGCGGAAAACGTCTTCAGCTCGACCTGTTCGAGACCCTGTTCCTTGAAATATCCCTTCTCCAGCGCGATCACGGCGGAGCCGCTTGTGCCGAAGTCCGGTCCGATGCCGATCGTCAGCGACGTTTTCTCAAGCTTTTCCTGGCCCCTCGCCGCCGTCGGCAGGACCAGCAGGGCCGCTGCTCCCTGCAGGACGACTCGTCGGCTCAAGGTGGACGCGAACGGACCTTGCTTTATTGTCATCACTACCTCCCATTTATGATTTTCTGTCTTTTCAGTCGCAGCCGATCGACTTGAACGTCCTCGTTTGCTCGATCAGCGCCAGTTCGGTCGGCAGCCGCTCCATGGAGCTCGCGCCATAGAAACCGTCGCAAAGCTTGGCCTGGGCCAGCACATAGGCCGCGTCTTGCGGTGTGGCGATGGGCCCGCCATGGCACAGCACGATGATGTCCTTGCGGACGCGCCGCGCGGCCTCCGACCACTCGTCGATAAGAGCCACACAGTCGTCGAGCGACTTCGCCGTTTCGGCGCCGATCGACCCACCTGTCGTCAGCCCCATATGCGGTACGATGATGTCGGCGCCGGCTTTCGCCATCTCGACGGCTTGCTCGCTTGAGAAGACGTAAGGCGTCGTCAGCATATCCTTGCGGTGCGCCAGCCGGATCATCTCGATCTCGCTGTCGTAGCCCATGCCCGTCTCCTCCAGATTCTGTCGGAAGACGCCGTCGATGAGGCCTACGGTTGGAAAGTTCTGCACGCCCGAGAAGCCCAATGCGTCAAGCTCGTCGAGGAGATGGTCCAAGATCGCGAAAGGATCGGTAGCATTGACGCCGGCGAGAACCGGGGTCTTCCTGACCACCGGGAGCACCTCGCGAGCCATTTCCTTGACGATGTCGTTTGCGTTCCCGTAGGCGAGCAACCCGGCGAGCGACCCGCGGCCCGCCATGCGATAGCGGCCGGAATTGTAGATGACGATAAGGTCGATCCCACCCTCTTCCTCGCACTTCGCCGACAGGCCGGTGCCGGCGCCGCCGCCGATGATTGGCCGTCCGTCCGCGATCTGGACGCGAAAGCGTGCAAGAAGTTCGCTTCGAGAAAATTTAGGCATTCCAGTCTCCAGGCGACGTTCGACCGGGCGATGGCCGATCAGCCCGCAATCTCGCGGAGCGCATCGGCGATCGCGGCGGCAAATCTGGGTTCGTTGATATGGGCGTCCACCTCGACGAGCTTCCGGTTCGGCGCCGCGGTCCAACCGGACCGGACGGCCTGGAACAACGCCTCGTCGGCGTCGGGATCGTGAAACGGCTGGCCGGGAGCATCGAGGGCCGACACGCCACCCAGCGGCAACAGGAAACGAACGGGGCCGCCCATCTGGTTCAGGCGCGTGACGATCCATTCACCGATCGCGGCGTTTTCGGACGGCGTCGTCCGCATCAAGGTGACCTGGCTGTTGTGGACGTAAAGATTGCGCCCCTGAAACTGCGGCGGCACAGTTTCCCTCGCGCCGAAGTTCACCATGTCCACCGCGCCGACGGAACCGACATAGGGAAGCCCCGTGCGGATGAAGGCTCCGAAGCGATCGGCGGTGCACGGCAACACGCCTCCAAACTTGAAATCCGCCACCTCGGTGGTCGTGATGTCGGCGACCGCCGACAGGAGCCGGGAGTCCGCCAGCTTCTCCATCGACTGCCCACCAGTGCCGGTCGCATGGAAGACGTAGCAGTCGTAGCTGCCGTCCATGAGCGTTCGGACCTGATCGACGCAGGACGTGGTGACGCCGAACATCGTCATGCCCAGCGTCGGCTTGTCATCCGGCGCGGCCGCGACATCGTGACGGCACATGCCTGCGAGCGCATGCGCCGCGTTGCCGATGACCTTGCGGGAGATGGCGTTCAACCCGGCGATATCGACAACCGAATACATCATCGCGATATCGGACGGTCCGACATAGGGAGCGGTGTTTCCCGACGCCATCGTGGAGACCATCAGCTTGGGGACGCCGACCGGCAGGGCGCGCATCGCGGTCGTCACGATCGCCGTGTTGCCGGAACCGCCGAGCCCGAGCACGCCGCCGATGTCGTCGCGCAGCAGCAGGAAACGTGTCAGAGCCTCCGCCATCGCACCGACCGCCAGGCCGCGATCGTTTTGATCCAGGACCGCTCCCGCGCCCCCCGGATGCGCCTGGGCGACCTCCGTCGCGGAAATGTCCGCCGCCGTGGACGAGGACCGCGTCCCCACGTCGACGAGAATTGCGGGCACCCCGAGGTCGACCAGGATCTGCCTGGCGAAGCTGAGCTCCGCTTCCTTGGTGTCGCATGTTCCAATAATATAGACCGTCTTCATCGTACCCCTCCCTCTGGCTGGCGGACGAAGCTTGGAGCGCGTCTTTTGTTGCGTATTTCCTCTTGATTGAGGCTACGTAGCACCCGACAGGCTCTCAACATAAAAAGGAGGCCGAATGAGCAAAAATGGGAATCGTGCGTCCCGCCCCCCGTCCGCACGGATCGAGCAGGGATAGCGTGCGAGAGCCCGAACGCTCGCTCGCCCTGTGCCGGCTTTCCCATGTCGAGGCTGCGCGGCAGGCGGACCTGGACCCGGTGCTCTGCCCGGTGCTCGACTATGTCGATGCAGCCGATGCCGCGCTGATCGCGGCGCTCCCGCTCTTCGACGCAAACGATCTGCTGATGAAAGAGCTTGAACGATTGAATCGCCTGCCCCATGCGCGACGACCAACAGCCGCTGCATTTTTCGCCGCAGACCCGTTCCTGCATGTCGGCAGCCTGGTTGCCCAGCTCCGAAAGGCCCGGATCCGGACGGTTGTCAATTTTCCGACCGTGCAGATTTTTGATGGCATGTTCGGCGAAAACCTCGACCGGATGGGATGCGGCGTGACGCTGGAGCTGGAGCGTCTTGCCGCGCTGCGAGAAGAGGGGTTCGATGCGTGCGGCCTGATGCTGTCGGATCAGATGCTGCCGCGGATCCTGCGGGCCGGCCTGGATCGCCACGTGCTGCTGTCACCGGATCGGCCGGCGCCGGACGCCTCGGCGGGCGCGTCCACGCTGCGGACCATATTTGTTCTTCCGTAGTCCTCGCGCGGCGTTCTGCGGGGATCGCCGGGCACGGTCGGGCCGTGCTTCAACCTGAAAGGCCGTACTTGCGCATCTTGTTGTAGAGTGTCCGGCGTGAAATGCCGAGATCTTCCGCGGTCTCCGATTTCCTGAAGCGATGACGTTTCAGGCTCGCAAGAATCCATATCTGTTCCTCGCGATCGGACACCTTCCGCTTCGAACGGACCGCAGGCCCCTGCCGCCCCGCAAAGCTGGCATAGTCCAGGGTCCGGCTTTTGGTCGACAAGGTGACGTCTTCGAGCATTGCCCGCAGTTCAGCGACGTTGCCGGGCCATTCATGCGAGAACAGGAAGCGATATCCCGATGCGGAGATTTGCACCGCATCGCCTTTGCGGCGCTCCGACAGCGCTTCGAGGATCTTCTGCGTGATGGGCACGATATCTTCTGCGCGCTCCCTCAGCGGCGGCAGCAGGATCGTGCAGGCGTTGAAGATGCCGTCCAGCGTCCGGGCCATGCCCTCGGTGGACGCGGCGGGTTGCGCTGTGGCGACGATGCGCGCGGTCAGCGGCCGGGTCTCGCCTGTTTCCGACGGCGCCCTGCCTGACGCAATGGCTGACTGGAGGATGGCGAGGGTTCCCATGTCGAGACAATCGATATTCTTGATGATGGTGGTGCATGCGGGCATTTCCAGCGCGCCGATCCGCCGCTTCCCGGTGCTGCTGTCGAATCCGCCGAACAGTCGCATCTGGAAATCCGATGTGTGGATCGCCGCATCGAGGACATAGATGCCGCCGTCCTGCTTGCTCCATCCGTGGATGGCGCGGGCAAGCGTTGTCTTGCCGCTCCCCGGCTCGCCCCTTACGAGGACGTGCTGCCTGGCGGACGCCAGATAGCTCGCTCGCTCGATGGCGGAAAGGAACGCCCGTGACTGCCCCGCAAGCCCGGCGCCCAACGCAAAAGCGGCGACCCTGCGGTCTCGCGCCTCGGACTCGTAGCGGAAATAGCCCGCGGTCTTGAAGGAGGACGTGCTCTGCGTAACCGATTCCTCGAACGGGACGCGATCGATGGTTGATCCACCGACATACCCGTCGGCGCGCGCATCGATATAAACCTGGAACATATCGTCCGCCGTGACGATGGGGCCGCCCTCGATGAGACAGATCGAGTTCGGGGAAAGGCGTCGAAAGGCTTGTATGACCGAGCGTGCGCGCTCGCCAGCCTCATCCAGATCATAGGTTCCGCCCAGGCCCTGCACTCCACCGGCATTCCATCCGAAGTTCAGGCAGAAAACCGTCGGATTGACGTCGGCCAGCGCCAGAGCCTCGGCCTTGTTGGTCGCATAGCCAAAGGTCAACAAGCCCGCCTCGCGAGCACGACGCAGCATCTCCGTCTCACGCGCGAAGCCTATCCCGCGCCGCTCGATCATCTCCCGACAGGAGCCGTCCAGATGAATGGCGCTTGGAAAGTTGGCGACCCCTGAAAACCCCAGCTGCTTGATAGTCGCCAGCAGCGCGTCGATCTCCAGTCTCGGGTCGAATACGCAGGCCCCGAAAAACACCGGGCGCGACACGTGCCCGAGAATCTCGCGTGTTCCAACCTCGAGAACCGACTTGTTGCTGTCCCCGACCGCCAGCATGCACACCGGCGACGGCGCGCCCATCACTCTCAGCCGCCCCGCGTTGAGGACGAGGAGAAAATCCGCACCACCCCGCACCGCCGCCTTGGCGGCAATACCGATGCCGATGGCGGCGCCGACTACCGGACGCCCCTTGTAGGCTCTTATCTCCGCAGCCGGATACATGACAGGTTCCTTCTTGTGAGGCTGATGCGTCTGTCTCCGAAATGCGAAGGAGGATGCCAGCGAGGCGCCGCCGACAGCTATGCTGACAAAGTACATGAATGCGTGAAAAGATCAAAGAAGCCCGCCCGCACCAGCCGGATCGGGAAAACCGGCTTGGGCGCTCCTCCGGGTCGATCCGAGAGCGTTCCGGCACGCCACGGCGCCGATGGCTGCCGCTGCCCGCGAGGCACGCGACGACGTCCTCGCCGGGCGCCGCTCGCCGGCCCGCCTCAGATCCGTCGCCCGCTGGCGGCGTCGAATATATGCGCCATGCCCGGCTGGATGGCGAGCGGCAGCACGTCGTCGTCGGCGACATGCACGCTTCCGGGCAGCCGCGCGATCAGCTCGCCCGAGCGCAGGTCGCCGGCGACGGGATGGCCGTGCGCGAGCGTATCCGCGCCCAGCGTCTCCACCGCCGTCACCTTGAGCTCGATGTCGGCGTTGTTGCGGTCGCTCACCAGCGTCATGTGCTCCGGCCTCACGCCCAGCAGCACCTCGCGCCCGGCTTCCGGAAGAACCGTGTCGCGCGGCTTCACGACGGCGCCGCCGGCGAGCTTCAGCCCCTTGCCGGGCTCGCCCCCCGTCGCCGCCAGGAGGTTCATCGCCGGCGATCCGATGAACCCTGCCACGAAGACGCTCGCCGGCCGCTCGTAGATCGCCATTGGCGTGTCGATCTGTTCCGCCAGCCCCTGGTTCATCACCACCAGCGTGTCGGCCAGCGTCATCGCCTCGACCTGGTCGTGCGTGACGTAGACGCTGGTGACGCCGAGCGACTTCTGCAGGTTCTTGATCTCGATGCGCATCTGGCCGCGCAGCTTGGCGTCGAGGTTGGAAAGCGGCTCGTCGAACAGGAAGGCTTTCGGGCTGCGCACGATGGCGCGGCCCATGGCGACGCGCTGGCGCTGGCCGCCGGAGAGCTCGCGCGGCTTGCGTTCGAGAAATTCCGCGAGGCCGAGCGTCGCGGCGGCCTCGCGCACGCGGCGGTCGATCTCGTCCCTGGCCATGCCGCGGTTGCGCAGGCCGTAGGCCATGTTGTCGTAGACCTTCATGTGCGGATAAAGCGCGTAGTTCTGGAACACCATCGCGATGTCGCGCTCGGCCGGGCCCTTTTTGTTGACGACCTCGCCGCCGATGGAGACGGTGCCCTCGGTGATCTCCTCGAGGCCCGCGATCATCCGCAGAAGCGTGGACTTTCCGCAGCCCGAGGGGCCGACGAGCACGCACATCGATCCGTCGGGAATGGCGATCGACACGCCTTTCACGGCTTCGATCCGGCCGCCATAGACCTTCCTCACATCCTTCAGATCGACGGTTGCCATGGGCGTGCGCTTCTCACTTCTCGGTTTCGACCAGGCCCTTCACGAACCAGCGCTGCATCAGCACCACCACCAGGATCGGCGGCAGGATGGCGAGCACGCACGTCACCATGACGAGGTGCCACTGCGTGTCCGCATCGGCGAAGGAAATCATCTTCCTGAGCGCGATGACGATGGTGTTCATGTCGTTGCGGTTGGTGACGAGCAGCGGCCACAGATACTGGGTCCAGCCATAGATGAAGAGGATGACGAACAGCGCCGCGATGTTGGTCTTCGACAGCGGCAAAAGGATATCCTTGAAGAACCGCCACGGCCCTGCCCCGTCCACGCGCGCGGCCTCGACCAGCTCGCCCGGAATCGTCAGGAAGAACTGCCGGAAAAGCAGCGTCGCCGTCGCCGACGCCATCAGCGGCAGCGTCAGGCCGGTATAGGTGTCGATCAGGCCGAGATCGACCATCACCTTGTAGGTCGGCAGGATGCGCACCTCGACCGGCAGCATCAGCGTCACGAAGATCATCCAGAAGAAGAACATGCGGAACGGAAACCGGAAGAACACGATCGCGAAGGCCGACAGGATCGAGATGACGATCTTGCCGACGGCGATGGCCAGCGCCACCACGGTGGTGTTGAACAGCAGCGTGCCGACGTCGACGCCGCCGATCCGGCCGATGCCGCCAAACAGCGCGGTCGTGTAGTTCTCCCAGAACCGCCCGCCCGGAACGAGCGGCAGTGGCGGGCGCAGGATCGTCTGCAGGGAGTGGGTCGAGGCGACGAAGGTGTAGTAGATCGGGAAGGCGACGATCAGGATGCCGACGATGAGGATGGCATGCGCCGTATAGCGCGAGGCGCGGCTGACCCCCAGCATGCCGCCCTCCTCGCGCCGTCCCAGCGCGGCCGCCATCGATGCGCCCCTGGCGACCTCAGCCATAATGCACCTTCCTCTCCACGTAGCGGAACTGGAAGGCGGTCAGCGCGATCACGATGACCATCAGGATCACGGACTGCGCGGCTGAATCGCCGAAATTCAGGTTCACGAAGCCGTCGTTGTAGACCTTGTAGACGAGCGTCTCGGTGGCCTTGCCCGGCCCGCCGCCCGTCACGGCGTGGATGATGCCGAACGTGTCGAAGAAGGCATAGGTCGTGTTGATGACGAGCAGGAAGAACGTCGTCGGCGCAAGCAGCGGGAAGATGATCGTCCAGAACCGCTTGGTCTCCCCCGCGCCGTCGATGGCGGCCGCTTCGATCAGCGTCTTCGGGATCGCCTGCAACCCGGCCACGAAGAACAGGAAGTTGTAGCTGATCTGCTTCCATGCGGCCGCCGCGATGACCAGCGTCATGGCCTGCGGGCCGTTGAGCAGCGGGTCCCACGAATAGCCGGCCGAACGCAGCATGTAGGCGAAGGTGCCCATCGTCGGGTTGAACATGAACAGCCACAGCATGCCCGCGATCGCCGGGGCGACCGCGTAGGGCCAGATCATCAGCGTGCGGTAGAAGCCGCGTCCCTTGATGATCTTGTCGACCATCACCGCGAGCAGCAGCGCCACCACCATCGCAAGGAGCGCGGTGGCGACGGAGAAGATCGCCGTGGTCTGGACGCTGTCGATATAGCTCGGCTGGCTCAGCACCCGGCGGAAGTTCGCCAGGCCGACGAAAGCGCTGTTGAGCCCGAACGGGTCCTCGCGCAGCACCGACTGGTAGAGCGCCTGGCTTGCCGGCCAGTAGAAGAAGACGAGCGTGATGGCGACCTGGGGCGCCAGCAGGAGATAGGGCAGCAGTTTGTTGGGGAAGACGACGCGCGGGGACAAGTGGCCTCCTCGACATGGCTGCGACCATCCGCGCTCCGCGCGCGGATGGTCGTTTGGGGGCGGGCAGCCTCCTAGTTGCCGATCGCCTGCTGGATGGCGGCGTTGCCGCGCGCCACCGCGTTGTCGAGCGCCTGCTGCGCGGTCTGGTCGCCGGCCAGCATCTTTTCGAACTCTTCGTTCTGGATGTCGCGGACCTGCGGCAGGTTGACGAGACGCACGCCCTTGGAATTGGCCGTCGGCTCCTTGCCCATCATCTGGCGGATCGGGATCTCACGGCCGGGATTCTCGTCGTAGAACCCGGATGCCTTGGTCGCCTCGTAGGCGGCGAGCGTCACCGGCAGGTAGCCGGAAACCTCGTGGAGGCGCTGCTGGATATTCGTCTGCGACAGGAATTCGAAGAAGGCCGCGACGGCCTTGTACTCGTCGTCGGACTTGCCCGCGAAGACCCACAGGCTGGCGCCGCCGGGGATCGTGTTCTGCGGCGCGCCTTCGAGGTCGTCGTAATAGGGCAGCTGGCCGAGGCCGTAGTTGAGGCCCGACTTGATCACGTCGCCCAGGCCGCCGGACGATTCCGTCATGATCGCGCACTCGCCCGACAGGAAGAGCTGCTTGGCCTCGGACGTGCGCCCGCCGTACCGGAACGTGTCGTCCTTGGCGAGATCGGCCAGGTTCTGGAAGTGGCGGACGAACGGCTCGGTGTTGAACGTCAGTTCGACGTCGGTCGACGCGAGGCCGTTTTCATGCGTGCCGTACTGGAGGTTGTTCCAGGCCGTGAAGTTCTCGAGGCCGATCCAGGTCAGCCAGGTCGAGGTGAGGCCGCACTGGGCCGCGCCGCTCTGCTTGATCTTCTTCGCGGCCTCGAAAACCTCGGGCCAGGTCTTGGGCGGGTTCCCGGCATCGAGGCCGGCTTTCTCGAAGGCGTCCTTGTTGTAGTAGAGGATCGGCGAGGAGGAATTGTAGGGGAAGGACAGCATGGTGCCGTCCGGCTTCGAATAGTAGGCGACGATGCCCGGCAGGTACTGGCTCTTGTCGAATTCGGCGCCGCCCATCGAAAGCACCTCGGCCACCGGCTTCACCGCGCCTTCCGCGGCCATCATCACGCCGGTGCCCACGTCGAACACCTGGATGATGTGCGGGGCCTGGCTCGCCCGGAACGCGGCGATGCCGGCATTCAGCGTCTCGGGATAGGTGCCCTTGAATACGGGCGTGACCTTGTAGTCGCTCTGGCTTTCGTTGAACTCTCTGGAAAGGGTCTCGACGACTTCGTTGTTGGCGCCGGTCATCGCATGCCACCAGGAAATCTCGGTGACGGCGAACGCGGCGGAAGTCGACAAGATGGTAAACGTTGCGGCGAGGCCGGCCGCGAAGCCCTGGGTCTTCATGTTACGCTCCCGTAATTAGTTGGCGAAAGAGCCGGCCCTCGGCGTCGCGCCCGGGCACATGCCCCTGCGCCGCCGCGATCCGGTTCCGCAGTGGGGAGTATCGGCCCTGCATGACGGTTCCACAACAGTTTTGTTTTACTTTCGTGAAATTTCGCACCCGCCAATCCACAGGCAATTACGCGAAAATCGAAAGCAAGACGAAAATCAATGCGACCGCCTGGCAAACCGCGCTCCCGCCGCGAGGCCGGGGCGCCGGCCGCGGGTTGACGCCGATCAATGCCGCGCCTGCGCGGCGGCTCCACAGTCTCGACCGGGCCTGACGGCGGGCAAGACGGAGCGCCGCGATGCGAACCGGCCTCGGGCGCGGCTTTGCGAGGCGGAACATTCTCCACCCGTGACGGTTTGCGCAAGGGCGGCGGGCGGCAGGAGGACGAAAGCATGAAAGCGAAGACGAGCTGGGTTCTGGTGGCCGACGGGTCGCGGGCGCGCATCGTCCGCGATCTCGGCATGGATGCGGCGGCCGAGGACCGGCCGGACGACCTCGTCTACGAGATCGATCACAAGCAGTTGCGCGAGATCATGGCCGACAAGCCGGGGCGCGGTTTCGCCTCGGAAGGCGCGCGGCGCTCGGCCATGGAGTATCGCTCCGACCCGGTCCAGGAGCAGGAGGCCGAGTTCGCCGGCACGCTGCTGGAGGAGCTGGAGCGGCGCCATGCCGCCAGCGAGTTCGAGCGGCTGGCCATCGTGGCCGAGCCGCGCATGCTCGGCACGCTGCGCCGCAAGCTTCCCTCCGCGCTCCGCGCCGCTGTCGTCAAGGAAGTGCCCAAGGACCTGACGAAGCTGCCGGCGCGGGAGCTGCGCGAGGCGCTCGCGGCGCTCGATATCATGCCGTCGCGCCTCGGCTGACGGCCTTCCGCGGCGCGGCCCTCACGGCACGTCCATCTCGAAGACGTGGCACTGGTTGCAAAACAGCACCGAGGGCCGATGCTCGTTGTGGCACTGGCTGCACCGCACCGCGCCGACATGGTGCGCGGCGTGCGGGTTGGGCGTCACGTGCCGCGTCAGCGCCGCCAGCTCCTCGTGGCTGCCATGGCAGCCGAGGCAGGCCGCATCGGGCACCGCGGCGGCGAAGTCGGCGCCGTGGCAGGCCGGGCAGCCGACGCCGGACGGCGCGTGCCGCTGCATGAAGGCCGGCGTCTGGGCCATGGCCGGGGACAGGACGGCCGCGGACAGGACGGCAGGCATCGCCGGCGCGAAGGCGGCCCCTTCGGCCCCGCCTTGCGCCGCCGGATGCACGAGCAGCGTCAGCCCCGCCGACAGGCTCAGCAGCACCGCCGCCGCGACGGCCGCGACCTTTCCCGCCCGTCGCGCCCGCTCCTCCCGCCCGGCCGGCTCCGCCGGCACGGGATCACCAGCCCTCCTGGGCGCTGGCGTTCCTGCCGGCGATGCGGCCCATGGCGAAGCAGTCGCCGATCGCCGTGCCGCTCAGCGGATAGAGGTGGGAGAAGCAGAAGGAGGAGGCGCTGCCGGCCACATAGAGCCGCGGCACCGCCCGCCCGGCGACGTCGAGCACCTGCGCCTGCCGGTCGATGCGCGGTCCGCCGCCCGTCGCCCACAGGCCGGGATAGCCCTTGAGCGCGTAATAGGGCGGCTCGTCGAGCGGGATCAGCCCGAGCGCGCGGCCGAAATCGGGATCGCTGCCCCGGGCGCAGTGTTCGTTGTAGGTGGAGATCGTCGCCTCCAGCACCGCCGGCTCGATCTCCATCCTGCCGGCCAGCTCCGCCACCGTGTCGGCCCTGACGATCCAGCCCTTCTCGATCTCGGCGCTGTTGTCGGCGCTCCACTGGTAGACGGGATTGCCGATCGGCACCGGCAGGCCGGCGGGCGCCTTGACGCGCGTCTTCTCGTCGAAGACGCACCAGCACGGATTGTTCTGGAACGCGCGCCCGACGGCGTCGAAATTGTCGAGGCTCTTGGCCACGGCGTCGTAGTTCAGCGCCTCGTTGACGAACCGCCGGCCCTGCCGGTTCACCAGCACGACCGACAGGGACATGGCGTTGAGCTGGAGCTGCGACGGGAAGGCCACCGGCACGTCGGGCAGCTTGTGGCACAGATTGGCCGACGTGCCCGTCAGCCGCCACAGCGCCGCGCCCGCCCGGGCGGCGAGCGCGATGGCGTCGCCGGTATTGCCGGGATGGCCGGTCGAGTAATGGGGATAGGAGCGCAGGTAGCTCTGCTTCAGCGTCTCGTTGTAGTCGAAGCCGCCGCAGGTCAGCACCACCGCCCTGTCGGCCCTGATCGCCACCGGACCGTCCGCGCCGGCGGCGACGATGCCCAGCACCTCCACCGGCGAGCCGTCGTCCGCGGCCTCGCGCGTGACCAGCCGCTCGCCCGGCGCGTTGTAGACGACCTCGATGCCGCGCTCCTCCACCGCCCTGGACAGCACCTGCCACAGCCCGACGCCGGTCGGGTTCTCCCTCGGCTGCCAGGTCACGTAGGAATCCGCGCCCGGCGCGTCCGCGTACCAGCCCCGGAGCGACACGAACGGGTCGCCGCCGAGGCTCCTGAACCACGGCTCGTTCTGCACCGCTTCCTCCGCCCAGGCGGTCAGGTCGTCCCTGTCGATGTCGAAATGGTGCCCGTCGCCGGCCCTGGCGCAGTCCATGAGGTAGTCGACCGCGCCCGCAACGTCGCGGGGGCTGACGAAGAAGCCGCCCGAATAATAGGTGGAGCCGCCGCCCTCGCCGCCCTTCTCCAGGATGACGACGCGCGCGCCCGCGTCATGGGCGGTGATCGCGGCGGTCGCGCCGGCGCCGCCATAGCCGACGACGACGACGTCGCACTCCCTGTCCCATGCCGTCTCGCCGTTGGCGGCCGCCTTCGGGGCGGCGGCCAGCCCGCCGAGCGCGGCAACGCCGGCGCCGCCCGCGGCCGCCCTGATGAATCCGCGCCGGCTCACGTCCTTCCTCCCAGACATGACTGCTCTCCTCGCTGATCGTTTCGAGATAGGCTGGAATATCGCCTTCCCCATTCAGCCGGCAGATCGGGCCACGACGCTTTGACGCGCGTCAAAAACGTTCGCGTCGGTCCCGAAGGCGCAGGTGCGGGGCGATCTATCCGGCGTCGGGCGGCAGCATGGCGAGGATGTCGGCGACGATCCCTTGCGGGTTGCGCGCGGCATCGAGCCGCCGCCAGCCTATCGCGCCGGCATCGCGTTCGAGCTGCCGCGACAGGATGTCGACGGTGGCGTCCGACGGCCCCCCGTCGTCCATGGCGACGCGCCGGTCGACGCGCTGCCACAACACGTCGGGCGCGGCGTCGAGCCAGATGCCGAGGAAAGGCAGGCCGCGTTCGGTCGCGACCCGCTCGATGCGCGCGCGCTCGTCCGGCCGATCGAAGACGGCGTCGGCGACCACCGCGCCGCCCTCGGCGAGGACGAGGCCGGCCCGCCACGCCATCTCGCGATAGACGCGCTGCGATACCTGCGGGCGATAGGCCTTGTCGGGCAGGCGCGTCTCGGCCGGCACGCCGTGCATGGCCTTGCGGACGCGGTCGCTTTCCACCACGCGCGCGCCGGGCGGCGCGCCGACATGCGCGGCGAGCGCCTCGGCGACCGTGGTCTTGCCCGAGCCGCTCAACCCGCCGATGGCGACGAGCCGGGCCGGACGCTCGCGCAGCAGGTCGCGGGCAAGGTCGAAATAGGCGCGGGCCTCGGCGGCGAGCCGGCCGCCGGCCGCCCCGCCCTCCCCGGCCTGCGTGGCGGCCACATGCGCGCGCACCGTGGCGCGGACCGCCATGAAGAAGGGCAGGAGCGCAAAGCCGTCCTCGTCGTCGGCCTCGTCGAGATAGCGGTTCATCGCCAGGTTGGCGAGGCTGGCCAGGCCGCGATGCCACAGATCCATCAGCAGGAAGGAAAGGTCGTAGAGCACGTCGACGGTGGCGATGCGGTCGTTGAACTCGATGCAGTCGAACAGGCGCGGCTCGCCGTCGAGCAGGCAGATGTTGCGCAGGTGGAGGTCGCCATGGCAGCGCCGCACCTTGCCGGCGGCCTCGCGCCGGTCGAGCGCCTCCGCATGGCGGGCAAGGGCCGCGCGCAACGCCGCGTCCAGCCGCTCGACCTCGTCTTGCGCGAAGGGGAGGCCGGCGGCGAGACCGGCCCTGTTGATGTCGAGCACGGCCCGCATCACCTGTGCTCCGCCTTGCCCATGCGCCACCGGCGCGGCGCGGTGGAAGCGCGCGATCGTGCGCGCCGTCCGCGTCATCAGGGCCGGCGTCAGCGCGCCCTCCTGCGCCATCCTGTCGAACAGGGCCGACTGGTCGAAGCGCTTCATCTCGACCACGGCGTCGGCGAGCTCGCCGTCGCCGTCGAAGGCGAGCGTCCCGTCCGCCTGCCGCGTGATGCGGCGCACGCCGAGATAGAGGCCGGGCGCGGTCGCGGAATTGAGCTCGACCTCCTTCAGGCAGGCGGCGAGCCGCAGCTCCGGCGTCGAAAAATCGGCATAGGGCAGGCTGACCGCGCGCTTCAGCTTCAGGGCGCGGTCGCCGGCGAGGAAGATCATCGAGATATGCGTGGTCATCGTCTCGACCGGCCCGCCCCGCGCATGGGAGGCCGGATCGGCGAGAAAGGCGACGACGTCCGTCTGGTCGGCGAGGGTCACGGGCAAGGCTTCCTCAGGCATCACGTCGGGGCTCGGCTCCGCCTCAACGCGGCCGGCCTCTCCTCGTTGCAGGCTAGCCGCCGGCGCGGCGGGCGCGATTGATCGGCGTCAAGCGAAAGAGCGGATCGGGCGGAGGATGCCCGCCATGGTTCAGGCCATGGGGCGAAGAGGTGAAAAATTCACCCCCGTGCGCATTTTTGACGCACGTCAATGAGCCTGCGCCGGGCGAGGCAGAGCATGGGCGCGCTCATCCCGGCCCCCGGGTCGGATGAGAAGGGAGGAGGTGGGGCGGTTCAGAGGAGTGAACGTCATGCTCGACAATCCAGACCGGGAGATCAACGACAAAGGCGCCGACAGGCAACCCGGCACGTCCCGGCGCAACTTTCTCAAGATAGCGGCCCTGGCGGGCGCGACCGTCTCGCTGGGCGGCAGCATCGCCCGGGCCAATGGCGAGATCGGCTTCTGGGCTTCGGAGCTCTCCGACGAGCAGCTCCTGGCCATGTACACCACGATCCTGCGCATCCGCTGGCACGAGCGCACGATGGCCGACAAGATGCTGACCGACCCCGGCTATCGCGGCTACAACCATTTCTATGCCGGGCAGGAGGCGGTCGCCACCGGCGTGTGCGCGGCGCTGCGCAATTCGGGCGGCGTCATGCAGGCCGACCTGATCTACTCGACCCACCGTCCCTCCGGCCACGCGCTCGCCAAGGGCGTCGACCTGAAGGCGATGGTCGCCGAGATGGATTTCCGCGCCACCGGCCTCAACGGCGGCTACGGCGCCGAGATGCACATCGCCGACCCGGAAGTCGGCTTCATGGGCGCCGACGGCATGATCGGGCCCGGCCCGGTGATCGCCACCGGCTCGGCCTTCGCCATCAAGGCGCGCGGCTCCGACCAGGTGGTGGTCAATTTCGGCGGCGACGGCACCTATGCGACGCCGCATTTCCACTCGGCGCTCAACAACGCCGCGCTGCTCAGGCTGCCCTTCATCTACGTGATCGAGAACAACCTCTATCACCAGTACGCGCACTATTCCTTCTCGTGCCCGATGAAGGACATCGCCGACGCCGCGCGCACCTACCGCATCCCCGGCGTGGTGGTGGACGGCCAGGACGTGATCCAGGTCTACAACGCCGCGAAGACGGCGGTCGACCGCGCCCGCGCCGGCGAGGGTCCGACGCTGATCGAGGCCAAGACCTACCGCTACTACAACCATTGGGGCGCGCCGGGCGCCAGGCCGGGAGAGCTCGGCGCGTTCGGCTACGATCCGCTCGCCATCTCGTCCTTCCGGCCGGAACGCGAGCTGCGCGCCTGGATGCAGCGCGATCCCGTCGACATCGCCCGCAACATCCTCGTCGGCTGGGGCGTGATCGACGCCGCGAAGGCCGAGGAGATCGAGACGGCGGTGCGGCAGGAAGTGGACGAGGCCTTCGCATGGGTCGCCGAACAGCCGCTGTGCACGCCCGAGGACGGCCTCAGGCACGTCTTCGCCGAGGGCACGGTCGAGGCACGCCAGTTCGGTTGACGAGGCTGCGCCGCACGACGGCGCGCGCACCGCTGGCAGCAACACGAAAGGTTACGAGAAATGGCACGCAAGAGCTGGATGTACTCGGTCCTCGAGGCCGTGCGGCAGGAAATGCGCGACGACCCCAACATGGTGTGGATCTTCGAGCTGACCCCGCCGGTCGCCTCGAATCCCGGCATGCCGGTCATCAATCTGGAACGCGAGTTCGGCCGCGGCCGGGTGGTCAACACCGGCATCGACGAGAACTGGATGGCCTCGGCCGTGCTCGGCGCCGGCCTCGCCGGCTCGAAGGCCGCCACCTACATTCCCTATCAGGGCGCGTGCATGCCCTTCCAGGTGATCCAGAACCACGCCGGCAAGCTCAGGCACATGACCGGCGGCAAGGCCGCCATGCCCATCGTCTTCGTCATGGAGATGACCGGGCAGACGCCGGGCTTCGCCGGCCAGCATTCCGACTACGAGATCGACACCTACTACGCCCACATCCCGGGCGTGAAGACGGTGATCCCCTCCACCCCCTATGACGCCAAGGGCATGATGGTCTCGGCGCTCCGCGATCCCGACCCGGTGGTCTATCTCTATCCGGCCGGCCTGCGCGAGCTGATCGAGGAGGTGCCGGACGAGCAGTACGAGGTGCCGCTCGACAAGGCCGTCGTGCGGCAGGAAGGCGGCGACCTCACCATCGTCGGCTCCGGCGCCAGCATGCCGGAGGTGATGAAGGCGGCCGAGGCGCTCGCCGCGGCGGGCATGGCCGTCGAGGCGATCGACCTGCGCAGCCTGAAGCCGATGGACACCGAGACGCTGGTCAATTCGGTGACGAAGACCCGGCGGCTGCTGACCGTCGACCAGTCCTACTACACGCTGTGCCCCGGCGCGGAGGTGATCGCGCGCGTGGCCGAGAACGTCGAGGGCGCGCGCTACAAGCGGGTGGCCTTCCCCGACGCGCCGCCGCCGGCCTCGCCGGAGATGTTCCTGTGGATGCGGCCGAACGCCGACCACATCGTCGAGGCGGCGAGACGGCTGGTCGGGTGATCGCGCGCCAGCGGCGCGGATGCGCGGGCCTGCCCCTTCGCGGGCCGGCCCGCGTCCCGGGATTTCTGCAAGGGAGGCGGCAATGACAGCAGCGGCGGGCGACCCCGGCATCCAGCCCGGCATCGGGCATGAATGCCCGCAATGCGGCAGCGCGCAGCTCCGCCAGGATCTGGTGCGCTCGGCGATCTGGCACGGCGAGCGGCTCGTCGTCGTCGACAGGATTCCGGCCGTGGTCTGCGACGGCTGCGGCGAGCGCTTCTACGACGACGCCACCGCGACCATGCTCGACCTGATGCACGGCGACGGCTTTCCGCCGGCCGAGGCGGTCGCGCACATGCACGTGCCGGTCTTCTCCTTCTCGGCGCGGGTTCCGCCCGATCTCGCGCCGGCCGCCGAGGCGCAGGAATGAGACGCGCGGGCGCATCGGCGATGCTGCTCGGCTGCGCCCTGTCGCTCGCCGCCGGACCGCTTTTCGCCCAGCCGGAGTTCGACTTCATGCCGGATGGCGGGCGCAACATGCTGGAGCAGGTCTTCGCGGACGACCTCGCCGCCGTCGCCTCCGCCACGCGCGAGGCGGGCGAATGGCGGGAGATCGTCGCGGCGAAGGCGCCGGCGCTGATGGAGAAGGAAATCGACACGCTCGCCTCCTACCTCGCGGTCAACGCGCCGCTGCCGGGGGAGCGCATCGCGGCCGCGGCCGATGTCGCCACGCTCGCCGCCGCCTTCCCGCCCGACGGCAAGGAGCTCGCCATCGCCAACTGCCAGTTCTGCCACGGCTTCTTCACCGGCTATCTGGCGCACGAGCGCGACGCCGAGGGCTGGCGCGCCGTGTTCAAGTCGCCGTTCCACAGCGAATTGCCCATGACGGCGAAGGAGCGCGAGACCTTCGCGCTCTACTCCGCGATCAACATGCCGATTCCGTATCAGGACGTGCCGGAGGACTACCGCTTCTGAGCCGGCGCTTCCGCATCCAAACAGGGAGCCTGACCATGTCCGCAGCCAGGAAGTTCGCCATCGGCGCCGCGTTCGTCGCCTCGGGTCTGGCCGCGCTCGCGGCCCACGGGCAGGACGATCTGTTCGACTTCATCCCGGACGGCGGCAGGACCCTTCTCGGCGATCTGTTCGCCGCCGGCACGATGGCGCCCGACGAGGTGCTTGGCTCAAGCCGCAGCCGCGAGGAGTGGCTGGCCACGATCCAGGGCCTCGACACCGGCCTCGATCCCGTCCAGCAGGACACGCTCGCCGCCTATCTCGCCGCGACCATGCCGGCGGCCGAGCGCGGCGGCCAGACCATGGACACCGGCGGCCACGCCCTGCCGCGCGACGGCCGCGACCTGACGCTGGAATACTGCCAGTCCTGCCACATCATCACCGTGGTGGTGACGCAGGACCGCAGCCGCGAGGCCTGGCTCGGCACCATGAACAAGCCGAGCCACGTCGAGATCAAGACCACGCAGGACGAGCGCGCCGCACTCGCTGACTATCTCGTCCTCAACGGCGGCATCTCCATCGAGGACGTGCCGATCGACCTGCGCGCCGGCGGCGCGACCTATTAGGACCCGTGACGGACGGCGGGGAGACGGCGCGCCATGCTCTTCACCTCGCTCACCTTCTTCCTGTTCCTCGCCGCGACGCTTGTCCTGTTCGCGCTTGCGCCGCAGCGGCTGCGCTGGCTCCTGCTGCTGGCGGCGAGCCTCGTCTTCTACGCCAGCTTCGGGGCGGCCAATCTCGGCTTCCTGTTCGCCGTCGTCGCGGTCGCGTGGGCGGCCGGGCGGCTGATCGCCTCGGGCCCGCCGGCGACGCGCCGGGCGGCGCTCGCCGCCGGCCTCCTCCTCATCCTCGGCGCGCTGGCGGCGCTGAAGTTCTACGACTTCGTCGCGGGCGAGATCGAGGCCGCGCTCGCCGGCCAGCCCTTCCTGCCGCGCATCGGCATCGCCGCGCCGGTGGGCTTTTCCTTCTACGCCTTCATGGCCGCCGCCTATCTGATCGACGTCCATCGCGGCGCGTGCGCGGGCGAGAAGGACGCGGGGCGGCTCGCGCTCTATGTCGCGTGGTTCCCGAAGATCCTCGCCGGGCCGATCGAGCGCGCCGGGCCGTTCCTGGCGCAGGTGCCCGCCCGGCTCAGGCTCGACCCGGTGCTCGCCGTCGCCGGGCTTCAGCTCATCGTCTGGGGCCTGTTCAAGAAAGTGGTCGTCGCCGACAACCTCGCGCCGGTGGTGGACGGGGCCTTCCGCATCGCGCCCTACGCCGCGCCGATGGAGCTCCTGATCGCGGTCTACTTCTTCGCCTTCCAGATCTATTGCGACTTCTCCGGCTATTCCGACATCGCGGTCGGGCTGTCGCTGCTGTTCGGCATCCGGCTGATGGAGAATTTCCGCCGGCCCTATCTCGCCGTCACCACCGCCGAGTTCTGGTCGTCGCGCTGGCACGTCTCGCTCGGCCACTGGTTCCGCGACTATCTCTACATCCCGCTCGGCGGCGGCAAGGCGGGGCTGCCGCGCCGCTATCTCAACGTCATGGCCGTGTTCGTGGTCAGCGGCCTGTGGCACGCCGGCCTCGGCTACGGCGTCGGCTGGACCTTCCTCGTCTGGGGCGCGCTGAACGGCGCCTACCAGTGGGCGGGGCTGGCGACGCGCGGCCTGTGGCGGCGGCTCGGCGCGATGCTGCCGCGGGTCGCGGCGAGCGCATGGCTGCGCGCGCTGCGCATCCTACTCACCTTCCACCTCATCCTCGTGAGCTGGATCTTCTTCCGCGCCGACACCGTAGAGCAGGCGCTGGTCGTCATCCGACGCATCTGGGCGGCGCTGCCCGGCCTGCCGGCGCTCGTTCCCCTCTACCCCTTCACCGCCGACCATGCGCTGGGCGCGGCGCTGATCGCGCTGCTGATCGTGGTCGAGGCGCTGGACGAGCGGCGGCCGATCCGCGACCGGCTCGCCGCCGCGCCGGTCGTGCTGCGCTGGTCGGCCTGGTATGCCGGCATCTTCGCCCTCGTCCTCCTCGGCCGCTGGCAGGCGGGCGGGTTCATCTACATGCAGTTCTGAGGCGGAAGATGGAACGGATGATCCCGATCGGGACCGCGCCGAAGGCCGCGACGGTCGCCCGGTTCATCGGCATCGGGCTCGTCATCTACGCCCTGCTGCTCGCCGGCTCCGAATGGCTCCTCCACCGCAACGGCCGCATGAACCCGATCTACAAGGCCGACGCCGCCGCCATGGATGTCGACTGGCTCGTCCTCGGCGCCTCGCGCGCCATGCCGCTAGACTTCGGCGGCTTCAACGCCGAGATGGAACGCGACACCGGCCTGACGATCCTCAACCTCGCCGGCCCCGGCACCGGCCCGCTCTACAACCGCTTCGTGCTCGAGCACTTCCTTTCCCGCCGCCGCGCGCGCAACGTGCTCTACGTCGCCGACGGCTTCGCCTTCCGCGCGCCGGTCTGGAACGAGGGCCGCTTCTCCGACGGCGACCTGCTTGCCCGCACGCCGTTCCACCCCGCGCTCGCCGCGCGGCTTGCCGGCTACGTCGCGCGCGAGGGCGTCGATCCGCGCGCGCTCGCCGACTACGTCACCGGCTTCTCGAAGCTCAACAACCGCAACCGCTTCCGCCGCGACGTCTGGGAGGGCGAGGCCTCGTTCGAGCGCACCTTCCGGCTGTCGCCCTCGGCCGAGCGGTCGCGGATCGGCTATCTCTACCCGCCGGTCGCGGACGAGACGGCGATGCGCGAGCGCTACCTCGCCGCGTTCGCCGGGCTGGTGGAGACGGCGCAGCGCAGCGGCGCCGGCGTCACCGTCGTGAGGATGCCGCTGCCGCCGCGCTTCAGGAGCCTGCTGCCGGGCGAGGCCGGGTTCGGCGCCGCGCTTGGCGCGCTCGCCGACCGGCACAAGGTGGCCGTGCTCGACTATTCCGGGGCGATGCCCGATCCCGGCTTCTACGCCGACACCGATCATCTGAACGATACCGGCGTCGCCGCGTTCTTCACCCGTCATCTGCGCGCCGTCCTCGTGCGCCAGCCGTAACGGGCTGGCGCATTTTGCAGTCAAGTGGACTCACTTGACGTCGCATAAATGCGGCAAAAACAGACGGATAGAGCGGCAGCCCGGATTTGTCCGGGCGTCCGTCGCGCTATCCGTCGTCGCGCGCCTCGCGTCCCGAGACCTGCTCGATGAGGATGCGGAAGAAGACATGATCGAGATGGTCGGACACGGGCACCGTCATCGGCTTCAGCGCCCCCGGCTCCCACCAGTCGAAATGCCGGCTGAGCAGCAGCCAGGCATGGTCGCGCTCGTGCTTGTGGCCGATGCGGTCGGGCAGCTCCTCGTAGCGTCCCTCCACGACGACGCTCTTCCAGTCCCGCCCCGCGCCGTGCTCCTCGACCAGCATGCACACTTGCGGGTTGGCGCGCATGCAATCGATCTTCCTGCCGGGCATCGAGAAGGCATAGAGATGGTTGTCCGCATAGGCGAAGAAGATCGGCACCACATAGGGCCGGCCGTCGCCGGCGCAGGCCAGCCGTCCGAGCCGGTGCTCGGTCAGCAGGCGTGTGCATTCGAGCGTGCTCAGCGAACGGACCTGCATGGCTCGGCCTCCCTGCATCGAGGGCGCCCGGCGGATGGCCTCGCGCCTGCCGTCGGCGAGGGCGGGGCTCGCGGCGCCTTCACTCACATTGGCACGACGCGCCGGCAATTCAAGCCGCATCCGTCCCGCGCGTCCTTGACGCCGATCAAAATCGCCGCGGGCGGACCGCCGCCGGTTTTGATCCGCGTCAATGAGAAGGAGCCCCGAACGGGGTTTGCTGCCGTCATTGCCGGATCGAGCCCGACCGGGCGAAGCGGCGCGAGCGAGGCGTTTTTTCGACGCAAGGAGCGCGCGCGGCGGCCGGGAGCGGCAGCGGCGTCCGTCAAGCGCAAGGAGTTCAGCCATGGCCGAAACCTCACCCACACCGCCCGCGGAGACGCCTTCCGGGACGGCCCCCGAAAAGGCGCACGCTCCGGGGAAGACCTACGAATGGGGCCCGCTCGAAAGCCTGCGCCGCGAGGTCGACCGCCTGTTCGACGACTTCCGGCCCTTCGACCGGCGCCTGCCGTCGAGGGTGTTCGGCATCGACGTGCCGCGCGCCGGAAGCGGCGGCTGGCAGGTCGCGCCCGCCGTCGATCTCGTCGAGAAGGAAGACGCCTACGAGATCACCGCCGAGCTGCCCGGCCTCGACGAGAAGGACGTCGAGATCAAGCTCGCCAACCGCACGCTGACCATCAAGGGCGAGAAGGGCGAGGAGAAGGAGGAGAAGCGCAAGGACTACTACCTGTCCGAGCGCCGCTACGGCTCGTTCCAGCGCAGCTTCCGGCTTCCCGACGGCGTCGACGCCGACGCGATCGACGCCGCCTTCGCCAGGGGCGTGCTGACCGTGCGGCTGCCCAAGACCACCGAGGCGAGGCAGGCGGAGAGGAAGATCGCCGTCAAGGGAAGCTGACGCCCCCGCCCCGCCGCCGGCGCAAACGCCCCGCGCGCCGGCGGCGGCCGCCGGCCCGAACCATGGAGAACCCGCATGTCCGGCACATCGATCGCCGTTTTCACGCAGGCCGCGCAGCAGGCCCAGCAATGGGTGAACGAGCTTGCCGACGACCTCGACTGGCCCGAGCGCCGCGCCTACCACCTCTTGCGCTGCGTGCTGCATGCGGTCCGCGACTGGCTGCCGCAGCAGGAGATGACGGACCTTGCCGCGCAGTTCCCGGCCCTGATCCGCGGCATCTATTTCGAGGGCTGGAAGCCGCTGGCGACGCCGGTCGAGAACCGCAAGAAGGAGGACTTCATCGCGCGCGTGGAGGCCGCCTTCGCCGACGACCGCCTGAACGACCCGGATGCCGCGGTGTCGGCCGTCTTCAGGCTGCTCGACCGTCACGTCTCGCGCGGCGAGATCGAAGAGGTCAGGAACGCCATGAAGAAGCCCCTTCAGGACCTGTGGCCGGCGGATTGAGGCGATGATGTTCCGCGACCGGCAGGAGGCGGGGAGGAAGCTGGCGGACGAGCTCGCAAGGCTCGGCCTGCCCGACCCGGTGGTGCTGGCGCTGCCGCGCGGCGGCGTGCCGGTGGCGGCCGAGATCGCCCGCGCGCTCGGCGCGCCGCTCGACCTCGTCATCGTGCGCAAGGTCGGC
The DNA here is from genome assembly GCA_003577315.1 of Hyphomicrobiales bacterium. GTDB lineage: Bacteria > Pseudomonadota > Alphaproteobacteria > Rhizobiales > Rhizobiaceae > Aerobium. Next base: position 198,180 of record QEVK01000015.1, on the reverse strand, counting down.
GCGCCCGGCAACCCCGAGCTGGCGGTGGCGGCGATCGTCGACGGCGATCCGCCGGACGTCGTGCTCAACCACGAGATCGTCGAGGCCTACGGTCTCGACGATTCCGGGTTGCAGGCGCTGATCGGCCGCGAGCGGCCGGAGCTGGAGCGGCGCAGGCACATCTATCGGGCCGGGCGCAAGCCGCTCTCCGTCAGGGGCAGGACGGCGATCCTCGTCGACGACGGGGTCGCGACGGGCACGACCATGCGGGTGGCGATCCGCGCGCTGAAGCGGCGCTCCCCGCGCGAGATCGTCGTCGCGGTTCCCGTCGCCCCGCCAGAGACGGTGGTCGAGCTGGCGCAGGAGGCCGGCCGGGTCGTCTGCCCCAGCCAGCCCGTCCGCTTCCTGGCGCTCGGGCACCACTATCGCGACTTCCGCCAGCTCAGCGACGAGGAGGTCGTGGACGCGCTTCGCGAGGCCCGGTCGCGGACGAGCGCGGCCGGCGCGCCGGGCGGGGCCTGACGCGCAACGAGGATGCCGCGAGCCGGCCAACCTGCCGGCTCGCCGCCGTTGGAAGGAGAGGAACATGCTTTTCAGGACGATCATGGTCCAGCTCGACGTGGATTCGCCCGTCGCCCCGCGGCTGGAGTTCGCCCGCGACCTCGCCGGCCGCTTCGAGGCCGACCTCATCGCGGTGGCCGCCGCCGAGGCGCGCATGCCCATCCCCTCCGACGAGAGCGGCATCGCCTCGGCCGAGGCCTTCCTCCGCAGCACGCGCAGCATCGAGGACCGGCTCAAGGCGATGAAGGAGGAGTTCCTCGGCATCGTCGGCGAGGACGGGCGCGCATCCTGGCGCGCCGAGACGGGCGACCCGACCCACATCGTCGCCTTTCACGCCCGCGCCGCGGACCTCGTGGTGACGGGCTCCCCCGCCGCGGCCGACCGCTCGCGCGGCGTCGATGCCGGGACGCTGATCCTCGCGACGGGGCGGCCGGTGCTGTTCGCCGCCGAGACGCATCCGCCGCTGCGCGCCGAAAGGGTCGTCGTGGCCTGGAAGGACACGCGCGAGGCGAGGCGCGCGGTGGCCGACGCCCTGCCGTTCCTGACCGGCGCGAAGGAGGTGGTCGTCGTCGCCTGCGCCGAAAGCGACAGCTTCAAGGCGCGCGACGGCAGCGCCGACGTGGTCCGCTACCTGATGCGGCACGGCGCGAAGGCCAGGCCCGAGGTGATGGTGGGGCCCGAGCCCGACGTCGCCGGCGCGCTTGCGGCGAAAGCCCTCGAGGTCGGGGCCGATCTCGTCGTCGCCGGCGGCTACGGCCACAGCAGGCTGCGCGAGTGGGCGTTCGGCGGCGTGACGCGCTCGCTTCTGTCGGACGGCACGCTCCACCGGCTCCTGTCGAACTGACAAGGCCGCGCGGCGTTGATTTCGTGCCGCCGCGCTCCCATCTGAGTGCGGAAAACACGTCGCCGGCGAAGGCCGGGCGAGGACAATCCGCCCCGCACGAGACAAACCGCACGGGACGAGCCGCACGGCCGCGACGCCGCGCGGGGCCTTCGCTCCGCCGCCCATCGATCCCGACCGGCGCGCCCTCGACAGGACCGCAGGCACATGGACTTTCCGCTGCACCCCCGGCCCGGCACGGCCGGGGAGGACATCACCATCGGTTTCGACCGCGATCTCGACGCGGCCGCGCCGCGCGACAACGTGCGCGCGCAGGAGGCCGGCCTCGAGCCGGACATCGCCGACATCGTCGGCGGCGGGCCTGCCGGCCTGCCGGCCGCGCCGGCGCCGACGCCCCGCCAGCCGGAGCGCGAGGCCGCGCCGGCTCGCGACCCCGTGCGCGCCTATCTCCGCGACATGGGCGCGAGCGCGCCGCTGTCGCGCGAGCAGGAGACCGCGCTCGCCATCCGCATCGAGGCCGCGCAGGAGGCGCTGGTCGAGCGGCTGTGCGCGATCCCGCTCGTCGTCGAGCATGTCGCCGGCTGGATCGACGGCATCCGCGAGGCGCGCCTTGGCGTCGCCGACGTCTTCGTCGTCCACGGCGCGGCGCAGGACGGGCAGGCCGCCGAGGACGACGGGGAAGGACAGGACGACCGTGCGCGCGCCGCGCCCGACGCCGGCCTTGCCGCGCGGCTCGACCGTGCCGCGGCCGTCGCCGCCGGGATCGCGGCGCTGAGGCGCGACGAAGGCGGCCGCGCGGAGCCGTCGCGGCGGCTGCGGGCGCTCCTCGCGGATTTCGCCGGGGCGCTTCCCCTGCCGCTGCGCGCCGACAGGGTCACGGCGATGACGGATCTGGTCGAGGCCGAGCGCAGGGGCCTGCGGGCGGCGCAGGACGAGCCCGCGCGCCTGTGCGCGGAGCGGACCGGCCTGCCCCGCGCCGCCTTCGCGCAGGCCGCCGCGGATGCCGGCAAGGCCTGGCGGCGGCTCAAGGCCGCGCGCGAGGAGATGGTGCGCTCGCAGCTTCGCCTCGTCGTGTCGATCGCGCGCAAGTATCAGGGCCGGGGCTCGCTCGAATTGCTCGACCTGATCCAGGAAGGCAATCTCGGCCTGATGCACGCCGTCGAGAAGTTCGACCATCGCCGGGGCGTCAAGCTGTCCACCTATGCCGTGTGGTGGATCCGCCAGGCGATCGTCCGCGCCATCGCCGACAAGGGGCGCATGATCCGGGTTCCCGTCCACATGGCGGAGACGGCCGGCAAGGTCATGCGCGAGCGGCGCATCCTGGAGCAGCGCGACGGCCGCGCGCCCGACGCGCAGGCGATCGCCGGCCGCACCGGCCTGTCGCCGCAGCACGTCGCGCGGGCGCTGTCGCTGGTGCAGGAGCCGACCTCGCTCGACCTGCCGGTCGGCGAGGACGGGGACGCCACGCTCGGCGACCTGATCGAGGCGCGCGACGCGGTCGATCCGCACGAGGCGGCCGAGGCCGGCGCGCTGCGGCAGGCCATCGCCCAGGCCCTGCACGACCTCAGCGCGCGCGAGCGGCGCGTGCTCGAAATGCGCTTCGGCCTCGGCGGCTCCTGCGAGCACACGCTGGAGGAGGTCGGCAGGGAGTTCGGCGTCACGCGCGAGCGCATCCGCCAGATCGAGGCCCGGGCGCTGGGCAAGCTGCGCGGCGCGCGCAAGGCGCGCGTGCTCGCAAGCTTCATCGAGAGCTGATCGAACGCCTGCCCGGGGACCGGCCGCAGCGACAATTGGCCGCCGCGGCGCCCGCCGATCCGCTTCCTTTCAAGCGGTTGCTCGGATATTCTTGATGTGGATCAAGAGCGCCCGCCCCGCGGCCCGCCGCCTGCGCGCGGCATTGCCGGATCGGGCCGCCCGGAATCCGCCACGCGCGTTGTGCTGCATGCCTTCTCCAACGGTGAGCCGATGCCAGCCGCAGACATGCCTGGATTGCAGGGGCGTTTTCTTCAGCTTGTCTTTTCCCGCCGCTTCGAGGGCCGGGCGGGATACCTGCTCGCGGGCGCCGCCGTGGCGGTTGCCTTCGCCCTGCGGCTGGCGCTGCAGGACGCGCTCGGCAACGCGGCCATCTTCGTCCTCTTCGTCCCGGTGATCCTGGTCGCGGTGATCGCCGGCGGCATCGGGCCGGGGCTGTTCGCGCTCGCGCTTTCGCTCGCCGGCGCGCTCTTCATCGCCGGCAGCGACCCGACGGCCTGGCTGCAGGTGGCGATCTTCACCGCCGTCGGCCTCGTCATCGCCTGGATGGGCGAGATGCTGCGCCGCTCGCGCCGCGCGCTCGAAAGGAGCGAGGAGGAGATCAAGTCGCGCGAGGCGCATCTGCGCTCGATCCTCGCCACCGTCCCCGACGCGACCGTGGTGATCGACCGGACCGGCCTCATCACCTCCTTCAGCACGGCGGCGGTGCGCCAGTTCGGCTACACCGAAGCCGAGGCGGTCGGCCGCAACGTCAGCATGCTGATGCCGGAACCCTACCGCCGCGAGCACGACGGCTACATCCGGCGCTACCTGGAGACCGGCGAGAAGCGGATCATCGGCATCGACCGCGTGGTGGTCGGGCGCAGGAAGGACGGCTCCACCTTTCCCATGAAGCTCACCGTCGGCGAGGCCAGCTCCGCCGGCGAGACCTTCTTCACCGGCTTCATCCGCGACCTGACCGAGCGGGAGGAGACCGAGGCGCGGCTGCGCGAGGTGCAGAGCGAGCTGGCGCGGCTCGCCCGCCTCAGCGAGCTGGGGGAGATGGCCTCGACGCTGGCGCACGAGCTCAACCAGCCCCTCGCGGCGATCGCCAACTATTCGCAGGGCTGCGTGCGCTATCTCTCCAGCCTGGACGGCGCGGCGGCCGCGCATATCAGGGAGGCGCTGGAGGAGACCGCCAGGCAGGCGCTGCGCGCCGGCGAGACCATCCGCCACCTGCGCGAGTTCGTCACGCATGGCGAGACCGAGAAGTCGCGGGAAAACGTGCGCAAGCTGATCGAGGAGGCCGGCGCGCTGGCGCTGGTCGGCTCGCGCGAGCAGGGCGTGCGCTCGATATTCGACTTCTCCTCCGGCTCCGGCGCCGACGAGGTGGTCGCCGACCGCGTCCAGATCCAGCAGGTGCTCATCAACCTGATGCGCAACGCCATGGAGGCGATGCGCGAGAGCGACCGGCGCGAGCTGGTCGTGCGCACGGGCCGCGACGGCGCGGGCGTGGTGATCGAGGTGGCCGACACCGGGCCGGGGATCGCCGAGGACATCGCCGAGCGGCTGTTCGAGCCCTTCGTCACCAGCAAGGCGAACGGCATGGGCATCGGCCTTTCCATCTCCCGGCGCATCGTCGAGGCGCATGGCGGCTCCATCGCGGCAAGCCGCAACGAGGCGGGCGGCGCCACCTTCCGGGTGTCGCTGCCCGCGGCGGCAAGAGAGGCGGCGCATGCAGATTGACAGCTATGTCGTTCATATCGTCGACGACGAGGAAGCGGCGCGCAAGTCGCTCGCCTTCCTGCTGACGACGATGGGCTTCACCGTGCGCGTCCACGGCTCGGCGACCGGCTTCCTCGCCGCCGCGCCGGACATCGGCCGGGCCTGCCTCGTCACCGACCTGCGCATGCCGGACATGAGCGGCGTCGAGCTGCTGGAGAGGCTGAACGCGGCGGGCGCCATGGTGCCGGCCATCGTCGTCACCGGACAGGGCGACGTGCCGATGGCGGTCGCGGCGATGAAGGCCGGCGCGGTCGATTTCATCGAGAAGCCGTTCGAGGACGAGGTGCTGGTCGACGCCATCAAGCGCGCGGCAAGCCGCCTCGACAGGACGGAGGCCACGGACGACGCCGCCACGCTCAGGACCCGGCTCGACCAGCTCTCGGAGCGCGAGCGGCAGGTGCTTTCGGCCGTCGTGGCCGGCATGCCGAACAAGACCATCGCCTACGACCTCAACATCAGCCCGCGCACGGTGGAGGTCCACCGCGCCAACGTCATGGCCAAGATGCAGGCCAGAAGCCTGCCCGACCTGGTGCGCATGGCGATCATGCTCGACCTCGCCGCCAGGCACAGCTAGGGCAGCGGACAGGCCGGCGGCGGCCGGTACGTAGATTCCCCTACGGAGCCAACCGAATTTCGCGACGGCGGCATTTGCGCGATTGATCGTCATCAGCATCTGGAGACGATCATGGCCAATCTGGAAACGCATCGGATACCGCCTCGTCCGGACGAAGCCCGGCCCGCCCGCGACGAGGCGGTCCTGTCGCCCTTCGGCGCAAGCACGCAGCCGCCCCAGTTCTTCCCCGCCGGCAAGGAGATCTACGCCCAGGGCGGAAAGAGCGGCAATCTCTACATGGTCGAGTTCGGCGCCGTGCGCGTCTACCGCCTGCTGGCCGACGGCCGCCGGCAGATTTCGGCCTTCCATCTGGCGGGCGAGGCGTTCGGCTTCGAGACCGACAGCACCCATCACTTCTTCGCCGAAGCCATCTGCGCCACCGGCATCCGCGTCCTGCGCCTGTCGTCGTTCCGCGACGAGCGGGCCGGCGAGCTCCTGCCGATGGCGCTTCGCGGCCTCGTCAGGACGCAGGAGCACCTGCTCGTCCTCGGCAGGCAGAACGCCGTCGAGCGCGTCGCCGCCTTCATCGCGGACATGTCCGAGCGCCAGGGCGGACTGCCGCAGGTCGAGCTGCCGATGTCGCGGGCCGACATCGCCGACTATCTCGGCCTGACCATCGAGACGGTCTCCCGCGTCTTCACGCGGCTCAAGCACAAGGACGTCATCCGGCTGCCGAACCTGCGCAGCGTCGAGATCGTCAAGTGGCAGGTCCTGCACGATCTGGCGGCCTAGTGCCGGTGGAACGCTCGGCTTGCCGGATACCGACTGAAAGGGTGGCCGCCGCGGCCACGAGGAAATGCAGTGGCAACCGATATCGACCGCCCCCTTCGATCGGGACCTCGAGCTCGCCGTGATCGACCGCGACGGCGCCCACGCCCTCGTCTTCCCCTGCCGGCGCACTCCCGGCACGGCCCCATGGGTCAAGTCCGCGACGGGCGAGAAGGTACAGGTCTCGCCCACGCACTGGCGCGAGTGGGATACGCAAATGCGCTGAACTCGGCGGCCTGCGGACAGGCGGGGCCGGAACGAAAAAGGCCGGGCAGCGCCCGACCTTCCTCCTTCGCCTCGACATCCTGCCAGTACATCCGTGGTCAGCGATGGAAGCGATCTGCTTGCAGCATAATATGGGCATTGTTACCGAAATATGAAGACCCGCCCCGGCGGGGGAGCGGGCCTTCTCCACATCGCGCGAAAGATCGGGTCAGAGCCGGCCGGAAATCGCCGCGTCGAGCAGCGAAAGCGCCGCCTCCCTGGTCAGCTTCACCGGGTTGCCGCCGGCGGTGGGGTCGACGATGGCCATTTCCGCGATCAGGTCCCGGCGCGCGGCGTCCGGCGCGAAATCCTTGATCAATTCCGGCAGGGTGTGCGGCACCTGGAGCGTCTCGCGCAGCTTGCGCACCGCCGCGGCGAAGCCGTCGAAGCCGCCGGAAATGCCGAGATAGGCGGCGGCGCGGGAAATCCGTTCCTCGATGGCCGGGCGGTTGAAGGCCAGCACATAGGGCATGAACACGGCGTTGGTCATGCCGTGATGGGTGTCGTAGAGCGCGCCGATCGGGTGCGACAGCGAGTGGATTGCGCCCAGCCCCTTCTGGAAGGCGGTCGCGCCCATGGCGGCGGCCGACATCATGTGCGCGCGGGCCTCGAGGTCGCCGCCGTTTGCGAAGGCTTTCGGCAGGTACTCGAAGGCGAGGCGCATGCCTTCGAGCGCGATGCCGTCGGCCATCGGGTGGTAGCCCGGCGCGCAATAGGCCTCGAGGCAGTGGGCGAGCGCGTCCATGCCGGTGCCGGCGGTGATGAAGGGCGGCATGCCGGCCGTCAGCTCGGGGTCGGCGATGACGATGGCCGGCATCATCCTCGGATGGAAGATCACCTTCTTGGTGTGGCTCGCCTCGTGGGTGAGCACGCCGGCGCGGCCGACCTCCGAGCCGGTGCCGGCCGTGGTCGGCACCGCGACGATGGGCGCGATCTTGGAGGCGTCGGCCCGCGTCCACCAGTCGCCGATGTCCTCGAAGTCCCACACCGGGCGGCCCTGATGCGCCTGGAAGGCGATCAGCTTGCCGAGGTCGAGCGCCGAGCCGCCGCCGAAGGCGACGACGCCGTCATGGTTGCCTGCCTTGTAGACCTCGATGCCGGCATGCAGGTTCGATTCCACCGGGTTCGGCTTGACGTCGGAGAAGACGCCGTGCGGCACGCCGGCGTCGGAAAGCAGCGTCAGCGTCGAGGCCGCCACCGGCAGCTTCGCCAGCCCCGGATCGGTGACGAAGAGCGGGTTCGCGATCCCCGCCTCCTTCAGCACCTCCGGCAGCTCCCTGATGCGGCCGGCGCCGAAGCGCACGGTGGTGGGATAGTTCCATTTCGAGACGAGGTTGGTCATGATTATCCTTCGGAAGATCAGATCGCTTCGCGCAGGTGGTAGCTCTTCGGCCGCGTCAGGTTCCCGTAGCCGACGAGGCCCATCGCGCCGCCCTTGCCGGTGTCCTTGACCCCGGTCCACACAAGGCCGGGATCGACGTAGTCGCAGCGGTTCATGAACACGGTGCCGGTCTCGATGCGGTCGCCGATTTGCGCCGCGCGCTCGGTGTCGGTGGTCCACACCGATGCGGTCAGGCCGTAGGGGCTGTCGTTCATCAGCGAAATCGCCTCCTCGTCGTCGCGCACCTTCATGATGCCGACGACGGGGCCGAACGATTCCTCGCGCATCACGCTCATCTGGTGGTTGACAGCGGTCAACACCTCGGGCGCGAGATAGGGCGAGCCGGCGGCGTCGCCCTCGACCTTCATGCCGATATGGGCGACCGCGCCCTTGCGCAGCGCCTCGGCCTTCTGCTCGCGGATGAAATCGGCGAAGCGCGCCTGCGCCATCGGCCCCATCGTCGTGGCCTGATCGAGCGGGTTGCCGACGACATAGTTCCTGGTCTCGGCGACGAAGCCCTCGACGAAGTCGTCATAGACCTTCTCGTGGACATAGACGCGCTCGATGCCGCAGCAGCACTGGCCGGTGTTGTAGAAGGCGCCGTCGACCAGATTGGCGATGGCGTGGTCGAGCTTCGCGTCGGGCAGCACATAGGCCGGGTCCTTGCCGCCGAGCTCCAGCCCCAGCGTCATGAAGGTGCCGGCCGCCGCCTTCTCGATGGCCCGCCCGCCGGCGACCGAGCCGGTGAAGTTGCAATGGTCGATCAGGCCCGAGCCGAGCAGCCTCTCGGTCTGGCCGTGGCTGAGCACGATGTTCTGGAACACGCCCCTGGGCAGGCCGGCCTTGTCGAAGGCGGCCTGGAAGCGCTCGCCGACCAGCAGCGTCTGCGCGGCGTGCTTGAGGACGACGGCGTTGCCCGCCATCAGCGCCGGCACGACCGAGTTGACCGTCGTCAGATACGGGTAGTTCCACGGCGCGACGGTCATCACGACGCCGAGCGGCGCGCGCTTGAGATAGCGGCGGAAGCCGGGGCGCTCCTCCGGCACGTAGGGCGCGAGCGCCTTCTCGGCCAGCGCCACCATGTAGCGGGTGCGCTCCTCGACGCCGCCCTTCTCGCCGCCGTAGCGCACCGGCCGCCCCATCTGCCAGGCGATCTCCGGCACGATCTCGTCGTTCATGGCGAGCATCGCCTCGAGGAAGGCGAGAAGGTATTTTCCGCGCTCGGCGACGGAGACGTTAGCCCATTCGGCCTGCGCGGCGCGGGCGCGGGCGATCGCCGCGTCGATCTCGGGCTCGGTCGCGACCGGCCGCTCGGCGTAGACCGAGCCGTCGATGGGGGATTTCAGCTTGACCGTTTCGGTCATGAGAGCCTCGTTGTCGTGGTTGTCAGTAGCGTTCGAAGCCGCGGTGCAGCTCCCAGTCGGTGACGCGGCGGTCGTATTCGAGCTGCTCCCAGCGCGCGGTGTGCAGATAGTGCTCGATCACCTCCTCGCCCAGCGCCGCCTTCAGCATCTTCGACTTCGCCATGGCGTCGATCGCCTCGCGCAGCGTCTTGGGCACCTCGGTCAGCCGCGCGGCCTGGTAGGCGTCGCCCTCGAAGGGCTTGCCGAGCTCCAGCTTCTCGTCGACACCGGCGAGCCCGGCCGCGATCAGCGCCGCGAAGGCGAGATAGGGGTTGAGGTCCGCGCCGCCGATGCGGCATTCGATGCGGATGCCCTTCGTCCCCTCGCCGCACAGGCGGAAGCCGGCGGTGCGGTTGTCGCGGCTCCACGCCGTCTTGGTCGGCGCGAAGGTTCCGGCCTGGAAGCGCTTGTAGGAATTGATGTAGGGGCACAGGAACCAGGTCAGGTCGCGGGCGTATTTCAGCTGCCCCGCCACCCACGAGCGCATCAGCGGCGTCATCGTGTATTCGGCCTTGGGGTCGAAGAACAGCGACTTCCTGCCGTCGGCGCTCCACAGCGAGTTGTGGATGTGGCTCGACGAGCCGGCCAGCGCATAGTCGTACTTGGCCATGAAGGTGATGGCCTTGCCTTCCGAATGCGCGATCTCCCTGGCGCCGTTCTTGAGCACGACGTGGCGGTCGGCCATCTCCAGCGCCTCGGCGTAGCGGACGTTGATCTCCTCCTGCCCGGGGCCCCACTCGCCCTTGGAGTTCTCGATGGGGATGCCGGCCGCCTCCATCTCGTTGCGCAGCCGGCGCATCACGCCTTCTTCCTTGCTGGTCAGGCCGATCAGGTAGTCCTCGATATAGGGCGAGGCGGTGTCGAGGCCCTGCCAGCGCTTGGCCCGCGCCGAGGCATAGGTCTCGTCGAACAGGTAGAATTCGAGCTCGGAGGCGAAATAGGCCAGCCAGCCGCGCTCCTTCAGCCGCGCCAGCTGCCGCTTCAGGATGCCGCGCGGCGAGTGCGGCAGGTCCGCGTGGGTGTGGTGGTCCTGGATGTCGCACAGCACCAGCGCCGTCTTTTCCAGCCACGGCGTCAGCCGGATGGTCGACAGGTCCGGCTTCATGACGAAGTCGCCATAGCCCTTGGACCAGCTCGCCGCCTTGTAGCCGGGCACCGGCTCCATATCGATGTCGTCGGCCAGCAGGTAGTTGCAGCCGTGCGTCTCCTCATGGGCGGATTCGACGAAGAACTTCGCCAGGAAGCGCTTGCCGATCAGCCTTCCCTGCATGTCCACGCCGGCCGTCAGCACGGTGTCGATGTCGCCCGCCGCGACCTTCTCCTTCAAACCCTCGAACGAAATCGTGCCTGACACTCTCGATCCCCTCGGCCCGGACGCCGGCGCCGGACGCTTTGCTTGTGTTGGTCTTCCATTCCTGGCGTTGGTTTTGCGACTGTGTGCGCGAGCGCACCCGTCTGCGCAACGGGCCACGCGCGGGCCGCGGCACGGACCACGACGCCGATCTTTTACAGCCAGAACGGGCCGGAATCGAGCGCCTTGTGCGGGCCGCGCCGGCGCCCGCCCTCGAGCGCGGGGTGGTCCGGTCGATCAAATTACCGATATTTAATCCAGGGACGGGTTTATCGGCGGGAGTGACTTGGCATAGAAACGGCAATGGGGAAGCGGCGACGGTCACCGCGGCCTCGTTCTTCTTGCATGTCGGCGGCTGCCAGGCCGTGCGGAAGCCGTCGGGAATGCGGAGTATCGGATGCCGCTCTGGAAACAACTGCTTTTCTCGCTGGTCGTGATCGCGGCCGGGTTTGTGCTGTGGGCGCGCTTCTTTCCGGGCGCGCCCGAGATCCTCGCCCGCTGGGGGCTCGAGTGGGTCGCGCCCGGCGGCGGCCAACAGGGCGAGGCCGGCGGCGCGGGCGGCGACGGCCCCGGCCGCGAGGCGGCCGCGGTGGTCACTGCGCCCATCTCCACCGCCACCATCAACGACCGGCTCGTCGCCATCGGCACCAGCCGCGCGCTCAACTCCGTCTCGGTGATGCCGTTCTCGGCCGGCAGGCTGACCGAGATCGCCGTGGAGTCGGGGGCACACGTTTCCGCCGGCGACGTCATCGCCCGCATCGACTCCGACGCCGAGGAGATCGCGCTCGACCGCGCCCGCATCGCGCTCGAGGACGCCAGCGCCCGGCTGGAGCGCGTGAAGGCGCTGCGCACCACCAACACCGTCACCGCCGTCCAGCTCACCGAGGCCGAGCTTGCCGTCTCCAACGCGCGGCTCGCCGTGCGCGACGCCGAGCTGACGCTGGAGCGCCGCTCGATCCTGGCGCCGATCTCCGGCATCGTCGGCATCATCCCGGTTTCGGTCGGCAACCACGTCACCACGCAGACCGTGATCGCCACCATCGACGACCGCTCGCGCATCGTCGTCGACTTCTGGGTGCCCGAGCGCTTCGCCGGCATGGTCTCGGTCGGCCAGCCGGTCTCGGCCGCCGCGGTCGCGCGGCCCGACGACGGCTACGCCGGCGTCGTCAGCGCCGTGGACAGCCGCATCGAATCCAGGAGCCGCACCCTCCAGGTCCAGGCCAGCATCGACAACGCCCGCGACCTTCTGCGCGCCGGCATGGCGTTCCAGATCGAGATGCACTTTCCCGGCGACACCTATCCCGCCGTCGACCCGCTGGCCGTCCAGTGGGGCGCCGACGGCGCGTTCGTCTGGCTGATCGAGGACGGCGTGGCGCGCCGCGTCGGCGTGCGCATCGTCCAGCGCAACACCGACAGCATCCTCGTCTCCGGCGAGCTCGGCACCGCCGGCCAGGTGGTGACGGAAGGAATCCACGCCGTGCGCGAGGGCGCGCCGGTGCGCCTTGTCGGCGGCGAGGCCGGCCAGGCCCCGACCGCCGCCGTCACCGGCTCCTGAGCGGGAACGGGCCCATGAGCGAGATGCGCAACACCGCCGCCGTCGAGACCGGGATGACCGCGCTTTTCGTGCGCCGGCCGGTGCTCGCGCTCGTTCTCAACACGCTGATCGCCGTCGCCGGGCTTGCCGCGCTGTTCGGCGTCGAGATCCGCGAGCTGCCGGACATCGACCGGCCTGTCATCACCATCTCGACCAATTTCTCGGGCGCCTCGGCCGAGTCGATCGACCGCGAGATCACCGCCGTCATCGAGGGCGCAGCCGCGCGCGTGGCCGGCGTGAAGTCGATCTCGTCCTCCTCCTCCTTCGGCCGCAGCCGCATCACCGTCGAGTTCCGCGACGGCGTCGACCTCGACACCGCCGCCTCCGACATGCGCGACGCGGTCGGCCGCATCCAGAACAACCTGCCCGACGACGCCGACCTGCCGCAGATCGTCAAGGCGGATTCGGACTCGCAGGCCGTGGTGCGGCTGGCGGTCACCTCCGAGACCATGAGCGTCCACGACATGACGGTGCTGGTCGAGGACCAGATCGTCGACGCGCTGTCCTCCATCGACGGCGTCGCCGAGGTGCAGCTCTACGGCGACCGCGACAAGATCTTCCGCGTCGACATCGACCAGTCGCGGCTGTCGAGCCTGGGCCTGACCGTCGCCGACATCCGCAACGCGCTGGCCTCCGTCGCGCTCGACACGCCCGCCGGCTCGCTGACCAGCAACACCCAGGACCTGATCGTGCGCGCGGCCGCGCCCGTGACGACGCCCGACGAGTTCGAGGCGATCATCATCAACGGCACCAACCGGCTGGGCGACGTCGCCACGGTGACGCTGGGCGGCGACATCGGCGAATCCCAGCTTCGCGCCAACGGCAAGACCGGCATCGGCATGGGCATACTGCGCCAGGCCCAGTCGAACACGCTTCAGATCTCGGAGGGCGTGCGCGAGGCGGTGGAGCGCATCCGCCCGACGCTGCCCGAGGGGCTCGACATCTTCGTCACCGGCGACGAGGCGGTGTTCATCAACGGCGCCATCCACGAGGTCGAGATCGCGCTCGGCATCTCCGTCACCGTGGTGCTGCTCATCATCTTCCTGTTCCTGCTCGACATCCGCGCCACGACCATCCCCGGCCTCGCCCTGCCGGTGGCGCTGATCGGCTCGGTGGCGGCGATCTATCTCGCCGGCTTCTCGATCAACATCCTCACGCTGCTCGCCTTCGTGCTCGCCGCCGGCCTCGTGGTCGACGACGCCATCGTGGTGCTGGAGAACATCGTGCGCCGCCGCAACGAGGGCATGGGCCCGCGCGCCGCCGCCGTGCTCGGCACCAAGGAGGTGTTCTTCGCCGTCGTCGCCACCACGGCGACGCTGATCGCCGTGTTCGTGCCGCTATCCTTCCTGCCGGGGCAGACGGGCGGCCTGTTCCGCGAGTTCGGCTTCGTGCTGGCCATCGCCGTGTTCCTGTCGGCGGTGGTGGCGCTGTCGCTGTGCCCGATGATGGCCTCGCGCTTCATGGGCAACCACCATCACGACCATTCCGGCGGCCCGCTCGCCGGCATCGGCCGCGCGCTCGCCGCCGTCTACCGCCGCACGCTGCGCGGCGCGCTCAACGCGCCGCTGGTGGTGGTGGTGATCGCCGCGCTGTTCTCGGCGCTGGCGGTGGTGCTGTTTCCCACCATCCGCTCCGAGCTGACGCCGTCGGAGGACCGCTCGGCCGCCTTCCTGCGCATCAGCGCGCCGCAGGGCGTGTCGCTCGACTACCTCGCGCAGCAGATGCGCCGCATCGAGGAACTGGTACAGCCGCTGCGCGACAGCGGCGAGATCGCCTCCACCTTCTCCATCGCCGGCTCCGGCGGCGCGCAGAATTCCGGCTTCGTGGTGCTGTCGCTGGCGCCCTGGGAGGAGCGCAGCCGCACCCAGCACGAGATCCTCGCCGACATCACCAGCCGCGTCCAGGCGGTGCCGGGCGTGCGCGCCTTCGCCTTCCAGCCCAACAGCCTGCGCATCCGCGGCGCCGGCAGCGGCCTGCAGTTCGCCATCGTCGGCAACAGCTACGCCGAGCTGACGGCGGCGGCGCAGGCGACGGTGGCCGACATGGAGCGCGACAGCCGCTTCCGCCAGCCGCGCCTGTCGCAGGACGTGACCCAGCCGCAGCTTTCCGTGCGCATCGACCGCGACCGCGCCTCCGACCTCGGCATCAACATCGCCGGCCTGTCGGAGACGATCCAGGCCATGCTCGACGGCCGCGAGATCGGATCGGTGTTCATCGAGGACCGCTCCTACGACGTCAAGCTCGTCTCGGCCACGCATCCGATCAACGACCCCACCGACCTGGAGAACATCTTCGTCAAGGCGCAGGACGGCCGCTTCGTGCCCATGGCGACCATCGCCACGCTCACCGAGCAGGCCGTCGCCCCGTCGCTGGCGCGCGAGCAGCAGCAGCGCGCGGTGGCGATCACCGCCGAGCTTGCCGGCGATTTCGCGCTGGGCGAGGCCTACGAGGTCGCGCAGGAGATCGCCGCGCCGCACATGCCGCCCGGCAGCCGCATCGTGCCGCTGGCCGAGGCCGCGACGCTTCAGGAGACCTCCGGCGGCATGACCGCCGTGTTCGGCTTCGCCGTCGTGATCATCCTTCTGGTGCTGGCCGCCCAGTTCGAGAGCTTCGTGTCGGCCGCCATCATCATGGCGACGGTGCCGCTCGGCCTCGCCTGCGCCGTATTCGCGCTGCTGCTCACCGGCACCAGCCTCAACGTCTACAGCCAGATCGGCCTGGTGCTGCTGGTCGGCATCATGGCCAAGAACGGCATCCTGATCGTCGAGTTCGCCAACCAGCTGCGCGACCGCGGCCTGCCGCTGCGCGAGGCGATCGAGCAGGCGGCCAACATCCGCCTGCGGCCGGTGGTGATGACCATGCTGTGCACCATCGTCGGCGGCCTGCCGCTGGTGCTGGCGAGCGGCGCGGGCGCGGAAGCGCGCATCGCGCTCGGCTGGGTCATCGTCGGCGGGCTGGGGCTTTCCACCATCTCGACGCTCTACCTCACCCCCGTCGCCTATCTGCTTCTCGGCCGCTTCGTCACGCCCAAGGTCGAGGAGGAAAAGCGCCTCCACCGCGAGCTGGAGGAAGCGAACGCCCGGGCGATGGCGACCACCCAGCCAGCGGAATAGAGGCGGAAAGCCCCGTTCCCTCAGCCGGCGGCCGCGCGCCGCTCGGCCGGCGCATAGGCGGCGAGCACGGCCGCGCCGGCGAACATGGCCAGCGCCGCCGTCCACAGGCCGGCATCGTAGCTGCCGGTCTTCTCCGCGACCGTACCGACGAGGGCCGGCGCGACGATCTGGGCGACGCCGTAGCTCAGCGTCAGCCGCGCCATGGCCTGCGACGGGTTGGCGCCGTTGCGCTTGCCGACCAAGGTCAGCATCAGCGAGACGACGCCGATGAAGGTGAGGCCGAACAGGACCGCCCCGCCCAGCGCCGCCCACGGAGCGGCGCTGAAGACCGGCAACAGGCTGGACAGGCCCTGAAGGCAGAAGGCCGCGATCATGGCCGGCACCTCGCCGACGCGGCGGGCGATACGGTCCCAGGCGAAGGTCGCCGGAATGGCGGCGAGCCCGACCACGACCCAGACCAGGAAGCCGAGGCCGGCGAAGGCGGGCTGCTTCTCCGTCGCGGCGACGATGAAGGTCGCGCTGATGACGAAGCCGACGCCGGCGAAGAAATAGGAGGCGATCAGGAGCCACATGCCAAGGCCCGGCGCACGGCGCGGGGCGGGCGCCGTCGCGGCGGCCTGCCACCCTTGCGGCGCCGGCATCCACAGCCACGCCGGCACGAGCAGCGCCAGCGCGACCGCGCCCATGACCGTCCATTGCTGCGCCCAGTCGAGCGCCGGCGTCATGACGGCTACCAGCACGCCCGAGACGACGATGCCGAGGCCGATGCCGGAGAAGTGCAGGCCGAGCTCGGGCCGCCTGCCTCTGGCCACCAGCCAGCCCAGCACCATGCCCGAGGCGAGCAGCAGCCCGGAGACCGCGCCGACGCCGGCGACGTAGCGCAGCAGCATCCACAGCACGGCGTTGTCGGTCATGCCCATGCCGGCCGTGCCGACGAGGGCGGCAAGCAGGCCGGCGCGGTAGAGCCGGTGGCGCAGCCCGGCATCCGAGGCGGCGGAGGCGATCAGCGCCCCGGTCATGTAGCCGGCATAGTTGATGGTCGCCAGCCAGCCGCCGAGCGTGTCGCCCATCCCGGCCTGCGCCTGCATCAGCGGCAGCAGCGGCGTGTAGGCGAACCGCGCCAGGCCGGTGGTGAGCACGAGCGAGGCGATCCCGGCGCAAAGCACCTGCCAGGCGCGCGTCGGATGAAGCAGGGAGAAGGCGGCGTTCGACATGGTATCGACCTTCTAGCCGCTGTCGGCTCGACTGTCTCTCGACGCGATGACAAAGTCTGTCGATGAACAGACATCCGCACGATCCGCGCGACGCCGTATGGACGCAGTTGGCGGTTCCGGCCGACCAGCCGCCGCCGCGGCCGATCCGCCTGCGCGCCCAGCATCTGCCGGCCCGCCACTACTTTCCGCTGCACGCCCATGACTGGCACCAGCTCGTCTACGCCGTCGCCGGCGTGCTGACGGTCTCGGTGGAGGGCCGCCGCTACGCGATCCCGCCCGAGCAGGCGGCCTGGGTGCCGGCCGGCATGCTGCACGGCTCCGCGACCCTGCTCGGCGCCGAGTTCCACAGCCTCTATGTCGCCGCCGACCCGGCGTTCGGGCTGGCCGGGCGCGAAATGGTGTTCGCGGTGCCGCCGCTGCTGCGCGCCCTGATCCTCGAGGTCGCGGCCCTCGAGGCGGCGGCGGAACGGGGGCCCTACCGCGACCAGGTTCTGGCGCTGGTCCTTTCCCATCTGCGCCGGATGCGGCCTGCGGCGGCGGCCCTGCCCTGGCCGGGCGACCCGCGGCTCGTGCGGCTGTGCGAGGCGCTGCATGCGCGGCCCGACGATCCCCTGCCCGTGGCGGAATGGGGGCGCAGGCTCGGCATGTCGGAGCGCACGCTGGCCCGCCGCTTCCTCGACGAGACGGGCATGACGCTGCGGGCCTGGCGCCGGCGCCTTCGCCTGTTCCGGGGGCTGGAGCTGCTCGAAGCGGGCATGAGCGTGACCGACATCGCCATCGAGCTCGGCTACGCCTCGACCTCCGCCTTCATCTATATGTTCCGGGCCGAGACCGGCGAGAGCCCCGACGCCTACCGGCGGCGGATGGCGGCGACCCGGTAGCGGCGACGCGCCGCCCCGCAAAGCGAAGGGCCGCGCGGTCTCCCGCGCGGCCCTTCGTCGCGTGGCTGGACGCCTACTCGACTTCGGACTGGTCGAGACGCCCGACCTCGATCCACTTGCCGCCCTCGATCTTGGAGATGACGATCAGGTTGCCGCCCTGATGGTCCGGGCCGTAGTCGATGTCGACGTCGTTGATGGCGTCGTGATACTTCACGCCCTCCATGGCGACGCGGAAGCTGTCGGCCGTCAGATCCCGGCCGGCAGCCTCGAGCGCCGTCACCACCGCGCGGGCCGCGCCGTAGCCGAGCTGGGCGGCGGTGCCGACCGGCTCGCCATGGGCAGCCTGATAGGCTTCCGCCCATGCCTTGACTTCCGGGTTGTCGAGACGGTTCTCGAAGTCGGACCAGCCGGCCGCCGCGTAGTAGCCCTCGGTCACGCCCTCCGGCACCTTGGCGACGGCCGTGTTCATGGCCGCCGACGAGCCGACGAAGGCGACGTCGGTCCAGCCGAGCTTCTTGGCCGTGCCGTAGGCGACGATGGTCTGGCGCACGCCGAGCCCGGTGGCGACGATGTCGCAGCCCGCCTCGCGCAGCTTCTGGATCGAGCCCACGAAGTCCTGCTCGTCCGGCTTGTGGGTGGTCTCGGCCGCGTAGGTGAGGCCGAGCTTCTCGGCCTGGTCCTTCGCGCCCTCATAGACCTCGAGGCCGAAGTCGGAGGGGATGTACATGGCGCAGACTTCCTTGGCGTCGTTCTGCCCGGCCAGCATCGTCACCGCAGCGCGAACCTGGTCGTAATAGGAGGAGAAGCCCGTGTACTTGTAGGTGATGTCGCCCTCCAGCATCTGGCGCGCCGCCGTCAGCGGCGACACGTTGGCCACCTGCTTGGCCTCCATCAGCGGGAAGCCGGCCAGGTTGTGCGGCGTCCCCAGGTTGAGGATCATCGCGAAGACCTGGTCGGAGTTGATCAGCTTGTTGAAGTTCTGCACCGCCTTGGGCACCTGGTAGCCGTGGTCCTCCACGACGAGGCGGATCTTGCGGCCGTGGATGCCGCCCTTGGCGTTGGCCTCGTCGAAGACCTGCTGCGCGGCCTTGATGGCGCCGACGTTGAAGGCGGCGAAGATGCCCGACAGGTCGCCGTTCGAGCCGATGACGATCTCGGTGTCGGTCACGCCCTGCGTCGCCTGCGCGGCGGAGGCCATGCCGGCAGCGAACGCCGCGGCAAGAATGGACTTTGCGACTGTCTTGTTCATGTCATTCCTCCTGGTTGTTTCCCGTTATTCGCTACGGCCGGGCACGAGATATATGCCTAGCCGTACATTTCGTCGATCAGCCGCTTGTGCTTCTTCTCCACGAAGCTGCGCTTCAACTTCATGGTGGCCGTCAGTTCGTCATCTTCGGCCGTCAACAACACGTCGATCAAGCGAAAATCCTTGATCTGTTCCACCCTCGCGAACTCGCGATTGGTCTCCTCCACGACGCCGGCGATCAGGTCGCGGACCTCCTGCGCGGCGCACAGCGAGCGGAAGTCGTTGAACGGCACCTTGCGGTCCTGCGCGAACTTCTCGACGTTCTCCTGGTCGATCATCACCAGGCAGGTCAGGAACTTGCGCTTGTCGCCGATCACCACCGCGTCCGCGATGTAGGGGCTGAACTTCAGCCGGTTCTCGATCTCGGCCGGCGTGATGTTCTTGCCGCCGGCGGTGATGATGATGTCCTTGACGCGGCCGGTGATGGTGAGGAAGCCGTCCTCGTCCAGCCGCCCGACGTCGCCGGTGCGCAGCCAGCCGTCCTCGGTCAGCGCCTCGGCCGTCTTGTCGGGCTTGTTCCAGTAGCCCTTGAAGACGTTGGGGCCGCGATACTGGATCTCGCCGTCGTCGGCCACGCGCACCTCGCCGCCCGGCACGATGGGGCCGACGGTGCCGGTGCGGTCATTGTCCAGCCTGTTGACGGAGATGACGCCGGAGCTTTCCGTCATGCCGTAGCCTTCGAGCACGATGACGCCGATCACCTTGAACCAGCGCAGCAGGTCCGGCGAGATGGGCGCGGCGCCCGATGTGCCGCGCCGCAGCCGGTCGAAGCCGAGCATGCGCCTGAGGTTGCGCAGGACCGTGAAGTCCCAGAACGCATAGGAAAGGCGCGTGCCGAACGGCACCGGCCCGCCCGCCTCCATCGCGGCGACGCGCTTCAGCCCCGCCTTCACCGCCCGGCCGAACGCCCACCTGCCGAAGGGGGTGGCCTCGCTCGCCATGATGGTGACGCGGCTGTAGATCTTCTCCCACACGCGCGGCACGGCGGTGAAGACGTGCGGGCTGACCTCGCGCACATTGTCGAACACCGTCTCCGGGCTTTCGGCGAAGTTGACCGTCGACTTCATGCCGATCGGCAGGAACACGGTCAGAAGCCGCTCGAGGATGTGGCACAGCGGCAGGAAGCAGACCTGCTCGTCGTCGGGCCCCACGGGAAGCGTCAGCGCCGCGCCGATGACGGAGGCCATGACGTTCTTGTGGCTGATCATCGCGCCCTTGGGCGGCCCGGTGGTGCCGGAGGTGTAGACCAGGATCGCCGTCTCCTCCGGCTTCGACTTCGCGATCTCCTCGTCGAAGCGGTTCGGGTTCTCCTTCAGGAAGGCGCGGCCGAGCGCGTAGAGGTCGTCGAGGAAGATGACCTGCTCGTCGCAGAAGTCGTGCAGGCCGTCGCGGTCGAAGACGATGACCCTGGAAAGCCCCGGCATCTCGTGGCGCACCGACAGGAACTTGTCGAGCTGCTCGTCGTTCTCCACGAACAGGAAGCGGCTGTCGGAATCGTTGACGAGATATTTGAGCTGGGCGGCGGAGTCGGTGGTGTAGATGCCCGACGAGACGCCGCCGACGCATTGCACGCCGAGGTCGGCGTAGATCCACTCCTTGTTGTCCTCCGACAGGATCGACACCACCTCGCCGCGCTTGAGGCCGAGCGACACGAGGCCGAGGCCGAGCAGCCGCGCGTGCTCGTGGAAGTCGGCCCAGCTGTAGGACAGCCAGATGCCGTAGTCCTTCTCGCGATGCGCGATCTTGCCGCCGAGCTCCTGGCAGCGCTGGCGGAACAGCTTCGCCAGCGTGTCGCAGCCATCGAAGTAGTACGGCCCCTGCGACAGGTCCGCGTTAAAGCTGTGGCCGAGCACCGTCTGCTGCGGCGGGATCTTTTCGGCGACGGTCATGTCACGTTCCTCCCGTTCCACTCCTGGCGGATCGTCCGGCGCGGCTCTTCGTCCGCCTTCCGGCCTCCCCTCACCGCCATGTCTTCTTCTGCTTCCAGCGCTTCTGGCCGCGCTGGGCCTCCTCGGTCTGGACGCCGAGATAGAACTGCTGCACGTCCTTGGACTGTAGCAATCTTTCGGCCGTATCGGCCATGACGATGCGGCCCAGCTCCATCACATAGCCGTAATCCGCCACCTCGAGCGCGATCTTGGCGTTCTGCTCGACCAGCATCATGGTCACGCCCTGCTCGCGGTTCAGCCGCCGGATGATCTGGAAGATCTCCTTGACCAGAAGCGGCGACAGGCCGAGCGAGGGCTCGTCGAGCAGCATCAGCCTGGGCCGCGCCATCAGCCCGCGGCCGATGGCCAGCATCTGCTGCTGGCCGCCCGACAGCGTGCCGGCGGCCTGGTTGCGGCGCTGCGCCAGGATCGGGAAATAGGAGAACACCATCTCCTGGTCCTGTCTCACCCCGTCGGCGTCGGAGCGGGTGAAGGCGCCCATCTTCAGGTTCTCCTCCACCGTCAGCAGCGGGAACACCTCGCGGCCCTCGGGCACGTGGACGATGCCGGCGCGCACGATCCTGTCCGGGCTCTGGCCGGCGATGTCCCGCCCCTGATAGAGGATCTGGCCCTTCTCCGGGTCCATGACGCCGGAGATGGTCTTCATCAGCGTGGTCTTGCCGGCGCCGTTGGCGCCGAGCACGGTCACGATCTGGCCCTCGCGCACCTCGAGGCTGACGCCGCGGATGGCCATGATCGGTCCGTAATAGCTCTCGATGTTGCGCACCGACAGCACGACCTTCGCATCGTGGGCGGGCGCCTGCGCCGCCTTCGTCGCCACCGCCGTCATGCCGGCACCCTTTCGTTCTCGTCGGCGCCGCCGATATAGGCCTCGATGACGCGCGGGTCGTTCTGCACCTCGTGCGGCGTGCCGAGCGCCAGCATCTTGCCGTCGGCAAGCGCCAGCACCCGGTCGCAGACCGAGGCGACGAGATGCATGTCGTGCTCGACCATCAGCACGGTGATGCCCATCTGCTTCTTGATGTCCTCCACCCAGAAGGCGACGTCCTGCGTCTCCTCCACCGACAGGCCGGAGGCCGGCTCGTCGAGCAGCAGAAGCCGCGGCTCGATGGCCAGCGCCCGGCCCATCTCCACCACCTTGCGCACGCCGTAGGGCAGGCCGGCGATGTACTTGTCGCGGTAGGCCTGAAGGTCGAGGAAGTCGATCACCTTCTCGATCGCCTCGCGGTGGCGCCGCTCCTCGGCGCGCACGAAGGGCGTGAAGGCGAGCTCCGTCCACATGTTGCCCCTGCGGTGGCGGTGGCGGCCCACAAGCAGGTTCTGCATCACCGTCGCCTGGTCGAACAGCTCGATGTTCTGGAAGGTGCGGGCGATGCCGAGGCCGGCGATCTCGTGCGGCGCGCGCTTGAGGATCGACTGGCCGTCGAAGCGGATGTCGCCCTCCACCGGATCGTAGATGCGCGAGATCAGGTTGAAGATGGTCGACTTGCCGGCGCCGTTGGGGCCGACCAGCGCGAACACCTCGCCTTCCTCGACCGAGAACGAGACCTTGTTGACGGCGACGACGCCGCCGAAGGCGAGCGTGACGTTTTCCAGCTCGAGCAGGCTCATCGCATCCGCTCCGTCTTGAGGTAGGACTTCTGCCGGCGGAACATGTCCCTGCGGTAGAAGGGGAACAGCTCGAAATAGGTGCGGATCTTCACCCAGCGCCCGTAGACGCCCATCGGCTCGAACAGGATGAAGCCGATCAGGATGGCGCCGAACACCGCCGCCTCCAGCCCCGGGATGGCGACCGAGCCGCCGCCGAGCACCTGGTTGGCGAGATCGCGCGTCATCGAGATCGCCTGCGGCAAGAGCGCCACCACCGCCGCGCCGAAGAAGGCGCCGTGGATGGTGCCGAGCCCGCCGATGACGATGGCCAGCAGAAGCTGGATCGAGATGATGACGTTGAACGTCTCGTTGTTGAAGATGCCGGCGAAGTGCCCCATCAGCGCGCCGCCGAGCCCGGTTATGCCGGCCGAGATGCCGAAGGCGATGGCCTTGGTGCGCGCCACGTTGACGCCCATGGCCTGCGCCGAGATCTCCGAGTCGCGGATCGCGGCGAAGGAGCGGCCGAGCGGCGTGCGTTGCAGGTTGCGGTAGAAGAACACGACCAGGAGCGCGATGCCGAGCACCAGATAATAGAGCCGGTCGGGATTGGCGTAGCGGTTGAAGCCGATGCCGAAGATCGAGATGTCGGGCGCGAACAGGCCCATCACGCCGTTGGTCAGCGGCGTGGCGAGGACGATGAAGTCGTCGGTCAGGATCGCGATGGCCAGCGTGCCGATGGCGAGATAGACGCCGTGCAGCCTCGTCATCGGCATGGCGATCAGCGCGCCGGCGACGCCGGCGATCAGCCCCGCCAGCGGGAAGGCGACGATGAAGGGCAGGCCGAGGCTGGTCTGGAGCAGCACGTTGGCATAGCAGCCCACCGCCAGGAACGCGGCGTGGCCGAGGCTGGCCTGTCCGGTCTGGCCGACGAGGATCATCAGCCCCATGCAGGCGACGGCCCAGATCAGAAGGTTGGTCATCTCGCCGATGGCGAAGCTCGACATCCACAGCGGCAGGGCGAGCAGCAGCGCGAGCAGCAGCACGTACCAGCCCAGTTGCGCGCGGTGGCGGAACAGGTTGATGTCGGCGTCGTAGGAGGTCTTGAAGACTGTTCTCATCGCGCCCTCCTCACACTTTCTTCCGGTGGACCTGGGCGAGGATGCCGTGCGGGCGGAAGACCAGGATCAGGAACAGGAGCAGGTAGGGCATGATCTGCGAGTAGCCGGCGGCGATGTAGCGCGAGGCGAAGGGCTCGATCAGGCCGACGATCAGCCCGCCGAGCAGCGCGCCGGGCAGCGAGCCGAACCCGCCGATGACGGCGGCCGCGAAGGCCTTGATGCCGAGCAGGCCGATCGACGGGTCGATCGCGCCCTTGGAGGCGAACAGGATGCCCGCCACCGCCGCCACCATGCCGGCCAGCGCCCACACCAGCGAGTGAACCCGCTTGACCGGGATGCCCATATAGTAGGCGGCGAGCTGGTTCTGCGACGACGCCTGCATGGCCACGCCGAGCTTGGTGCGGTTGAAGTAGAAGTAGAGCGCCAGCGTCAGGACGACGGTGACGGCGATCACCGCCACCTCGTCGAGGCCGAGCACCAGCCCGCCGAAGCGCACGTCGCGGCCGGCGATCGGCGATTGCAGCGACACCGGCTCGTGGCCCCAGATCAGCCCGGCGAAGAAGCGCAGCACGAAGCCGAGCGCGATCGTCAGGATGATGACCGCGATCTGCGACTGGCCGAACATGCGCCGCAGCACCACGAAGTCGAGCGCGTAGCCGAAGGCCCCCATGACGAGGATCGCCACCGGGGCCGAGATCCAGAACGGCAGCCCCATGAACTCGGCGTTGGTCAGCCCGAGGCAGATGAACGCGCCCAGCATCATGAAGTCGCCCTGGGCGAAGTTCACCGCCTCGGTCGCCTTGTAGATCAGGACGAAGCCCATCGCGATCAGGCCGTAGACGCAGCCGTTTGCAAGGCCGCTCACGATCAGTTGCAGGACATCCAAAACCCGTCACTCCTCCCTGCGGGGCCGGCGGCTTTCTGCCGCTCGGACCCGGATTTCCCCTTTTTCCCCGCCGTTGTCGCCGGCCGGGACATTTTCAAGGCCGCGCCTCGCCCTCCTCAGGGCTTCAGCACGATCTTTCCGGTCGCTCCCCTGTCGAGCACGCGCTTGAGCACCGTGCCCGCCTCCGCCAGGGGATAGCTTCCCTCGATCACCGGCCTGACCTTGCCCGCCAGACGCCAGCCGATCAACTCCTTCATGTTGTCGGCATAGACCTGCGGCTCGTTGCGCGTGAACGCGCCCCAGAACACGCCGACCACCGAATAGCCTTTCACCAGCGTCAGGTTGACCGCAAGCTTCGGGATCGTCCCCGACGCGAAGCCGATGACGAGCAGCCGCCCGTCCCAGGCCATGGAGCGCGACAGCGCGTCGAACGCCTCGCCGCCGACCGGGTCGAAGGCGACGTCGACGCCCTTGCCGCCGGTCGCCTCCTTGAGCGCGTCCTTCAGGTTGTCGTAGCCGAGCACGACGTCGGCGCCGGCCTCGCGCGCGATCGCCCGCTTCTCCTCGCTGGAGGCGACCGCGATCACCCGCGCGCCCATGGCCTTGCCGATCTGCACCGCCGCGACGCCGGTCGCGCCGGCGGCGCCCAGCACGCACAGGCTCTCGCCGGGCTTCAGCCGCCCGCGCTGCTTGAGCGCGTGGTGGGCGGTGCCGTAGGCGACCAGCAGCGCGCAGGCGTCCTCGCCGGAGATGGCGTCGGGCAGCTTCATCACCGCCGATTCGTCGACGCCGACCTTCTCGGCGTAGCCGCCGAGCTGGAGCAGCGCCGCCACCCGGTCGCCGACCTTCACGCCCGTCACCTTGTCGCCCACGGCGGCGACGCGGCCGGCCACCTCCATGCCCGGCACGAAGGGCGTCTGCGGCTTCATCTGGTAGAGGCCCTGCACCAGCAGCCCGTCGGGGAAGTTGACGCCCACGGTCTCGACGTCGATGACCACGGTGCGGCCTTCCGCCGCCGGCTCGGGCCAGTCGGCATAGGCGAGTTCGTCCAGCGGCCCGAACTTGTTGGCGACGACAGCCTTCATGTCAGAGCCTCTGCTGCGTGTACTGCTTGAGTTCGTCGCGGGCGATCTGGCGGCGGTGGACGGCGTCGGGGCCGTCGGCCAGGCGCAGCGTGCGCAGATGCGTCCACGAGCGCGCCAGCGGCGTGTCCTGCGACACGCCCTGCCCGCCATGCATCTGCACCGCCTCGTCCGTCACCTTCAGCGCCACGCGCGGCGCGATCACCTTGATCTGGCTGATCCACGGCGCGGCGGCCCGGGCGTCGCCCCGGTCGATCATCCACGCCGCCTTCAGGCACAGAAGCCGCGCCATCTCGATCTCCATCCGGCACTCGGCGATGATGTCGTAGTTGGCGCCGAGCTTGGCCAGCGGCTGGCCGAACGCCTCGCGCCGCACGGCGCGCCGGCACATCTGCTCCAGCGCCATCTCCGCCTGGCCGATGGCGCGCATGCAGTGGTGGATGCGCCCCGGCCCGAGCCTGCCCTGCGCGATGGCGAAGCCCTTGCCCTCGGCAAGGATCATGTTCTGCGCCGGCACCCGCACGTCCTCGAAGCGGATGTGCATGTGGCCGTGCGGCGCGTCGTCGTCGCCATAGACCGTCATCGCCCGCAGCACCGTGATGCCGGCCGTGTCCGCCGGCACCAGGATCATCGAGTGCTGCTCGTGCTTGCGCCGGCCGGCGTCGGGCGTCGCCACCATGACGATGTAGATGGCGCAGCGCGGGTCGCCCGCGCCCGACGCCCACCACTTCTCGCCGTTGAGCACATAGTCGTCGCCGTCGCGCTCGCAGCGCATGGCGATGTTGGTGGCGTCCGACGACGCCACGTCCGGCTCCGTCATCAGATAGGCCGAGCGGATCCTGCCCTCGAGCAGCGGCTCCAGCCACCGCTTCTTGTGCTGCGGCGAGCCGTAGCGCTCCAGCACCTCCATGTTGCCGGTGTCCGGCGCCGAGCAGTTGAACACCTCCGCGCCCAGATGCGCCTTGCCCATCTCCTCGGCCAGATAGGCGTATTCCACCGTGGTCAGCCCGTAGCCGCGGCTGGAATCGGTCAGCCAGAAGTTCCACAGCCCGCGCTCGCGCGCCTTCGCCTTCAGCCCGTCGAGGATCTCGCTCTGGCGCGGCGTGAAGGTCCAGCGGTCGCCGTCCCTGCCGATCTCGGCGAGAAACTCCTCGTCGAGCGGGATGATCTCCTCGCGCACCATGCGCGCAACCTTCTCGTGGATCGGCTTCAGACGCTCGGTCATGCCGAGCGCCATGTCGGGGTTGCTGCTCATTGCCTGTTGCGCTCCTCTTTGCCGCCCAGCCCGCGCCAGGCACAGGTGACGACCCTGTCCGCCAGGATCTCGATGTCGGCCCGCGTCTCGCCCACCCGCGGCGCGTACCAGAAGATCGGCGAGTTCAACGTCATGAACATAAGCTGGTTGGTGATGCTGACGTCGGTGAAGTCGAAGTCGCCCTCCTCGCGCGCCTTGACGATCACCTCGCGGAAGATGTTGCCGTAGTCGGTGCGATAGCGGATCAGCTCGGCGAAGACGCTGCGCTGCTCCGGCGTGGTCGCGCCGCGCAGGTGCATCTCCACCCCCATCCATACCGTGCGCTGGAACGGCTTGGTGTCGATCATCTGGACGACATGGGCGAAGGCCATGCGCCGCCAGCGCACGGCGGCCCGGCCGGGCAGCGCGCGGTACGGCGCGATCGCCGCGTAGTTCATGTCCATGCCGGCGCGGAACACCCCCGCGAACAGGTCGGCCTTGGACCGGAAATGATGGTAGATGCGGCCCTTGGTGGCGCCCAACGCATGGGCGACCCCGTCGATGGAGGTTTCGCTGTAGCCGCGCTCCATGAAGCAGGTGGCGGCCGCGCTCAATATGTCGGCGCGCGAATCCTCCTGCATGTGCTCACGGACGCCGGGCGTCATCGAGCCGTCTTCCTCCCTGTCCGCCGGCCGGTCCCTCTTCGCCTGCCGGCCACGCCTTTCCCTCCGGCCGCTTCGTTGCGAAAACCCTCTCCGGTTTTCCATCGGGCCTTTACGAGTATGCAAATGATGAACATACTACCCAGTATGTTGTCAACGCGACAAAGACGTCGCACACACTCATTTGCGATGCCGCAACGTCAGGGAGAGAAGATGTCGTATCTGGAGAATCTGTTTTCCGTCGCGGGCAAGACCGCGCTGGTCACCGGCGCGGCGACGGGCATCGGCCGCATGGCCGCGACGGGTCTCGTCATGGCCGGCGCGACCGTGCTGATCGCCTCGCGCAAGGGCGCCGACTGCGCCCGCGCCGCCGACGAGATCAACGCGCTCGGGGGGACGGGCAAGGCCGAGGGCTTCGCCGGCGACGTCTCCACCGAGGAGGGCATCGCCGCCCTGGTGGGCGAGGTGAAGGCCCGCACCGACCGGCTCGACATCCTGATCAACAATGCCGGCATCACCTGGGGCGCGCCCTACGAGGAGTTTCCCTATTCGGCCTGGGCAAAGGTGCTGGGGGTCAACGTCGCGGGCCTGTTCCACCTGACGCGCGAGCTGACGCCGCTTCTGGAGAAGGCGGCGAGCGACGACGACCCGGCGCGCATCATCAACCTCGGCTCGGTCATGGGCACGCAGCCGCTGGCCGACGGCGCCTATTCCTACGCCGCCGCCAAGGCCGCCGTGCACCACCTGACGCGCACGCTCGCCAACGAGCTGGCGCCCAGGCGCATCACCGTCAACGCCTTCGCCCCGGGTCCCTTCCAGAGCCGCATGACCGCCTTCGCCACCGGCTCCGACGACCAGGCGCGGAAGGTCGGCGACCGCGTGCCGCTCGGCCGCATCGGCGTGCCCGACGACATCGCCGGCGCCACGCTCTATCTGTGCGGCCACGCCGGCCGCTACGTCACCGGCGCGATCCTGCCCCTTGACGGCGGCCAATCCGTGCAGCACGGCATG
This sequence comes from Hyphomicrobiales bacterium, assembly GCA_003577315.1. Lineage (GTDB taxonomy): Bacteria > Pseudomonadota > Alphaproteobacteria > Rhizobiales > Rhizobiaceae > Aerobium. The sequence continues at coordinate 169,863 of QEVK01000015.1, read as the reverse complement.
AGCCTGTTCAAGGACTGAAGCGGACCCCACGATGAGCATCGGAAAGCTGGAACCCATCGCGCTGGAGCGCGCGCGCCAGGCCGTCGGCCAGGAGATCGGCGTCTCGCCCTGGCGCACCGTCTCGCAGGAGATGATCGACAAGTTCGCCGACGCGACGGACGACCACCAGTTCATCCATGTCGATCCCGTGCGGGCCGCAGCCGAGACGCCGTTCGGCGGCACCATCGCGCATGGCTTCCTGTCGCTGTCGCTGCTGTCGACGCTCGCCTACGAGACCATCCCGCCGATCGAGGGCGCGGGCATCGGCGTCAATTACGGCTTCGACCGCATCCGCTTCGCCGCGCCGGTCAAGGCGGGCGCGCGCGTGCGCGCCCGCTTCGCGCTCGCCGAGATGACGGTGCGCCCCTCGGGCTGGCTGCATTTCAACTACGACGTGACCGTGGAGATCGAGGGATCGGTCAAGCCGGCGTTGACGGCGCGGTGGCTCACCCTCGCCAGGCTGGAAAACGGAAGGGACGAGGCATGAGCGACGCCAATCTGATCGATGCCGCCACGCTGGCGCCCTATCTCGAGGCGCATGTCGAGGGCTTCCGCGACCTGAAGTCGCTCACCAAGTTCAATGCCGGCCAGTCGAATCCGACCTACATGGTCGAGGCCGGGAGCGGCCGCTACGTGCTGCGCGCCAAGCCGCCCGGCCAGTTGCTGAAGTCGGCGCATCAGGTCGACCGCGAATACCGGGTGATGGCGGCGCTGCGGGACACGGCCGTGCCGGTGCCGAAGGTGCTGCACCTCGCCGGGGACGAGACCTCGCCCATCGGCCGCATGTTCTACGTCATGGCCTATGTCGAGGGCCGCATCTTCTGGGACCCGGCCTTGCCGGAGGCGGCGTCGGCCGCGGAGCGCGGCGCGATCTACGACGCCATGAACACCGTGCTCGCGGCCCTGCACGACGTCGACGTCGAGGCCGCCGGCCTCGGCGACTTCGGCCGCCCGGGCAGCTATTTCGAGCGCCAGCTCGCCCGCTGGAGCGGCCAGTACCGCGCCTCCGAGACCGAGCGCATCGCGGACATGGACCGGCTGATCGCCTGGCTGGAGACCAACCTCGTCGCCGACGACGGCCGCGTCTCGCTGGTCCATGGCGATTTCCGGCTCGACAACATGATCTTCGCGCCCGACCGGCCGCAGGTCGTCGCCGTGCTCGACTGGGAGCTCTCGACGCTGGGACACCCCTTCGCCGACATCTCCTATCAGTGCATGCAGTGGCGGCTGCCGCATTCGTCCGGCTTCCGCGGCCTCGGCGGCCTCGACCGCGCGGCCCTCGGCCTGCCGGGCGAGGCCGAATACGTCGCCCGCTACTGCGAGCGGCGCGGCCTCTCGCAGATCCCGGACTGGCCGTTCCACCTCGCCTTCTCCTTCTTCCGGCTGGCCGCGATCTGCCAGGGCGTCTACAAGCGCGCGCTCGACGGCAACGCCTCCAACCCGGAGAAGGCGAAGACCTACGGCGAGGCGGTGCGGCTCCTGGCCGCGCTCGCCGGCAAGGTGATCGAGGAAGGGGCGTAAGGCGATGGGCCGCTTCGAGAACATGACCGTGCTGGTCACGGGGGCCGCCGGCGGCTTCGGCCTGAGGGCGGCCGCGCGCTTCGCCACCGAGGGCGCGCGGCTCGTCCTGTCCGACCTCGACGCGGGGCGCCTGGAGAAGGCCACGTCCGGCCTCGGCGTCGAGACGGCGACGCTCGCCGGCGACATCTGCGACGAGACGCTTTCCGAGCGCCTCGTCGCGCTCGCCTTCTCCCGCTTCGGCAGGCTCGACGTCGCCGTCAACAATGCCGGCATCGTCCACGACTTCGCGAAGCTGCCGCAGACGCCCTCGGACGTGGCGCGGCGCGTGTTCGATGTCGACCTGCTCGGCATGTTCTTCGCGCTCAAGCACCAGATCCCGGCGCTGGAGCGCCAGCACCGGGAAAACGGCCTGCGCTCGGCCATCGTCAACGTCGCCTCCGTCGCCGGCATCGCCGGCGCGCCGAAGCTGGCCGTCTACGCCGCGGCCAAGCACGGCGTCGTCGGCCTGACCCGCTCGGCGGCGGCCGAATGCGCCACCAGGGGCGTGCGCATCAACGCGGTCTGCCCCTCCTTCGCCCGCACGGCGATGGTGACCGGCGCGCTCGGCCAGGACAACCCCGCCGGCGAAGCCGAGCTGACGCGCGGCGTGCCGATGCGCCGGCTGGCCGAGGTGGACGAGATCGTCGAGGTGATCCTGTTCGCCGCCGACCCGAAAAACTCGTTCATGACCGGCCAGGCGCTCGCCGCCGACGGCGGCATCACCGCCGTCTGACGCCGGCGCGCCCGGCGTTTTTGCCCGCCGCCGGACGCGCGAATGTCCTCGAAAGTTAAATTTGGCGTCTTAACACCTAATTTAAGCAGTTCGTGCAACCGTCGCTCCCGGCATAGGAGAGACGGCCGTGCGACGGGGGCACAGGTGAAGCTTTCGATCGTCGGGCGCGGCAAGGCGTCGAGATCGATTTTGCGGGCGACGAACATACCGGCCTTCCTGGCCCTGTTCGTCATCACCGTGTCGTGGCTCGTCGCCGAGCACCAGAACCGGCGACTGTTCGAGCAGGGCCAGCGCGCCGCCGTGCTGCACCACATGAGCGTGATCCGCGCGCGGCTGGAAGGCAACATCAGCGGCAACCTCCAGCTCGCGCGCGGCCTCGTCGCCATCCTCGCCACCGAGCCGGACATGGACCAGGCGCGCTTCTCGGCGCTGGTCGGCAACCTCCTGCACGGCAAATCGCAGATCCGCCACATCGCCGCCGCCCGCGACCTGACCGTCACCCTCGTCCATCCGCTCGAGGGCAACCGGCAGGCGCTGGGCCTCGACTATCGCGACAATGCCGAGCAGCGCGCCGGCGCCGAGCGCGCGCGCGACACCGGCGACCTCGTGCTCGCCGGGCCGGTCGATCTCGTCCAGGGCGGTCGCGGCATCATCGGCCGCCTGCCGGTCTTCGTCGCCGGGCCGCGGGACGGGCAGCGCTTCTGGGGCATCGTCTCGGCCGTCGTCGACATCGACCGCCTCTACGAGGACAGCGGCATGCTCGACCCGGACCTGCCGATCGACATCGCCCTGTCGGGCCATGACGGGCTCGGCGCGCAAGGCGCGCTGTTCTACGGCTCGGAAGCGACGGTCAACGACGATCCGGTCGTCGCGCAGGTCACCCTTCCCTCCGGCGCTTGGCAGATTGCCGCCACGCCCAGGGGCGGCTGGCCGAAGACGCCGACCAACCTGTTGACGCTGCGCCTGCTCCTCGGCGCGGCGGCCGCGCTCATCATGGTGCCGGCGGTGATCGCCGGCCGCCTGATCGACGAGCGCCAGAGGAACATCCGCACCCTGCGGCGGCGCGAGGCCCAGCTCGGCAAGCTGTCGCGGCGCCTGCGCCTCGCCCTCGACACCTCCAGGGTGGCGGTGTGGGAGATGAACATCGGCGAGCCCCTGCAATTCTGGGACGCGCGGATGAACGAGCTTTACGGCTATCCGGCCGATGGCGGCCCGCGCGACAGCAGCCATTGGGAGCGGCGCGTCCACCCGGACGACCGCGAACGCGCCGACGTCGAGTTCCGCAAGGCGCTCACCGAAGGCAGCTACACCGCACAGTTCCGCATCGTGCTCGACGACGGCCAGGTGCGCCACATCCGCGCCATGGGCGCCGTCTACCAGGAGGGCGAGGCACCGCCGCGCATCATCGGCGTCGCCTGGGACGTCACTGCCGATGTCGGCCTCGCCGAGGAGCTGAAGCGCGTCAACGCGCTGACGGAGGCGCGCAACGTCGAGCTGGAAGCGGCGCGGGCGCGCATCGAGCACAACGCCCTGCACGATTCGCTGACCGGCCTGCCCAACCGGCGCTATCTCGACGACCTGCTCGCCGACCATGCCGGCAGGTTCGCGACCGAGAGCGAGCGGGCCGCGCTGTTGCAGATCGACCTCGACCGCTTCAAGCAGATCAACGACACGCTCGGCCATCTGGCCGGCGACGCCATGCTCGTCCATGCCGCCGGCATGCTCCGGGCCGCCGTCGCCGAGGACGATTTCGTCGCCCGCGTCGGCGGCGACGAGTTCGTCGTCGTGCGCCGCTGGCGCCATGCCGACGCCGGCGCCGGCGTCGAGGAGCTGACGGCGCTGGCGGAGCGCATCGTCGAGCGCATGCAGGAGCCGCTGTCCTATCAGGGCCACGAATGCCGCGTCGGCGTGTCGGTCGGCATCGCCAGCGACATGGACTCGCTGGCCGATCCGCTGCGCCTCCTCGTCAACGCCGACATCGCGCTCTACCGGGCCAAGGACCGCGGCCGCAACCGCTACCAGTTCTTCAACGAGGCGTTGCAGGCCGAGATCGTCACCACCAAGCGCGTGGCCGACGACATCCTGTCGGGGCTGGAGCAGAACCAGTTCGTCGCCCACTACCAGCCGCAATTCTGCGCCCGCACGCTCGACATCGTCGGCGTCGAGGCGCTGGCGCGCTGGCAGCACCCGGGCGACGGCCTGCTGGTTCCCGGCGCCTTCATGAAGATCGCCGAGGAGCTGAACGTGGTGGCGAGCATCGACCGGCTGATCCTCGAGCAGGCGCTGGTCGATTTCCACGCCTGGGAGGAGATCGGCCTCGCCATCCCCAAGGCCTCGGTCAACGTCTCGGCGCGCCGGCTTCAGGACGACGAGCTGATCGGCAGCCTGCGCCGGATGAACATCCGCCCCGGCGCCATCACCTTCGAGCTGGTGGAATCGATCTTCCTCGACGACAACGACGACCTGACCGCCTGGAACGTCGAGCAGATCAAGGATCTCGGCATCGACATCGAGATCGACGATTTCGGCACGGGCTACGCCTCGATCGTCAGCCTGATGAAGCTGAAGCCGAGCCGGCTCAAGATCGACCGCCAGCTCGTCATGCCCATCGTCCACTCGCCCGGCCAGCGCCAGCTCGTCGGCTCCATCATCGACATCGGCCATTCGCTCGGCATCGAGGTGCTGGCCGAGGGCGTGGAGACCATGGAGCACGCGCGCGTGCTCAAGGCGCTCGGCTGCGACGCGCTCCAGGGCTACGCCTTCGCCCGGCCGATGAGCGGCGCCGACCTCGTCGCGTTCGTGCAGTCGCGCCGCTGGCGGCGGGCCTCGTAAGCAGGGCGTGCCCGCTCAGGCGCCCGCGTCCCGCGCCGCCTCGGCCAGGAAGGTAAAGGCGTAGTCGCAGAACGAGCGCCAGCACTCGACCCTGAACGCCTCCTCGCCGGTGCGCCACAGCACGATCTCGATCTTGCCGAGCACGGTGCGCGAGCACGCGCCGACCGGGAAGGCGGCGAGCGACAGGTCCTGCGGGCAGCCGCCGGCGAGCGTCGCCTCGGCCGCGCGGCCGGCGACGAGGATGCCGACATTGCGGTGCGAGACATCGACGGCGGAGTGGAACGCCGTCACCGCGGCCACCGCCGCGGCCGGATCGTCGCCGGCCTCGCCGATCACCAGCCACTCGTCCGGCCCGAGCCAGAGCGCGGCGCGGCCGCCCTTTCCGGCGGAGGTCTTCGGCCTTGCCGGAAGCTCCAGCCCCAGCGCCTGCGACAGCGCGGCAAGGCTCGCGCGCGGCGCGCGAAGCAGAAGGCGCGACGCCTCCTGCGCCGGCGTCACGCTCACCCACGGATGGCCCGTCGCCCGGCCCTGAAGCGCGGCGCGGCGCGCCACCTTCGGCGCGGCCGGCCGCCCGGCCGCCGTCTTCCTCGCTGCCCTAGCCATGGAGGCGTTCTCCCTTCTCGTCGAAGAAGACCGTGCCCGTCACCTCGACCTCGACCGTGCCGTCCGGCATCGGCACGTAAAGCGTCTGGCCGATACGCTCGCGGCCGTCTTCGACGAGGCCGAGCGCGATGGAGCGGCCGCAATTGGCCGACCAGTAGGAGGAGGTGACGTGGCCGATCATCGCTATCGGGATCGCGCCCTGCGGGTTCGCCACGACCTGCGCGCCCTCCTCCAGCACCGCCCTGGGGTTGCGGGTGGCGAGGCCGACGAGCTGCCTGCGCCCGGATGCCGCGAGGTCGGGCCGCATCAGCCCGCGCTTGCCGACGAAGTCGGCCTTGGCCTTGCCGACGGCCCACGACAGGCCGGCATCGTCGGGCGTGACGGTCCCGTCCGTGTCCTGGCCGACGATGATGTAGCCCTTCTCGGCGCGTAGGACGTGCATGGCCTCGGTGCCGTAGGCGCAGGCGCCGTGCTTCCTCCCCTCCTCCCACACGGCCTCCCACACCGCCTGCCCGTAATCGGCCGGCACGTTGATCTCGAAGCCGCGCTCGCCGGAGAACGACATGCGGAACAGCCTGGCCGGCACGCCGCACACCCTGCCCTCGCGCACCGACATATGCGGCATCGCCGCGTCGGAGAGGTCGATGCCCTCGGTGAGCGGCGCGACGATCTCGCGCGCCTTCGGCCCCTGCACGGCGATCACCGCCCACTGCTCGGACACCGAGGTGAGATAGACCTTCAGCTCCGGGAACTCGGTCTGGAGATAGTCCTCCATGTGGTGGAGCACGCGCGCGGCCCCGCCGGTCGTGGTGGTGACGTGGAAGCGGTCTTCCGCCAGCCGGCCGACCACGCCGTCATCGTAGATGTAGCCGTCCTCGCGCAGCATGACGCCGTAGCGGCAGCGCCCGACCTCCAGCTTCCTCCAGGGGTTGGTGTAGATCAGCTCCAGGAAGGCGGCCGCGTCCGGCCCCACAACCTCGATCTTGCCGAGCGTGGAGGCGTCGAAGATGCCGGCGGCCTGCCGCACGGTGACGCATTCGCGGTCGACCGCCGCCTGCATGTCCTCGCCCGGGCGGGGAAAGTAGCGGGCGCGCTTCCACTGGCCGACATCCTCGAACACCGCGCCGTTGGCCTGCGCCCAGGGGTCGATCGCCGTGCGCCGCACCGGGTCGAACAGGGCCCCGCGCGCATGGCCGACGATGGAGCCGAAGGTGACGGGCGTGTAGGGCGCGCGAAAGGTGGTCAGCCCCACCTCCGGCACCGGCCGGCCGAGCGCCTCGGCGGCGATGGCCAGCCCGTGCAGGTTCGAGGTCTTGCCCTGGTCGGTCGCCATGCCGTTGGTGGTGAAGCGCTTGACGTGCTCGATGGAGCGCATGCCCTCGCGCACCGCCTGGCGGATGTCCTTGGCGGTGACGTCGTTCTGGAAATCGACGAAGGCCTGCTTGCCTTCCGCGCCCGGCAGGTCGCCGATCACCCCGCCGGCCGCGCTTTCGGCGGCCGTGGCCTTCGGCCGCGCGCCGGCCCGGCCGGCCTTGAGCCCGGCGGCGCGCGCCGCCGCATGACCGGCCGAGAACGCCTCGGCCAGCGTGTCGTCGAGGTCGTCGGCGCCGTTGCAGGCGCCGACGCACACGCAGTCCTGCGCCGCCTCGCCGGGCAGGAAGCGCTTGCCCGCGACGTCGTAGGTCACCTTGCCGCGCGACTGCGAGTAGAGGTGGAGCGACGGCGTCCAGCCGGCCGAGGTCAGGAGCGCATCGACGCGGATGGTGCGCGCCGCCCCGCCGGTCTTCGGCGCGACCGCGATCGAGGACACGCGCAGGCCGCCGCCGGCATGGCCGACCACGCGGCCGGGATGGACGGCGATGCCGAGCGCCCTCGCCTCGTCCACGGCCGGGCCTTGCGGATTGTCGCGCTGGTCGACGATGGCCGCGACGTCGATGCCGGCCTTCTTGAGGTCGAGCGCGGCGTGATAGGCCGAATCGCAGGCCGTGTAGACGCCGACGCGGCGGCCGACGGCGACGCCGTAATGGTTGAGATAGGTGCGCGCGGCAGACGCCAGCATCACGCCGGGCCGGTCGTTGCCCGGGAAGACCATGTGGCGCTCGATGGCGCCGGTGGCGATGACGACGCGCTTCGCCCGCACCTTCCACAGCCGCTCGCGCGGCAGGTCCGGCACGGGGGCGGCGAGATGGTCGCTGACGCGCTCGACGAGGCCGAGGAAGTTCTGCGCGTAGTAGCCGAAGGCCGTGGTGCGGGTCAGCAGCCGCACATTGTCCATCGATCTCAGCTTCGCGGCCGTGGCCGTGGCCCAGCTCCAGCCGTCCGCGCCGTCGATTGCCGCGCCGCTCTCGTGGCGCAGCGCGCCGCCGGCCTGCGGCTGCTCGTCGGCGAGGATGACGCGCGCGCCCGCCTCCGCGGCACCCAGCGCGGCGGCGAGCCCGGCCGCGCCCGCGCCCACCACCAGCACGTCGCAATGGGCGTAGCGCGCGGCGTAGCGGTCGGGGTCGGCCTCGCGCGGCGCGACGCCGAGGCCGGCGGCGGCGCGGATGCCCGGCTCGTAGAGATGCTTCCACGCCGCGCGCGGCCACATGAAGGTCTTGTAGTAGAAGCCGGCCGAGAAGAACGGCGCGGCAAGCCCGTTGAGCGCGCCGATGTCGAGCTTCAGCGACGGCCAGCGGTTCTGCGACACGGCGTCGAGCCCGTCATAGAGCTCCTGCACGGTGGCGCGCACGTTGGGCGTGAAGCGGCCGGCGTCGCGGCGCACGCCGACCAGCGCGTTGGGCTCCTCCGCGCCGGCCGAAAGGACGCCGCGCGGCCGGTGATACTTGAACGAGCGACCCATGAGGTGGACGCCGTTGGCCAGAAGCGCGGAAGCCAGCGTGTCGCCTTCGAGCCCGGCGTAATTCTGCCCGTCGAAGGAAAAGCGCGCCACGCGCGCCGGCGTCAGCCGGCCCCGGCCGGCGATGCGGAAGGAGCCGCTCATGCTCCCGCTCCCTTCGGCTCGGGCTTCTTCTCGCCCGCCTTGTAGGTCAGCGCGAACCTGTCGCTCACCGTGTCGCGCACGGCGTTGAAGAAGCGGCCGCAGCCATGGATATGCCGCCAGCGCTCGTAGGTCGTGCCCTTCGGATTGGCGCGCAGGAACAGGAAGGCCTCGAAATCCTCGTCGCTTACGTCGTCAGCGGCCGAGGGGCGCACCAGATGCGCCTCGCCGGCATGGCGGAATTCGAGCTCCGGCCGGTCCTCCTCGCAATAGGGGCAGCGGATGAGAAGCATCTTCACGGTCCTCAAAGTGTCATTTGCGGTTTCGCGCCACCCTCGGCACGCCTCAGTGCGCCACGGCCGCGGCCGCCGCCTCGTCGATCAGCCGGCCGGTGCGGAAGCGCTCCAGCGTGAACGGCGCGTTGATCTTGTGCGGCTCGTCGCGGGCGATGGTGTGGGCGAAGACGTGGCCGGAGCCGGGCGTGGCCTTGAAGCCGCCCGTGCCCCAGCCGCAATTGACGTAGAGCCCCCTGACCGGCGTCTTCGCCAGGATCGGCGAGCGGTCCGGCGTGACGTCGACGATGCCGCCCCACGAGCGCAGCATCTTCATGCGGGTGAAGATCGGGAACATCTCGCAGATGGCGTCGAGCGTGTGCTCGATGATGTGCAGGCCGCCGGTCTGCGAATAGGAAGTGTACTGGTCCGTGCCGGCGCCGATCACCAGCTCGCCCTTGTCGGACTGCGAGATATAGGCATGCACGGTGTTCGACATCACCACGCAGGGCACGACCGGCTTGACCGGCTCCGACACCAGCGCCTGCAACGGATAGCTCTCGAGCGGCATGCGCACGCCCGCCATCTGCATGACGACGGAGGAGTGCCCGGCCGCCACCACGCCGATCCTGCCCGCGCCGATGAAGCCCTTCGTCGTCTCGACGCCCAGAACGTGGCCCTCGCGCGCGCGGCGGATGCCGGTGACCTCGCAGTTCTGGATGATGTCGACCCCGCGCGCGGCCGCCGCCCGCGCATAGCCCCAGGCCACCGCGTCGTGGCGGGCCGTGCCGCCGCGCCGCTGGAGCGCCGCCCCCAGCACCGGATAGCGCGCGCCGGCCGAGATGTTGAGCGGCGGGCAGAACGCCTTCGCCTCCTGCGGCGTCAGCCATTCGTTGTCGACGCCGTTCAGCCGGTTGGCGTGGACATGGCGCTTGAGCACCTGCACGTCATGGACGTTGTGGGCGAGCATCATGACGCCGCGCGGCGAGTACATGACGTTGTAGTTCAGGTCCTGCGCCAGCCCTTCCCACAGCTTCACGGCATGGTCGTAGATCGCCGCCGATTCGTCGTAGAGGTAGTTGGAGCGGATGATGGTGGTGTTGCGGCCGGTGTTGCCGCCGCCGAGCCAGCCCTTCTCCAGAACCGCGACATCGGTGATGCCGTGCTCCTTCGCCAGATAGTAGGCGGTGGCCAGCCCGTGGCCGCCGGCGCCGACGATCACCACCTCGTAGCGGCTCTTGGGCTGCGGCGAGGGCCATTGCGCCTCCCAGCCCTTGTGGCCGCGAAGCGCCTCGCGGGCGATGGCGAAGGCCGAATATCTGCGCATGCGCTTTGTCTCCGTCTGCTCGGCCTGCGATCCGCCCGGGCGAGCGGAACGACGGGCCGACGCGCCGAAGGTTTAGCACTAGCCAGGGACGGCCGCCACCTCCTGCCCTGTTTGCGACGGCGCCTGCCGCTTTGCGCCGGTCGGAGAGCGCCGACCGCGGTCCTGCCCGCGCCGTTGCGCGCGCGCCACGTTTCCATTCGCCGGGTTCGGGCCGCCGGGTTCGGGCCGTCGGGTTCGGGCCGCGATCCCTTGCGATTAACCCTCCACGCCGCTCTCGACAAGCGGGCCTTCCTCTGCTAAGAGCCGCGACAATTCGCGGTGAACTGCCGCGAGGGCGTATGCCTATTGCGCCCGGATTCTTCGAGCCAGACAAAGACAGGAACGCACGTGCAGGTACTCGTCCGCGACAACAACGTCGACCAGGCGCTCCGCGCCCTCAAGAAGAAGATGCAGCGCGAAGGTATCTTTCGCGAGATGAAGATGCGCGGACATTACGAGAAGCCCTCCGAGAAGCGTGCCCGCGAGAAGGCCGAGGCCGTGCGCCGCGCCCGCAAGCTCGCCCGCAAGCGCGCCCAGCGCGAGGGTTTGATCGCCGGCGGCCGCACCGCGCCCGCGCGCTGAAGCCGCGCCTAGTTTTCGTCTTTTTCCGGCGATACCCGATGAAGGTGGGGCGATGCGAATCGCCGCCACCTTTTTCTTTGGCGATTCGCTTTCCGGCCGCGCGGACGCGGCGCACAGGTGATGGAAGCGGCGTTTCGGCCAGAAGCGGACAGGGGAACCCCGCAATGAATCGCAACGCAGTCGGGATGACGGGCAGAAGCGGCCTCGCGGCCTGCATGATCGCCGCGGCGCTGGCGCTCGCCGGCTGCCAGACCGCGACCGGCCCGCTCGGCGAGGTCGCCGGCGTCGACGCCGCGCAAGGCTCGAGCGAGAACATCGCCTCGCTCACCGCCGTCATCGAGCGCAGCCCCAACGACCCCGAGGCCTACAATGTGCGCGGCACCGCGCTCGGGCGCGGCGGCCGCTACCAGGAGGCGCTGAAGGACTTCGACGCCGCGATCCGCATCAATCCCGGCTTCTACCAGGCCTACGCCAACCGCGCGCTGATCCACCGCTTCACCGGCAACCAGCAGGCGGCGTTGCAGGACTACAACCGCGCGCTGCAACTCAACCCGTCCTACGACGCCGCCTATATCGGCCGCGGCAATCTCTACCGGCTCGCCGGCCGCTCCGACGAGGCCTTCCGCGACTTCGAGAAGGCGATCCAGCTCGACACCACCGACCCGCGCGCCTACCACAATCGCGGCCTGCTCTATCAGGCGCGCGGCCAGCACGACTTCGCCATCGAGGATTTCGCGACCGCGATCTCGCTCGCGCCCAACGCGGCCGAGCCCTATAACGGCCGCGGCCTGTCCTACCTCGCCCGCAACGACGAAGAGAACGCGCTCGCCGACTTCAACACCGCCATCAAGCTCGACAAGAGCAATGCCGAGGCATGGGCCTATCAGGGCCTGATCCTGGAGCGGCGCGGCGACAAGGCGCGCGCGGCGCGCTCCTACGGCGAGGCCGCCCGCCTCGACCCCAACCTGAAGGCGGCCAAGGACGGCCTTTCGCGCACGCGCGGCGGCGCATAACAAAAAGCGGCAATCCCTCAGCCCGGCTCCCGGGCGGCGTGCTGCGCGGCGGCCCGCCGGCGGCGCGCGACCTCGTAGGCGACGGCGCCCAGCACCGTGATCGCGATCATGATCAGCGCCAGCGCGTTGACGGCCGGCGTCAGCCCGGTGCGCACCTTGGTGGCGATATAGACCGTCAGCGGCGTGTCGAAGCCGCGCACGAACAGCGTGGTGTTGTAGTTCTCGATCGATTGCAGCACGGCGAGGAAGGCGGCGGCGATCAGCGCCGGCCGCAGGAACGGCAAGAGCACGCGGCGGAAGACCATGAACTTCGAGGCGCCGAGGCCGAGCGCGGCCTCCTCCTGCGTGCGGTCGAAGCGTTGCAGGCGCGCCGCCACCATCAGCATCACGTAGCAGATGATGAAGCTCGCCTGCGCCACCACGATCAGGAACAGGCCGCCGCCGACGCCGAGCTGGCGCCACAGCACCAGCGTGGCGATGCCGATGACGACGCCGGGCGTGAGCAGCGGCGACACCATCAGCGCGTAGAGGAACGAGCGCGCCCGCGCGTGCAGGCTGGTCAGGATCAGCGCCGCCGCCGTGCCGACCGGCAGCGCCACCAGCACCACGAAGAAGGCGACGACGAGCGACGTCCACACCGACTGCCACATCGGCCGGTCGTTCCACAGCGCTGCGAACCATTGCAGCGTCGTGCCCTGCCACGGCGTCACCGTCGGGAAGCGGCTGGTGTTGAAAGTGGCGGCCGACATCACCACCAGCGGCGCGAACAGATAGAGGAAGAAGGCCGCCATGTAGAGGCCGAACACGAGGCGCGCGATGCGGTCGGCCGCGCTCATTTCGTCACGTCCGCGAGGTTGACGCGGGCGAGCTTCAGCGTCGCCAGCACCACGGCGAGGCACAGGACCAGAAGCACCAGCGCATAGGCCGCGCCGCGGTTCCAGTCGCCGCCCTCGAAGAACCAGTTGTAGATGATCTCGGTGAACCAGCGGCTGCCCGGCGCGCCCAGCAGCGCCGGCGCGACGTAGGAGCCGGCCGCCAGCATGAAGGTGAAGACGCAGCCCGTGGCGATGCCGGCCTTGGCGTGCGGGATGACGACGCGCCAGTGGATGCGCCAGGTCGAGGCGCCGAGGTCGCGCGCGGCCTCGATCTGCGCCTTCTCCAGGCTCTCGATCGAGTTGTAGATCGGGAACAGCATGAACAGGATGTAGGCGTAGACCATGCCGGCGAGCACGCCGCCGTTTCCATACCAGCGCATCGGCTCGTCGATGACGCCGAGCCCGAGCAGCAGCGCGTTGAGCGGCCCGCGAAAGGCGAGAAGGATGTACCAGGCGAGCGTGCGCAAGACCTCGTTGATCCAGAAGGGGATCGTCAGCGCCAGGATGGCGATGCCGGTCTGGGCGGGCGTGGCGTGCTGGGCGAGCCAGAAGGCGAGCGGGTAGCAGACGACGAAGGTGACGAAGGCGACGAAGGCGCTCGCCCACACCGTCTTGAGGAAGATGGCGCGGTGTACGCCCTCGTTGGCGAGGTAGAGGATGTTGTCGAGCGAATAGACGTCGTCCGGCCCGCCGATCCGCGCCGGCGGCAGGTTGGGCCGCAGCGCATAGTCGATCATCATGACGTTGGGCGCCAGCACCATGCCGACCAGCCACAGGAGGACCAGCGCCACGAAGACCGTGGCGAGCCCCGCGCCGAATCGCCGGTAGAGCTCAGCCATCGGGCAGCACCACCGCCCGCTCGGGCGAGAAGCCGAAGGCGGCGCGGCCGCCGATCCCGGGCGCGTTCTCCAGCTCGGTGCCGGGAATGGCGGCGACGAGCGCCGCGCCGTCGTCGAAATGGCCGTGCGCCAGCGCGAACGCGCCCTCGAAGTCGATGCGCTCGACCGTCGCGGTCAGGCGGTTGCCGGCCCCGGCCGCGCCGAGCGCCTCGGGCCGCACGTAAAGGGTCGCGTCCTGCCCGACGCCGAGGCCGGGGCCGGCGCGGCCGCGCAGCCGCCCCATGCCGGTCTCGACCACGGCGAAGCCGTCCGCGAGCTCGGCCACCTTGCCGGGAACGGCGTTGGTCTCGCCGACGAAGTTGGCCACGAAGGGCGTCTGCGGGTTGTCGTAGAGGTCGCGCGGGGCGCCGACCTGCTGAAGCACGCCCGCCGACATCACCGCGATGCGGTCGGACATGGCGAGCGCCTCCGACTGGTCGTGGGTGATGTAGATGAAGGTCACGCCGGTGCGCTTCTGGAGCGCGCGCAGCTCGGCGCGCATGTGCTGGCGCAGCTTGAGGTCGAGCGCCGACAGCGGCTCGTCGAGGAGGAGCACCTGCGGCTCGACCGCGAGCGCACGCGCGATAGCCACGCGCTGCCTCTGGCCGCCGGAAAGCTCGCCGGGCTTCCTGTCGCCATAGCCTTCGAGCGCGATCAGCTTGAGAAGCTCGGCCGCCTTCCTGCGCCGCTCGGCCCTGGACGCGCCGCGCGCCTCCAGCCCGAAGGCGATGTTCTCCCACACGCTCATCAGCGGGAACAGCGCCAGCGTCTGGAAGATCATCGCCGTGGGCCGCTGGTTGGGCGCAAGCCCCGCCATGTCGCGGCCGCCGATCAGGATGCGGCCTTCCGTCGGCTCCAGGAAGCCGGCGATCATGCGCAGCAGCGTGGTCTTGCCGCAGCCGGAAGGCCCGAGGATCGAGAAGAACTCGCCGCCCTCGACGGTGAAGGACACGTCGCGGACGGCGCGCGTGGCGCCGAAACTCATGCCGACGTCGTGAAGCTCGACGGAACGCGACATCGTTCCTCCTCGTCAGGAGGCCGGGGGCGGCGGACCGCCCCCGGCCGAAGGATCGTCAGGCCGAGAGGAACTTGTCCTGATACTCGTTGCGCTTGGCCACGTACCAGCTTTCCTGCACCGGCCACCACCACAGCTTGTCGAGCGCGTCGCCCGGATAGGCGGCGGCGAAGAACGCCTTGGCCTCGTCGGAGAGCAGGTCGGCCGCGCCCACCGCCGTCGAGTTGATCGAGGTGGCGTTGGAATAGGCCGCGCCCGCTTCCGGCGTCAGGAACCAGTTGATGAAGGCGTAGGCCTGCTCCAGATTGGCCGCGCCCGAGGGGATCGACACGCCCTCCATCCAGGCGAGCGCGCCTTCCTTCGGCGCGATGAAGCCCACCGGCAGCCCTTCCTTGGCGAGCGCGGCGGCGGTCGAATCCCAGGTCTGGCCGATGGTGGCGCCGTTGACGCGGAACGCGCCCTGCGCCTCGTTCTCGTTCGACCAGAACTGGACGATGTTGCCCTTGCGGGCGATGGCCTCGACCAGGATCGCGTCGAAGACCTCGACCTGCGCCTCCGGCGTCTTGAAGGCGTCGAGCAGCGGCCGCGGCAGCTTGCCCTCGGCCTCCAGCCACAGGCCGAGGCCGACGAGGCTCGAATGGCCGCGCACGGTGGCCTTGCCCGCGTTCTCCGGCTTCCAGATGTCGCCGTAGGAAGCCGAGCCGTATTCGAGCGGCTGCTGGTCGCGGTCGAAGGCGATCGCCTCCGTGCCCCAGTCGGCCGGCACCTGGTAGCGCTTGCCGTCGACGACGGCGCCGAGATTGGCCGAGTTGGTCCAGGCGCTCGGCAGGCAGCGGGCGACCTCGACCTTCGATTCGTCGATCGGCTGCACGAGGCCGAACTCGACATAGTTCGGCACGCGGTCGACGGTCGGCCAGATGATGTCGAAGCCGGCGCCGTTGTTGGCGCGGAGCTGGTTGAGCAGCTCGTCGTTGGTGCCGTAGGGCGTGTAGTTGGCCTTGATGCCGGTGGCCTTCTCGAACGCGCCGAGGATGTCGTCGTTGAGATAGCCCGCCCAGGCGAAGATGTTGACCGAGCCGGACGAGCCCTGCGCCCAGGTCCTCGACACGAACGGCGCGGCGAGCGTCAGGCCGGCCGTGGCGGCCGCGCCTTTCAGGAGGGTGCGGCGATGGATGGCGGTCATGGAAATCTCTCCCTGCTTGTTGCGGATTGCCCGCGTTTATTTTCGCTATGATACAGTTCGATGACGATACTGCAATTATCCGCAAGCGCGGATCGGCGAATGTGGCAGGAACCATAGCAGCCGGCTAACCGCTTGCAAGCGCCCGGCCGAAGCGGCCCCGCCGTCAGCGCACGGCCCGCTGCGTGAACCATTCTACCACGAGGCCGCGCACCCACTCCACATTGCCGCGCGCCGCGATCTCCCCGGCAAGCTCCGACAGCCGCATCGCGGCGGTGATGAGGAAGATGCGCCGCCGGTCGAGCGGCCGGCCGGTGGCCCGCTCATAGGCGCGTGCCGCCCTTGCGGCAAGGTCCGGCTCGACCAGCGAGACGGGCGCGAACTCGCGATGGACGGGAGCGACGCCGGAATCGGCGAAATCGAAGATACCGTTGAGCCGCTGCGCCGCTTCGTCGAAGGCCATGTTCCAGCCATGGGCGTCGAAGAAGCCGTAGCGCTCGCCGAGCGGGTCCGGCCCGAGCGCGCGGAAGGCGGCGAGCGCCCCGGCCGCCTCGGCCGCGATCGCGCGCGGCAGCATATCCCAGACGGGGGCGAGCGTCCCGTCGGAAGTGTCCCACCAGCCGACGGGCCGCGCACCCGCCTCGCGCATTGCCTCGACGTCGAGGGCGTGCAGCTCGGCGAAGAACAGCGCCAGATCGGCGGCGAGCCGGTCCTTTGCCGGCTCGGCAAGCCGCGCATAGGCCGCGCGCTCCAGCGTGCCGCCGGGCAGCTTCCCGTGCATGGAATGCAGCGGCGGCCCCTCGTGCAGCGTCATGCGCGGCACCGGCATCGTCAGATGCGGGCCGACGGCGGCGAGCAGCCGCGCCTCGCGCCGCAACGCCGCGCAGGCTTCCCCGCCTTCGGGAAACTTGAGGATCAGACGCCCGTCGGCCTCGACGGCGAGGCTGTGCCAGCCCCGGCCCGCGACGCAGCGTGTTGTCGATGCCGGCATAGCCGGAGCCGAGCGAGCGCTTGACGAACAGGCAGGTGCGCGCCTTGTCGACGTCGAGGATCGGCATGCCGTAGATCGGCGAGGACTTGTCGTCGCGCGCCGACGGGTTGGTCACGTCGTTGGCGCCGATGACATAGGCGACGTCGGCCTGCGCGAACTCGGAGTTGATGTCCTCCAGCTCGAACACCTCGTCATAGGGCACGTTGGCCTCGGCCAGAAGCACGTTCATGTGGCCGGGCATGCGGCCCGCGACCGGGTGGATGGCGTACTTGACCTCGACGCCGGCCTCCTTGAGCTTGTCGGCCATCTCGCGCAGCGCGTGCTGCGCCTGGGCGACCGCCATGCCGTAGCCCGGCACGATGATGACCTTCGAGGCGTTCTTCATCAGGAAGGCGGCGTCGTCAGCCGAGCCCTGCTTGACCGTGCGCTCGATGCCGTCGTCCGAGGCCGCCGCCGTCTCGCCGCCGAAGCCGCCGAGGATGACAGAGATGAAGGAGCGGTTCATGCCCTTGCACATGATGTAGGACAGGATCGCGCCCGAGGAGCCGACCAGCGCGCCGGTGATGATCAGCGCCAGGTTGCCGAGCGTGAAGCCGATGCCGGCCGCGGCCCAGCCCGAATAGGAGTTGAGCATCGACACGACGACGGGCATGTCGGCGCCGCCGATGGGGATGATGATCAGCACGCCCAGAAGCAGCGACAGCGCCACGATCAGCCAGAAGACGGTGGTCGACTGGGTCGAGACCAGCATGACGACGAGCACGACCAGCGCAATCGCGATCGCCGCGTTCACCGCATGGCGGCCCGGCAGCATGATCGGCTTGCCCGACATGCGGCCGTCGAGCTTGAGGAAGGCGATGATCGAGCCGGTGAAGGTGATGGCGCCGATCGCGACGCCGAGGCTCATCTCGATGATCGCCTGGGTGTGGATGTGGCCGACCGTGCCGACGCCGAAGCTTTCCGGCGCGTAGACGGCGGCCGCCGCCACCAGCACGGCGGCGAGGCCGACGAGCGAGTGGAAGGCGGCGACGAGCTGCGGCATCGAGGTCATGGCGATGCGCTTTGCGATCACCGCGCCGACGCCGCCGCCGATGGCGATGCCGGCCACGATCATCACGAAGCCACTGAGCGACGGCGCCGCCAGCACCAGCGTGGTGGCGATGGCGATGGTCATGCCGATCATGCCGTAGAGGTTGCCCTGGCGGCTGGTCGTCGGATGCGACAGGCCGCGCAGCGCCATGATGAACAGCACGCCGGAAACGAGGTAGAGGAAGGAAGCGAGGTTCTCACTCATCGGTCAGGCTCACTTCTCTTTCTTCTTGTACATGGCCAGCATGCGCTGGGTGACGAGGAAGCCGCCGAAGATGTTGACCGAGGCGAGCACCAGCGCTGCGAAGCCGAAGCCGGTGGCGAGCCCCGAGGCGGAGATGCCGACGGCGAGCAGCGCGCCGACGACGATGACCGACGAGATGGCGTTGGTGACCGACATCAGCGGCGTGTGCAGCGCCGGCGTCACCGACCACACCACGTAGTAGCCGACGAAGATCGCCAGCACGAAGATGGCGAAGCGGAACACGAACGGGTCGATCCCGGTCGCGGCTCCCGCGCCGGCGGCGACCGCCTCGGCGGCCTGCCCGGCCCTTTCGTCCTGGAAGGCCAGCCGCACGGCGGCGGCCGCCTGCTCGAGCTGGTTGATCGCCTGCTCCAGAGCGCCGTTTTCTTCCATCACGCGCCTCCCTCGGTCCGGTTGGCCTTGTCCTGCTCGGCCTTGTCCTGCTCGGTCTTCGCCGCCTTGGCGGGACGGCCGCGCTTCTTCGGCGCGGCGGCCGCCTGCGCGTCGCCGGCGGCGGCCGGCACGGCGGGCTTGCGCCCGCGCTTCTTCGGCGCGGCGTCGGCCGCCTTGCCGGGGGTCGTCTTGCCGGGACCGGCCTTGTCAGCGGCGTTGTCGGCGGCCTTCGCCGTCGCGGGCGCGGCCTCGACCTTCGCATCGGCGAAGTTCGGATGGACGATCCTGCCCCCATGGGTCAGCAGCGTCGCCTTGACCAGCTCGTCCTCGACATTGACCTTGAGCGTCCCGGTCTCCTTGTCGACCAGCGTCTCGACGAAGGCGTAGAGGTTCTTGGCGTAGAGCAGCGACGAGGAGGAGGCGACGCGACCCGGCACGTTGAGGTGGCCGACGATCCTCACCCTGTTCGCGGTGGTGACGATCTCGCCCGCCACCGCGCCCTCGACATTGCCGCCGCGCTCGACCGCGAGGTCGACGATCACCGAGCCGGGCTTCATCGAGGCGACCATGGCGGCGGAGACCAGCTTCGGCGCGGGGCGGCCGGGGATCAGCGCCGTGGTGATGACGATGTCCTGCTTGGCGATGTGGTCGGCGGTGAGCGCGGCCTGCTTGGCCTGGTATTCCTTCGACATCTCCTTGGCGTAGCCGCCGGCGGTCTCGGCCGCCTTGAACTCCTCGTCCTCGACCGCGAGGAACTTCGCGCCCAGCGAGGCGACCTGCTCCTTTGCGGCGGGGCGAACGTCCGTGGCGGTGACGACCGCGCCGAGACGCCGCGCGGTGGCGATGGCCTGAAGGCCGGCAACGCCGACGCCCATGATGAACACCTTGGCGGCCGGCACGGTGCCCGCCGCCGTCATCATCATCGGCAGCGCCCGGTCGTATTCGGCGGCCGCGTCGATCACCGCGCGGTAGCCGGCGAGGTTGGCCTGGCTGGACAGCACGTCCATGACCTGCGCGCGGGTGATGCGCGGCATGAACTCCATGGCGAAGGCCGACACGCCGGCCCTGGCCAGCGCGGCCACCGCATCCTCGTTGCCGTAGGGGTCGACCGTGGCGATGACCAGCGCGCCGCGCTTGTAGCCGGCAAGCTCGGCCGTGCCCGGCCGGCGCACCTTCAGGACCAGATCGGCCCTGCCCGCATCGGACGCCTTGCCGATGGCGGCGCCGGCGGCCGAAAAGTCGGCGTCGGGAATGCGCGAGGCATCGCCCGCGCCCTTCTCCACCACCACCTGGAAGCCGAGCCCGACCAGCCGCTTCACCGTTTCCGGCGAGGCGGCGACCCGCGTCTCGATCGCGTCAATCTCTTTCGGAACGAAAACTACCTGTCCCACCGGCAATTCCTTTCGGGCTCAGCCCACCCCGACACCTGCGGCCCGCCTCGCGGACCGCGGGGAACACGTTTCAGCCGCCGGCTCGCCGCGCTAGCGCAGCAGGTAGGCGCCGACCGCGCAGATGAGGATGAACAGGATGGTGGAGGAGATGAAGCCCGCCGCCGTGAAGAAGCCGAACGCCATCGCGATCAGCAGCGCAGCGGTTATCAACGCGATGTACTTGGTGAGGCCGAGGAACAGCGAATAGGTCTTCTCGTGCTCGGCGTAGTCCATGTCCGCGCCCAGTTCGACCGGGCCGGTGGTGGCGTTGTCTGCCATGGTCGAATTCCCTCCACATCAGATCTCGATCCGCTGATAGCGAAAACGGACCCGGAGGGCAATGGCAGGATTGACGTGCCGCTCGCGATGCGCCGCGCCGGCGGGCGAACGGCTGGCGTCCGCTCCCGGGTTCACTAAGCCCGGCAGGCGCGGAGATGCCCGACGGTTCGCGCGAACGCCAGTGCCGCCGCGGCCGGCTCGTATTCGGGCCTGTCGTTCTCGGCGAACCAGTGCCCGGCTCCCGGATAGACATGCGCCCGGTAAGGCCGGCCGGCTTTGGCGATCTCCTTTTCCATGCGCTTGCGCGCGGCGGCCGAGACCCAGCCGTCCTCGACCGCGAAATGGGCGAGATAGGATGCCCGGCTGCCACCGAAGTCGCCGGCGCGGGCGGCGTAGTAGAGCACGGCGGCCGCCACGGGCAGCTCCGGCCTCTGCGAGAGCCAGACCGCCCAGTGCCCGCCCATCGAGAAGCCGACCAGCCCCACCCGCTCGGTTCCGGCTTCCTTTCGCAACCCCGCAAGATCGCGCATGAGCGTGCGGTACATCGGTTCGGACCGGCGCATCGCCCTGAGCGCCTTCGCTTCGGCGATGTCGGAAGCGGTGCGGCCGTCGAACAGGTCGGCGAGGCCGACCACGAAGCCCTCTTTCGCCAGCGCCTCTCCATAGGCCCGGAACGAGTCGGTGAGGCCCCACCAGGAATGAATGACGAGGACGCCCTGCCGGGCGCCGCCGCCAAATGCGCGCACGACCTCCAGCGGCCGGGGCGCCAGGACGGCGGGCGACGCCGGCCGCCGCCTCACGCCAGCCAGCGCTTCCTGCGCTTGTAGTGCTTGACGTCGCGGAACGACTTGCGGCCCTCGCCGCCGACGCCGAGATAGAACTCCTTGACGTCCTCGTTCTCGCGCAGCGCCCTGGCCTCGCCGTCGAGCACGATGCGCCCCGATTCCAGGATGTAGCCGTATTTGGCGTAGCGCAGCGCGATGTTGGTGTTCTGCTCGGCCAGCAGGAAGGACACGCCCTGCTCCTCGTTGAGCTTGCGCACGATCTCGAAGATCTCCTCCACGAGCTGCGGCGCAAGCCCCATCGACGGCTCGTCGAGCAGGATCATCTTGGGCCGGCTCATCAGCGCCCGGCCGATCGCCGTCATCTGTTGCTCGCCGCCGGAGGTGTAGCCGGCCATCGAGGCGCGGCGCACCTTGAGCCGCGGGAAATACTGGTAGACCATCTCGAGGTCGTCGCGGATGGCGGAATGGCCGTCGCGGCGGGTGAAGGCGCCGGTCAGCAGGTTGTCCTCGACCGACAGGTGGCCGAAGCAGTGCCGCCCCTCCATGACCTGGATGCAGCCGCGCCGAACGAGGTCGTTGGGCGACAGCGCCTGCACCTCCTCGCCCTCGAAGACGATGCTGCCCTTCGTCACCTCGCCGCGCTCGGCGTGGAGCAGGTTGGAGATCGCCTTCAGCGTCGTGGTCTTGCCGGCGCCGTTGGCGCCCAGCAGCGCCGTGATGCCGCCGCGCGGCACCGAAAGCGACACGCCCTTCAGCACCAGGATGACGTGGTCGTAGATCACCTCGATGTTGTTGACCGACAGGATCGTGTCGGCGGGCGCGGGAACGGCTGCTGGCGTGGTCATGGCGGCTCCGGTGGTGGTTCGCCCCTCCCCCTTTGCACAGGGGAGGGGCAAGCTGTTCAGGATCGGCGCGCGATCAGGACTTGCAGTCCTCGTTGACCGGCCACGGCGCGTTGGATTCGGCGTAGGCCTTGGCCCCGCTCTCCACCAGCGGCGCGATCGCCTCCTGGTCGGCCTTGAGCAGATCGGAGACGCGGTTGAACTTCGCCCCGTCCCATTCGAGGATCCAGCCGCCGGCATTGCCGGTGTGGTTGGAGCAGGAGGTCGAGAACGGAGCGACCATGCCGGTGAAGCCGAGCTCCTCCAGCGCCGCCTCGTCGAGCTTGAGGTTCTCAAGCCCCCAGCGAAGCTGTTCGGCATTGACGACCTTGGTGTCGAAATGCGCCTGCGCCGCCTTGACCGCCTCGATGGCGAACATCGAGATGACGATGCCGCGCTGGTAGAAGACGTAGTCGAACTCGGCCGGCGGCAACAGCGACTTGCCGGCGTCGACGACATACTTCTTGACGTCCTGCATCACCTTCGATTCGGAGTTGGGCACGTTCCAGTTGATCGCCCTGTAGCCCTTGCCCGCCTCGCCGACGGTCTTCAGGTCAGCGTCGGAGCTGGACCACCAGATCGCCAGGAACTTCTCCATCGGGAAGCGCGTCTTGACGGCTTCCGTCAGCGCGCCGGCGTTCATCGCGCCCCAGCCCCACATGAAGACGAAGTCCGGGTTCTCGCGGCGAATCTGCAGCCACTGCGCCGACTGGTTCTGCATCTCGGTCACGCCGACGGGGATCGGCAGGAAGGTGAAGCCGTGCTTTGCGGCATAGGCCTCGAACAGCGGGATCGGCTCCTTGCCGTAGGGCGCGTCGAGATGCAGCAGGACGATCTTCTTGCCCCTGAGGCTCTCGAAATCGCCATTGGCCACATATTGCAGCAGCATCGAGGCGCCGTCCCAGTAGGAGGCCGGCGGGTTGAAGGCCCACTGGAACACCGTGCCGTCCTGCATCGGCGAGAAGCCGTAGCCGGGCGCCAGGATCGGGATCTTGTCGACATTGGTGCGCGGCAGCACCTGAAGCGTGATGCCGGTCGACCACGGCTGGGTGACGATGCTCTGGCCCTTGGTCTGCTCGTAGCACTCGGCGCCCTTTTCGGTGTTGTAGCCGGTCTCGCACTCGTCGTAGACGATCTCGACGCCGTTGACGCCGCCGTCGCGCTCGTTGAGCATGATCATGTAGTCGCGCTGGCCGTTCATCACCGGCGTGCCGGTCGCCGCGAACGGGCCGGTGCGGTAGGACAGGTTGGTGATGTGGATCTTGTCCTGCGCCATCGCCGCCGTCGCCGCAAGGGCGGACGATACGGCGAACGCGGCCGAAAGAACCATCATTCTCGTCTTCGTCTTCATGTCGTCTCCTCCAGTCGTTCGTTTTTCCGGATCGGATCGGGCGAACTCACCCCGTTTTTCCGGCGGCTCGAAGGGCCGCCCGTCCTCTTGCCGGCGGCCGGCCCCGGCCGCGGGCTGGCAATCAGTGCGGGAACGGCCAGATGATCAGCTTCTCCCGTATGATGGCCCAGTAGCGGGCCAGGCCGTGCGGCTCCACGATCAGGAAGGTGATGATGAGCGCGCCGACGACCATGATGTTGAGGTGCTCGACCATGGACGGCGAGATCGGCAGGCCGAAGGCGCGCGGCACCGTCGACAGGATCACCGGCAGCGCCACGATCAGGATCGCGCCGAGATAGTTGCCGAGGATCGAGCCGAGCCCGCCGATGATGGCGATGAACAGCACCCTGAACGACAGCGGGATGTCGAACAGGGCGGCCTCCGCGGCACCCCGCCACAGGAACACGAACAGCGCGCCCGCGATGCCGACGATGTAGGACGACACGAAGAAGGCCATGAGCTTGGCCTTCATCAGGTTGATGCCGACCAGCTCGGCGGCGATGTCCATGTCGCGCACCGACTTCCAGATGCGGCCGATGCGCCCGCGCGTGATGTTGATGGCGAGGAAGGTGATCGCGCACACGATGGCCAGCACGAAGTAGTACTGGACGATGGCGGTGGCGTTCGGCCCCGCGACGGTGACGCCGAACATGTCGATGTTCGGCACCTGGATCGCGCCCGAGGTGTTGTAGTTGTAGAGCCACGCCCATTTCTGGAACAGCCACACCAGGAAGAACTGCGCGGCGAGCGTGGCGATGGCGAGGTAGAAGCCCTTGATCCTGAGCGACGGCAGGCCGAAGGCCATGCCGACCGTTGCCGAGAACAGGCCCGAGATCGCGAGCGCGATCACGAAGTTCATCTCGGGGAAGATCGTCACCAGCTTGTAGCAGGCATAGGCGCCCACGCCCATGAAGGCGCCGGTGCCGAGCGAGAGCTGCCCGGCATAGCCGGTCAGGATGTTGAGGCCCAGCGCCGCCAGCGAGTAGATCAGCACCGGGATCAGCAGCGCCCGGAACACGAACTCGTTGGCCGTCATCGGGAACACGACGAAGGCGAGCAGCAGGATGAAGGCGAGCAGCCAGGCGTCCTGCCGCACCGGGAACAGCGCGTAGTCGGCCTCGTAGCTGGTCTTGAACTGTCCGGCGACGCGATAGAGCATCGGTAGCTACCTCACACCCGCTCGATGATCTTCTCGCCGAACAGGCCCTGCGGCCGGAACAGCAGCACGAGGAGGGCGAGCATGTAGGCGAACCAGACCTCGGTGTTGCCGCCCAGAAGCGGCTGGCCCCAGTAGATCTCGAACAGCTTCTCCAGCACGCCGATCATCAGCCCGCCGATGATGGCGCCCATCACCGATTCCAGCCCCCCCAGCATCAGGACCGGCAGCGCCTTGTAGGCGATGACCTCCAGCGCGAAGGACACGCCCGCCCGCGCGCCCCAGGCGATGCCGGTGACGAGCGCGATGACGCCGGCGATGAACCACACCAGCACCCAGATGGTGGACAAGGAGATGCCGACCGAAAGCGCGGCCTGGTGGTCGTCGCCCAGCGCCCGGATGGCGCGGCCCATCTTCGACTTGTTGAGGAACAGAAGCAGCCCCGCGACCAGCACCATCGCGCCGATCACGGCGGTGATGTCCTTCTGCTCGATGGAGACGAAGCCGCCGAACGGCTCGAAGATGTAGCTTCCGGTCGGGATGCCCAGCTCCTGCGTGATCATGCGCTTGTTCTCGCCGCCGAAGATCGTCTCGCCGAAGCCGATCAGGAACAGCGTGATGCCGATCGTGGCCATGAACAGGATGATGTCGGGCTGGTTGACCAGCGGCCGCAGCACCACCCGCTCGATGCCGACGGCGAGGAAGAACATCACCACCAGCGTCAGCGGCACGGCGAGCAGCGCCGGCACGCCGCGCTCGTGCAGGCCCACCAGCGTGAGCGCGGCGAACACCACCATGATGCCCTGCGCGAAGTTGAAGATGCGCGACGACTTGAAGATGAGCACGAAGCCGAGCGCGATCAGCGCGTAGAGCACGCCCGAGACCATGCCCTCCCACAACACCTGGATCAGGAAGTCGGGCGCGCTCGCCATGTCGGCGAAGGGCTTCACGAGGATCGAGTGCAGAAAGTCCATGCTGCCGTGCCCTTTCGTCAGTGCGCCACGCCGAGATAGGCGTCGATGACCGCCTGGTCGTTCTTGACCTCGTCGGGCGGCCCGTCGGCGATCTTCTTGCCATAGTCGAGCACCACGACGCGGTCGGACAGGTCCATGACCACGCCCATGTCGTGCTCGATGAGCGCGATGGTGGTGCCGCGCTGCTGGTTGACGTCGATGATGAAGCGGCTCATGTCCTCCTTCTCCTCGAGGTTCATGCCCGCCATCGGCTCGTCGAGCAGCAGAAGGGAAGGTTCCATCGCCAGCGCCCGGCCGAGCTCGACCCGCTTCTGCAGGCCGTAGGGCAGCTTGCCCACCGGCGTGCGGCGGATGTGCTCGATCTCGAGGAAGTCGATGATCTCCTCGACCTTCTCGCGGTGCTCGATCTCCTCCTTCAGCGCCGGCCCGTGCCACAGCATCTGCCAGAAGACGTTGCGGTGCATGTGCACCGAGCGGCCGGCCATGATGTTCTCCAGCGTCGTCATGCCCTTGAACAGGGCGACGTTCTGGAAGGTGCGGGCGATGCCCTGGCGCACGGCGTGGTGCGGCTTCATCGCCCGGCGCTCGACCCCGCGGAAGGTGATGGTGCCCTGCTGCGGCGTGTAGAAGCCGTTGACGACGTTGAGCATCGAGGTCTTGCCGGCGCCGTTCGGCCCGATGATGGCGCGGATCTCGCCCTTCCTGACGTCGAAGGAGATGTCGGTGATGGCCTTCACGCCGCCGAAGGACAGCGACACGTTGTCGACCTTCAGGAGCACCTCGCCCTTGGCGATGCCGTCGTCGGAGGCGTCGGGCTGCCCGAGGGCCGGGCCGATGGCGGGATGCGCGTTCATTCGGCGGCCTCCGCGTGCGGCCGCGCGGGCCGGCCGTGCACGGCCGCGTCGGCGATCCTGACCGTGGCGCTGATGCGGCCCTTGCGGCCGTCCTCGAACGTCACCTCGGTCTCGACGTATTTCTCGGTCGAGCCGTCGTAGAGCGCCTCGATCAGCTCGCCGTAGCGATCGGCGATGAAGGAGCGGCGCACCTTCTGCGTGCGCGTCAGTTCCCCGTCGTCGGCGTCGAGCTCCTTGTGCAGGATGAGGAAGCGCGCGACCTGCGCGCCGGCCATCATCGGCTCCTGCGCCAGCCTGCGGTTGGCCTCGTTCACGTGGCCGGCGATGATGTCGTAGACCCTGGGATGGCCCGCCAGCTCCTGGTAGGAGGCATAGGCGATGTTGTTGCGCTCGGCCCAGTTGCCCACCGCCGTCAGGTCGATGTTGATGAAGGCGGCGCAGAAGTCGCGCCCGTCGCCGAAGGCCACGGCCTCCTTGATGTTGGGGAAGAACTTCAGCATGTTCTCGATGTATTTGGGCGCGAACAGCGAGCCGTCCTTCAGCTTGCCCACGTCCTTGGCGCGGTCGATGATCTTGAGCTGCCCGTCGGCCTCGAAGAAGCCGGCGTCGCCGGTCCTGATGAAGCCGTCCTCCGTCAGCACCTCCGCCGTCTTGTCGTCTTCCTTGTAGTAGCCGGAGAACTGCCCCGGCGAGCGGAACAGCACCTCGCCATTGTCGGCGATCCTGATCTCGACATTGGGCGCGGCCGGGCCGACCGTGTCGGCGCGCACCTGGCCGTCCTTCTGCGCCGTCACGTAGAGGAAGGCTTCGGTCTGGCCGTAGAGCTGCTTGAGGTTGATGCCGAGCGAACGGAAGAACGAGAACAGGTCGGCGCCGATCGCCTCGCCCGCGGTGTAGGCGACGCGGATGTTGGACATGCCGAGCACGTTCTTCAGCGGGCCGTAGAGCATGAAGTCGCCGAGCGCGTAGGCGAGCCGGCCCGACAGCGGCACCGGCCGCTTCTCCAGGATCGCCTCGCCGTGCTTCCTCGCCACCTCGATGAAGTGGCGGAAGAGCCATTGCTTGAAGCGGCCGGCATCCTCCATGCGGATGGTGACGCTGGTCAGCAGCGACTCGAACACGCGCGGCGGCGCGAAGTAGAAGGTGGGGCCGATCTCGCGCATGTCCTGGGCCACGGTCTGCTGGCTTTCCGGGCAGTTCATGCAGAAGCCCGAGACATAGCCCTGCGCGAAGTTGAGATAGTGGTCGCCGACCCATGCCAGCGGCAGGTAGGCGAGCACGCTGTCCTTCTCGGTCAGCCCGTCGAAGCGCACCGTGTCGAGCGCGGCCTTGACGGAAGCCGCCGCCGTCAGCACCACGCCCTTGGAGCGGCCGGTGGTGCCGGAGGTGTAGAGCATCACCGACACGTCGTCGCCGCTGCCGGCCCGCACGCCCTCCTCCCAGGCGCGGCCCCTGGCCGGGTCGGCGGCGAGCGCGGCGCGCCCGGCCGCCTGCACCTCGGCGAAGTCGTGCAACCGCTCGCGCGGATAGTCGCGCAGGCCGCGCGACTCGTCGTAGACGATGTCGGTCAGCGCCGGGATCGTCTCGCGGAACGAAAGCAGCTTGTCGACCTGCTCCTGGTCCTGCGCCACGGCGAATCGCACGCCGGCATGGTCGAGCACATAGGCCATCTCCTCGGCCACCGCGTCGGCATAGACCGGCACCGGCACGCCGCCCAGCGACTGCACCGCCGCGAAGGTCCAGTAGAGGCGCGGCCGGTTGGCGCCGACGACGGCGACCTTGTCGCCGCGGGAGAAGCCCAGCGCCTGAAGGCCGAGCGCGAAGGCGCGGATCTCGTCGAGCTGCCGGCTCCACGTCCAGGTCTGCCAGATGCCGTAGTCCTTGTGGCGCATGGCCGGCCGGTCGCCGAACCGCTCGGCGTTGAGCAGCAGATATTTCGGAAATGTGTCGAGCATGGTCGTCTGAGCCACGTCCCGTTTCCTCCCATGTGGCTTCTTTGGCCACCTTGTCCCGCAAGGCGCTCCCCCGCCCGCCGGAACTTCCCGCTTTGAAGGGGAAGTTTTCATGAAATCGCCCGGCAGGCAACACGGAGCTTGACAGACAGGCCCCCATGTTGTCATTTGTGCTGGGCGCTTGTGCGAGCGGACGCCCTCTCTTGACATATGCCGGATTTCAGCATCGCCGCGACCGTGTCGCCGGCGCGGCGGTAGCGGCCGCCGGGCGAAAGGCCGCGGCCGGAAGCGGGATCAGCCGCCGTAGACGGTCAGCGCCGGTATGTCGAGCGCGACGATCCGGCCGCGCTCGACCCTGAGCAGTCCCTCTTCCTGCAATTCGTGCAGGCTGCGGTTGACCACCTGGCGCGAGACGCCGACCAGAAGCCCCAGCTCCTCCTGGCTGATCTCCACCGCCGAGCCGGCGTCGGGATAGAGGACGCGGTTGAAGAACCACGACAGGTTGCGCGCCACCCGCGCCTTGGGCTCCAGGATGCGGTCGTGCTCGATGGTGGCGAGGAACTGGCCCATGCGCTCGTTGAGCGCGCGCACGAGATAGCGGCTGAAGCCGCGGCTGTTCTCGTAGAGCCACAGGAAGGTCGAGCGCGACATCATGGCCATGCGCGTGTCGCGGATCACCACGATGTCGTATTTGCGCGGCTCGTCCTTGAGCACCGAGCCCTCGCCAAACCAGCCGCCGTCGGTGGCCCCCGCGAAGGTCATCGCCCTGCCGTCGCGCGAGATGGCGCTGATCTTGACGAGGCCGCTGACGACGCCGGTCCACCAGTCGAGCCGGTCGCCGCGATGGCAGACATAGACGCCCTTGGCGAAATGGCGCTCGACCAGACCGCGACGGGCGCGCTCCAGCTCTTCCTCTGTCAGCTCGCCGGCCCAGATGGCCGAGCGGACGATGTCTTCGCGTGCATTCATGGGCCTCTGACGCGCGGGCCCTCTTGCCATGCGGCCCGCTCCCGCGAAGGCTTATGGACGCCCCGCGCGCGAAAGACAAGAAGTCTCAGGCCGCGTGCCGCATGTAGCGCGCCGTGGGCAGGATGGTCAGCGGCGCCGGCTCGCCCTTGGCCGTGCGGCCGAACATCAGCCGCTGCTCCATCGGCGTGGAGCGGAAGAACGGGAAGCGCACGAACGAGCGCAGCCTGATCGCGCTGACGTCGGCCTGGTAGAGCACCACCTGGTAGTTGAGGCCGGGATAGTCGCGCAGGTCGCCGATCTGCTCGGATTCGTAGATGCGCCGGTAGAAGCCGGCATGGTCGGGCCGGATCGTCGACAGGCAGTAGGGCGCCTGGAAGTGGAAGCAGGCCATGCCCGCCAGCCGCAGCGTGAGATAGGGGATCTGCGGATAGGCCTTCGACCATTCCGGGTCTGCCGCGAAGCGGCTCGGGTCGATGAAGCTCTGGCCGGCGGCCAGCCGCGGCAGGAGCACGTCGGGATAGACGGTGGTGGACGGCGAACTGGCGTGCGCCTGCGTGACGTGGTGGATGCGCAGCGTGCTGACCAGCTCGCCGTCGATATAGACGCCGAAGCGGTGGCAGTTGGGCAGGTCGTCGAGATCGTCGTGGACGACCTGGCTCGGGTTCTGCGGCACCATGTCGGTGCGCCGGTAGGCCTTGTAGCGCAGGCGATAGATGTTCTCGACGTCTTCCCCGCTCTCGCAGCGCCGGTACTCCGTGCGCTCCAGGATCGAGAAGATGTTCCTGACGAAAGAGCTGAGCTGGTCTTCCCCGCCTGCTTCGGCGACGCGCCGCTCTTCCGTCGCCCCCTGCAGCGACGTCACGTTCGTGACCATGGGCAATCCCCGTACCTGCAATTTGTCCGCCACAGTCAGGATATTCGCGGCGGGTGCGCAGTAAAGGCGAAAATGCCCACGATCCGATTAACCTAACGTTAACCTTAACAAATGGTTAAGCCGACCGAGGCCGGCCGCCGCGGCTGCGGCGTCCGGCAGGCGACAAGGCCGGGAAGCGCACGCGGCGGCGACGCCCGGCCCGGTCGTACGGAAGCGGGAGGATGCGCGGCGGCGCCGCCCTCACGGGAGGCGCGGCGGGACGGGCAGTGGCTGGATCAGGAGCCGGAGCGGGCGGCGGGCTGGCCTTCGCGCACGAAGGCCCAGGTCGAGCCGGACATGGCCGAGATGCCCGAGGCGGTCAGCGCCGAGCCGAACAGGAAGCCCTGGACGAGATCGGGCTTGATCTCGGAGGCGAGCGTCTTGAGCTGGTCGAAGGTCTCGACGCCCTCGATGGTGACGGCAAGGCCGAGCGAGCGCGACAGGTCGACCACGCCCTTGAGCAGCGCCAGCGAGCGCTGGCTGCGCGTGAGGTCGACGATGAAGGAGCGGTCGATCTTCACCTTGTCGAGCGGCAGCGTGTGCAGGTAGCTGAGCGAGGAGTAGCCGGTGCCGAAATCGTCGAGCGCGATGCGCACGCCCAGCGCCTTCAGCTGCTCGATGTAGCGGCGCGTCTGCGCCCTGTCGTCGAGCAGCGCCGTCTCCGTCACCTCGATCTCCAGCCGCTCGGGCGCGAGCCCCGACGAGGCCAGCGCCGCGCGCACCTTCGCCACGATGTCGTCGCTGCGGAAGTCCTTGGCCGACAGGTTGACCGACACGCAGACCGGCTCCGGCCACCTGGCGCATTCGGCGGCGGCGGCCTTGAGCATGAAGGCGCTGATGGCCGAGACGATGCCCATCTCCTCCGCCAGCGGGATGAACACGGTCGGCGACACCGGGCCGAGCTCGGGATGGTCCCACCGGCACAGCGCCTCGCAGCTTGCGATGCGCATGGTCTGCATCGACACGATGGGCTGGTAGACGATGCGCAGGTTCTCCGTCTCGACCGCCTGGCGCAGGTCGGCCTTCATCACCTGGCGGTCGCGGAAGGCGCGGTCCATCGCCTCCTCGAACAGCAGCCAGCAGTTCTTGCCGTTCTCCTTGGCCTTGTAGAGCGCGAGGTCGGCACGCACGATCATCGCGTCGACCTCGGCCTCGCAAGCCCGCGCCAGCACGGCGCCGGCGCTGACCTGGATGCGCAGCGCGTGGCCGGCGACGTCCGCCTCGCCGGTGAGCTGCGCGAAGATGGCGTCGACGGCGCGCGCGAAGGTATCCCTGTCCTTGGCGTCGTTGAAGAAGATCATGAACTCGTCGCCGCCGAAGCGGCCGACCTTGACGTCGTCGCCGGCGAAGCACGAAAGCCGCTCGGCCGCGGCATAGATCAGGCCGTCGCCGACGGGATGGCCCAGCGTGTCGTTGACGCTCTTGAAGTCGTCGAGGTCGAAGACGACGAGGCCGACGAGGCGGTCGGGGTCGCCCGTCGGCACGCAGTCGCGCATCAGCTCGTGGAAATAGGCGCGGTTCGGCAGCCCGGTCAGGCTGTCGTAGCGCGCCATGGTCCGGATCCTCTCCTCGGCCTCGATGCGCGCCGTCACCTCGTCGAAGGTGATGACGCCGAGCTCGTCGTCGCCCTCGCGGGCCGAGAACTCGAAATAGCGGCCGTCCTCCAGCCGCAGCAGCACCTTGCGCCCCCTGCCCTCGCGCAGCGCCCGCGCGAGCTGGGCCTCGGCATAGCGCGAATCCTTGAGGCTGAGCACGCCGCCGGCGACGCCGCGCATCAGCAGGCCGCGCAGCGTGCGGCCCAGCAGCTTGTCGGCGCTGCTCACCCTCATCAGCGCCGCGGCCTCTGCATTGGCGACCACCACCTTGCCCTCGGGGCTCAGCATGACCAGGCCCGACGTCATGGTGTTGAGCGCGCGGTCGAAGCGCCGGGCGAGCCGCCTGGCGGTCTTTTCCGCCCACAGCGCGGCGAACAGCACCTCGCGGACATTGGCCGCGAAGCGGCGGATGGCGAAGAAGAAGGGGATGGACAGGCATCCCAGCACGACATGGTAGATGTCGCCGCGCAGGATGAACCCGGCCGAGATCGGCCACGTCATGGTCATGATGAACAGCATGACCATGCGCGGCGAGCCGTAATTGCGCCCGGCGATGGAGGTGGCGGAGGCGAGCGTCACGCAGATCGACGCGATCTCGCCGAAATAGTCGGGCGACCAGTAGATGGCGAGGAAGCAGAACAGTCCGAGGAACAGGCCGTGCGCCGCGCCGTAGACGATGTAGACCCGCTCGCGCTCCTGCGCCTCGGCGCGGGTGGTGGGCTCGGGCTTGCGCGCGTAGCGGCGCAGGCTTCCCAGCCGCATCGCCGCCAGCACGCCCATGGCCACAGCAAGCCACAGATAGATGGGATCGGCGGTGTTGAGGTAGACCAGGACGATCAGCAGCGTCTGCGCGGCGAAGCCGATGGCAAGGGTCACGCTGTCGCGGAACAGCGTCTGAACGAACGGTATGTATATGTCGAGCGGAAGCTCGTTTTTGACTCTTGTCGGCATACCGAAGCACCGCCCCCGAACCCCGACAATCCCAAAGTCGTATTAAGAAAGGCTTATTGAGCGGAAGACGGCTGCTACTCGGCCGCCTTCAGCGTCCGGGCCGGCGGCGCGGCGAGCCGCTTGATCTGCCGGGCCCGCTCCGATTCCGCCTTGCCGACATTCGCGTGCTTGACGTGCCCGAAACCGCGGATCACCCCCGGCACGGAGGCGAGCGCCACGGCCGCGTCGATCCTGTCCGGGGCCAGCGAGGTCCGTATCAGCTCGAGATCGGCCTCGTAGTCGGCGAGCAGCCTGCGCTCCATGCGCCGCTCGGCGCTGTAGCCGAAGACGTCGAAGACGGTGCCGCGCAGGCCCCTGAGCGCGGCGAGCGCCGCGAAGCCCTTCATCATCCACGGGCCGAAGCGCGACTTCCTCGCCTTGCCGTCCGGCCCCTTGCGGCCGAGGATCGGCGGCGCGAGGTGGAACTCGAGGCTGTCCCACGATTCGAACTGGCCCGAGAGCTGGCGCAGGAATGAGCCGTCGCTGTAGAGGCGCGCGACCTCGTACTCGTCCTTCACCGCCATCAGCCTGAACAGGTTCCTGGCCACCGCTTGCGCCACCGCGGTCGAGCCGGGCACGGCCGCCTCCTCGGCATCGCGGATCGCCGCGACCGCGGCGCGGTAGCGCCCGGCATAGGCCGCGTCCTGGTAGGCGGCCAGGAAGTCGGCGCGGCGGGCGACGATGTCGTCCAGCGTCTGCGCGATCTCGCGCCCGGCCATGGGATTGCGCGAGGATTCGACGAGGCCCTGCACGAAACCCGGATCGTGCGCGGCGCGCCGGCCCCAGCGGAAGGCGTCGACGTTCATCGCCACCGCCTGGCCGTTGAGCGCGATCGCCTTCTCCACCGCCTGCGGCGACACCGGCAGCCCGCCGCGCTGGCAGGCGAAGCCGAGCATGAACATGTTGGCGCCGAGCGAGTTGCCGAACAGCACGGTGGCCGCCTTCGTGGCGTCGAAGAAATGCGCGTGGTCCTCGCCCGCCGCCTGGCGGATCGCCTTCTTCAGCCGCTCGGTCGGCAGCGAGAAGTCGGCGGAGCGGGCGAAGTCGCCCGGCATCACCTCGGCGGTGTTGACGACGAAGGTGGTCTCGCCCTCGCGCACGGCGGCCAGCACCTTGCGCGAGCCGGAGACGACGAGGTCGCAGCCCAGGATCAGGTCGGCCTTGCCGGCCGAGACGCGGATGGCATGGATGTCCTGCGGCGTGCGCGCGACGCGCAGGTGCGAGAACACCGCACCGCCCTTCTGGGCGAGGCCGGCCATGTCGATCATGCCGCAGCCCTTGCCCTCCAGATGCGCGGCCATGCCCAGCACCGCGCCGATGGTGACGACGCCGGTGCCGCCGATGCCGTCGATGATGGCCGACCAGCCGTCGCGGTCGAGCGAAAAGATCGCGGGCTCCGGCACGCCCTCGAGCGGATCGGTGGCGCCCGAAATCCCCTGCGCCTTCCTGATCTTCGCGCCGTGGACGGTGACGAAGGAGGGGCAGAAGCCCTCGACGCAGGAGAAGTCCTTGTTGCAGGAGGACTGGTCTATGCGCCGCTTGCGGCCGAACTCGGTCTCCACCGGCTGCACCGACACGCAGTTGGAGGCGATGCCGCAGTCGCCGCAGCCCTCGCAGACCAGCTCGTTGATGAAGATGCGCTTGTCGGGGTCGGGGAAGGTGCCGCGCTTGCGCCGCCGCCGCTTCTCGGCCGCGCAGGTCTGGTCGTAGATGAGCACGCTCACGCCCTTGACCTCGCGCAGCTCGCGCTGGACGGCGTCGAGCTCGCGGCGGTGGTGGACGGTCGTGCCGGCCGGGAAGGCGATCCGGCCGGCATACTTGTCCGGCTCGTCGGTGACGACGGCGATGCGCTCCACCCCTTCCGCGCGCACCTGGGCGGCGATCATGTCGACGGTGAGCCCGCCCTCGTGCGGCTGGCCGCCGGTCATGGCGACGGCGTCGTTGTAGAGGATCTTGTACGTGACGTTGGCGCCGCTGGCGAGCGCGAAGCGCAGCGCCAGCGAGCCGGAATGATTGTAGGTGCCGTCGCCGAGGTTCTGGAACATGTGTTCGCGCCTGGAGAAGGGCGCCTGCCCGACCCATTGCGCGCCCTCCCCGCCCATGGCGGTGAAGCCGACCGTCGAGCGGCCCATCCACAGCGCCATGAAATGGCAGCCGATGCCGGCCGCCGCCAGCGAGCCCTCCGGCACCTTCGTCGAGGTGTTGTGCGGACAGCCGGAGCAGAAATAGGGCGTGCGGATCGCCACGTCCCTGGTGTCGGCCAGCATCGCCTGGAACTGCTTCAGCCGCGACACGCGCGCGGCGATCTCCTGCGACGGGCCGATGGTCCTGAGGATGCGCTCGCCGAGCGCGATGGCGATGTCGTTGGGGTCGAGCGCGCCGGCGGCCTGGAACAGCGCGGCGCCGCGCTCGTCCTTCTTGCCGACGATCAGCGGCCGGTCCGGCCGGTCGTAGAGCGCCTCGCGAAGCTGTGTCTCGATCAGGGACCGCTTCTCCTCGACGACGACGATGGTCTCGAGCCCCCGCGCGAACTCCGCGACGTGCTCGAGGTCGAGCGGCCACGGGCAGGCGATCTTGAACAGGCGGATGCCGAGCCGGTTCGCCTCGGCCTCGCCGATGCCGATGTCGTCGAGCGCCTGGCGCACGTCGAGATAGCTCTTGCCGACGGTGGCGATGCCGAGCCTGGCGTTGGCGCCGCCGGAATAGACGATGCGGTTGAGATTGTTGGCGCGGATGAAGGCGGCGGCGGCCGCGCGCTTGAAGTCGTGCAGGCGCTTCTCCTGCGCGAACTGGTCGAGCTCGTGGCGGATGTTCAGGCCGCCGGGCGGCATGTCGAACTCGGGCAGGACGATGCCGAGCCGGTCGAGCGACACGTCCACGGAGGCCGTCGATTCGATGTTGTCCTTGACGCATTTCACCGCCACCCAGGTGCCGGAGAAGCGCGACAGCGCGTAGCCGTAGAGCCCGTAGTCGATCAGCTCCTGCACGCCGGCCGGGTTGAAGATCGGCATCATCACGTCGACGAAGGCGAACTCGGTGGCGTGCGCGTTGGTCGACGATTCGGCGGTGTGGTCGTCGCCCATCAGCGCCAGCACGCCGCCGTGCCTGGACGAGCCGGCCAGGTTGGCGTGGCGGAAGACGTCGCCGGTGCGGTCCACGCCCGGCCCCTTGCCGTACCACAGCGAGAAGACGCCGTCGTGCTTGCCCTCGCCCAGAAGCTCGGTCTGCTGCGTGCCCCAGCAGGCGGTGGCGGCGAGCTCCTCGTTGAGGCCGGGCTGGAAGACGACGTCGGCCGACTGGAGCTGGCGCCTGGCGAGCCACAGCTGCTGGTCGAGGCCGCCGAGCGGCGAGCCGCGATAGCCGGTGACGAAGCCCGCCGTGTTCAGCCCCGCGCGCCGGTCGAGCTCGCGCTGCATCATCAGCATGCGCACGACCGCCTGCGCGCCCGAGACGAAGATCCGCTCCCTGGCGAGGTCGAACTTGTCGTCGAGCGCAACGTCGTGAAGGGTCATTCCGCAGGTCCTCCGGGGTAGCCGCGGTCGGCGCGGCGTGCCTTGGCGGCCAGTGTTCCCATGTCGGCCGCCTCCGTCAAACGAAATCCTCGCCGCCGAAGAAAACGACGCGGGCTCGCTTTTCAAGCATAGCTCAAGCTGCTAATCCGCCTGATCGCAAAACGTCGTCCACCCGAATGAGACGGCGTCGCCGGGGGGAGCCTAGAAGGGGAGGAAGGAGCCTTTCGCTCCGCGTCTTCCATTTGACGGCGACTTCATTGAAATCGAGGTTCGGAGACGGAACCCATGAACGCCCTTGCTTTCATCATAAGATCGATCGGCGCGTTGAACCGGCTGGTCGGCCATACCTTCGCATGGCTTTCGCTGGCCATGGTATTGATCTGCTTCACCGTCGTCGTCCAGCGCTACGCGCTCGGCTTCACCGTGCTGTGGATGCAGGACCTGTATGTCTGGCTGAACGGCGCGATGTTCACCGCCGTCGCCGGCTTCGCGCTGCTGCGCGACGACCATGTGCGCGTCGACATCTTCTATCGGCCCGCCACCATCCGCACCAAGGCCATCGTCGACCTGGTCGGCGTCTTCCTCTTCCTGCTGCCGTTCTGCTGGGTGGTCTACGCCTATAGCTGGAACTACATCGCCCGCTCGTGGCGGCTGCACGAATCATCGGCCAATGTCGGCGGCATGCCGGGCCTCTATATCCTCAAGACCTTCATTCTCGTCTTCGTCGTCCTCGTCGCGCTCCAGGGCGTCGCCATAGCGCTGCGCTCGATCCTGGTGCTGCGCGGGCAGGAGCATCTGCTGCCCGAGAAGCTGCGCTATCCGGTACATCAGGAGTAATCATACATGGATCCCGTCCTTATCGGCGAAATCCTCGCCGGCCTGATGTTCTTCGGCATCATCGGCTTCCTCATGCTCGGCTTCCCGGTGGCGTTCTCGCTCGCCGGCGTCTCGCTCATGTTCGGCGCGGTCGGCATGTGGTTCGGCGTGTTCGACCCGTCCAATTTCGGCTCGCTCGCCAACCGCTACATCGGCTTCATGACCAACGAGGTGCTGGTGGCGGTGCCTCTGTTCATCTTCATGGGCGTGCTGCTCGAACGCTCGCGCATCGCCGAGCAGCTTCTCATCACCATGGGCAAGCTGTTCGGCAACATGAGCGGCGGCCTCGGCATCTCGGTCATCCTGGTCGGCGCGCTGCTGGCCGCCTCCACCGGCGTCGTCGGCGCCACGGTCGTCACCATGGGCCTGATCTCGCTGCCGGCCATGCTGCGCGCCGGCTACGACCCCAAGCTTGCCTGCGGCGTCATCTGCGCGTCGGGCACGCTGGGCCAGATCGTCCCGCCCTCGACCGTGCTCATCTTCATGGGCGACATCCTGACCGGCATCAACGCCCAGGTGCAGATGGCCAAGGGCAACTTCGCCCCGGTGCCGGTCTCCGTCGGCGACCTGTTCGCCGGCGCACTGATCCCCTCGCTGGGGCTGGTCGCGCTCTATTTGTGCTGGGTCATCCTCAAGGCGATCTTCGACCCGAAATCCTGCCCGCCGACCGTGGTGCCGGAGGAGGAGAAGAAGGGCCTCGTCAAGGAGATCGTGGTCGCCCTGATCCCGCCGCTGGCGCTGATCGTGGCCGTGCTCGGCTCGATCCTCGGCGGCATCGCCACGCCGACGGAAGCCTCGTCGGTCGGTGCAGTGGGCGCCATGATCCTCGCCGCCACCCGCGGCCGCCTGTCGTTCTCGGTGCTGCGCGAGGCCGCCATCTCGACGGCGTCGATCACCTCGATGGTGTTCATCATCCTGTTCGGCGCCTCGGTGTTCTCGATCGTCTTCCGCCTGATGGGCGGCGAGAACCTCGTCCATGAGTTCCTGACCAACCTGCCCGGCGGCGTCGCCGGCGCGATCTTCGTGGTCATGTTCATCATGTTCCTGCTGGGCTTCATCCTCGACACGTTCGAGATCATCTTCATCGTCCTGCCGATCACCGCGCCGATCCTGCTCAACATGGGCGTCGACCCGGTGTGGCTGGGCGTGATGATCGGCGTGAACCTGCAGACCTCGTTCATGACGCCGCCCTTCGGCTTCTCGCTGTTCTACCTGCGCGGCGTGGCGCCCAACAGCGTCACCACCGGCATGATCTACAAGGGCATCATCCCCTTCGTCACCATCCAGATCCTGGCGCTCATCATCGTCTTCGCCTTCCCGGCGCTGGCGACCTGGCTGCCGAAGGCGATCTACAACTGACCGGCACGGGCCGGCGCCCCGCGCCGGCCCCGCCATGTCCCCTCGCCGGTCTTGCGGCGCGAAAGGAAAAGGCCCGGGCGGTTTCCCGCCCGGGCCTTTTTCCCGGATCGTCGGTGGCGATCGTCGGTGGCGATCAGAGGTGGAAATACTTCTCGCGGGCCTGGATGAAGGGCGAGTCGGTGCTTTCCGTCTTCTGCCGCATGATGTTAAGCGCCGCGACGAAGCTCTCGGCGGTCTTCTTGGTCAGCGCGTCGCCGGAGGAAAGCAGCCCCTCCATGATCTCCTTGGCGGCGTTGGCGCCGGCCTCCATGATCTCCTCGGGGAACCGCAGCACCTTGACGCCGTGATCGTTGACCAGCGTCTGCAAGGCGCGCGGATCGTTGGCGGCGAAGTCGGCGGCCACCGAGTCGTACTCGGCCTGGCAAATGTCGCGGATGATCGCCTGCAGGTCGGCCGGCAGCGCCTGGTACTTGGCCTTGTCGACGACCAGCTCGGTGGCGAGGCCGGGCTCGATGAAGCTCGGGAAATAGTAGTTCTTGCAGATCTGGTAGAAGCCGAGCGCCAGGTCGTTGTAGGGGCCGACGAACTCGGCCGCGTCGAGCGTGCCCGACTGCAACGCCTGGAAGATCTCGCCGGCGGCGAGGTTGGTCACCGACACGCCGAGCTTCTGCCACACCTGGCCGCCGAGGCCGGGCGTGCGGAAGCGCAGGCCCTGGACGTCGGCGACGCCGGTCAGCTCGTTCTTGAACCAGCCGCCGGCCTGGGTGCCGGTGTCGCCCGACAGGAAGCCCTGCACGCCGAACTGGTCGTAGATCTCGTCCCAGATCTCCTGGCCGCCGAGATAGCGCACCCAGCCGGTCAGCTCGCGCGAGGTCATGCCGTAGGGAACGCCGGTGAAGAAGGACAGGCCCGCGCTCTTGTTCTGCCAGTAATAGGCCGCGCCGTGGCTCATCTCGGCGTTGCCGTCGATGACGGCGTCGAGCGACTGCAGCGGCGGCACCAGCTCGCCGGCCGAATAGACGTGGATGGTGAGGCGGCCGCCGGAAGCGGCGGTGATGCGGTCGGCCAGACGCTGCGCGCCGACGCCCAGGCCGGGGAAGTTCTTCGGCCAGGTGGTGACCATGCGCCAGGTCTGGGTGCCCTGGGCGATGGCCGGGGCGGCCAGCGACGAGGCGGCTACCGCGCCGGCGCCGGCGAGGCCGGCCTTCTTGATAAACGAACGACGATCCATGATCTCCTCCAGTCTTTTGACACCTTGCGGCGGATGAAGAACGCCAGGCGCTCCACGCGCATCAATACACACGTTTTTCTTTGCGTCCAACGGTTCGCACCGGCAAATTCGCAAGTCCGTCTCCGGCCGCGGCGCCTCGTGCGAGCCGGCGCGGCCGGCGCGTGTTGAAGTCGCCGGCACGACCTTCTAGAACGCGGCCACGAAGCCCGCAACACGAACCGATGCGAAGGATCGCGCCGTGACGACCGATTTCCGCGACACCTCCGACACGCTGCGCGTGACGCTCGAACGGACCGCCGAGGCCATCGGCGGCAAGGCGGTGACGCTGCGCGAAATCCTCGCGCTGATCGGCGAGCAGGGCCTGCTTCTGATGTGCGCGGTGCTGACCGTCCCGTTCCTGCTGCCGGTCTCGATTCCCGGCGTCAGCACGGTGTTCGGGCTCGCCATCATCCTGATCTCGATCGGCATCACCGCCAACCGCGCGCCGTGGCTGCCGCGCCGCATCATGGACCGGCCCATCGACGCCGGCAAGCTGGTGGCGACGCTGAGGAAGGGGGCCGGCATCGTGCGGCGCATCGAGGCCGTCATCCGCCCGCGCCTGACCGCGCTGACCGGCAGCGCCGCGATCAACCGCTTCAACGGGCTGATGCTGATCCTGGGCGGGGTGCTCCTGATGTTCCCGCTCGGGCTGGTGCCGTTCTCCAACACGCTGCCGGCCTTCGCCATCCTGTTCCTGTGCATCGGCATGTCGCAGCGCGACGGCCTGTTCGTGCTCGCCGGCTATGCCGCCACGCTCGCCACCATCGTCTATTTCTCGCTGCTCGCCTATCTCGCGGTCATGGCCGGACAGGGCGTCGCCTCCATGCTCGGCGGCACCTGACGGGCAGGCCGGGCGAGCCCGCGCGGTTGGAAACCGCTCCCGAACGGGCTAGGATCGCCATCGAGGCGGCCGGTGCCGCGAACCCGGGAAAAGACGCATCATGACACAGCCCATCGTCGCCGTTTCGACCGACGTGCGCCAGTTCGAGAACTACACCTGGCACGCCGCGCCGCGGCAGTATCTCGACGCCGCCCTCTCCGTCGCCGGCGTCCTGCCGGTGCTGGTGCCCTCCTTCGGCGAGCGGCTCGACCTCGAGGCGCTGCTCGAGCGCGTCGACGGCGTGATGCTGACCGGCTCGAAGTCGAACGTCCACCCTTCCCTCTACGGCCGCGAGGCGACCGAGGAGAACGGCCCCTACGACGAGGCGCGCGACGCCACCACCGTGCCGCTGATCCGGCTCGCCATCGAGCGCGGCGTGCCGCTTCTGGCCATCTGCCGCGGCCTTCAGGAGCTGAACGTGGCGCTCGGCGGCACGCTCGATTCCGAGATCCAGGAGATGGAGGGGCGTATCGACCACCGCGCCCCGGTGAGCGACGACCAGGACCTGCGCTTCGCCATCCGCCAGAAGGTCGAGATCAGGCCCGGCACCTGCCTGGCGCAGGTGTTCGGCGCCGGCGAGATCATGGTCAACTCCGTCCACCGCCAGGCCGTCGGCCGCCTCGGCAACCGCCTGCAGGTCGAGGCCGTGGCCGAGGACGGCACGGTCGAGGCCGTGTCGGTGGCGGGCGCCCCCGCCTTCGCCGTCGGCGTGCAGTGGCACCCCGAATACTGGGCGAGGTCGGACGACGCCTCGGCGCGCATCTTCCGCGCCTTCGGCGAGGCGGCGGCGGCCCGCGCCGCCGCCCGCGACCGGCGCATCGCCGCCGAATGAGCCGCCGGGACGTCAGTCGTCGGCGAAAAGGGTCATGACCGGCAGCCGCGGATGGTAGGATTCGAACGCCGCGCCGTCGGCCGCCGCGAACTCGGCCAGGACACGGCCGTCCGCCCCTGAAAAGGCGACGGTGCCGTCCGGCCGGTCGAGCCAGTATCGCGCCTCGGCCAGCGCGGGATTGTCGGCGATGCAGCCCGGCGCAAGGCGAAGCGGTCGCGAGCCGCCCTCGGCGGCGTTCCCGGCG
The DNA here is from genome assembly GCA_003577315.1 of Hyphomicrobiales bacterium. Taxonomy (GTDB): domain Bacteria; phylum Pseudomonadota; class Alphaproteobacteria; order Rhizobiales; family Rhizobiaceae; genus Aerobium. The sequence goes on along the minus strand of QEVK01000015.1, from coordinate 128,080 downwards.
GCGAGCGAGCAGCCGGCGCCGCCCCCTGCTCCGCTCCATGTCGAGACCAGCCGGAAGCTTTCCTGCGCGGCCATCGCGGGCGCGACCGAGGACGTGGCGGTCGTGTCGAGCTCCGGGTTCGGCTGGAAAGCCCCTGCGGCCAGGGCCAGGGCTGCCAGCAGGCCGGCCGCGCCGGCATGCGCGATGTTCATCGACGGTTCCCTCGTCTGCACGCCATCCGACCCGAAAAAATGCGCCGGCTTGGTTAACGTATGGCTAAAGCGCGCCGGCGACCGGCGTTGTCCCGCCCGCAAGAGACCCGAGATGGCGCGTCTCGGCCACCGGCGTCAGCGCGCCCTTGCCGGAAAACCAGCTTTCGAGATTGTCGGCCATGAGGTCGGCCATCGCCCGGCGCGTGTGCTGCGAGGCCGAGCCGACATGCGGCAGCAGGCTGGCGTTTTCCGCCTTCAGCAGCGCCTCCGGCACGTTCGGCTCGTCGGCGAAGACGTCGAGGCCGGCGGCAAGGATGGTGCCGTTCGCCAGCGCGGCCGCCAGCGCCTCCTCGTCCACGGTGGAGCCGCGGCCGATATTGACGAACACGCCCCGCGGCCCGAGCGCGGCCAGCACCTCGGCGTCGACCGCCTTCTCCGTCGCCGCCCCGCCCGGCGCGACGCAGATCAGCGTGTCGACGTTGCGGGCAAGCTCCAGGAGCGAGGCGTGGTAGGCATAGCCCACCCCCTCGACCCGGCGGCGGTTGTGGTAGGCGATGGGCAGGCCGAAGGCTTCAAGCCGCCGCGCGATGGCGAGCCCGATGCGGCCCATGCCGAAGATGCCCACGGTGCGCTCGCGCAGCGTTCCCCGGGTGAAGGGATAGGGCCCGGCGCTCTTCCACTTGCCCGCGCGCAGCCAGCCTTCCGCCTTCGGCAGCTCGCGCACGGCGTTGATGAGCAGGCCGACGGCGGTGTCGGCCACCTCCTCCGTCAGCACGTCCGGCGTGTTCGTCACCACCACGCCCTTGCGGCCGGCATGGGCGGCGTCGACCGAATCGTAGCCGACGCCGAAATTGGCGATGATCTCCAGATTGGGCAGCGCGTCGATGAAGGCGGCGTCGATATGCGCCATCGCCGCGATGCCGCGGATGCGCCCGCGATCGGCCGGCGACAGCAGGGCCGCATCGGCGCGCGGGGCCCTGATCACGTCGAAGGCCCGCTCGACGCGCGCCACCGCGTGCTCGTGCAGGCGGCCGGGAATCAGGATGGTGACGGCTTCTGCGGGGGCCACGGCGGCTTCCTTCTCGTCGGGATGGCCCTCGTCGTGATCGCGGGGGCGCGCGCCATGCTAGGCAGCGCCGCCGGCGGCCGCAACCCCGCGCCTCCCCCCGGGCGCCTCCCCCGGGCCCGATCAACGGTCCGGCGGTTTCCCGGTCGACTGGCGCACGTGCAGCTCGGGGCGAATCAGCTCCTGCCCGCCATGCACCTCGACGCCGTTGAGCCTGTCGAGCAGCGTGCGTGCGGCGCGGCGGCCGACCTCGCGCTGGCCGTTCCACACCGTGGTCAGCGCCGGCGTGGCGATGGCGGCCTCCTCGAGATCGTCGTAGCCGACGACGGAGACGTCGAGGCCCGGCGTCAGCCCGGCGCGCGCGATGCCGTTCATCAGGCCGATGGCCACGAGGTCGTTGAAGCACACCGCCGCCGTCGGCTTGTCCTTGTGGGCGAGGAAGCTGCGGGCGGCCTCGAAGCCCGCCTGCTTGGTGCGCGGGCCGGGAATGCGCCAGTCCGCCGGCGGCTCGACGCCGGCGGCGCGCATCGCCGCGACATAGCCCTGGTAGCGGTCGCGCCCGGTCGAGGTCTGGTCGGTGCCGCCGATCATGACGATGCGGCGATGGCCGAGCTCGATCAGGTGGTCGGTGGCGAGCCCCGTGCCGTAGGCGTCGTCGCCGCGGAACACCGGCACGTCCGCGCCCTCGACCGAGCGCGCGATCAGCACCGCGGGCAGGCCGTTCTCCTCGGCCAGCCTTATGTCCTCGGCCGGGGTGCCGATGGCCGGCGACATGATGACGCCGTCGGCGCCGAGCTGCAGAAGCGTGTCGATGAAGGTGCGCTGCTTCTCCAGCTTGTCGTAGTGGTTGGACAAGAGGAAGGTCTGGCGGCTGCGGTCGAGCTCGCTCTCGATGGAGCGCAGGATCTCGGCGAAGAACGGGTTCATGATGTCGTGGACGACCACGCCGACGATGCCCGAGCGTGACGTGCGCAGCGATGCGGCGCGGCGGTTGTAGATATAGCCGATCTCGCGCGCATAGGCCTTGATGCGCTCGCGCGTGGCGTCGGCCACCAGCGGGCTGTCGCGCAGCGCCAGCGACACGGTTGCGGTGGACACGCCGAGCGCGTCGGCGATCGTCGAAAGCTTGATTTTCTGTGCCAGGACCCGAACTCCCCCGGTCGGCGCGCCGCCCTTAAACAGTTTAAAAGGGGGTTATGCCATCGCGGCCGGGCATTTCAAAGCTTTTTTGCCAGCTCGCTCTCGTCGGCGCCCAGCGCGGCGCGGCTGGCCAGCCGCAGCCTGTGCTCGCGGTGGACGATGTAGAGGCCGCTCGCCACGATGATCGAGGCGCCGACCAGCGTCCACATGTCGGGCAGGTCGTTGAAGACGAGCCAGCCGAGCGCCACCATCCAGACGATCTGCGTGTAGGGATAGGGCGCGAGCGCGGCCGTCGTCGCCTGCTTGTAGGCCTTGATCAGCAGCCAGTGCCCGAGGCCGCCGCACAGGCCCGTGACGACGAGCAGGCCCCATTGCAGCGCGCCCTGCGGCATCGAGCCGTAGAGCGGAACGGTCGGCAGCAGGAACAGGGCCGGCGTCAGCGCGGAATAGAGGATCAGGCTTTCCGCGTTCTCCGTAGCCGCCATCTTGCGCGTCATGACGATGTAGAGCGAATGGCAGGCGACGAAGCCCAGGGAAAACAGGTAGCCGACCCCGAAGCCGCCGAAGCCCGGCCGCGTGACCACCAGCACCCCGATGAAGCCGACGACGACGGCCATCCAGCGCCGCCAGCCGGCCCATTCGCCCAGAAGCGGCCCGGCGAGCGCAACGACCACCATCGGCGAGAAGAACGCCATCGAGATGGTCTCGGCAAGTTGCAGGGTCTGCAACGCCATGAAGTTGAAGATCGTCGAGCCGAACATGAGCACGCCGCGCAGCACCTGCGCCGGCAGGTTCGCGGTCCTGAACATCATCCGGCTCGACCACACCCGGAACAGCACCAGCACCAGAACGAGGTGGACGGCGAATCGCACCCAGGTCACGAACGGCGCTTCCATCCCCTGCAGCACGAGATATTTCGCGCTGGCGTCGAGAAAGGAGAACAGGAAGCAGGCCCCGATGACCAGGAGGATGGCGGAGGCCGGGGCCGCGACCTCGGGAGCGCTGGATTTCGGTGTCACTTCGGCAGACCGGAGCTGAGCGAGCGGGTTGAGCAGGCTTCTTCGGCCAGCACGGCGGCCAAGGCAAGCGCAAACTGCCCTTTTCGCCTCCGCTATGCCCCGGCCGCCATCTCCAGCGCCGGCTCGGCCTCGCCGTCGCCCTCGGCCCGGACCTCGTCGTCCTCGGCCTCGTCCGTGGCGGCGGTCTCGGTCAGGTTCGCCTCGATCCTGCCGAGCAGGTCGAACAGGAGCTTGCGCTCCTTCTTGTCGAAGCCCTGGAAGGCGAGCCGGTCGGTCTTGCGCACCGCCTTCTCGATGGCGCGGATCGCGCCGCGCCCGGCGTCCGTCAGGAAGATGTTGGCCTGGCGGGCGTCGCGCTCGCTGCCGCGCTTCTCGACATAGCCTTGCGCCTGCAGCCGGTTGACCGTCTTCGTCACCGTGGGCGGGCGCACGCCGAGCCGGGCCGCGAGCTGGCCCGGCGTCAGCCCGTCCTCGCCCTCCAGCAGGAGCATCACCTGCTCCTGCCCGGCATAGAAGCCGTGGGCGAGCAGCCGCGCCGCCAGCGCCGTGCGCGACAGCCGCGCCGCCGCCTGCAGGCTGTTCATGACTTCCTTGCGTCTCACCTTCGCCATGGGTCGCGTACTCCGCTGCGCATTGCCCCGCCGATTGCCATCACGCCGCCCGGCGCGATAGCCTTGCCCCGGCGCGACCGATCCATGACACGACTACATAACGGGACCATGACAGCCAGCGAAGCTTTTTCCCCCACGCGACGGGCGATCGCCGTGCTGCCGCTCGGCGCCACCGAGCAGCACGGGCCGCATCTGCCGCTCGAAACCGACACGATCATCGCCGAGGGCGTGGCCGCGCGGGCGAAGGCGCTGCTGCCGCCCGGCATGGAGGTCCGCTTCCTGCCGGCCGAGCCGGTCGGCTACTCGATCGAGCACATGGACGTCGCCGGCACGCGGACGCTCGGCTACGCGGAAGCGGTGGAGCGCTGGATCGGCATCGGCGCCGACTGCCGCAGGCAGGGCTTTTCCCGCTTCGTCATGCTCAACGCCCATGGCGGCAATTCGCCGCTGATGACGGTGGTGGCCACCGAGCTTCGCGTGCGCCACGCCATGCTGGCGGTGGCGACGAGCTGGACCCGGTTCGGCTATCCGCCGCAGATCGTCACCCCGCGCGAGAAGGCGCTCGGCATCCATGGCGGGCTGATCGAAACCAGCGTGATGCTGGCGCTGCGGCCCGATCTCGTCGACATGGCGAGCGCGAGGGACTTCCCCTCGGCGCAGGAGCGGTTCGAGGCCGGGTTCCGGCATCTGCGCGCCTACGGCCCGCACGCCTTCGGCTGGAAGATGCGCGACCTCTCGCCCGAGGGCGTGACCGGCAACGCCGCCGCCGCCAGCGCCGAGGCCGGCCGCGCCATCCTCGACCACGCAGCGAAAGGCTTCGTCGAGCTGCTCGGGGACGTCGCGCGCTTCGACCTGTCGACGCTTGCATGAGGCGTGCATTCCGCCGTCCGGCGTCCTATATGGGAGGCACGACCATCCGGACATCGCTCAGGAAACGACCATGACGCAGGCGCAAATCCCGGTCACCGTGCTGACCGGCTATCTCGGCTCCGGCAAGACCACGCTTCTGAACCGCATCCTCGGCGAGGACCACGGCAAACGCTATGCCGTCATCGTCAACGAGTTCGGCGAGATCGGCATCGACAACGACCTGATCGTGGAATCCGACGAGGAGATCTACGAGATGAACAACGGCTGCGTGTGCTGCACGGTGCGCGGCGACCTGATCCGCACCGTGGAGGGGTTGATGCGCCGGCCGGGCCGCTTCGACGCCATCCTCGTCGAGACCACGGGGCTGGCCGACCCCGCGCCGGTGGCGCAGACCTTCTTCATGGACGACGAGGTGAGGGCGAAGACGAGGCTCGACGCCGTGGTGGCGCTGGTCGACGCCAAGCACCTGCCGCTCCGGCTGAAGGATTCGCGCGAGGCCGAGGACCAGATCGCCTTCGCCGACGTCGTGGTGCTCAACAAGACCGACCTCGTCAGCGAGGACGAGCTGCGCGACGTCGAGGCCGCCGTGCGCGCCATCAACCCGGCCGCGAAGGTCCACAAGACCCAGCGCTCGGGCGTGCCGCTTTCCGAGGTGCTGGACCGCGGCGCCTTCGACCTGAAGCGCGCGCTCGACAACGACCCGCATTTCCTCGACGCCCACGACCATGACCACGACCACGATCACGAATGCGGGCCCGACTGCGACCACGACCATCACCACCATCATCATCACGACCATGGGCACGCCTCGCCGATCCACGATGTGTCGGTGAAGTCGATCTCGCTGCGCGCCGGCGAGATGGACCCGAAGAAGTTCTTCCCGTGGCTGGAGAAGATCACGCAGATGGACGGCCCCAACATCCTGCGGCTGAAGGGCATCGTCGCCTTCGCCGACGACCCCGACCGCTACGTGGTGCAGGGCGTCCACATGATCGTCGAGGGCGATCACCAGCGGCCGTGGAAGCAGGACGAGAAGCACGAGACGCGGCTCGTCTTCATCGGCCGCGAGCTCGACGCCGAACGCCTGAAGCGCACCTTCGAGGCGTGTCAGGCGGCCTGATGCCCACAGTCGCCCCTCTCGATCTCGACGGCCATTGCATCGCGACGGCGTGGCTCGGCGGCGTGCCGCATTTCGCGCTCGCCGACGGCGTCGTCCACCGGCTCGACAACGGCCACAGGCAGGCGCAAGCCCATGACGGCCTCGCCTGCGCCGTGCCGTCGCTCGACGGCCGGGCGCTCCTCACCGGCGGCGAGGACGGCCGCGTCTGCGCCGTCGCGGCCGACGGCGCGGTGAGGGAGCTGGCGGACATCGGCCGCAAATGGGTGACATCGGTCGCGGCCGGCCCGCGCGACGCCGTCGCCTTCGCCAGCGGCCGCATCGCCTATGTCCTTCTGCCGGACGGCAGGACGAAGGAGCTTGCCCATCCGCGCAGCGTCGAGGGCCTCGCCTTCGCGCCCAAGGGCCTGCGGCTCGGCGTCGCCCGCTACAACGGCGCGACGCTGCACTTCCCGGCGGCGGAGGGAAAGCCGGCCGAGCTCGAATGGGCCGGCGCGCACACCGGCATCACCTTCTCGCCGGACGGCAATTTCCTCGTCACCGCCATGCAGGAGAACGCGCTGCACGGCTGGAAGCTTTCCGACGGCAAGCACATGCGCATGGCCGGCTACCCCGCCAAGGTGAAGTCGCTGTCGTGGAGCGCGAAGGGCCGGTGGCTGGCCAGCTCCGGCGCGCCGGCCGCGATCGTGTGGCCGTTCCTCACCAGGGACGGGCCGATCGGCAAGGCCCCGGCCGAGCTCGGCACGCGCGGCGACACGATGGTCACCTGCGTTTGCTTCCACCCCGCGGAGGAAATCCTCGCCATCGGCTATGCCGACGGCATGGTGCTGGCCGCTCGCGTCGCCGACAGCAAGGAGGTGCTGCTGCGCCGGCCCGGCAAGGGTGCGATCACCGCGATGGCGTGGGACGGCGAGGGCCGCCGCATCGCCTTCGGCGCCGAGACGGGCGACTGCGGCGTCATCGACGTCGCCGGCTGACGCAAGCCCCCTCCCGGGGAGTTGCAGCCGCGCGGCCGCGAGGATAGGGATGATGGCGTGGCGATCGGCCGGCTGGAGAGGCCTGGGAAGGCCCGGGGGGAAGGATTGAACCGACACAGTGCGGCGGGGCCGGCCATCGGCGGCGTCACGCCGGAGCGCATCGCGGCGTTCCGGGCAAGGCAGGCGGAAACCTATCTGCGCGCGCGGCCACGCTCGCACCGGAAGATGGCCGGCGGCGCGGAGGGCTTTCTCGGCGGCGTGCCGATGCACTGGATGCGCGACTGGCCGATGCCGTTTCCCTTCGTGGTCGACCGGGCCGAGGGCGCCACCATCACCGACATCGACGGCAACGAGCTGGCCGATTTCTGCCTCGGCGACACCGGCTCGATGTTCGGCCACTCGCCCGCCCCGGTGGCGAGGGCGATCCGCCGGCAGGCCCGCCGCGGCCTCGCCTATATGCTGCCGAACGAGGACGCGCTCGAGGTCGGCAAGCTGCTCGCCGAACGCTTCGGCCTGCCCTTGTGGCAGATCGCAACCACGGCCACCGACGCCAACCGCTTCGCGCTCAGGGTGGCCCGCGCCGTCACCGGCCGCGACAGGATCCTCGTCTTCAACGGCTGCTACCACGGCGCGGTGGACGAGACGATGGTGCGGCTGAAGGACGGCAGGGCGGTCAACCGTCCCGGGCTGGCCGGCGAGTTCCGCGACCTGGCGGCGCGCACCCGCGTCGTCGAGTTCAACGACGTCGCCGCGCTCGAGGCCGCGCTTGCCCATGGCGACGTCGCCTGCGTCATCACCGAGCCGGTCCTGACCAATTCCTGCATGGTGCTGCCGCAGGAGGGCTTCCATGCCGCGCTGCGCGAAGCCACGCGCCGCCACGGCACGCTGCTCCTGATCGACGAGACGCACACCATCTCGACCGGCCCCGGCGGCTACAGTCGCGCCCACGGGCTTGAGCCGGACCTGTTCGTGCTCGGCAAGCCGGTGGCGGGCGGCGTGCCGGCGAGCGTGTGGGGCATGAGCGAAGAGGTGGCCCGACGCTGGGCCGCCTACAGGGAAGCGAGGGAGCCCGGCTATTCCGGCATGGGCACCACGCTGTCGGCCAACCCGCTCCAGTTCGCGGCCATGCGCGCGACGCTGGAGGACGTGATGACCGACGATGCCTGCCGCCGCATGGACAGGCTCGCCGCGCGGCTCGCGCGCGGCCTGGCCGCCGCCATCGAAAGGCACGGCCTGCCCTGGCATGTCGCGCGGGTCGGCGCGCGCGTCGAGTTCATCTGCGCGCCCGGCCCCTTGCGCAACGGCGGCGAGGCCGAGGCCGCGCACGCGCCGGATCTGGAGGCCGCGATCCATGTCGGCCTCGTCAACCGCGGCTGCCTGATCGCGCCGTTCCACAACATGATGCTGGTTTCGCCGGCGACGAAGAAGCGCCAGGTCGACCTTCTGGTCGCCGCCTTCGACGACATCACGAAAGAGCTTTCCCGATGACCGTTTCCCCATCCGGTTCGAGCGCCGAGGAGGCGCGCGAGTTTCTCTACACCCACGCCCGGGTCGAGGCTTTCGACATCGTGCTGATCGACGCCAACGGCATCGGCCGCGGCAAGATCATCCGCCGCCACGAGCTTCTCGGCCTCTACGAGAACGGCCGCCACCTGCCGATCTCGATCCTCGGCCTCGACATCACCGGCGAGGACGTTCACGAGACCGGGCTGATCTGGGACACCGGCGACGGCGACCTGCGCGCCTGGCCCGTTCCCGGCACGCTCACGCTGCTGCACGGCACCAACCCGCCGCGCGGCCAGGTGCTGATCTCGATGTACGGGCTCGACGGCACGCCGATGGGCAGCGACCCGCGCCACGCGCTGAAGCGCCGTGTCGACGCCTTCGCCGCGCGCGGCCTGTTCCCGGCCGGCGCCTTCGAGCTGGAGTTCTTCCTGCTCGCCAACGACCGCGACGGCGAGGGCCGCGTGCAGCCGGCGCGCGCCGTGCTCGACGGCCGCGCCAGCGGCAAGACCGAGGTCTATTCGGTCGACCACCTGCACGGCATGGAGCCGCTGTTCTCCGACATCTACAAGGCGGCGGAGGCGCAGGGGATTCCCGCCGAGACCGTGATCTCCGAATACGCGCCCGGCCAGTACGAGCTGACGCTCAACTACCGGCCCGACGTGATGCGCGCCGCCGACGACCTGATCATGCTCAAGCGGCTGGTGCGCATGCAGGCGCGCCGCCACGGCATCACCGCCTGCTTCATGGCCAAGCCCATCGAGCGCTATGCCGGCTCGGGCATGCACTTCCACGTCTCGATGCAGGACGGCGGGGGCGGAAACCTCTTCACCGAACAGCGCGAAGGCGAATGGAAGCCCGAGCTCCTGCACGCGCTCGGCGGGCTTGCCGCCACCATGGGCGAATCGATGCTGGTCTTCGCCCCGCACGCCAATTCCTGGCGGCGCTTCGTCTCGCAATCCTACGCGCCGGTCGCGCCGACCTGGGGCGTCAACAACCGCTCGGTGGCGCTGCGCGTGCCGGCCGGCGCGAAGGCCGCGCGCCGCATCGAGCACCGCCCGTCCGGCGTCGACGCCAACCCCTATCTGGTGGCCGCGACCGTGCTTGCCGGCATCGCGAAAGGGCTGGACGGCAAGCTCGACCCCGGCCCGGAGACCACCGGCAACGGCTACGACGCGGCGAGCGGCGCCGGCGCGGCCATGCCGGGCGACTGGCTGTCGGCGATCCGCGCTGCGGAGGGCTCGGCGTTCCTGAAGGATGCGCTCGGCGAGGAGATGCACCGCACCTTCACCGCCATCAAGCGCGCGGAATATCTGCGCGTCGCCCGCACGGTGAGCGAGCTCGACTACCAGCTCTATCTGCACGAGGTCTGAGCGGGTCAGCAGGCAAGCGCGCCCTTGAGCGGCCGGCCCGCGACATAGGTCTCGGCCACGGCGCGGTCGTCGCCCAGCGTCTGGAGAAGGAACAGCTCCTCAGCCAACGTCGTCGCCGTCTCCATGCGCAGCCGCATCGCCGGCGTGGCGCGCGCGTCGAGCACCACGAGGTCGGCGTCGGAGCCGGGATCGAGCGTGCCGATGCGCTCCGCCAGCGACAGCGCCTCGGCGTTGCCGCGCGTGATCTGCCAGAAGGCGGCGAGCGGGTCGATCTTCTCGCCCTGCAAGGCGATCGCCTTGTAGCCTTCGTCCATGGTGCGCAGCATCGAATAGTTGGTGCCGCCGCCGACATCGGTCGCCGCCGCGATCCTGAGCGGCTTGCCTCGCCGCGAATAGCGCTGCCAGTCGAACAGGCCCGAGCCGAGGAACAGGTTCGAGGTCGGGCAGAACACGGCGACCGCGCCGGCGTCCGACAGCGCGTCGGCCTCGCGTTCGGAAAGGTGGATGCAATGGCCGAGAAGGGTGCGCGCGCCCAGCAGCCCGTAGCTTGCATAGATGTCGGTATAGTCCCTGGCCTGCGGGTAGAGCTCCATTGCGAGCGCGATCTCGGCGTGGTTCTCGCTCAGATGCGTCTGGACGTGGAGATGCGGGAACTCGCGCGCCAGCGCGCCGGCCATCTCCATCTGCGCGGGCGAGGAGGTGATGGCGAAGCGCGGCGTGATCGCATAGTGCAGCCGGCCCCGGCCGTGCCACGCGGCGATCAGCGCCTTCGTGTCGTCGTAGCCCGCCTGCGGCGTGTCGGTGAGCCCGTCGGGCGCGTTGCGGTCCATCATCACCTTGCCGGCGACCACCAGCATGTTCCGCGACAGCGCCTCGCCGAACAGGGCCTGCGCGCTCTGACGATGCACCGAGCAATAGGCGGCGACGGTGGTGGTGCCGTGGCGGGTGAGCTCGTCGAGGAACAGGCCGGCGATGCGCCGCGCATGGGCGGGGTCGCAAAACTTCGTCTCCTCGGGAAAGGTGTAGGTGTTCAGCCAGTCGAGCAGCTCGGCCCCGTAGCTGGCGATGACCTGCATCTGCGGCATGTGGGCGTGGGCGTCGATGAAGCCGGGCAGGATCAGATGCGGGCGGTGGTCGACGGTCCGCGCCCCCTCGCCCGCCTGCCTTGCCACCTGCGGATAGTCTCCCGCCGCCACGATCCGGCCGTCGCGGACCAGCACCGCCCCGTCCTCGGCGTAGAGGTAGGAGGCGCGGTCGTCGATGCCTTCCGGCCTTGTGCGGAACGACAGCACCCGCCCGCGCATGAGAAGGGTGCTCACCGCCTCGCCTCCTCGAACCACGCCACGATCAGCGCCCGCTCCTCCTTCGTCATGGCCGAGACGTTGCCGGGCGGCATGGCGTGGCTGCGCCCGGCCTGGAGGTAGACCTCCCGCGCCCGCTCGGCGATCTGCGCCTCCGTCTCCAGCATCACGCCCCTGGGCGTGAAGGCGACGCCCTCCCACGCCGGCTCGGCGGCATGGCACATGGCGCAGCGGCCCATCACCGCGTCGCGCACGGCCGGGAAATGCGCCGAGGCCATCAGCGCCTGCGCGCCCGCCGAGACCTTTTCCTCGCCGGTCAGGACCTTCGGCGCGGTCGACAGCCAGATGATGGCGATGAACAGCACGGTGGCCGCGCCCCAGGTCCAGTGCGGGTTGCCCTTCCTTGCATGGACCGTGTTGAAGTAGTGGCGGATCAGGACGCCGATCAGGAACACCAGCGTCGCGATCGCCCAGTTGAACTCGGTCGCGAACGCCAGCGGGTAGTGGTTCGACAGCATCAGGAACACGACCGGCAGCGTCAGGTAGTTGTTGTGCAGCGAGCGCGTCTTGGCGATGCGGCCATATTTCGGGTCGGGCTTGCGGCCGGCGATCAGGTCGGCGACCACCACCTTCTGGTTGGGGATGATGACGAGGAAGACGTTGGCCGACATGATCGTCGCCGTGAACGCGCCCAGATGCAGGAAGGCGGCGCGGCCGCTGAACAGCTGGGTGTAGCCCCAGGCGATGACGATCAGGACCGGAAACAGCACCAGCATCAGCGCCGTGTCGTTCCTCGCCAGCGGCGAGCGGCACAGAAGGTCGTAGATCAGCCAGCCGAGCGCAAGCGAGGCGATGGAGAGGAGGATCGCCACCGGCTGCGACACGTCGAGCACGTTGCGGTCGATCAGGTAGAGGTCGGCCCCGGCATAGTAGACGATGGCGAGCAGGGCGAAGCCCGACAGCCAGGTGGCGTAGGATTCCCACTTGAACCACGTCAGATGCTCGGGCATGCGCGCCGGCGCCACCAGATATTTCTGGATGTGGTAGAAGCCGCCGCCGTGGACCTGCCATTCCTCGCCATGCGCGCCCTCGGGCATGCCGTCTCGCTTCACCAGCCCGAGGTCGAGCGCGATGAAGTAGAACGACGAGCCGATCCAGGCGATGGCCGTGACGACGTGCAGCCAGCGCGCGGCGAAGGACAACCAGTCCCAGAAGATCGCAAAATCGTGCATGGCTCTCCCCACGGCCTCCCACCGGATCTCGCTTCCGACTTTACGACCATGGCTTCAAAGAGGAAGGGTGGAGATGTCCGATGACTTTCAAAAAATTCTGGAAAATAATGGCGCCGTCGCAAACCCGTCCGCGTGCCCGCGAAGGCTTCCGCCATGGCCTATCTCGACAACATCGCCGTCTTCGTCCGCGTCGTGGAGCTGGGCAACCTGTCGGCGGCCGGGCGCGACATGCGCATCTCGCCGGCGGTGGCCTCCAACCGCATCAAGGAGCTCGAGAAGCACCTGGGTGTGCGGCTGTTCAACCGCACCACGCGGCAGCTGACGCCGACCGAGCACGGCCGCGTCTTCTACCAGGGCGCGCGGCAGGTGCTGGACGCGGTGGCCGAGGCCGAGGCCGCCGTCAGCGCCCTTTCCGGCCAGCCGCGCGGCACCATCCGCGTCACCGCCCCGCTCGGTCTCGGCCGCCGGCTGATCGCCTCCGGCATCCCGGAGTTCCACGACCGCTACCCCGACATCGAGGTCAGGCTCCGGCTGTCGGACCACAATGTCGACATCATGAAGGAGGGCATCGACGTCGCCTTCCGGCTCGGGGTTCTCGAGGATTCGAGCCTGCGCATGCGCGGCATCATGGAGTGCGAGCGCGTGCTGGCCGCCGCTCCCTCCTATCTCGCCGCGCGCGGCGAGCCGGCCAGCCCGCACGACCTCGTCAACCGCAAGCACGACTGCCTGCCCCTGCGCTTTCCCGGCGCCAAGGACTACATCTGGACGCTGCGGGCGTCCTCCGGCCTCGTCAAGCTCGAGGTCCACGGCCCGTTCGACAGCGACGACGGCGACGTCGTCACCGGCTGGGCGCTGGCCGGGCGCGGCATCGTCAACAAGCCGCGCTTCGAGATCGAGCCCTATCTGCGCGACGGGCGGCTCAGGGTGGTCCTGCCCGACTGCCCGCCGATGCCGGTGCAGCTTGCCGCCGTCTACCCGCACAAGAAGTTCCAGGACCCGAAGATGCGGCTCCTGCTCGACTTCATGGCCGAGCGCTGCCAGCGCATGATCCGCGACATTCTGGCCGGACGCTGAAGGCCGGGCAACCGAAGGCGCGCTGCCGCGTTGATGCGGCATTGCGCGGCCTTTTCCGGCCGCATCGCTTTTCAGGCAAGGAGCATCGACGATGGCGACCCATCCCACCCGCAACGACCTCAAGTCCAACACCAGGAAGACCTCGATCGAGCTTCTGAACGCGCGGCTCGCCGACGCCATCGATCTCGCGCTCCTGACCAAGCAGGCGCACTGGAACGTCAAGGGGCCGCAGTTCATCGCCATCCACGAGATGCTCGACGGCTTCCGCGCCACGGTCGACGGCCATGTCGACACCATCGCCGAGCGCGCCGTCCAGCTCGGCGGCCAGGCCTACGGCACGGTGCAGGCCGTGGCCGGGAAGACGACGCTGAAGCCCTATCCGACCGACATCTCGAAGACCAGGGATCACCTCGCGGCGCTGATCGAGCGCTACGGCGCGGTCGCCAATTCCGTGCGCAAGGCCATCGACGAGGCGGACGAGGCCGGCGACGCCGACACCGCCGACATCTTCACCGCCTTCTCGCGCGACCTCGACAAGTCGCTGTGGTTCCTCGAGGCCCACGTTCAGGAAAAGGATTAGGGTTCAGGCGCCCGACAGCGCCCGCATCACCTCGGCCGCGGCGAGCGCGGCGATGACGGACGGGCGCTTGTCCTTCACGTCGGCGCCGCCGATGGGGCAGACGAGGCGCGCAAGCTTCGCCTCCTCGCCCCCGGCCTCCTTCAGATACCAGCTCGCGAAGGTCGCCCGCTTGGTCTTCGAGCCGATCATGCCGACGTAAGCCGCGTCGCCCCTTGCCAGCGCCTCGGCGACGATGAGGAAGTCGAGCGCGTGGTCGTGGGTCAGCACCAGGAAGGCCGAACCCGCGGGCGCGGCGCGCACCGCCTCCTCCGGCACTGCCGTCAGCCGCGCCTCGACGCTCGCCGGCAGGCCGTCGAGCATGCCGGCGCGGGTCTCGACCACGGCGACGGCGAGCGGCAGAAGCGACAGCGCCGCCGCCAGCGCGTGGCCGACATGACCGCCGCCGAAGATGAAGACGGCCGGGCGCAGCGCCTCCTCGCGCTGCATGCGCGCCCGCACGGCCTCGCGCAGCGCCGCGTCTGCCAGCGCGATGTCGATCACGACCCTGCCGCCGCAGCACTGGCCGATCCGCGGCCCGAGCGGCACGTCGAGCAGCCCGGTCCGCGGCGTCCCCGCCGCGATCATCTCGCGGGCGCGGTCGATGGCCATGAATTCGAGCTGGCCGCCACCGATGGTGCCGAAGATCGCGCCGGGCGACACCAGCATCCATGCGCCCTTTTCGCGCGGGGTCGAGCCCTTCGCCTCGCGCACCTCGACCAGCGCCACCCCCGGCCACGCGGAGAGGAAGGCGCCGAGGCGCGCGGCCGCGCTCATCGCGCCCCGGCGGCTTCCGCTTTCAGCCGCTCCACCGCCATCAGCACGCGCTCGGGCGTCGCCGGCGCGTCGAGGCGCGGGCACACGCGGTTGTCCGCGACGCTGGCCACCGCATCGGACAGGGCGTGCAGCACCGAAAGGCCGAGCGGCAGCGGCGGCTCGCCCACCGCCTTGGAGCGGTGGATGGTCGGCTCGCAAGCCTGCGACCAGTCGGTCAGCGCCACGTTGAAGATCTTCGGCCGGTCGGAGGCGAGCGGGATCTTGTAGGTGGACGGCGCGTGCGTGCGCAGCCGGCCACGATCGTCCCACCACAGCTCCTCCGTGGTCAGCCAGCCCATGCCCTGGACGAAGCCGCCCTCGACCTGGCCGAGATCGATGGCCGGGTTCAGCGAGCGGCCGACATCGTGCAGGATGTCGGCGCGCTCGACGACATACTCGCCCGTCAGCGTGTCGACGGAGACTTCCGAGCAGGCCGCGCCGTAGGCGAAGTAGTAGAAGGCGTGGCCGCGCCCCTCGGCGCGGTTCCAGTGGATCTTCGGCGTCTTGTAGAAGCCCGCGGCCGAGAGCTGCACGCGGGCCATGTAGGCCTGCCTGACCAGCTCGTCGAAGGTGATCTCCTCGTTGCCGACGCGCACCCGGTTGGGCAGGAACACCACCTGCTCGCGCGGGATCTGGTGCGCCTCGGCGGCGAAGTCGATCAGCCGCCGCTTGATCTGGCGCGCCGCGTCCTGCGCCGCCATGCCGTTCAGGTCGGCGCCCGAGGAGGCCGCCGTCGGCGAGGTGTTGGGCACCTTGGCGGTGGTGGTGGCGGTGATCCTGACCCGCTCGATGTCGATCTGGAACTCCTCGGCCACCACCTGCGCCACCTTCATGTGCAGGCCCTGCCCCATCTCGGTGCCGCCATGGTTCATGTGAACCGAGCCGTCGGTGTAGACATGGACCAGCGCGCCGGCCTGGTTCGCCTCGGTCTTGGTGAAGGAGATGCCGAACTTGACCGGGGTGAGCGCGATGCCGCGCCGCACGACGCGGCTGTTGGCGTTGAAGGCCGCGATCTCGCGACGGCGGCGGGCGTAGTCCGCGCTCGCCTCCAGCTCGGCCACGATGCGCGCGACGATGCAGTCCTCCACCTTCTGGTGGTAGGGCGTGACGTTGCGGCCCGTATCCGTGCCCATCTCGTCGTAGAAGTTGAGCTTGCGGATTTCGAGCGGGTCCTTGCCGACCGCGAAGGCCACCTCGTCGATGACCCGCTCGGCCCCGACCATGCCCTGCGGGCCGCCGAAGCCGCGGAAGGCGGTGTTGGATACGGTGTTGGTGTAGAACGGCACCGATTTCGCGTGCACGTGCGGATAGAAATAGGCGTTGTCGCAGTGGAACAGCGCCCGGTCGCCGACGGGGCCGGACAGGTCGGCGGAGAAGCCGGCCCTGAGCGCGAAGGTGTAGTCGACGCCGAGGATGCGGCCCTCCTCGTCGAAGCCGACATCGTAGTCGATGGCGAAGTCGTGCCGCTTGCCGGTGGCGATCATGTCCTCGTCGCGGTCGAGCCTGAGCTTGACGGCGCGGCCGAGCTTCTTCGCCGCGATGGCGGCGAGCGCGGCGCACTGGTTGGCCTGCGTCTCCTTGCCTCCGAAGCCGCCGCCCATGCGGCGCACCTCGACGGTGACGGCGTGGCTCGGCACGCCGAGCGCGCGCGCGATCATGTGCTGGGTCTCGCTCGGCCCTTGCGTCGAGCAGTAGACGGCGACCTCGTCGTCCTCGCCGGGCACGGCGAGCGACACCTGGCCCTCGAGGTAGAAATGATCCTGCCCGCCGAGCCGCATGCGGCCCTTCACGCGCCGGGGCGCGGCGGCGATGGCCGCGGCCGCGTCGCCGCGCCTGAGCGTCAGCGGCGAGGTGACCTGGCGGTCCTTGTCCGCGTCGAGGTCCCGGATGTCGACGACGGCCGGCAACTCCTCGTAGTCGATCCTCGCCAGCCGCGCGGCGCGGCGCGCCTGGTCGCGGGTCTGCGCCACCACGCAGAAGATCGGCTGGCCGTGGAACTCGACCCTGCCCTCGGCAAGCACGGGGTCGTCGTCCATGGCCGACGGCGAGATGTCGTTGACGCCGGGCACGTCCTCATGCGTCAGCACCGCGACCACCCCGGGCGCGGCGCGCACGGCCGAAAGGTCGACCGACTTCAGCACGCCATGGGCGACGGTGGAGAGGCCGAGCCCGGCATGCAGCGTGCCCGCCGGCTCGGTGATGTCGTCGATATAGACGGCCGTGCCCGCGACGTGCTTGTGCGCGGAATCGTGGCGCTGGCCGGTGTGGACGCCGCCGGCGATCTTCTGGGCCTTCAGGTTGGGGCTGTGCGTGGTCATGGCTCACGCCACCTCGTATCGCGACACGCCGAGCGGTCCGGGCGTGCCGGTCGTCTCCAGGAAGAAGCGCAAGAGAAGGTTCCGCGCCACCAGCGCCCGGTATCCGGCGGTGGCGCGCATGTCGGTGAGCGGCGAAAAGTCGGCCTCGCAGGCCGCCATCGCCGCCTCCACGCTCGCCTGCGTCCACGGCCTGCCGACAAGCGCGGCCTCGACGGCCGGCGCCCGCTTCGGCGTCGCGGCCATGCCGCCATAGGCGATGCGCACCGACGCGACGGTGCCGTCATCGCCGAGCGCCAGGCGGAAGGCGCCGAGCACGGCGGTGATGTCCTCGTCGCGCCGCTTGGTCACCTTGTAGACGGCGAATTTCTCGTGCGCGGCCGGCAGCGGCACGTGAACCGCCTCGACGAACTCGCCCGGCTGCCTGTCCTGCCTGCCATAGGCGATGAAGAAATCCTCCAGCAAGATAGTGCGCCGCTGCCTGCCCTTGCGCAGCGTGAGCGTGGCGTCGAGCGCGATCAGCGGCGGCGGCGTGTCGCCGATGGGCGAGCCGTTGGCGATGTTGCCGCCGAGCGTGCCCATGTTGCGCACCTGCTCGCCGCCGATGCGGTCGATCAGCTCGCCCAGCGCCGGGATGCGGCCGGCGAGGAAATCGCGCGCCGCCGTATAGCTGACGCCCGCGCCGATGGTGACGACGCCGTCCTTCTCGGACATCGCCTGCAACTCGCGCAAGGCCCCGATGAAGACCACGGGCGCGATGTCGCGCATCATCTTGGTCACCCACAGGCCGACATCGGTCGAGCCGGCGACGACGGTCGCCTTCGGCTCGGCCTCCAGCACCGCGGCGAGGTCGTCGAGCGAGGCCGGCACCACCAGCCGCTCCCGGCCCTCGCCGATCTCGACGCGCCTTCCGTCGCGCATGGCCTGAAGCCGCGCCGTCACCGCCGCCCGCTCGGCCACCAGCGGGTCGCGGCCGGCATCGCCGTAGGAGGAGACGGCGCGCGCCGCGCGCACGATCGCCTCGTAGCCGGTGCAGCGGCACAGATTGCCCTGAAGCGCCGTCTCGATGTGCGCGACGGACGGATCGGGCGTGCGCATCCACAAAGCGTAGAGCGACATGACGAAGCCCGGCGTGCAGAAGCCGCATTGCGAGCCGTGGAAATCGACCATCGCCTGCTGCACGGGGTGGAGCGCACCGTTCGCGCCGGCCAGATGCTCGACGGTGACGACGTGGCAGCCGTCGAGCGAGCCGACGAAGCGGATGCAGGCGTTGACGCTCTCATAGGTCAGGCCGTCCCGCCCGAGCCGCCCGACCAGCACCGTGCAGGCGCCGCAATCGCCCTCCGCGCAGCCTTCCTTGGTGCCCTTCAGCGCGCGGCGCAGGCGCAGCCAGTCGAGCAGCGTCTCGTCGGGACGCACGTCGCGCAGGGCGACATCCTCGCCGTTGAGCAGGAAGCGGATCTCGCGGCGCGCCTCGCCCATCAGCTTCCCCTGTAGGTGGAGTAGCCGTAGGGCGAAAGAAGCAGCGGCACGTGATAGTGCCCCTGCCCGGCCATGCCGAAGCGGATCGGGATCTGGTCGAGGAACAGCGGGTCCGGCAGCGCCGCGCCGCCCGCGCGCAGATAGTCGCCGGCGAAGAACACCAGCTCGTACTGGCCGGGCTGGAACGCCCCGCCTTCGAGCAGCGGCGCATCGCAGCGCCCGTCGGCGTTTGTCACCGCTTCCTTGAGCTTCCTGTGCGAGTTGCCGCTGACGCGGTAGAGCGCGATCTTCAGCCCCTCGGCCGGACGGCCGCTGGCCGTGTCGAGCACATGGGTGGTGAGCCGTCCGTGCTCAGCCATCGTTCCTCCTTCCGGCTGCCAGCCGGCGACTGCTTGGCAGGATTCACGATACTCTATTGCACGACAAAGGACAGGCCGAGCGGCAAGGCGCCAAAACACTTTCAAAGTTTCCTGGGGGAATGGCGCGCCTGTTTTGAATTATTCTGGGGGAAACGACGATGGGGAAGCGGATGCGGTATCCCAGGGACATGCGCGGCTACGGGGCGAACCCGCCCGACCCGGAATGGCCGGGCGGCGCGCGTGTCGCCGTCCAGTTCGTGGTCAATTACGAGGAAGGCGGCGAGAACTGCATCCTGCACGGCGACGCGGCGTCCGAGGCGTTCCTGTCGGAGGTGGTGGGGGCCGCCCCCTGGCCCGGCAAGCGCCACTGGAACATGGAGTCGATCTACGAATACGGCGCGCGCGCCGGCTTCTGGCGGCTGCACCGCATGTTCACGGCCGCGCAGATCCCCGTCACCGTCTACGGGGTGGCCACCGCGCTCGCCCGCTCGCCCGATCAGGTGGCGGCGATGAAGGCGGCCGGCTGGGAGATCGCCAGCCACGGCCTGCGCTGGATCGACTACCGCGACCACGACGAGGCCTCCGAGAGGGCCGACCTGATCGAGGCGATCAGGCTGCATGCCGAGGTCGTGGGGACAAGGCCGAGGGGCATGTATCTCGGCCGCACCTCGGTCAACTCGGTGCGGCTGGCGGCGGCCGAGGGCGGCTTCGACTGGATTTCCGACACCTATGACGACGACCTGCCCTACTGGCTCGACCATGACGGCCACGGCAACGCGATTTCGCCGCAGCTCGTCATCCCCTACACGCTCGACGCCAACGACATGCGCTTCGCGACCGCGCAGGGCTTCAACAGCGGCGACCAGTTCCTCGCCTATCTCAAGGACGCCTTCGACACGCTCTACGCCGAAGGACGCGCGGGACGGCCGGCGATGATGAGCATCGGCCTGCACTGCCGGCTGATCGGCCGGCCGGGCCGCGCCGCCGCGCTCCAGCGCTTCATCGACCATGTGAAGGGCCACGAGCGCGTGTGGCTGCCGACGCGCGGCGAGATCGCCGCCCACTGGCGCGAGCGCCACCCCTATCGCGCGCCCGCGCTCCGCCCGAGCCGCATGGGCAAGGACGGGTTCGTGGAAAAATTCGGCGGCATCTTCGAGCATTCGCCGTGGATCGCCGAGCGCGCCTTTTCGCTGGAGCTCGGCCCGGCCCACGATTCGGCGGGCGGCCTGCACAACGCGCTCTGCCGCGTCTTCCGTTCAGCCAGCGAGGAGGAGCGGCTCGGTGTGCTCAGGGCCCATCCCGACCTTGCCGGCAAGCTGGCGCAGGCGAAGCGGCTGACGGCGGAATCGACCGCCGAGCAGGCGTCGGCCGGCTTGGATGCCCTGACCGATGCCGAGCGCGAGACCTTCACGCGCCTCAACGCCGCCTATGTCGAGAAATTCGGCTTCCCGTTCATCGTCGCGGTCAAGGACAACACCAGGGCAAGCATCCTCGCCGCTTTCCACGCCCGCATCGACAACGACCGCGCCGCCGAGTTCACCACCGCCTGCCGGCAGGTCGAGCGCATCGCCGAGCTGCGGCTCCAAGCCATCCTGCCCGCCTGAAGGACAACGAGCATGACCGGCCGCACCTACTACGCGCCGCATGGGGGCCTGCCCCCGCAGACCGAGCTGCACACCGGCCGCGCGGTCTTCACCGAAGCCTATGCCGTCATCCCCAGGGGGGTGATGAGCGACATCGTCACCTCCTACCTGCCGTTCTGGGAAGGCACGCGGCTGTGGATGCTGTCGCGGCCGCTGTCGGGCTTTTCCGAGACCTTCTCGCAATACGTCATGGAAGTTCAGCCCGGTGGCGGCAGCGACCGGCCGGAGCCGGAGGCGGATGCGGAAGCCGTGCTGTTCGTGGTCGAGGGCGAGCTGACGGTGACGCTCGACGGCGAGCGGCACGTGCTGACGCCGGGCGGCTACGCCTATCTGCCGCCGGCGAGCGGCTGGACGGCGAGGAACGAGGGCGGCGAGACCGCGCGCTTCCACTGGATCAGGAAGGCCTACGAGTTCGTCGAGGATCTCGACGTGCCGGAGGCGCTGTTCCTCGACGAGGCCGACATCGCGCCCGTCCCCATGCCCGACACGAACGGCGCCTGGGCGACGACGCGCTTCGTCGATCCCGATGACCTGCGCCACGACATGCACGTCACCGTCGTCACCTTCCAGCCGGGCGGGCTGATCCCGTTCGAGGAGACGCACGTGATGGAGCACGGCCTCTACGTGCTGGAGGGCAAGGCCGTCTACAAGCTCAACCGCGACTGGGTCGAGGTCGAGGCCGGCGACTACATGTGGCTGCGCGCCTTCTGCCCGCAGGCCTGCTATGCCGGCGGGCCGGGCCGGTTCCGCTACCTGCTCTACAAGGACGTCAACCGCCACGCCAGGCTGGCATTCCGGTGAGCGGGCCGATGAACCGCATCGTCACCGCGCAACCGCTGACCCGCGCCGCCTTCGCGCCGTTCGGCGACGTCATCGACACCGACTGGGACAACCATTTCCCGATCAACGCCGGCAAGTGCGAGCGCTACCACGACCTGGCGAAGGTGGAGGCCGAAGGGCCGAACGCGCGCGTGCTGATCTCGATCTTCAGGGGCACGCCCTACGACTTTCCGCTCAGGCTCGGCATGGTCGAGCGCCATCCGCTGGGCAGCCAGGCGTTCGTGCCGCTGTCGCCCGCCCCCTTCCTCGTCGTGGTCTGTCCCGACGAAGGGGCAAGCCCCGGCGTCCCGCGCGCCTTCGTCACCCGCCCCGGGCAGGGGGTGAACTATCGCCGCAACCTGTGGCACGCGGTGCTGACGCCCATCGGCGGCAGCCAGGATTTTCTCGTGGTCGACCGCGGCGGCGACGGCGACAACCTCGAGGAGCACCATTTCGAGGAGCCGTGGGAAGTGAGGCTGCCGCGATGACCGCGCACGACGCCCGCTTCCTCGACCGCCTGCTCGACGTCATCGAGCACGACATCGTGCCGAAGACGCAAGAGGGCGTGGCCAGGGGCAACAAGGTCTTCGGCGCGGCGATCCTGAGAAAGAGCGACCTGTCGGTGCTGATCGCCGAGACCAACAACGAGCTGGAGAACCCGCTCTGGCACGGCGAGATGCACGCGCTGAAGCGTTTCTACGAGCTGCCGAAGGCCGACCGCCCCGACACGGGCGAATGCGTCTTCCTCTCCACCCACGAGCCGTGCTCGCTGTGCCTGTCGGCCATCACCTGGGCCGGCTTCGACAACTTCCACTATCTCTTCAGCCACGAGGATTCGCGCGATGCGTTCGCCATCCCGCACGACCTGAGGATATTGAAGGAGGTGTTCCGGCTGGAGCCCGGCGGCTACGCCGCCGAGAACGCCTACTGGAAGAGCCATTCGCTGCGCCGGCTGGCCGAAAGGCTTCCCGAAGACAGCGAGCGCGCCCGTTTGCGGGCGCGCTTCGCGGCACTTTCGCAGCGCTACGACGCGCTGTCGCGGACCTATCAGGCCGCGAAGGACGGCAACGACATCCCGCTCAATTGAGGCCCTTCACGCCGCGAACGGATAGTCGGTGTAGCCCCGCGCCCCGCCGCCGTAGAAGGTCGTCTTGTCCGGCGCGTTGAGGGCGGTGCCGTCGCGCAGCCGCGTCACCAGGTCGGGATTGGCGATGTAGAGCTTGCCGAAGGCGACGAGGTCGGCCGCGCCGCTTTCCACCGCCTGCCTCGCCAGCCCGGCGTCGTAGCCGTTGTTGACCATCCACGCGCCCTTGCCGCCGGCGTCGCGATAGGCGGCCTTGTAGGCGGCATAGTCGAAGTCGCGCTCGCCCTGCCTGTAGTCGCGCGCGCCGCCGGTCGCGCCCTCGATGGTGTGGATATAGGCCAGCCCGCGGAGGCCGAGCCCGCGCGCGACATGCTCGAACAGCGGCTGCGGCTCGGGATCGAAGGCATCGTTGGCCGGCGTGACCGGCGACAGCCGGATGCCGACGCGCCCGGCGCCCGCGCCCTCGATCACCGCGTCGACCGCCTCGAACAGGAAGCGGGCGCGGTTCTCGATCGGGCCGCCATAGGCGTCGGTGCGCCGGTTGCTGCCCGAACGCAGGAACTGGTCGATCAGGTAGCCGTTGGCGGCGTGGATCTCGACTCCGTCGAAACCCGCCTCCTCGACCGCGGCCCTGGCGGCGCGGCGGTAGTCGTCGAGGATGCCGGGGATTTCGGAAAGCTCCAGCGCGCGCGGCTCCGAGGTCTCGGCGAAGCTGCCGCTGCCGTCCGCGTTGATGAGAAAGGTCTTCGACCTGGCCCGGATCGCCGACGGTGCCACCGGCTTGCCGCCGCCCGGTTGCAGCGTCTCGTGCGAGATGCGCCCGACATGCCAGAGCTGGGTGACGATGCGCCCGCCCGCGGCGTGGACCGCGTCCGTCACCCGCCGCCAGCCGGCGATCTGCCCGGGTGCGTAGAGGCCGGGCACGTCGGCATAGCCCTGCCCCTGATGGCTGATCGCGGTGGCCTCCGTGATCAGCAGTCCCGCCGTGGCGCGCTGCGTGTAGTATTCGGCGACGAGCGGCGTCGGCACCGCGCCGGGCGAGCGGTTGCGCGTCAGCGGCGCCATGGCGATGCGGTTTGGCAGCGAAAGGTCGCCGGCAAGGATGGGGTCGAAAAGCGTGGCCATGGACAGGTCCCGTTATTGTCGAAAGGTCAGGCGCGCTCCAGCGCCACGGCGATGCCCTGGCCGACGCCGATGCACATGGTGGCGAGCGCCAGCCTCGCCCCGCGCCCGGCAAGCTCCAGCGCCGCCGTGCCGGCGATGCGCGCGCCCGACATGCCGAGCGGATGGCCGAGCGCGATCGCGCCGCCATTGGGGTTCACATGCGCGGCGTCCTCCGGGATGCCGAGCTGGCGCAGGACGGCGATGCCCTGGCTGGCGAACGCCTCGTTCAGCTCGATCACGTCGAAACCGGACGGGCTCAGGCCGAGCCGGGCGCAAAGCTTCTTCGTCGCCGGCGCCGGGCCGATGCCCATGATGCGCGGCTCGACGCCCGCCACGGCGCCGCCGAGGATGCGCGCCACCGGCGTCAGGCCGTATTTGCGCGCCGCCGCCTCCGAGGCGACGATCAGCGCCGCCGCGCCGTCGTTGACGCCCGACGCATTGCCGGCCGTCACCGTGCCGCCTTCCTTGCGGAACGGCGTCGGCAGCCTGGCCAGCGCCTCCACCGTGGTGCCGGCGCGCGGGTGCTCGTCGGTGTCGACCACGACCGGATCGCCCTTCTTCTGCGGGATGGCGACGGGCACGATCTCCCTCGCCAGCCGGCCGTTCTGCTGCGCGGCGACCGCCTTTTCCTGGCTGCGCACGGCAAAGGCGTCCTGATCGGCCCGGCTGACGCCGAACTGGGCGGCCACGTTCTCGCCGGTCTCCGGCATGGAATCGACGCCGTACTGCTTCTTCAGCACGGGATTGACGAAGCGCCAGCCGATGGTGGTGTCGTAGATCTCGGCGTTGCGCGAGAAGGCGGTCTCGGCCTTGGGCATCACGAAGGGTGCGCGGCTCATCGATTCGACGCCGCCGGCGATCATCAGCTCGGCCTCGCCGGCCTTGATGGCGCGGGCGCAAATCGTCAGCGCGTCCATGCCCGAGCCGCACAGGCGGTTGACGGTGGCGCCCGGCACGGCCTGCGGCAGGCCGGCGAGCAGCAGCGCCATGCGCGCCACGTTGCGGTTGTCCTCGCCGGCCTGGTTGGCGCAGCCGTAGACGACGTCGTCGACCGCCTCCCAGTCGACGCCGGCATTGCGTTGCATCAGCGCGCGCAGCGGCACGGCGCCGAGGTCGTCGGCGCGCACCGAAGACAGCGCCCCGCCGAACCGGCCGATCGGCGTGCGCACGTAATCGCAGATGAAAGCCTCGGCCATGTCGGTTCCTCCTCGTCAGCCTCGCCGCGCGCGGCGAGAATGCCGCGCGAACCGTTCCTGTTCGTTCGCGGCCCCTGCGTCAAGTACCCCGGCGCGTGTCGCGGCGGCTCAGACGTAGCGGTTGACGATGTTTTCCAGGAGCTCCTGCCGGCCGGAGCGCGGCTGCGGCTCGATTCCCTGCGACAGCACCCGCGCGGAAATCTCCTCCAGCGAGCGCTGGCCTGAAAGCATCGCCCGCGCCTCCGCGTCCCGCCAGCCGGCGTAGCGCTCGTCGAGCGGGCCGGCAAGTGCTGCGTCCTCGATCATCCTTGCCGCCGCCTTCAGGCCGCGCGCGCACACGTCGATGCCGCCGATATGGCCGATCAGCAGATCCTGCGGGTCGAGCGACTGGCGCCTGAGCCTGGCGTCGAAATTGGTGCCGCCGGTGGTGAAGCCGCCGCCGAGCAGGATCTGGTAGTAGGCCAGCGCCGCTTCGGCGGCGTTGTTGGGGAACTGGTCGGTGTCCCAGCCCGACTGGTAGTCGTTGCGGTTCATGTCGATGGAGCCGAAGACGCCGAGCGCGTTGGCCAGCGCCAGCTCGTGCTCGAAGGAGTGGCCGGCGAGGATGGCGTGGCCCTGCTCGATGTTGAGCCTGACCTCGTTCTCCAGCCCGAAATCCTTGAGGAAGCCGTAGACGGTGGCGACGTCGTAGTCGTACTGGTGCTTGGTCGGCTCTTGCGGCTTGGGCTCGATCAGGATCGTGCCCTTGAAGCCGGTGCGGTGCTTGTAGTCGACCACCAGCGACAGGAAGCGGCCGGCCTGCTCGCGCTCGCGCTTCATGTCGGTGTTGAGCAGCGTCTCGTAGCCCTCGCGCCCGCCCCACAGCACGTAGTTCTCGCCGTCGAGCCGTTTCGTCACGTCGATGCACGCCTTCACCGTCGCCGCCGCATAGGCGAACACGTCCGGGTCGGGGTTGGTCGCCGCCCCGGCCATGTAGCGACGGTGCGAGAACAGGTTCGCCGTGCCCCACAAAAGCCTGACGCCGGTCTCCTCCTGTTTCCTCGCGAAGATGTCGGCGACGGCGTCGAGGCGGCCGATGCTCTCCTTCAGCGTGTCGCCCTCGGGCCGCACGTCGGCGTCGTGGAAGCAGTAGAACGGCGTGCCGAGGATCGAGAACATCTCGAAGGCGACGTCGGCCTTGAGCTTGGCCAGCTCCATCGTCTCGCCATACCACGGCCGCGCGAAGGTGCGGCCGCCGAACGGGTCGCCGCCCTCCCAGGCGAAGGAATGCCAGTAGGCGACGGCGAAGCGCAGATGGTCTTCGAGCCGCTTGCCGAGCACGATCTCGTCGGGGTCGTAGAAGCGGTAGGCGAGCGGGTTGGCGGAATCCGGCCCCTCATAGCGGACCGGGCCGATGTCGCCGAAGAAGCCGGTGCTCACGATGGTACTCCTTTGATGGCGGGGTAGAGCGCGCGATAGCGCCGCCACGCCTGCGCGTAGGCGGGAACGAGCGCGGCCTGCGGCTCGATGGTCGCGGCGATGGCAGGCGGCGTGCACACGGCGAGCGGATCGGCGTCTTCCGCCGCGATCAGGCCGAGGCGCGCCGCGCCGAAGGCGGCGCCGAAATCGCCGTCCGCCGGCAGGTCGACCGGAAGCTCCAGCGCGGTGGCGAGCGCCTCCAGCCAGTAGCGCGAGCGCGAGCCGCCGCCGATGGCCGTCACGCGGGACAATCCGGTGCCGGCCGCGCGCAGCGCCTCGAGGCTGTCGCGAAACGCAAACGCAACGCCTTCGAGCACGCCTTGCGTCAGCGCCGCCCGGTCGGACAGATGCGACAGGCCGGCGAGGACGCCGCGGATGGCGGCGTCGTTGTGCGGCGTGCGCTCGCCCGACAGGTAGGGCAGGAACGACACGCCCGAGGGCGCGCGCAGCCCGCCGCCCAGCTCGTCGGTGAGCTGTTGCGCCGAGCGCCCGGTTATGCCCGACAGCCAGTTGAGCGAATCCGTCGCCGACAGGATGACGCCCATCTGATGCCAGGCGCGCGGCAGCGCATGGCAGAAGGTGTGGACCGCGCTCCGCGGGTTCGGCCGACAGGCGTCGTTCGCCGCAAACAGCACGCCCGACGTGCCGAGCGAGGCGAAGGCCTCGCCCTCGCGCACCGCGCCCATGCCGCAGGCCGAGGCCGCGTTGTCGCCCGCCCCGCCGGCCACGGCCACGCGGCCGCCCATGCCCCAGCGCGCGGCAAGCTCGCCCCGCAGCGTGCCCGACCGCTGCGTGCCCTCGACCAGGGTCGGCATATGCTTCGTCCCGAGGCCGGTCGCGGCGAGCAGGTCCGCCGACCACGCGCGCTCGCCCACGTCGAGCCACGAGGTGCCCGCCGCGTCCGACATCTCGGAGACGAAGTCGCCCGTCAGCCACAGGCGCAGATAGTCCTTGGGCAGGAGCACCATGGCGACGCGGGAGAAGACCTCCGGCTCATGCTCCCTCACCCATGCGAGCTTGGGCGCGGTGAAGCCGGGAAAGACGATGTTGCCGGTGACGGCGCGAAAGCGCGGATCGGCGTCAAGCGCGGCGGCCTGCGCGTGGCTGCGCGTGTCGTTCCACAGGATCGCCGGCCGCAGCACCGCGTCGGAGGCGTCGAGCAGCGTCGCCCCGTGCATCTGGCCGGAAAGGCCGATGCCGCGCACCGCCGCCAGCGCCGCGCCGTGCGTGGCTTTCAGCGTCCCGACCGCCTCCTCGGCCGCGTCGATCCAGTCGGCGGGGTTCTGCTCGCACCAGCCCTCGCGCGGGCGCGAGACCTCGAGCCGCGCCGTGGCCGACGCCACGATGCGCTGGTCGGCATCGATCAGCAGCGCCTTGACGCCGGACGTGCCGAGGTCGATCCCCAGATACATCCACATCCTCCCGCGAACCTCTCCACGGGGTCCGCCACGCGCGCAGCATAGCGTAGAAGCGATTTATTTCGCAATCCGCAAAAAATCGAGACACCCATTGCGCATGCGTCAGGATGCGCAATGTTGCCCTAGAACAGCGGACGCCCGGACAAGTCCGGGCTGCGGCTCTATCCGTTTGTTTTCCGCATTTATGCGACGTCAAGTGATCCCGCTTGACTGCAAGATGCCCTAGACCCGCGACTTTCCGCGCATCATGTCCACGGCCTTTTCCGCGATCATGATCGTCGGCGCGTTGGTGTTGCCGCCGATCAGCGTCGGCATGACCGAGGCGTCGACCACGCGCAGGCCGGCGACGCCGCGCACCCGAAGCTCGGGGTCCACCACCGCGCCCGCGTCCGTGCCCATGCGGCAGGTGCCGACCGGGTGGTAGACGGTGTCGACCCGGCGGCGCAGCACGGCGCGGATGTCGTCGTCCGAGCGCACGTCGGCGGTCACCATGTCCTTGCGCGCCCACGCGGCGAGCGCCGGCGCCTCCATCAGCCGCCGCGTCAGCTTGAAGCCGGCGACCATGTCCTCGACGTCCTGCGGGTCGGCGAGGAAGGCGGGATCGATCAGCGGCGCGACGCGCGGGTCGGCGCTCTTGAGCGTCAGCGTGCCGCGGCTGCGCGGCCGCAGCAGGCAGACATGGCAGGAAAAGCCGTGGCCCAGATGCAGGCGCCTTGCATGGTCGTCGACCAGCGAGACGACGAAGTGGAGCTGGATGTCGGGGGCAGCCAGGTCTGGCCGCGTCTTCAGGAAGCCGCCGGCCTCGGCGAAGTTGGAGGTGATCGCCCCGCGCCGCTGCCGGCGGAAGCGCGCGATCTCGCGCATGAGGCGCAAGGCCCCGCGCAGCGAGACGCCGAACGTGTCGAGGCTGGCCGAGCGGTAGCCGAAGATGAAGTCGGGATGGTCCTGGAGGTTCTTGCCGACGCCGGGCAGGTCGACCAGCGGCGCGATGCCCAGCCGCTTCAGCTCGTCCGCCGGGCCGATCCCCGACAGCATCAGCACCTGCGGCGACTGCAACGCGCCCGCCGACAGCACCACCTCGCGCCGCGCCCGCACGAAGCGGCGCCGGCCGCCGCCGACGGTCTCGACGCCGACGGCCCGCCCGTCCTCGACCACGACGCGCGCGACATGCGTCCTCGTCTCCACGTGCAGGTTGCCGCGCTTGCCCATGTGCGGGAACAGATAGGCGCGCGCGGCGCTGCATCGCTCGCCCTCCTTCTGCGTCACCTGGTAGACGCCGACGCCCTCCTGCTCGGCGCCGTTGAAGTCCTGCGTCACGGGAAGGCCGGTCTGGCGGGCGGCCTGAAGGATGCGGTCGTGGAACGGGTTTTGCGTGCGCAGGTCGCTGACCCACAGCGGCCCGTCGCGGCCGTGCCATTCGTCGTCGAAGCGCTCGTTGCGCTCGCTCAGCCGGAAGTAGGGCAGCACCTCGTCGAACGACCAGCCGCGATTGCCGAGCGCGGCCCAGTGGTCGTAGTCGCTGCGATGGCCGCGCATGTAGATCATGGCGTTGATGGCCGACGAGCCGCCCAGCATCCTGCCGCGCGGCTGGTAGCCCCTGCGGCCGCCGAGACCGGGCTGCGGCACGGTCTCGAACGCCCAGTTGTTGAGCCTGGTCGGTATCATCGCCACCGCGCCCACCGGCACGGTGACGAAGGCGCTGGCGCCGCCGCCGCCGGCCTCGAGCAGGCACACCGAGGTCGCGGGATCCTCGCTCAGCCGGCCGGCGAGCACGCTGCCGGCGGAGCCTCCGCCGACGATCACATAGTCGAAAGCCGTCTCCATGCCCCTCCCCCAGGCCTTGCCGTCCGGCCGGTCACGCGACGCGCTTGAGCAGCCCCAGGATGCGCTCGAACGTCCTGCCGTAGGGCGGGCGGAACAGGACTGTGCCATTGAACCGCGCCTGGTGGAAGACGGGCTTGAGCTTGGAGAAGGTGTTGAAGCCCCATTCGCCGTGATAGGCGCCCATGCCGCTGGCGCCGACGCCGCCGAAGGGCTGGTCCTCCTGGCCGATATGCCACAGGCAGTCGTTGACCGTGACGCCACCGGAAAGCGTCTCGCTCAGGATGCGCTCGCGCGCTCCCGCGTCGTGGCCGAACCAGTAGAGCGCCAGCGGATGGTCGCCGGCGCGCACGCGCGCGATGGCCTCGTCGACGCCGTCATATTCGAGGATCGGCAGCACCGGCCCGAATATCTCCTCGCGCATCAGCCGGGTTTCCTGCGGCGGGTCGAGCACGAGCGTCGGCGCAAACTTGCGCGTCTCGTTGCTCTCGAAGCGCTCGCCGGCCGGGTTGACCTCGACCACGCGCGCGCCCGCATCGCGGGCCTCCTGCACCAGCTCGGCGAGGCGGGCGCGGTGGCGCTCGCTGATGATGGCCGTATAGTCCGGGTTGGAGACGAGGGTGGGGTACATCTTCGCGATGGCGTCGGCGAGCTTGCCGGCGACCGTGTCCGCCCGCCCCTTCGGCACCAGCAGGTAGTCGGGCGCGATGCAGGTCTGGCCGGCGTTGAGCAGCTTGCCGAAGGCGATCCGCCCGACCGAGGCGTCGAGATCGCAGGACGGGTCGAGGATCGCCGGCGACTTGCCGCCCAGCTCCAGCGTCACCGGCGTCAGGTTGGCGGCGGCCGCCTGCGCGACATGGCGGCCGACCGCGGTCGAGCCGGTGAAGAACAGATGGTCGAACGGCAGCGCGGTGAAGGCCTTGCCGGTCTCGGCGTCGCCGGTGAGGACGGTCATTTCGTCGGGATCGAACGCCTTGCCGATCAGCCGGGCGATCAGCTCCGAGAAGGCCGGCGTCAGCTCCGACGGCTTCAGCATCACCCGGTTGCCGGCGGCGAGCGCGGCGAGCGCCGGCGCGATGGCGAGCTGGAAGGGATAGTTCCACGGCGACACGATGCCGACGACGCCGAGCGGCTGCGGCATCAGCCGGTTGTGGCCGGGGCGGAAATGCAGGCCCGTCGGCACGCGCCGCGTGCGCATCCAGCGCCGCAGATGCGCCTTGGCGTGGCGGATGCCGGCGCGCACCACGAACAGCTCGGCCAGCCGGGTCTCCTGCGAGGCGCGGCCGGAGAAATCCGCGTCGATGGCCGAAACGATCGCCGCCTCGTTCGCCTCCGTCAGGGCGAGCAGCCGGTCGAGCCGCGACAGGCGCGCCTGGAGCGCGGGAAGCGGCTCCTTCAGGAAGGCCTGGCGCTGCGCCTCGAACCGGGCGCCGATGACGGCGGGTGAAGTGGTTTCCATGCGGCTGGTTCCTTCTGCTGGCGCGGCCCTGCCTGACAGGAGATAGCGGTCCGCCCCGCCCCGCGCAACAATGGCGGCCGGACCGGCGGCGGGATCGCGCCGGGACCGGATCGCTGCCGGAGAGGGCCGGTGCGCAGGATACCGCCCGCGCCCGGCGCTCAGGCCTGCCGGGCGCGGGCGGTCGCCGGTGCAGGCCGGGAGCGGATCGGTGACGATCGAGGCTCGCCCGCGCCGGCGCGCGACCTCGCGGGCAGCAGGAAGCTTGGCCCCCCTCGCCTCCCGGCTTTTCCTCCCCAAGGCCGATTGCTAGAAGCTAGCGGCCGCCACGGGAGGTCGGCATATTAGCGGAAGACAAAAAACCGATATTCGGGGACATTCGCCTCTGGAGGGAGAATCGATGTCAGTACGCGACTGTGAGCGCGGCGTGACCAGCATGCGCGTGCTGGCCGAGCTCGGCATGGCGCACGGCCTGACGATGCGCGCCTGCCTGGCCGGCACCGGCGTGCGCGAGCGCGATCTGGAAGATCCCGCCGCGCTCGTGGCGCCCGAGCAGGAGCTGATGCTGATCCGCAACCTCGTCGGCCACCTGAAGGCCGTTCCCGCGCTCGGGGTGGAGGCGGGGCTGCGCTACCATTTCACCGCCTTCGGCATGCTCGGCCTCGCCATGGCCGCCAGCGCCGACGCCGGCAGCGCGCTGGAAATCGCGCTGCGCTATTTCAACCTGACCTTCGCCTTCACCGATTTCCTCGCCACCCGGACCCGCGACGAGACGCTGGTGACGGTGGACGACACCGCCGTGCCGCCCGACCTCAGGCGCTTCGTCGTCGAGCGCGACATCGCCACGGTGGTCCGCGTCCAGCGCGACCTGTGCCCGCATCTGCCGGTGCTGCGCGGCATCGCCTTCTCGTTCCCGCCGCCGGCCGACGAGGAGCGCCATGCGGCCCTGCTCGGGCTGCGGCCGCAGTTCGGCGCCGCGCGCTCGCTCATCCGGCTGGACAATGCGGGCCTGCGCCAGCCGCTGCCGCAGGCCAACGCCATCGCCCGCCGCGCCGCCGAGGACCAGTGCCGGCAGCTTCTGGAGCGCCGGCGCACGCGCTCGGGCCTGGCGCTGCGCATCAGGGAAAGGCTGCTGCGCGAGACCGCGGCGATGCCGGACATGCCGGCCGTGGCGGCGGAGCTGTGCATGACGCCGCGCACCCTGCGCCGCCGGCTCGCCGGCGAGGGCACGACCTTCTCCGCCATCCGCGACGAGGTGCGCCGGGCGCTGGCCGAGGAGCTGCTGTCGATGACGGACCTGTCGATCGCCGAGATCGCCGGCCGCCTCGGCTATGCCGACCCGACCTGCTTCACCAACGCCTTCAAGGGCTGGAAGAACGGCATGACGCCTCTGGCCTGGCGCAGATGGGTCGAGGCGGCTCCCTCGATGGCGGCGACATGAGAGCGGCCCGCCGTCGCCGGGACGGCGGGCCGCGATCCATCGGCCGGGACGCTCAGCGCAGCTCGCGCCTCAGGATCTTGCCGACATTGGTCTTGGGCAGGTCGGCGCGGAACTCGACATGCTTGGGCCGCTTGTAGGCGGTCAGCTTGTCGCGGCAGAAATCGACGATCTCCTTCTCCGTCAGGTTCGGGTCCTTCTTGACCACGAACACCTTCGGCACCTCGCCCGACTTCTCGTCCGGCACGCCGACCGCCGCCACCTCCAGCACGCCCGGGTGCATGGCGATCACGTCCTCGATCTCGTTGGGATAGACGTTGAAGCCGGAGACCAGGATCATGTCCTTCTTGCGGTCGACGATCTTGACGAAGCCCTCGCCGTTCATGAAGCCCATGTCGCCCGACTTGAAGAAGCCGTCGGCGGTCATCACCTTGGCGGTCTCGTCCGGCCGGTTCCAGTAGCCGGCCATCACCTGCGGGCCGCGGATGCAGATTTCGCCCACCTCGCCCAGCGGCAGGTCCTTGCCGTTCTCGTCGCGGATGACGATGTCGGTGGACGGGATCGGCAGGCCGATCGTGCCGGTGAAGGCGTCGGCGTCGAAGCGGTTGGCCGTCGCCACCGGCGAGGTCTCGGACAGGCCGTAGCCCTCCGAGATGATGATGCCGGTCAGCTTCTGCCAGCGGTCGGCCACCGCCTTCTGCACCGCCATGCCGCCGCCGAAGGTCAAGAGCAGCGGCTTGAAGTCGAGCTTCTGGAAGTCCTCGTTGTTCAGCAGCGCGTTGAACAGCGTGTTGAGGCCCGGGAACACGTTGACCGGATACTTCGCCAGCTCCTTGACGAAGCCCGGTATGTCGCGCGGATTGGCGATCAGGATGTTCTGCGCGCCCTGCTGCATGCCCATCAGCGCGTTCACCGTCAGCGCGTAGATGTGGTAGAGCGGCAGCGCGCACACATAGATCATGCGGTCGGGGCGCGGCTTCTTGACGAAGGCGCTTTCCACCCACAGCGCGTTCTGCGCCACGTTGGCGAGCACGTTGCGGTGAAGCAGCATCGCGCCCTTCGAGACGCCGGTGGTGCCGCCGGTGTATTGCAGGAAGGCGACATCGTCGAGGCCGGTCTCGACCGGGGAGAAGCGCGCCGCCGCCCCCTGCTTCATCGCGTCCTTGAAGCCGACGTGGCCGGGCAGCGACCAGGCCGGCACCATCTTCTTCACCCGGCGCACCACGAGATTGACGATGTGGCCCTTGAAGCCGAGCATGTCGCCCATGGCGGCGACCACGACATGCTTGACCGGGGTGTTGGAAAGCACGGTCTGCAGCGTGGTGGCGAAGTTCTCGAGGATGACGATGGCCTCGGCGCCGGCGTCCTTGAGCTGGTGCTCCAGCTCGCGCGGCGTGTAGAGCGGGTTGACGTTGACCACGGTGCAGCCCGCCCGCAGCACGCCCATCAGCGCCACCGGATATTGCAGCACGTTGGGCATCATCAGCGCCACGCGCGCGCCTTTCTTCAGCCCGCGCGCCTGCAGGAACGCCGCGAAATGCCGCGACGCTTCCTCCAGCTCGGCGAAGGAGACGGTCTTGCCCATGCTGGTGAAGGCCGGGCGCGACCCATAGGTCTTGCACGCCTTGACCATCATGTCGCCGATGGAGGCGTCCTCGATCGGGCCGATCTCGGGCTGCACGACGTCGGGGTAGCTGGCGAGCCACGGCCTTGCGATGTCCGCTGCGGATTTCTCTGATGACTTGGCCAAGATGGTCCCTCCCTGCAATCGGCCGCTGCAACCGGCGACACAGTCGCCGCGCGTCCGGCATTAGTCTTCGCTAGGTTTTATCTACGGCGACCGCCTGCAACGCGCAAGCCGCGCCGCCGCCTCACGACTGTCCGTATCCGGCGTGCTCCTTCATGAACTCCAGCTCGGCGGGCGTGCTCGGGCGGCCGAGGGCGCGGTTTCGGTGGGGGAAGCGGCCGAAGCGGGCCACTATGTCGCGGTGCTCGACGGCGTATTTCAGCCCGTCGCCCTCGCCGATGCCGCGGAACAGGTCGACGCACCGCTCCTGGTCGGCGAGGATTTCGGAGTGCATGAACGGCATGTAGTAGAACGGCCGTCGCGCCGGCTCCGCCTCCTCGTCCCAGCCGCGCTCGACCGCGAGCCGGGCGATGCCGGCGGCAAGGTCGTCGGTGGCGAAGGCGGCCGCCTCGCCGCGGAAGATGTTGCGGGGGAACTGGTCGAAGACGAGGATGGCGGCCAGCGCCGTGCGCGCGTCGCCCACCGCCTTCTCGTCGAAGCCCGCCTTCAGCGCCTCGTAGAGCGGAAGGAAGCGGGCGCGCACCGCCTCGTCCAGCTCCGGCCCGCCGGAGAACCAGTCCTCGTAGGTCAGCTTCCCGAACCAGAAGTCGAGGACCGCGTCCACCCAGCCTGCTTCGATCTTGTCCATCGCTTGCTCCCGCAGCGTCACTCCACGTTGGAGATGTCGGGCACGGAGTCGAGCAGCATGCGCGTGTAGTCCCTTTGCGGGCGGTCGAAGATCTCGTCCACGGGCCCCTGCTCCACCAGAACGCCGTTGTGCATCACGCCGACATCGTCGGCCATCTGGCGCACGACTGCAAGGTTGTGGCTGATGAGCAGATAGGTCAGCTTGAACTCGTCCTGGAGCGCGCGCATCAGGTCGAGCACCTGCGCCTGCACCGACACGTCGAGCGCCGAGGTCGGCTCGTCGCAGACGATGAACTCCGGCTGGCTGGACAGCGCGCGGGCGATGGCGATGCGCTGGCGCTGGCCGCCGGAGAACTCGTGCGGGAACTTGCGCATCGAGACCGGATCGAGCCGCACCCGCTCCAGGAGGTCGGCCACCCGGTCGCGGATCTCGCCGCGCGAATCGGCGAGCTTCAGCGCCCGGATCGGCTCGGCGATGATGTCGCCGACGCGCCAGCGCGGGTTGAGGCTGGCATAGGGGTCCTGGAAGATCATTTGCACGCGCTGGCGCCGCTTGCTGGTCGCCGCCTGCCCGGCCCAGATGTCGTCGCCTTCGAGCAGCACCCGGCCGGAGGTCGGCGGGATGAGGCCGACGAGCATGCGCGCGCAGGTCGACTTGCCCGAACCCGATTCGCCGACCAGCCCGTAGGTCGAGCCCTTGCGGATCTCGAACGACACGTCCTGCACCGCCTTGACCACCTTGCGGCCGGAGCGCCCCAGCATCCGGTCGAGGAAGGAGCGCGACAGGTCGAACTCGCGCGTCAGCTGCTCCACCTTGACGATGGGCGTCGCCGACGGCGGCACGACGTGGCGGCGCGTCTCGTCGCGGATCGACGGGATCGCGTCGATCAGCCTGATCGTGTAGTCCTCCTTCGGGCGCTTGATGATGTCGGCGACCGAGCCGGTCTCGACGATCCTGCCCCTGTTCATCACGATCATGCGGTCGGCGGTCTCGGCGATCACGCCCATGTCGTGCGTGACCAGCATGACCGCCGCGCCGCGGCTTTCGCACAGCTCCTTCAGGACCTTGATGATCTGCGCCTGCACCGACACGTCCAGCGCCGAGGTCGGCTCGTCGGCGATGATCAGCTCGGGTTCGGCCGCCAGCGCCAGCGCGATGACCACCCTTTGCCTCATGCCGCCGGAGAACTGGTGCGGATAGCTGTCGAGCCGGTCGGCCGGCGCGGGGATGCCCGCCTCGGCGAGCAGGTCGATGGCGCGCTGGCGCGCCTCGGCCTGGCTGAGCGGCAGGTGCCGGCGGATGGTCTCGATCAGCTGCTGGCCGATGGTGTAGAGCGGGTTGAGCGAGGTCAGCGGGTCCTGGAAGACCATGCCGATGCGCTTGCCGCGCAGCTTCGTCATCTCGTCGGGCGGCAGGTTGTCGATGCGCTTGCCCTTCAGCAGGATCTGGCCGCCGGCGATGTGGCCGGGCGGCTCGATCAGCCCGATGATGGCCGCGCCCGTCATCGACTTGCCGGCGCCGGATTCGCCCACCACGCCCAGGACCTCGCCCGGCGCAATGTCGAAGGACACGTCGTCGACGGCCGTGAACAGCCCGCGCCGCAGCGGGAACTCGACCACCAGGTTGCGTACGGAAAGGATCGGGTCCGTCATCTTTTCAGCCTCGGCCATCAGCGCAGCCTCGGGTTGAGCGCGTCGCGCAGCCAGTCGCCGAGCAGGTTGACGGCGAGCGCGAGCAGGACGAGCGTGACGGCGGGGAAGAACAGGATCCACCACTCGCCGGAGAACAGGAAGCCCTGGCCGATGCGGATCAGCGTGCCGAGCGAGGGCTGGGTCGGCGGCACGCCGACGCCGAGGAAGGACAGCGTCGCCTCCTCGATGATGGCGAGCGCCAGCCCGATCGTGCCGATGACGAGCACCGGCCCCAGCACGTTGGGCAGGATGTGGCGCACGAGGATGCGCAGCGGATGCACGCCCATGATGCGCGCGGCCGAGACATAGTCCTTCTGCCGCTCGACCATGGTGGCGCCGCGCACCGTGCGCGCGAACTGCGCCCAGTTGGCGAGGCCGATGGCCACGATCAGCACCCACACCGCCATGCTCTCGTGGCGGCTGGGCGGGATGATGCCGCGCGCGATGCCGAAGATGAGCAGCGCGATCAGGATCGCCGGGAAGGACAGCTGGATGTCGGCGATGCGCATGATGACGGAATCGGTGACGCCGCCGCGATAGCCGGCCGCAAGCCCCAGCGAGACGCCGAGCACGATGGCGAACAGCGTCGCCGAGACGCCGACGAACAGCGACACCCGGCTGCCGTAGAGGATGGTGGACAGCACGTCGCGGCCCTGGTGGTCGGAGCCGAA
Source organism: Hyphomicrobiales bacterium (assembly GCA_003577315.1). Taxonomy (GTDB): domain Bacteria; phylum Pseudomonadota; class Alphaproteobacteria; order Rhizobiales; family Rhizobiaceae; genus Aerobium. Next base: position 90,724 of record QEVK01000015.1, on the reverse strand, counting down.
CAGGAAGTAGTTGCCCGACATCGAGCTCGACATCGGCGGCGTGAAGCCGTCCATCAGGTTGAGGCTGGCCGGGTTGAACGGGTCGTAGGGCGCGATCCACGGCGCGAAGACGGACGCGCCGACCAGCAGCAGCGTGACGAGCGCCGCCAGAATGGTGACCGGCGAGCGGCGGAAGGAATAGAAGACGTCCGAATCCCAGACGCGGCGCAGGAACGAGCGCGGCGGCGCCACGGCCGCGATTGTGGAGGTGGTCTCTTGTGCGGACATGGTCATTTCCCCGCGCCGATGCCGTGCACCCTCAGGCGCGGATCGACGGCGTAGTAGAGGATGTCGACGATCAGGTTGATGACGACGAAGACGAAGGCGATGAACATCAGGTAGGCGGCCATCACCGGCACGTCGACCACCTGCACCGAATTGATGAACAGCGAGCCGACGCCCGGCCACTGGAACACGGTTTCGGTGACGATGGAGAAGGCGATCACCGAGCCGAGCTGGAGGCCGGTGATGGTGATGACGGGCACCATCGTGTTCTTCAGCGCATGGCCGAAATTGATCGCCCGCTTTGAAAGGCCGCGCGCGCGGGCGAAGCGGATGTAGTCCTGGCGCAGCACCTCCAGCATCTCGGCGCGCACCAGCCGCATGATCAGCGTGAGCTGGAACAGCGACAGCGTGATCGCCGGCAGGATGAGCGAGCGGCGGCCGGATTCGGAGAGAAGCCCCGTGCGCCACCAGCCGAGATCCGTGACCTGCCCGCGCCCGAAGGACGGCAGCCATTGCAGCTCGACGGCGAAGATGTAGATCAGGCCGATGCCGATCAGGAACGTCGGCAGCGACACGCCGACCAAGGACAGCGTCATGATGACGCCGGTGGCGAAGGTCTTCGGCCGCAGCGCCGTGAACACGCCCAGCACCACGCCGAAGACGAGCGCGATCATCGCCGAGGCGAAGGCGAGCTCGATGGTCGCCGGCAGGCGGCTGACGATCAGCTCGGTCACCGGCTGCTGGAGCCGGTAGGAGATGCCGAACTCGCCCTGCACCGCGTTGGCGATGAAGCGGGCGAACTGGACGTAGAACGGATCGTTGAGGCCGAGCCGCTGGCGCAGCTCCTCGATGTCGGAGATGCGCGATTCCTGCCCCACGAGGTTGGCGATCGGGTCGCCGACATAGCGGAACAGCATGAAGGAGATGAGGGCGACGACCAGCATCACGACGATGGACTGGGCGAGCCGCCGCAGGATGAAGGCTAGCATGGCTTTGGATCCCGCGCGGGCGCGGGGCCCGCAAGCTGCTTAGGCGAACGGGGCCGCACGGCGCGGGGCCGTGCAGCCTGAAGGCCGTCCGCCAGGACAATGGCGTCGAAAACGGCCCGCCGCGTGCGCGACACGCAGCGGGCCTGTCGCGGACGCAGCCGTTACTCGCCGTAGGTGACGGTGTTCAGCAGCGGCTGGTTCTCCGGGTGGACCGCCAGGTTGATGTTGTCCTTCATCGCGTAGGCCAGCACCTGGTTGTGGATCGGCAGGAGCACGCGGTCCTCCTTCACCACCTTCCAGATCTCGCCGATGGTGGCGTTGCGCTTGTCGAGGTCGACCTCGGTGCCGAGCGACTGGATCTTCGCGTCCAGCTCCGGGTTCGAGTAGAGGCCGACATTGTAGGCGCCGTACTTGCCGTCCTTGGTGTGGACCAGGTCGTTGAAGATGTAGGCCGAATCGAAGGTCGGCACGCCCCAGCCGAGCAGGTAGAAGTCGGTGTCGGAGTTGAGGATGATCGGCGAATGCTGGGCGATCGGCCGCGAGGCCAGCGTCACCTTGATGCCGATCTGGCCGAGCATGCCGACGATGGCCTGGCTGATCGCCTCGTCGTTGACGTAGCGGTCGTTGGGCGTGTCGAGCGTGACGGTGAAGCCGTCCGGGTAGCCGGCTTCCGCCAGCAGCGCCTTGGCCTTGGCGACGTCGGGCGCCGGGAAGGCGTCGAGCTCGGGCGTCCAGCCGTTGACGAAGGGCGGCGTGGCCACGCCCGCCGGCACCGACTGGCCGCGCATGACCACGCGCTTGATCGCCTCGCGGTCGACGGCAAGCTCGATGGCCTCGCGCACCTTCGCGTCGTTGAACGGGTTCTTGTCGGTGACGTTGGACGACTTCAGCGGCGCGTCGCCGAACTTGTAGCCGAAATAGATGATGCGGTTCTCGGGCCCGGTCTCGACCTTGACGCCGGCCGTGCTGCTCAGCCGCTCGATGTCCTGCACCGGCACGTCCTGCACGATGTCGACCTCGCCCGAAAGCAGCGCGGCGACGCGGGTCGCGGCCTCCTTGATCGGCAGGTAGATGATCTCGGTGACGGCGGGCTTCTCGTCCCAGTGGCCGTCGAACCAGGCGAGCACCGAGCGGTCGTCGGGCTGGCGCGACTGAAGCACGTAGGGGCCGGTGCCGTTGGCGTTGCGCACGGCGTAGTTGTCCTCGCCGGCGCCGAAGTCCTGCACCTCGACGACGTCGTGCTCCTCCGACCAGCCCTTGTCCATGATGAAGGTGTTGGTGATGTTGTTCGGATAGAGCGGCGACGGGCCGCTCATCTTGACCTCGACGGTCAGGTCGTCGACGGCGATGACGTCGGCGACGTCGGCATGGAGCTGGCGCATGTTCGACTTGTCGGAACGCGCGCGGTTGAGCGAGAACACCACATCCTCGGCCGTGAAGTCCTGGCCGCCGTGGAACTTGACGCCCTCGCGCAGCTTGAACACCCACACCGTCGGGTCGTCGGCCTTGATGTACCACTCCGTCGCCAGCCGCGGGATGAGGTTGCCCTCGACGTCGCGGTTGAGCAGCGTCTCGTAGATGTGGTGGTTGAAGTTGTGGGTCACGCCCTGGTTCTGCGAGTGGGGGTCGAGCGTCAAGGCGTCCGAGGCGCGCGCCCAGCGCACGGTCTCCGCCGAGGCCGGCGTCACGACCGCGCCAAGCGCGATAACGCTCGCAGTAAGAAGAAGTTTTCGCATGATGGCTCCCTGATTGTTATGATGCGATCTTCCCCGTGAGGGCCGTCGGCCCGCCCACGATTGGCGCGTACCTTAAGGGAGGGGTTTGGGTTTGCAAAGCGCCCTTTTCCCGCCTTTCCCGGGCCCTGCGGGGCAAACATTCCAGCCGCGCCGCAAATTGCCGGGCACCCGCGCGGGGATCGCCCCGGACCGGCGGAAAATGGCCGGTTTGCGGCCCCTTGCGGCGCGTCTCTTCACGAAAGTGTGAACGGCTGTCGCATGCCATGAGCGGCCGCGGCCGCGCCCCATGCCGGCGTGCGGCCCGCCCCGGCCGCGACGGCGCGCGCCGCCGCAATTCGGCCGCAAGGGTTGACGCCCAAAGATTCGGCTCCGTATAAAGGCGGCTCGTTCCGTCATCGAAGGCGCACAAGCGTGCCTTCGGTGAATATTCTCGTGCCCATCTCGATCTTATGGGGACCATCGCGAGAGAGAATATATTGGCATTGATTTTTCTGTCATCGCCAGCACGATTATTGCATATCGCAAAATGGATTCATGAAAACGAAGATAACAGGAAATAATCTATACAAGATCTTCGGTGGAGATGCGGCTGAAGCGGTGGCCCTGCTGAGGGCCGGAAGGACCAAGGACGAGATTTTCGCCGCCACCGGCCAGACGGTCGGCGTCCACGACGTCAGCTTCAGCGTCGCCGAGGGCGAGATCTTCGTGGTGATGGGGCTGTCGGGATCGGGCAAGTCGACGCTGGTGCGCATGATCAACGGCCTGATCAGGCCCAGCGCCGGCGAGATCCTGATCGACGGCATCGACGTCGCCGCCTGTTCCGGCGAGGCGCTGCGCAGGGTGCGGCGCGAGAAGGTGGCGATGGTGTTCCAGCACTTCGCGCTGTTCCCGCACAAGACCGTGGCGCAGAACGTCTCCTTCGGCCTCAAGATCAGGGGCGTGGGCAAGGCCGAGCGGCGCGCGCGCGCCCATGCCGCGCTGGAGCAGGTCGGGCTCGCCGCCCGCGCCGACAGCTACCCGGACGAGCTTTCCGGCGGCATGCAGCAGCGCGTCGGGCTGGCGCGGGGGCTGGCGTCCGGGCCGGAGGTCCTGCTGATGGACGAGCCCTTCTCCGCGCTCGACCCGCTGATCCGCGGCGACATGCAGCAGGAGCTGCTGGAGTTGCAACGCAGGCTGAAGAAGACCATCGTCTTCATCACCCACGACCTCACCGAGGCGCTGACGCTCGGCAACACCATCGCCATCATGCGCAACGGCGCCATGGTGCAGACCGGCACGGCGCAGGAGATCGTCGGCGCGCCCGCCGACGACTACGTCGCCGCCTTCACCCGCGACATCGACCGCTCGCTGGTCTTCACCGCCGCAAGCGTCGCCGAGGCGCCCGAGGCGCTCGACATCGGCGCCGTCGACGCCGAAGGCGCGCTGGCGCGCATGGAGGCGCTGGGGCTCGACGCCATCCACGTCGTCGAGGACGGCCGGCTTGCCGGCATCCTCACCTGGCGCGCCGCCCATGCCGCGCTGCGCGCCGGCACGCCGCTGGGAGAGGCCGTTCTGCGCGACGTCCCGGCCGCGCCGCCGCAGGCGCGGCTGTTCGACCTCTATCCGCTGGCGAGCGCCGGCCTGCCGATCGCGCTCGGCGACGGGAAGGGCGGGCTTGCCGGCGTGGTGCGGCCGCAGGCGGTGTTCGCGCGGCTTTCGCGCAAGGACGCCCGGGAGAAGGTGTGACCATGCCGAGCCCCGCCGATCTCGTCTCGATTCCCTTCGCCGCCTGGGTCAACCTGTTCGTGCGCGACTGGCTGGTGCCGAACTTCCGGCCCTTCTTCCGCTCCATGCAGTGGCCGATCACGCAGGTGCTCAACGGGCTGTCGGGCTTCCTCAACGCCGTGCCGATGCCGGTGTTCGCCGTCGCGCTGGCGCTGATCGCCTGGCGCACGGCCGGACGCGGCGTCGCCCTGTTCACGCTCGTCGCGCTTTCCTTCATCGACATGATCGGGCTGTGGCCGGAGACGATGACCACGCTCGCCATGGTCGTCACCGCCGTGCTGTTCTGCGTCGTCATCGGCATTCCGCTCGGCGTCGCCGCCGCCCGCTCCGACATCGTGCGCGCAATCCTGCGCCCGGTGCTCGACATCATGCAGACGATCCCCTCCTTCGTCTATCTGGTGCCCATCGTCATGCTGTTCGGCGTCGGCGTGGTGCCGGGCATCATCGCCACCATCATCTTCGCGCTGCCGCCGATCATCCGGCTGACCGACCTCGGCATCCGCACGGTGCGCGAGGACCTGACGGAGGCGGCGGAAGCCTTCGGCGCGACGCCGTGGCAGATGCTGGTGGAGGTGCAGTTCCCTCTCGCCATGCGCACGGTGATGGCCGGCCTGAACCAGACGCTGATGCTGGCCCTGTCCATGGTCGTCATCGCCGCGCTGATCGGCGCGGGCGGGCTGGGGCTGACGGTGTTCACCGGGCTCGGCCGGCTCGACGTCGGCAACGCCACCGCCGGCGGCGTCGGCATCGTGCTCATCGCCATCGTCCTCGACCGCATCAGCCAGGCGCTGGGCGAAAGGCGCGCGCCGCGCGCGCCCACGCTCATGCGCACGATGCGCTCGCTGTTGTCGCTGCGCGGCGCCGGCGGCGGGACGAACGAAGAAGAAGATCCGAAAAGAAGAAAAGGAGTGTAGCCATGACCAGGACATCCATGACCGGGACATCGCTTTCACGGCTGTTCGCCGTCGCGCTGGCCGCGGGCACCATGCTCGCGGCGCCGGCCGCCACGGTCCATGCCCAGGAAGGCCCCGGCGCCGGCACCACGATCAGGATGGCCCAGGCCACCTGGGACACGGGCTGGTTCGAGGCCGCGATCTACAAGCAGCTTCTGGAGAAGCTGGGCTATGCGGTCGAGGGTCCGACGACGCTCGACAACCCGCCCTTCTACCAGGCCGTCGCCCAGGGCGACCTCGACCTGTGGGTGAACGGCTGGTTCCCGCTGCACAATTCCTATGAGAGCACCTATTCGCAGGGCGCCGAGCTCGTCGGCTACGTCGCGCAGGGCGGCGCGCTCGAGGGCTATCTCGTCGACAAGGCGTCGGTGGAGAAGTTCGGGATCAAGACGCTGGACGACTTCAAGCGCGACGAGGTCAAGGCCGCGTTCGACCGCGACGGCGACGGCAAGGCCGACCTCGTCGCCTGCCCGCCGGGCTGGGGCTGCGAGATCACCATCGAGCACCATCTCGACGCCTACGGCCTGCGCGACCACGTCAACCCGATCAAGGCCAGCTATTCGGCCTCGATGGCCGACGCCGTCGCCGCCCATGGCGAGGGCACGCCGATCCTGTTCTACACCTGGACGCCGAACTGGACCGTCGACGCGCTGAAGCCGGGCGAGGACGTGATGTGGATCGAGGTGCCGCAGGTGAACCTGCCCGAGGCGCAGAAGTCGCTGGAGGACGCGGCCACCCTGCCCGGCGTCGCCGGCTGCGTCGCCGACCCGTGCAAGCTCGGCTTCCCGGCCAACGACATCCGCCCGGTGGTAAACTCGGACTTCATCGCAGCCAACCCGGCGGTGCGGGCGCTTCTGGAAGCGGCCGCGCTGCCGATCGAGGACATCTTCGCCCAGAACGCGAAGATGAACGACGGCGAAGGCAGCGCCGCCGACGTCGAGCGCCACGCCCGCGAGTGGATCGAGGCCAATGCCGACCTCGTCGAGGGCTGGCTGGAGACGGCGCGCGCGGCCGCGCAATAGGCGGAGGGCCGGGCGGCGGCGCGGGCAGCGCCGCCGCCCCTCCTCCATTCCCTTTCCCGAAACGGCCTCGAAGGAGGACGCCCATGCCCGCCAGCACACCGGGTCGCCACCGCGACCATCATCATCGCGATCATTCCGACGGCGAGGACACGCTGGGCGGGCGCATCTCGCTCGCCCGCGAGGCCGCCGGCCTCACCGCCGCGCAGGCCGCGCGGCGCCTCGGCGTCATGCAGGCGAGCTGGAACGCCTGGGAGCGCGACCGCGACGTGCCCCGCGCCAACCGGCTCGCCACCATGGCCGGCATCCTCGGCGTCGGCCTGTCCTGGCTGCTGACCGGAAAGGGCAGCGGCCCGCGCGAGCGCGAGCCCGGCGAGGACTCCGCGCAGCTCCTGCGCGACCTTCGCAGCGCCTCGCTGGAGGTCGCGGCGCTCAACCGGCGCATGCAGGCCATCGCCGACGGGCTGGAGCGGCTGGAGAGCGACGCTCACAGATAGGGCGAGCCGAGCCACAGCAGCCTGTCGGCCAGCCGCAGCGGGAACGGGCGCGCGCGCAGCTCCTCGATCGTCACCGGCTCGGCCGTGGCGATGGCCGCCTCGATGCGGGCGTCGATCGCGCCGGCGAAGCCGGAATCGAGCAGCTCGATGTCGATCTCGAAATTCAGCCGCAGCGAGCGCGGGTCGAGGTTGGACGAGCCGACGAAGGCCCACACGCTGTCCACCGCCATCAGCTTGGAGTGGTCGAACGGCCCCTGCGCGCGCCAGATGCGGCAATAGTTCTTCAGCACCTGCTCGAACTGGGCCGTCATGGCGCGCTCGACGAGGAAGAGGTTGTTGTGCGCCGGCACGACGATGTCGATCTCGACGCCGCGCCGGCCCGCCGTCGCCAGCGCGCTGATCAGCTCCCGGTCGGGCAGGAAATAGGGCGACATGATGCGGATGGAGCGCTCGGCCACCGAGAACGCGCCCATCAGCATCCTGTGGTTGGTCTCCAGCGATGCATCGGGACCGGAGGAGACGGCGCGGATGAACACCGGCGCGCCGAAATGCGCGGTCGGCGGCGGCTCGATGCGCCAGGCGTCGTCGTCCAGCGCCTCGTCGGTGGTGAAGCGCCAGTCCTCGGCCGCGACGGAGAACAGGTCGGCGACCACCGGCCCGCTGACGCAGAAATGCGTGTCGCGGGCGCGCTCGCCCGTGGCGAACTCGCTGGTGAAGCCCTCGCGGATGTTCATGCCGCCGACGAAGGCGGTCGCGCCGTCGACCACCAGGATCTTGCGGTGCGTGCGCAGGTTGGCATAGGGCAGGCGCAGGCCCATGATCAGCTTGCCGTTGAAGAGGTCGACGGCCACGCCCCCCTCGCTCAGCGTGCCGACGATCGAGGGCACGGTGTAGCGCGCGCCCACGGCGTCGATCAGCACGCGCACGGCCACGCCGCGGCGGCGCGCGCGCACCAGCGCCTCGGCGAGCCTGAGCCCGATGGCGTCGCGGTCGAAGATGTAGGTTTCCAGGATGATGCCGCGCCTGGCCCCGTCGATGGCGGCGATCATCCGCGCATAGGTCTCGTCGCCGCCCTCCAGCATGCGGATCGTGTTTCCCGCCGTCATCGCATGCTTGGCCACCCGGTCGCCCAGCGTCTTCATGGCGGCGAAGCGCTCGCCGTAGAGGTCGGCGACCAGCGCGCGGGAGACGTCGAACACGGCGTGATGCAGCGCGTCGCCGCCCGTGGCGCGCCGCCGCTCCGAGATCATCGTGGCGCGGCGGATGCGGTTGATGCCGGCGATGGCGTAGACGAGCGCGCCCACGATGGGCGACAAAAGGATGACGCCGACCCAGCCGATGGCGGCGCGCACCTCCTCCTTGCTCATCACCACATGAACGATGGCCGCCGCCGCCATGCCGACGGAGATGGCGGCAAGCATATGGGGCCAGTAATCGACGAGGAGGTTCCACATGGGCGCGATTATTCCGTGAACGTCGCCCGGCGGCAATCGCCCGCGCGATCCGGCCGGCGCGCCCGCGCGGCTTTCCGGCCGCAACACCCCCGGCCGCGACAATTTGCTTCAGAGTTAATTAATCCATCTCCACCAAAGTCGCCGCGTTGAAGGAACGCTGCGGGGGATGCGGTCTTCAACGGGGCGCATCCTTCCGTCATCGAAACGAGTCACATGCCCTTCCGCCGTGGTGAAGCGAAAGGGTGCGAGCGCCGCCAGAAAGGCATCTCCCAATGCTGTTCAAGACCGCCACATCCCGGAACATATTCTCCATCGTCGCCGTCGGCGTGGTGGCGACAGTCGCGACGGCCTCGAGCCTGTTCGTGATGTCCTACCAGCAGATGAAGGCCGCCAGCAGCGCCGAGATGACGGCCGCCGCCAGGGCCAGCGCGGCCGCGATAGAGGGCGGCATCGCCAACCGCATGCAGCTCGTCTACACCATGCGCGACACGTTGCAGGCCATGAGCGCCGGCCGCCGCGGCGACCGCGCGCTGGCCGACCGCATGCTGACGCAGATCCAGAGCGGCACGCCGGGCATCCTGGGCGTGTGGGCCGGCTTCGAGCCCGACGCCTTCGACGGCCGCGACTCCTACTACGTCGACACCCCCCACCACGACGCGACCGGCCGCTACATCCCCTACGCCACCTCGACGGCCGACGGCGGCATCAACTTCGAGCCGCTGGTGGACTATGACAAGCCCGGCGCGGGCGACTACTACCAACTGGCGCGCAGCGCGCGGAAGCCGGTCATCATGGAGCCGTTCGCCTATGACGTGAACGGGGTCTCGACGCTGATGACGTCGCTGACGGCCCCCATCCTCGTCGACGGCGCGGTCGTGGGCGTGGCCGGCGCCGACATCGGCCTCGACGCCATCACGCAGGCGCTGTCCGGCATCAGGCCGATGGGCACCGGCTTCGTGGCGCTGCTGTCGCGCGACGGCAGCTTCGTCAGCCATCCCGACGCCTCCCTGCTCGGCCGGCCCCTCGCCGACAGCGCCGAGGACGCCGCCGCCTGGCAGCGCATGATCGCCAATCCCGGCGAGATCGCCGAGGTCGTCGGCGCCGACGGCGTCGACCGGCTCGCGGTCGCCATGCCGGTCCGCCTCCTCGACGACACGTCCTGGTTCACCGTGGTCTCCGTGCCGCAGGAGACGGTCTACGCCTATCTGACGCGCATGGCCTGGACCTCGATCGCCATCATCGCCGGCGCGGCGCTTCTGCTGATCCTGCTCGGCGTGATGATCTCCAGCCGCTTCCGCCGCCGCCTCGAGGGCATCATCGGCGCGACCGGCAGGATCGCCGGCGGCCAGATGGACGTCGAGATCACCGAGGCCACGGCCGCCGACGAGATCGGCGACATGGCCCGCTCGCTCGTCGTCCTGCGCGACGCCGCCATCGCCAAGCAGCAGCTCGAGCGCGAGGCCGACGCCAACCGGGCCCTTTCGGAGGAGGAGCGCGCGGCGCGCGAGCGCCAGAAGGCCGAGGAGGCCGCGCAGATCCAGTTCGCGGTCGATGCGCTCGCCGCCGGCCTCCAGCACCTCGCCGACGGCAACGTCGCCTGGCGCATCGAAACGCCGTTCGCCGCCGGGCTCGACAAGCTGCGCGCCGATTTCAACGCCTCGCTCGACAAGCTCCAGTCGGCGCTGCGGGCGGTGGGCGAGAACGCGCGCACCATCGATTCCGGCGCCGGCGAGATCCGCTCGGCATCCGACGACATGGCGCGGCGCACCGAGCAGCAGGCCGCCTCGGTCGAGGAGACGGCCGCCGCGCTGGAGGAGATCACCGCGACGGTGAAGAGCTCGTCCGAGCGCGCCGAGCAGGCCGGCGCGCTGGTGGCGCGCACCAAGCAGGGCGCCGAGCGCTCCGGCACCGTCGTCAACGACGCCATCGCCGCCATGCAGGACATCGCCCAGTCGTCCAATGACATCTCCAACATCATCGGCGTCATCGACGACATCGCCTTCCAGACGGGGCTGCTCGCCCTCAATGCCGGCGTCGAGGCCGCGCGCGCCGGCGAGGCGGGCAAGGGCTTCGCCGTGGTGGCGCACGAGGTGCGCGAGCTCGCCCAGCGCTCGGCCACGGCCGCCAAGGAGATCAAGGACCTCATCACCACCTCGGGCGAGCGCGTGCGGTCCGGCGTCGACCTCGTGCAGCAGACCGGCGCGGCGCTCAATGCCATCGTCAGCCAGGTGCAGGAGATCGACCACCACGTCTCCTCCATCGTGACCGCCGCGCGCGAGCAGGCGACCGGCATCCAGGAGATCAGCTCGGCCGTCACCACCATCGACCACGGCACCCAGCAGAATGCCGCGCTCGTCGAGCAGTCGACGGCGGCGAGCCACGGCCTCGCCCGCGAGGCCTCGACGCTGATGCAGTTGATCGGCCAGTTCAATCTCGGCGACGGCGCTTCCGCCGGCGCCGGCCCGGTCGCCGTTTCCGCCGGCCGGCCCGCGGCCGCGCATCCCTCGCCGGCGCGCGCGCTCGGCCGCAAGCTGGCCGGCGCGCTCGGCCTGGCCGCCGCCCCGGCCGGCCAGCGCCAGGACTGGGAGGAGTTCTGATCGCGCACGCGGTCGCGCTCCCGCCTCGAAGCCCCGCAAGCCGGCCGATCCTTCCGCATCGGCCGGCTTGCGCGCATTAAGGTCCCGTTAACGCTACACGTCCTGATTGCATCCCATCAACGCTTCCTTAGCCGCTTGCTGCTAGACAGGGCCCATCTCAGGAAGCCCCGTCCATGGCAGAACCCGCATCCCCGCGCAGACCGACAGACGAAGCACGCGCCCGCATGACCGGCGCCGGCCCGGGTCCGTCGGCAGGGGCGCTGAACACGGCCGCGCGCCGCATCGCCGCGCAATACCGTCGCGACGCGCTGTCGCCCGCCATCGTCAGCGGCACGCTGCGGCTGGTGGAGTTCGGCCTGCTCGCGGCATCGGGCCTGTTCCTGTTCGTCGTCTATGTCGGCCTCGGCACGCCGCTGGTGCGCCACTATCCCGTCGCGGTGCTGGCCGCGTCCGCGCTCGCCGTCCTGCTCATCGAGATCACCGGCAACTACCGGCTGCGCGCGTTGCAGCGGCCGCTGACCAGCGTCGGCCCCATCGTGCTGATCTGGGGCGGGACGCTGGCTCTGATCGCCTTCGTCGGCTTCTTCCTCAAGATCGCCGGCGATTTCTCGCGCGTGTGGGTCGGCACCTGGTTCCTCAGCGGTGCGGTCCTCATCCTCGCGCTGCGGCTCGCCATGGCCCGGCTGGTGCGGCGCTGGGCGCGCGACGGGCGCATGGAGCGGCGCGCCGTCATCGTCGGCGGCGGCGAGGCCGCGGAATCGCTCATCCACTCCATCGAGCGGCAGCCCTACAACGACATCCGCATCTGCGGCATCTTCGACGACCGCAACGACGAGCGCTCGCCGCCCGTGGTGGCCGGCTATCCCAAGCTCGGCACCGTCAGCGAGCTGATCGAGTTCGCCCGCATCGCGCGCATCGACATGCTGATCGTGTCGCTGCCGGTGACGGCGGAAAGCCGGGTGCTGTCGCTGATGAAGAAGCTGTGGGTGCTGCCCGTGGACATCCGCCTGTCGGCCCATGCCGCCAGCCTGCGCTACCGGCCGCGCACCTATTCCTTCATCGGCTCGGTGCCGATGCTCGACATCGCCGACAAGCCGATCACCGACTGGGATTCGGTCGCCACAAGCTCGACAGCAAGGGGCCGGTGCTGTTCAGGCAGAAGCGGCTCGGCTTCAACAACGAGGTCATCGACGTCTACAAGTTCCGCTCGATGTATGTCGAGGAGTGCGACCCCACGGCGCGCAACGCCGTGACCAGGGACGACCCGCGCGTCACCCGCGTCGGCCGCTTCATCCGCAGGACCTCCATCGACGAGCTGCCGCAGTTCTTCAACGTGCTCAAGGGCGACCTGTCGCTGGTCGGCCCGCGCCCGCACGCCGTCAGCGGCCAGACCCGCCACCGGCTCTACCACGACGTCGTCGACGGCTACTTCGCCCGCCACCGCGTCAAGCCGGGCGTCACCGGCTGGGCGCAGATCAACGGCTGGCGCGGCGAGATCGATTCCGACGAGAAGATCAGGATGCGGACCGAGTTCGACCTCTACTACATCGAGAACTGGTCGCTGTGGCTGGACCTCAAGATCCTGCTGCTGACGCCGATCCGCCTGCTCGACACGGAGAACGCCTACTGAGGCGGAACGGGACGGTCGTTACAAGTTTAGGCTTTCGTTTACGATTTCGTAAACCACAACCTGCGGTCGTGAGGCCGGATTAACCCATGTGCATGTTCTGTCGCGTTATTCAGGATCGACCCCCCATGGTCTCAGGACGTTAGCGATGTGCGGTTTCGGCGGTTATTTCGGCACCCTTCACGAGGGCGAGCGGCTGCTGCGGGCGATGACGCGCGCGCTGCGGCACCGCGGACCGGACGAAGAGGGCGTGTTCGTCGCGCCGCAGGCGGGCCTCGCCCACACGCGCCTGTCCATCGTGGGCCTCAGCGACGGCCAGCAGCCGATGCGCGACGCCAGCGGCGACCTCGTCATCGCCTTCAACGGCGAGATCTTCAACTATGTCGAGCTGCGCGAGGAGCTGCGCGGCCGCGGCCGCCGCTTCCGCACGTCGAGCGACACGGAAGTGATCCTGCATCTCTACGACGAGATGGGTGAGGACTGCGTGTCGCGGCTGAACGGCGACTTCGCCTTCGCCATATGGGACGCCCGCCGCCGCCGCATGGTGCTGGCGCGCGACCGCATGGGCGTCAGGCCGCTGTTCTACACGCAGCATGGCGGCACGTTCTGGTTCGCCTCCGAGGTCAAGGCGCTGCTCCAGGTCCCCGGCGTCGAGGCGGCGATGGACCCGGTCGCTCTCGACCAGATCTTCACGCTGTGGGCGCCGATCGCCCCGCGCACGCCGTTCAGGAACATCTTCGAGCTTGAGCCGGCGAGCCTGATGGTGGTGGACGCGAACGGCGTCGCCACCCGCCCCTACTGGCGGCTGGAATTCCCCGACGAGGGCGAGCCGTCGCGCCACCGCGACGAGGCCGCGGCGGCCGAGGAGCTGCGCGCGCTTCTCACCGACGCCACGCGCCTGCGCATGCGCGCCGACGTGCCGGTCGGCTCCTACCTGTCGGGCGGGCTCGATTCCTCCATCGTCTCGGCGCTCGCCGCCGGCATGACGCCGCAGACGTTGCGCACCTTCTCCGTCACCTTCGACAGCGCCGAGCATGACGAGAGCGCCTTCCAGGCCGAGATGGCGCGCGCGCTCGGCACCCGCCACGAGGCCGTGCATTGCGGCGAGGGCGACATCGCCGCCGTGTTCCCCGACGTCGTCCGCTTCACCGAGCGGCCGATCCTGCGTACCGCGCCCGCGCCGCTGTTCAGGCTCTCCGGCCTGGTGCGCGAGGCGGGGCTGAAGGTGGTGCTGACCGGCGAAGGCGCCGACGAGGTCTTCGCCGGCTACGACATCTTCAAGGAGGCGCGCGTGCGCCGCTTCTGCGGCCGCCAGCCGGGCTCGCGCATCCGCCCGCATCTGTTCCGCAAGCTCTATCCCTACCTGCCGGGCCTTCAGCAGCAGTCGGCGGAATATCTCGCCGCCTTCTTCGGCGCCGGCAACGACCCGCTCGACGATCCGCTGTTCTCGCACCGGCCGCGCCTGCGCGGCACGGCCGCCGCCAAGCTGTTCTTCTCTCCCGATCTGCGCGCCGCGCTTTGCGGCTACGACGCGGCCGAGGAGATGGCGAGCCTGCTGCCCGAAGACTTCAGGCGCTGGCACCCGCTGCACCGGGCGCAGTATCTGGAAAGCCGCTTCCTGCTGCCGGGCTACATCCTGTCGAGCCAGGGCGACCGCATGGCCATGGCCCACGGCATCGAGGGCCGCTTCCCCTTCCTCGACCATCGGCTGGTCGAGTTCGCCGCCGGCCTGCCGCCGGAAATGAAGCTGAAGGGGCTGACGGAAAAGCACATCCTGCGCGAGGCGACCAGGGACATCCTGCCGCCGCTGATCGGCAGGCGACCGAAGCAGCCCTACCGCGCGCCCGACAGCCGCTCCTTCACCGGCGCCGGCGCGCTCGACTACGTCGCCGCCGCCATGAGCGAGGAGCGCGTCGCGGCGAACGGCCTGTTCAACCCGAAAGCCGTCGCCAAGCTCGCCGCCAAATGCGCCGGCGGCCAGGCCGCCGGCTTCCGCGACAACGCCGCTTTCGTCGGCGTGCTTTCGACGCAGCTCTGGGTCGAGACATTCACAGCCGCCGGCGCGGGCGTCGCGCGGGCGGCCTGACGGCAAAGCAGGAAAGGAACCAAGCATGACCGACAGCATCAGGGACGATGTCCGCGCCTTCATCGTCGAGAACTTCCTGTTCGGCGACGCCACGCAGGCGCCGGCCGACGGCGCCTCGCTGATCGAGAACGACATCATCGATTCGACCGGCGTGCTCGAGCTCGTCGCCTTCATCGAGGAGCGGTTCGGCATCGTCATGGCCGACGCCGACATCGTGCCGGCAAACCTCGATTCGCTCGACCGCATCGCCGCCTTCGTCGCGGGCAGGTCCGCCGCCGCCCGGACGCAGGCCGCCGAGTAGCGGGAGCCAAGACGGCATGCGCATCGAACGCACCCTCATCGACAACGCCCGCCTGCGCGGCGACAAGACCGCGCTGGTGGCGGGCGGCAGGCGGCTCACCTATGCCGCGCTCGACGCGCTCAGCGACCGGCTCGCCGCATCGCTGGCGACCGCGGGCGTGAAGCGCAACGACCGCGTGCTCGTCTTCATGGACAATTGCTGGGAGGCGGCGGTGTCGATCTTCGCCCTGCTGAAGGCCGGCGCGACCTTCAGCCCGATCAACGCCTCGACCAAGGCCGACAAGCTGGCCTACATCGTCGGCGACTGCGAGCCTTCGGCCGTGCTCACCCAAGCCAGGCTCGCGCCCGTCGCGCTCGAGGCGCGCGCGCTTGCCGGCGCGGAACGCCTGTTCGTCGCAGCCACCGCCACGCCCAAAGGGACCGTGCCGGACGGCGCGGCCGCGTTCGATCCGCTCATCGAGGGCGAAGGCACGCCTCCCGCCCATGGCGGCATCGACGTCGATCTCGCCATGCTGATCTACACCTCGGGCTCGACCGGGCGGCCCAAGGGCGTGATGATGACGCACCGCAACGTCGAGGCGGCGGCGCAATCCATCACCACCTATCTGGAGAACCGGGAGGACGACGTCATCCTCAACGTCCTGCCGCTCGCCTTCGACTACGGGCTCTACCAGCTCCTGATGGCGGTGCGGCTCGGCGCCACGCTGGTGCTGGAGAAGTCGTTCGCTTTCCCGCAGGCGATCTTCGAGCGCATCCGCGAGGAAGGCGTCACCGGCTTCCCGCTGGTGCCGACCATGGCGGCGATGATCCTTCAGATGCGCGACCTTCAGCCCGGCTTCCTGCCGTCGCTGCGCTATCTCACCAACACAGCCGCCGCGCTGCCGCCGCCGCACATCGCGCGGCTGCGCGAGCTGTTCCCGCAGGCCCGGCTCTACTCGATGTACGGGCTGACCGAGTGCAAGCGCTGCACGTACCTGCCGCCCGCCGAGCTCGACCGCCGGCCGGGCTCGGTCGGCGTCGCCATCCCCAACACCGAGGCCTTCGTGGTCGACGACGAGGGAAAGCCCGTGCCGCCCGGCGTCTCCGGCGAGCTGGTCATCCGCGGCCCGCACGTCATGCAGGGCTACTGGCGCAACGACGAGGCGACGAAAAAGATGCTGCGCCCCGGCCCCAACCCGTGGGAGAAGGTGCTCTACACCGGCGACCTCTTCCGCACCGACGAGGACGGCTTCCTCTATTTCGTCGGCCGCAAGGACGACATCATCAAGACGCGCGGCGAGAAGGTGGCGCCCAAGGAGGTCGAGGCCGTGCTGCACGCGCATCCCGGCATCGCCGAGGCGGTGGTGGTCGGCGTGCCCGACCCGGTGCTCGGCCATGCCATCGGCGCGCTGGTCGTGGCCGCCGACCCCGCGCTGACGGAAAGGGACGTCATCCGCCACTGCTCGGCCCATCTCGAGGACTTCATGGTGCCCAAGATCGTCGAGTTCCGAACCGAGCTGCCCAAGACAGACACAGGCAAGGTCAGCCGCAGGCTGGCGGCCGAAACCGTGGAGCCCGCCGAATGAACGTCCGCCCCGCCCCCGCCCGGTTCTCCACAGACACGCTTTCCATAGACGCGGCCGCCGAGGTCGAGCGCATCGTCGCGGCGCTGAGGGCGCAGCTTCGCGCCATGAAGAAGCGCGGGCTGGTGCTGGGCCTTTCCGGCGGCATCGATTCCAGCGTCTCGCTGGCGCTGGCAACGCGCGCCGTCGGCGCACGGAACGTCTTCGGCCTGTTCATGCCGGAAAACGATTCCGACCCCGAGAGCCTGCGCCTCGGCCGGCTGGTGGCGCAGACCTTCGGCGTCGACGCGGCGGTGGAGGACATCGGCCCGGCGCTCAAGGCGATGGGCTGCTACGACCGCCGCGACGCCTTCATCCGCGAGCTGGTGCCCGAATACGGGCCGGGCTGGGCGTCGAAGATCGTCATCGCCAACGCGCTGGAGGCCGACGGCTACAACATCTCCTCGCTGGTGGTGCAGGACCCGCAAGGCCGGCAGCAGAAGCTGCGCATGCCGCCCTCCGTCTATCTCGGAATCGTCGCGGCCACCAACATGAAGCAGCGCACGCGCAAGCAGATGGAATACTACCACGCCGACCGGCTCAACTTCGCGGTGATCGGCACGCCCAACCGGCTGGAATACGACCAGGGTTTCTTCGTCAAGAACGGCGACGGCGCCGCCGACGTCAAGCCCATCGCCCATCTCTACAAGAGCCAGGTCTACGCGCTCGCCGCCCATCTGGGCGTGCCCGAGGAGATCCGCCGCCGGCCGCCGACCACCGACACCTACTCGCTGGAGCAGACGCAGGAGGAGTTCTACTTCTCGCTCCCCTACGACCGCATGGATCTGTGCCTCTACGGGCTGAACAACGGCGTGGCCGCGGCAGAGGTCGCGGCGGCCGCGGGGCTGACCGAGGTGCAGGTCGAGCGCGTGTGGGCCGACATCGCCGCCAAGCGCAAGGCCACGCGCTACCTGCACATGGAGCCGCAGCTCGTGGACAAGGTGGCGGAGCTCGCCGGCTGACGCGGCCGGCGGCAGCGCCCGTCGCTTCCCGGGGGAAACCTCGGTCGAAGGAGCCGCCGATGAGGCGGCGCTCAGTCGCCCCAGCCGCCGATCAGGCGGCTATCACTCGAAAGAGCCGCCGATGAGGCGGCTCCAGTGCTCGCCGGCGACGCCGTTGAAGAACACTTCGCCGTCGCGGCAGGCGCGCACCAGTTCCGGCTCGCGCGAATGGACGACGGTGGAGGCGACGTGCGTGAAGGCGATGCGCCGGCCGAGCATCGCATCGAGCAGCGCCGGCTGGGTGCGCCCGCGCAGGCCCGCCGCGCCGCGCCGGGCGGCGTCGCCGATCAGGCAGTCGACCACCGGGCCGGCCTGGCCCGGCCGGGCCAGCACCTGCAACACGCGCGCCACCCGCCCCGGCCGCCAGTGATAGGCGAAGGCGCCGACCGGCTTGCCGCCGCGCGCCTCGACGCGGGCGAACACCGCCTCGCCGTGGTCCGGCTTCGGCCCGGCGTCGGCGATGATGGCCTCGAGCTGGCCCGGCGCCCAGTCCGGCCGGAGCGCGAAATGCTGCGTCAGCGACTCGACGAGGCCGGCGAAGTCCGCGCCGTCGATCTCCGCCACGCCGAGCCCGCCCTGCACCGGCCATTCCCCCGGCACGGCCGACCAGCGCAGCCCGCCCGGCTCGATGCGGCCGCGCGCGACGCGGTCGAGCCCGCGCGCCAGCGGTAAGGCGAGCCGCGCCGCCTTGAGCCGGCTCGCCGCCACGTCGACCAGGAAGGCGGCAGGGCGGATGAGGCGGACCCAGTCGAGGCTGTATTGCGGCAGGGCGACGCCGCGCAGGCCCGTCCACATCCGCGCCGAGACCTCGCTCGCCGTCTCGGAGAAGGAGATGTCCTGCGGGCCGGCAAGGAACGCCTTGAGCAGCCGCGCGCCCGCCATCGGGTCGGCCTCGCGGTCCCTGACCATCAGCGAGCCGCAGATCGCGGCGCGCAGCCGCCTTTCGCCATGACGCATCGGCAGCGCGTTGACGCCGACGAAGCCGGTGATGTCACCGCCGGGCTCGACATGCACCAGCGGCGCGATCTCGGGGTCGCGTCCCGGCATCTCCAGATAGAGCCGGCGCAGATAGGCGGCGAGCGAGCGCGGCGGCGCGGCGGCCGGATCGCGGAAGATCGCCTGGAACAGCGCGGCCACGGCCTCGATGTCGTCGGGCCGCAGCGGGCGGATCTCGCTCATCGCCGCCCGTCCCCGGAGGGTTGGCCGGCGAGCTTTCGGGCGACGGCGACGCGCGGCCGCCCCTGCGCGTCCTCGGCGAAGGCGACCGGCTCGTAGGCGCGGGCGCGCGCGACGAGGGCGGCCACCTGCCGGTGCTGGCCCTCGCCGAACTCGAACATGAGCCAGCCGCCCGGCTTGAGGAAGTCCGCCGCCTCGCGCACCAGCCGCTGGTGGATGGAGATGCCGTAGGGCCCGCCGTCGAAGGCCTCGCGCGGCTCGTTCTCCAGAAGATGCGCGCTCTCGCCTTCCAGCCGCGCGGTCGAGATGTAGGGCGGGTTGCAGACCACCGCGTCGACGCGGCCTTCGAGCCCCTCGCCGGCCAGCGCCCCGAACAGGTCGCCCTGGCGGATGGACACGCGCCCGCCAAGGCCGAGGCGCTCCGCGTTGCGGCGCGCGAGCGCCACCGTCCCGTCGGTCAGGTCCGCCCCCCAGACCCGCGCCGCGGGCACGGCGGCGGCGATGGCCAGCGCCAGGTTGCCGGAGCCGCAGCACATGTCGACGACGACGGCGTCGGCGCCGATGTCGCGCAGCACGGCGACCGCGCGCGCGCCCAGCAGCTCCGTCTCCTCGCGCGGCACGAGCACGTCGGGCGCGAGCTCGAGCTCGACGCCCATGAATCGGTGCAGCCCGTTCGTCTCGTCGCCGCCGGGCTGAAGGTCTTGGGAATGGTCTTGTCGCAATGCGCTCTTCTTGCTTTGGGGGATATGAAGAAAAGAGTCGTCCCTACCCTTAGACCATCCGGGTAAACGGAAGCTGAAATGGCCCCGCCGGCACGTTAACCGCGCAATCATCTATGGCTGCTAGCGTCACCCACGCGGACGGGCGAAACGCATGACCGCGAACCGAAGGCGCGGCCCGCTTTCCCGGAACGGGGCGTCCGCCGCCTGTGCAGCGCGTCGAGAACGGGGCGGATGGCGTTAGGCAACATCAACGAAGCGTCGGCCGGCATGAAACCTCTGTTGCCGATGATCCTGTCCTATGCCGCCTCCAGCGGCAGCCTGGTCATCGGCTCGGCCGCGCAGCTCGCCACCTTCGCCATCCTGGCGCGCTGGCTCGGCGTCCACGAGTTCAGCCTGTTCGTCGCCATCACCGCCGTCGCCAGCATCGCCGTGCACATGTGCGGCCTGGGGGCGATGGAGTGCCTCGTGCGCCGCGTCGCGCGCTCCCGCTCCATGTATCCGGCCATGCTCGGCCACAACGTCATCCTGACGGCGGCGAGCGGCACGGTGCTGGTTCTCGCCGGGGCGGCGATCCTGCCCGTCTTCTTCACCGTCTCGCCCGACCCCGCGACCAACGCGGCGGTGATCGCGCTGATGCTCGTCACCAACGTGATCCTGGTGCGCGCCGTCGTGCTTTGCGAGCAGATCTTCATCGCCCACAGCGATTTTTCCTCGGCCAACAAGGTCGTGGTCGGCTTCGCGCTGGCGCGCACGGCCGCCGCCGCGCTCGCCTGCATCGGCTTCGGCGTCGCCACGCTGGCCGCGTGGGCGGTGTGGCAGTTCGCCGTCCACGTGGTGGTGGCGCTCGCCTGCCTCGCGGCGATCAGGCCGCTGGGGCGGCCGCAATACCGCATCGTGCGCGAGGAGCTGCCGCAGGGCCTCTATTTCAGCATTCCCTTCATCCTGCGCGCCGTGCGCCAGAACGCCGACCTTCTGGTGCTCAGCCTCGTCGCCTCGGCCGAGATCGTGTCGAGCTACAGCGTCGCGCGCCGGATGCTCGAAAGCAGCTATCTCGCCATCGAGGCGCTCAACCGCCTGATCTATCCCGGCTCGGCCAAGGCCGCCGCCGGCGGGCTCCACAACGCCGTCGGCCGCGTGCGCAAGGTGCTGGCCGCCGCCGCCGCCATCGGCGTCGCCACGGCCGTCGCGCTCTACGCGCTCGCGCCGCTCCTGCCCTGGATCTTCGGGCGCGACTATGTCTCGCTCGTCCCCTTCGTCAGGATCCTGTGCTGGGTCGTCGTGCCGCTCGGCATCTGGGCCGTGGCGATGGAGGCGCTCGGCGCATCCGGCCACCAGAAGCAGCGCGCCATGGTGATGGGCCTCGGCAGCCTCGCCGGCGCCGCGCTGGCGGCATGGGCGACATGGTATGCGCCGCCGACCGGCACCTTCGTTTCATTCTACGTCATCGAACTGGCGATGGTCCTTGCCTCCTGGGGCATGTTCGCGAGAATGGTCCGCCTCGACAGGCTGCGGGCAGCGCGGGGGGAAAGATGACTGCCGGTACGGATCTGCCGTCCCCGGAGGAAGGCCCCCCGGGAACGGAGGGCGCAGGCGCAGGGCGTTCCGGCATCCGGCCGATGGCGCGCGCCGACATTCCCGCCGTCGAGGCGATCTTCCGCACGGCTTTCGCCAGGGGGCGGCCGACCGGCGACCTCGCCGCCTACATCGAGACCGTGTTCTTCGGCAGCCCGCACTACAGCGAGGAGCACGGCAGCATCGTCTACGACGACGGCAGGAAGGGCGTCACCGCCGCGCTTCTTTCCCTGCCCATGCCGTTCGTCGCCCACGACAGGCCGGTGATGGCGCGCCTTTTGTGCGCCTTCATGTCGGACGGGACCAAGGGCGGCATGCTCGGCGCGGCGCGTCTTGCCCGCAGCCTGCGCGCCGGTCAGGTCGAGTTCTGCTTCTCCGACAACGCCTCGCCCGTCAGCGCCGACCACTGGGTCGCCAGCGGCGGCATCGCGCTGCCGGTCGAGAGCCTGGAATGGCGCCGCGCCTTCCAGCCGCTCGGCGCGCTGCTGTGCTGCATAGGCCGCACCCGCGCCGGGCAGCCCGCCCCCGTCGTCGCGCCGCTGCTGCGCGCGCTCGACCGGGCGATCCTGGCGCGCAAGCCGCTGATACGGCCGGCTCCCGCGCCGGGCTGCGCCGCCCGCGACGCCGCCCCGCAGGCGTTTCTCGACCATGCGCGGGCGATGACGGAGCGCTTCGCCGTGCGGCCGGTGTGGACGCAGGACTATTTCGACTGGCTCCTGGGCATCGTCGCCATGAACCGGGCCCTCGGCCCGCTGCGGTGCCGCACGGTCGAGGAGGCCGGCAGGACGATCGGCGTGTTCCTGTTCGCCGGCCGGCCGGGCGCCACGGCCAGGGTGCTGAACCTGATCTGCGAGGAGGGTCGCGAGTTCGACGTCACCGCGCAGATGTTCGCCAGCCTCGCCGAGGAGGGATATGTCGACGCCGCCGGCATGGCCCAGCCCTTCATGGTCAACGCCGTCATGCGCCAGCGGCGCCTGACCTTCCGCCATCGCGGCTATCTGTGCCTCAACACGCGCCACGGGGAATTGCTGGAGTCCGCGCGGCGCGGCGACCTCTATATCGGCGGCCTCGCCTCCGAAAGCTGGAGCCGGCTGGTCACGGATTTCTAGAGCGGCCGGCCGGAGCGGAGTTTTACTGAAAGTTTACCATGTCCGCCTAATTCTCGGGGCTCGTCGCAAACGCGGAAACCGCGCTTTGGCCGGGGGGTTGCCGGGTGGAGAGCACAACGCATGTACAGGCCGCGTCAGCCGCAAGCAGCGGAACCGCCGGAGGCGGCAGAGGCAGGCCGGCGCCCTGACGCGCGCGGCGGCTCGCTCCTCAACGCAAGGGCGCCCGGCGGCCGGCAGCCTTCCGCACAGCCTCGCGACCGGGCGGCGCCCGGCTCTCTGCTCGCCGCCGCGCGCCCGCCCTCGCCGCCGCAAGCGGCCCGGCCCGCCGCATCCTCGTCCTTCCTCCCCGGCCTTTCGGCGGTCGGCGCGCTCGGCGTCGACGACTTCATCACATGGCTGCGCCAGGGATGGGTGTGGATCGTCGCCGCGATCGCCATGTGCGTGGCGGCCGCCCTGGTCTACGCGCTCACCGCCACGCCGCGCTACACCGTCTATACCGACATCGTCGTCGATCCGGCCAACCTCAACGTCGTCAGCGACGACGTGTTCATGACCAACCCCCAGCGCGACGCCCAGATGATGGAGGTCGAGAGCAAGATGCGCGTGCTGACGTCGCGCAACGTCCTTGCCCGCGTCATCGAACGGCTGCGGCTGGCCGACGATCCCGAATTCGTCAAGCCGGACCCGCTCGCCGCCGTCAAGGCGATGCTCGGCGTCGCCGGGGAGGAGGCCGGCGACAACCGCATCGCCGCCATGCGCGCGCTGAGCGAGCGCGTCGAGGCCCGCCGCGAGGAGCGTTCCTTCGTCGTCGTGCTGCAGGTGTGGAGCGAGGAGCCGCAAAAGGCGGTCACGCTGTCGCAGGCCATCGTCGAGGCGTTCGAGGAGGAGCTGTTCCACTCCGCCGCCGAAAGCGCCGGCCGTGTCGCCCAGGGTCTGACCGAGCGGCTGGACGAGCTGCGCGAGAACGTCACCGAGGCCGAGCGCCGGGTGGAGGAGTTCCGCCGCGCCAACGGCCTCCAGTCGAGCAATGGCGAGCTGGTCAGCAACCAGCTCTCGACCGAGCTGAACACGCAGGTGCTGGAGGCCCAGCAGCGGCTCATCCAGGCGCGGTCGCGCTTCACCCAGATGAACACGGCGATCGAGCAGGGCCTGACCGCCAGCGCCTCGGTGTTCGATTCCGAGGCCATGACGGGCCTGCGCCAGCAGCACAACACGCTCCAGCAGCAGATCGGCTCGATCGAGCGCACCTACGGGCCGCGGCACCCGCGCATGGTCTCCGCCCTTTCGGAGCGCAGCACGCTGGAGGCGGCCATGGGCCGCGAGGCGAGGCGCATCCTCGACCTCGCGCGCGCCGACCTCGCCCGCGAGCAGGCCGCCTACGACGCGCTGCGCGGCAAGGCCGACGAGGAGCGCGCCAACGTCTTTTCCGACAACGCCGCGCAGGTCCAGCTCCGCGACCTCGAGCGCGAGGCGCGGTCGAGGGCGACGATCTACGAGACCTACCTCGCCCGCGCCCAGCAGATCACCGAGCGCCAGCAGATCGACGCCACCAATGTGCGCGTCATCTCCCCGCCGGTGCCGCCGAAGGCGCGCAACTGGCCGCCGCGCACGCTGCTGCTGCTCGCCGCCGGCGCCTTCGCCGGCCTTTGCCTCGGCATGGCGGCCGCGCTCGGCCTCGGCCTGTGGCGCTATGTGCGCACGCCCCAACCGCGCCCGGCCGGCCAGCCGCCGCTCGCGGCATGAACGGGCCGTTCTCCCTCACGGCCGCGGCCGGCCCGCGGGCGGCCGCGCCGGCATTGCCGCAGGGGCTGGGCACGTTCCTGTTCATGGCGACCACCCTGTTCCTGTGGATTTCGCTCAACCCTTTCGTCGACCTGACCGGGGAAGCGGTTCTCGACCCGTCGGCGGGCCGCTCCGACAGGCTCAACCAGATCGTCCTGCTTTCGATCACCGCCAGCCTGCTCGGCTGGGGCCTCCTCCACCCGATGCGCGGCGCGATCCTGCAACCGCGGGCGCTGCTGGCGGTCCTGTTCGCGTGGTTCCTGGCGGTGTCGCTGATCTCGGCCCACCCGATGCTGGGCATAAAGGGCATCGTGCTTGCCGTCCTGACGATGGCCAACGCCTGCATCTACCTGCTGCTGCCGTCCTCGGAGCGGCATTTCGCCAGGATGATCGGGATCGCCATGCTCGTCATGCTGGCGATCTCCTATTACGGCATCGTCTTCAAGCCGACCCTGTCCATCCACCAGGCGTCGGAGCTGCGCGAGCCGATGAACGCCGGCCTGTGGCGCGGCCACTTCCCGCACAAGAACAGCGCCGCGGCGGCGATGGCGCTCGCCATCTTCTTCGGCCTCTACGTCCTGCGCGCCTGGTCGGCCGCGGCCGGGCTGGTCATCGTCGTGCTGGCCGCCTTCTTCCTCGCCCACACCGGCGGCAAGACCTCGACGGCGATGGTGCCCTTCATCCTCGTCCTCGCCTTCGTGTTCGAGAAGGTGCGCTGGCTTCGCATTCCCATCGCCGTCGGCGGCGTCGCCGCCTTCAACTTCCTCGCCGTCGGCTCGGCGGTGTGGACCGCCTTCGGCAGGTTCATCGCCGACCTCGGCATCGACGCCACCTTCACCAACCGCACCGACATCTGGCGCTTCGCCTTCGACGCGATTTCCGAGCGCCCCCTCACCGGCCACGGCTTCCGTGGCTTCTGGCAGACGGAGGATCTGGTCTACAGCGGCAGCACGGTCGAGACCTGGGCGGCGGCGGCCGCGAACGGCCACAACTCCTATCTCGACATCGCGCTGACGACCGGCATTCCCGGCCTCGCGATGACGCTGTGCTGGCTCATCGTCCTGCCGCTGCGCGACGTCGCGCGCATGGCCCCGGCCGAGGAGACGTCGCCCCTGACCCGGCTTTTCGTCCGCATCTGGCTGTTCTCGCTGTTCAATGCCGGCCTGGAGAGCCTGTTCTTCGAGGGCGGCAGCTTCGTCTGGTTCACGCTGGTGGCGGCGCTGTGCGGCCTGCGCCTGCAATCGCGGGCCACACTCGTAACCGAAGCCCCGCAAGGGGCGAGAATGGAGGCGGCAGCGCATGCCTGAGATCGCGCGAAAGCTCGCAAGCCTGGTCGACCGGGTGTCGAACCGCCTGATCTGGCGCTTCGGCAGCCGGCCGCTCAACGTCGCGACGACGGTGCCCATCGTCTCCTTCACCTTCGACGACGTGCCCGACACCGCCCTGTTCGAGGGCGCGTCCATACTGGAGAAGCACGGCGGCCGCGGCACGTTCTACATCGCCGGCGGGCTTGCCGGCAGCGTCGAGCCCGACCGCGCCCTGATCTCGCCCGAGGGCTGCCGCGAGCTCGCGCTGCGCGGCCACGAGATCGGCTGCCACACCTTCGCCCACAAGGCCGTGCGCGCGCTGCCGGGCCGGTCGCTGGCGCGCG
Organism: Hyphomicrobiales bacterium; assembly: GCA_003577315.1. Lineage (GTDB taxonomy): Bacteria > Pseudomonadota > Alphaproteobacteria > Rhizobiales > Rhizobiaceae > Aerobium. Next base: position 64,824 of record QEVK01000015.1, on the reverse strand, counting down.
ACCTCGACCGCAACGCCGCCTTCCTGCGCGAGGCCGCCGGCATCGGACAGCCGCAGAATTTCGCCTTCCCCTACAACGCCGCCTGGCCGCTGGCGCGGCGCGAGCTGCGCCGGCGCTTCCGCACCTGCCGCGCCGGCGGCGAGGCCATCAACCGCGGCGCGGTCGATCCGGTCATGCTCAAGGGCGTGGCCATCCGGCAGCCGGAGGAGGACGCGCGCCGCCTGACCGCGGTGATCGACGACGTCGCGGCGAACCCGGGCTGGCTCGTCTTCTACGGCCACGACGTCGCCGAGCGGCCGACGCCCTGGGGCTGCACGCCGCAGACGCTGGAACTTCTGGTGCGCCATGCCGCCGAACGCGGCTGCGCGCTGCTGCCCGTCGCCGGCGCGCTCGACCGGCTCGGATCGTGAAGGGAGAGGCCGTGGCGGCGGAAGGAAGCGCGCGAAGGCGCCTGCTTGCGATCAACAACTACTTCTATCGCCGCGGCGGCGCCGAGGCGGTGTTCTTCGACCACATGGCCATGTTCGCCGGCATCGGCTGGGACGTGGTGCCGTTCGCCATGCAGCACGACGAGAACGAGCCTTCGCCGTGGTCGGGCTACTTCGTGTCGGAGATCGAGTACGGCCGCCGCACCGGCCCGCTGCGCAAGGCGGCCCAGGCGGCGAGCATCCTCTATTCCTTCGAGGCGCAGCGCAACATCGGCCGCCTGATCGAGCAGGCGCGCCCTTCCGTGGCGCACGCCCACAACGTCTATCATCACCTGTCGCCGGCGATCTTCTCGACGCTGAAGGCGGCCGGCATTCCCGTGGCGATGACGGTCCACGACCTCAAGCTCGCCTGCCCCGCCTACAAGATGCTGCGCGACGGCAAGGTGTGCGAGGACTGCAAGGGCGGCCGCGTCTACAACGTGCTGCGCCACCGCTGCATCAAGGATTCCTGGGCGCTGAGCGGGCTGGTCCTGGTCGAGACCGTGCTGCACCGCGCGCTCGGCCTCTACCGCGACAAAGTCGACCGGCTGGTCGTGCCGTCGCGCTTCTATATCGACAAGCTGGTCGAGTGGGGCTGGCCGCGCGGGATGATGGTCCACATCCCGAACTTCGTGAACGTCGAGGACTATGCCGCCGCATGGGACGAAGGCGACTATTTCGTCTTCGCCGGCCGGCTCGCGCCGGAAAAGGGGATCGCGACGCTGATCCGCGCGGCCGCGCTCAGCGGGCAGCGGCTGATGCTGGCCGGCACCGGGCCGGAGGAAGAAGCCCTTCGCCGGCTGGCGGCCGAGACGGGAGCCGACGTCACCTTCTGCGGCTATCTTTCCGGCGACGCGCTGCATGCGCTGATCGGCCGCTCCAGGGCGCTGGCGCTGCCCTCGGAATGGTACGAGAACGCGCCGATCAGCGTGCTGGAGGCCTACGCGCTCGGCCGCCCGGTGATCGGCGCGGCCATCGGCGGCATCCCGGAGATGATCCGCGAAGGCGAGACGGGCCTCCTGTCGGTTCCGGGCGACGCGCACAGCCTCGCCGCGGCGCTTGCCGCGATGGCGGCGAAGGGTGCCGCCGGGCGCGCGGCCATGGGCCGGGCCGGCCGCGCCTGGATCGCGGCCGAGTTCTCCGCCGCCGCCTATCGCGAGCGCACGCTCGACCTCTACCGCTCGCTCGGCGCGGCCTGACGGCGGCCCTCAGTCGATCTCGAGCAGGAAGAAGGTCGTCGGCCCCGACGGCGCGTCGTTGGAGAGCCGGAAGGCCACGGCGCCCTCGCCCCGCGCGACGGGCGCATGGACGACGCCGTCGAGCCCGACCGGCGACAGCCGCCACCGCCCCTCGCGCGCGATCGTGACATCGGCCCCGCCCGCGCGGATCAGCACCGGCAGGCGGCCGAAATCCTCGATCACCCTGCCCGCCCGGTCGCGGAACCGCATGCCCGTGTTGCGCGCGTCGGTGGCGAAGACGACCAGCAGCCGCCGGCCGTCGCGCAGCGTCGCGCCCCGCTCGATGGCCGACAGCGCCACGAGCCCGTCGCCCTCGGCAGCCTCGACCGACAGCACGCCGAGATCGACCGGGGCGGTGAGGCCCGCATAGGCCACCCCTTGCGTCGCCGCCGTCGCCACCCGCAACTGCTGCGCCCCGCCGTCGAGCAGGATCTCGCCGGTGTCGCTCTCGTAGAGCCCGCTGCGCGGCGCGGTGCGGTTGCCCGCCGGCAGCGCGCCGGTGGCGCGCAGCCGTTCGAGGATGGCGAAAGGATCGACGCCCTCGCGCGGCTGCGGCACGAAGACTTCGGCCGCCCGCGCCTCCTCCTCGACCATCAGCCCGATGCGCCCGAGAAGCGCGAGCCGCGTCAGGCGGCCGGGCTCGCGCGCCTGCATGTCGGGGCCGAGATCCTCCTCGCCGCGCACGGCGAAGGGGATCGTCAGGCGCGATTGCGCCACGTCGCCGCGACGATAGAGCAAGGCGGCAAGGGTCTCGGCCGCCCGCGCCACCGGGTCGAGCGCAATCGCGTAGGGCAGCATGGCGCGCTTGTGGGCATAAGGCTCGCCATAGGCCAGCGCGAGCGGGCCGTGGCCGTGGCGGCACAGCACGTCCCAGCCCTGCAACGCCGCATAGGCGGGCATGGCCAGGCCCGCCTCGTAGCGGTGGCGGTTCCAGAACAGGTGGTCCCACTCGCTGATTGCGAACGGCTTGCCGAGCCACCGCGCGGCGGCCGCCATCCTGATATAGTCGACCCCCGTGGCGATGGAGCCGGTCTGGCCGATGGACGCGCCCGGATGATAGCCGCCGACCCAGTCGTGATAGGTGTTCATCGTCACCGCGTCGAGGCCGCGGCGGGCGAGCGCCGTCTGCACGGTCGGCCAGTTGTTGTAGGTGCTGATCAACCCCTCATAGCCGAGGTCGCGCAGCGTCCGCGTCATCCTTTCGGCGCTCGCCCGCTCGACCTCGACGAAGAAGGCCTGAAGGTCGCGCATGCGCGCACTCGCCGCATAGCGGTTCTCGGGAAGACGCACGCTGCCGTCCTCCAGCCTCTCCCCCCGGCCGAGGTCGCCCCAGGCGCGGGCGAGCTCGGCGGTGGAGGCGTAGCGGGCCGCCAGCCAGCGGTTGAACGGCGCTTGCAGCGCAGCGTCATAGGGCGGCCGGCCGGGCCGGTCGCGGACGATGCCGCCGAACTCGATGCCGTTCTCGTTGGCGAGGATGACGAGCGCCAGCGCCTCGTCGCGGATCGGCGCGACGCCGGTATAGGGATTGACCCGGGCGAGGAATTCTTCCTGGAAGCGCCGCCAGTGGGCGAAGGCGGCATCGTCGAGGTGCAGCGCCAGCTTGAGGTCGCCGCCCGCCTCCCAGCGGTCGTCATGGCCGCCATAGGCGCCGCGCCAGGACGACATCGCGTCGATCATCCAGTAGATGCCGTTGCGCTTCAGCGCCGCCAGAAGGTAGTGGACGCGGTCGAGCGTATCGGGATCGAAATCGAAGTCCCTGTCGCGCCCGAACATCAGCGCGGCGTCGACGAAGTGCAGCCTTGCGATGTTGTAGCCGCGCATGGCGAGCTGCCGGGCGTAGCGGTCGGCCTCGTCATGGGCGGGAAAGCCGCCGGATGCCGGGCTCCACGCCAGCGAGGCGCACAACATGCGCGCCGGGCTTTCCGGCGCGTCGGCGAAGGCGAGCCGCCCGTCCGGCCGCGCCACCAGCCGCCGGTCGGCGCCGATGGCGCTTTCCGGCCCGATCGCCCTGTTGGGCAGCAGGGCGGAGAAGTCGAGCGGGCTGCCGGGAGATATTTCGAGCGCGGTTTCGCGCACCGGCAGCCAGCGGTCGGAGGCCGTGACCGGCTCGCCGGAGCAGCCGACCAGCAGCGCCGCGACGGCGGGCAGGAGGGCCCGCCTCATGCGCCCTTCCCGACGAGCCGGCTTTCTATCGGGGCCGCGGGCTCGCGGCGCGGCCGCAGGAAGCCCACCGGCAGCGCCGCCGCATGGAAGAACCAGGCCACGACCGTATAGAGCCCCATGCGCAGGCCGCCCTTCCTGACGCTCATCAGCGCTATCGCCGCCGCCAGCAGCGCAAGCACGATGGCGAGCGCCGCCGCCTTGTCGGGCAGGAAGAGGAGGATGGCGAGGCTCGCCGCCCACCACAGATAGATGGCCGCCCACAGCCGCAGCTCGGGCAACTCGCGGAACAGCCGGAAGAAATAGGGCCGTCCCAGCGAGGCGCGCAGAAGCTCGCCGATGCCGAACAGGTACTTGCTGCGCCAGCGGCGCACGAGCAGCCGGTAGGAGTTCTCGGTATGGCCGTAATGGCTGACGAAGCGGCGGTCGAGCCGATGCAGCTCCCAGCCGGCGCCGCGCAGCCGCGCCCCGAGGTCGAACTCCTCGTAGCCGTGCAGGTTGCGGTCGGAGAGATAGCCGACCTGCTCGATGGCGCTGCGACGATAGAGCCCGCCGCCGTTCATCCGGTCGATCCGCCCGGTGCGGTTCTCGGGCGCGGCGCGGGTGACGCGGCGGGCGAATTCCAGGTTCGACACCGCCATTTCCTCGACATGGCCGGTCACGCCCGCCACGGAAGGGTTTTGCGCCATGAAGTCGAGCGCGGCGGGCAGGAAGCCCGGATCGAGGATCATGTCGCCGTCGAGCAGGCACAGGAACGGATGGCGCGAATACTGGTAGCCCAGTTGCGGGCCGATGCCGCAGCTCGGCTGCGCCGGCGGCTCGATCTGGGCGACGACGACGCCATAGCGCGCGGCGATCTCGACCGTGCGGTCGCGCGAGCCCGAGTCGGCGACGATGACCTCGCCGCCCGTCGCCTCGACCGCCGCGAGCGCGCTCTCGATCGTCGCGGCGATCTTCTTCTCCTCGTTCAGCGTCTTGATGATGACAGATACCGTCAACGACACCTCCAGCATCGCACCCGCGTCCGGCGCGGGCAGGAACCCTAGCGCGAAGAGCTTGTGTTTCGGTTTAGGCGGCCCAGGACCCGCTCGACCAGCCGCCGGTTGCGCAGGAAAAGCCATGCCGCGGCGACGCCGCCGGCGCCGCCCGCCGCCTTGACGGCGAAATCGACGACGCGCGCATGACGGTCGAAGGCGACAGTCTGGAGAAGCTCCAGCCCGACGGCGACCGCGACGACGCACAGGCCAACCAGCCCGAGGCGGCGCGGATGGATGACGCCGAACAGGAACCCCATCAGCGCGAAGGCCCCGAACCGCTCGACATGGACGAACGTGCCCAGATGCGGGCGCATTCCGACCGGCGACAGGGTCGAGAACGCGATGACGGCGAGGACCAGCCACGCCAGCGCGCCGGCGATGCGCCTGACGGCGACCCCCATGTCGCGGTCGCGCTCCATCGCCCGTCAGGCCCGCTTGTCGAGCAGGGCCCGGTAGACGGCCTCGGTCCTGCGCGCCACGCTCGACCAGCTATAGGCGTCGGCGACCTCCCCGGCCTGCCGGCGCATCGCCGCCTCGTCCGGCAGGTCGGCGATCTTGCGCGCGATTCCCCCCGCCAGCGCCTCGACGTCGCCGAGCGGGAAATAGGCGTCGCCGGGCAGATCCAGCTCCTTGTTGGCGACGATGTCGCTCGCCAGCACCGGCAGGCCGTAGGCCATGGCTTCCAGCAGCGCGATCGGCATGCCCTCGTGGCTGGAGGGCAGCACGAACAGGGCCGCATTGACGAACAGCTCCGCCAGCCGCGCGCCGGACTGGAACCCCGCCAGCACCACGCCCGGGGTCTTCCCGGCCAGCTCGCGCGCCTCGCGGGCATAGGCGCTGTCGAACTCCGCGTCGCCGGCCAGCACCAGCCGCAGATGCGGATCGCCGAGGCGGGCGAAGGCGCGGATCAGGTCGGTCTGGCGCTTCTCCGGCACGAAGCGCGCGGCAAGAAGGACGTAGCGCCGCGGCTTCAGGCCGAGCTCGTCGAGGATGCCGGTGCGCGCCGCGCCCGGCGCCACCGCGACGCCGTTGGGCACGAAATCGACGGCGACGCCGTAGCGCGCGCCCATGGTGCGGGCGATGTCGTTGGAGACCGCGATGCGGCCCTGCGCCAGCCGCATGCCCAGCCGCTCGCCGAGTCGCAGCGCGGCTTTGGCGAAGCGGCCCCATTTCTGCCGGTCGTAGTCGTAGCCGTGATGGGTGACCACCACCTTGAGGCCGAGAAGCCGCGCCAGCGGCACCATCAGCGCCGGGCCGACGGCGTGGATGTGCAGGATGTCGGGGCGGCGCACGGCGGCGCGGCAGACGCCGAGGAAGGTGTTGACCAGCGCCTCCAGCGCCACGCGGCGCGGCGCCCACAGCGGCACCACGCGCACGCCGCGCCACACGCGCGCGCCCGGGTCCGGCATGTAGCGGCTGCGGCCGACGACCTCGACATTCCAGCCCCGGGCGACGAGCCGGGCGGCCAGCATCTCGACATGCTTCTCCACGCCGCCCTGCACGTCGGGGATGCCGCGCTGTCCCAGCATCGTGACGCGGCGGCCGTGCCGGTCCGCCGAGGTGGCGACATCCGCAATCTCCGCTTGATCCGTTTTCCGCGATAAAATCTGAAGTTGCATCGACAGGCACTCGATCGGGAACGCTCAACGCCGTTGCTTGTACCGGGGAGGGCTTACGATTGCCGTGAGAATACCATTAGAATTTTATCGACCGGCGGGCGGCGGCGCCCGCACCGGCCCGTCTTTCCCGCGCCGTGCGATGTCGCGCCGAACCTGGTCGGCGCCACCGCCACCCGCCCGTCAGGCGTAGACGATCAGGAGGTCCTTGGCGTCGATCTGGTCGCCGGCCCCGACGAGAAGCTCGGCGATCTCGCCGTCACGCTCGGCGTGGAGCGCGGTCTCCATCTTCATCGCCTCGATGGAGACGAGCACGTCGCCGGCCGTCACCTTCTGCCCGGCCGTCACCGCCACGGTCGAGACCACGCCCGGCATCGGCGCGCCGACATGGGCGGCATTGCCGGGCTCGGCCTTGCGCCGGGCGCGTGCGCCGGCCGCACCATGGGCGCGGTCGGGCACCTTGACGCGGCGCGGCTGGCCGTTCAGCTCGAAGAACACCGTCACCATGCCCTTGTCGTCGGGCTCGCCTATGGCGAGGCAGCGGATCACCAGCGTCTTGCCGCGCTCGATGTCGACGAGAATCTCCTCCTCCGGCTGCATGCCGTAGAAATAGGACGGCGTCGGCAGCACGCTGACCGGGCCGTATTCACCTTGCGCGGCCGCGAAGTCGGAGAACACCTTGGGATACATCAGCCACGAGGCGAACTCGGCGTCCGACAGGCTGCGCTCCAGCTTCGCCTCGATGCCCTTGCGCTCAGTGGCGAGATCGGCGTCGGGCAGCAGCGAGCCCGGACGCGCGGTGATCGGCTTCGCCCCCTTCAGCGCCTTCTTCTGCAACGCCTGCGGCCAGCCGCCCGGCGACTGGCCGAGATCGCCCTTGAGCATGGAGACGACCGAATCGGGGAAGGCGATGTCGCGCGACGGGTTCTCGACATCGGCGACGGTCAGCTCCTGCGAAACCATCATCAGCGCCATGTCGCCGACCACCTTGGACGACGGCGTGACCTTGACGATGTCGCCGAACATCAGATTGGCGTCGTGATAGGCGCGCGCCACCTCGTGCCAGCGCGTCTCCAGCCCCAGCGAGCGCGCCTGCTCCTTCAGATTGGTGAACTGGCCGCCCGGCATCTCGTGCAGCCACACCTCCGAGGCCGGCCCCTTCAGGTCGCTCTCGAAGGCGGCGTACTGGTTGCGCACCGCCTCCCAGTAGAACGAGATGCGCCGGATCCATTCCGGGTCGAGGCCGGGATCGCGCTCCGATCCCCGAAGGGCCTCGACCAGCGAGCCGAGGCAGGGCTGCGAGGTGTTGCCCGACAGGGCGTCCATCGCCGCGTCGACGGCGTCGACGCCGGCCTCGACGGCCGCCAGCACGGTCGCGGCCGAGATGCCCGACGTGTCGTGGGTGTGGAAATGGATCGGCAGGCCGGTCGCCTCGCGCAGCGCCTTGAACAGCACCCTGGCGGCGGCGGGCTTGAGCAGGCCCGCCATGTCCTTGACGGCGACGATGTGGGCGCCGGCGGCCTCGAGCTCCCTGGCCAGCGCGACATAGTATTTGAGGTCGTACTTGGCGCGGGCGGGGTCGAGGATGTCGCCGGTGTAGCAGATCGCCGCCTCGCACAGCTTTCCTTCCTCGCGCACGGCGTCCATGGCCACGCGCATGTTCTCGACCCAGTTCAGGCAGTCGAAGACGCGGAAGAGATCGACGCCGTTTTGCGCCGCCTGGCTGACGAAATAGCGCACCACATTGTCGGGATAGTTGGTGTAGCCGACGCCGTTCGCCCCGCGCAGCAGCATCTGGGTGAGGATGCTGGGCGCGGCCTCGCGCACCTTGGCAAGCCGCTCCCACGGGTCCTCGGTGAGGAAGCGCATGGCGACGTCGAAGGTCGCGCCGCCCCAGCATTCGAGCGAGAACAGGCCGGGCAGCGCGCGGGCGTAGACGCCGGCTATCGCCGCTATGTCGAAAGTGCGCATGCGGGTGGCGAGCAGCGACTGGTGCGCGTCGCGCATGGTGGTATCGGTGAACAGCACCCGGTTTTCGGCCCGCATCCACTGGGCAAACTTCTCCGGCCCCAGCGCATCGAGCTTCTGCTTCGTGCCGTCGGGGATCGCCGCCTCGATATAGGGCACGCGCGGCGCGGCCGCCTGCGCGTCGGGCTTGGCGCGGCCGCGCGTCTCGGGATGGCCGTTGACGGTGACGTCGGCCAGGTAGGTCAAAAGCTTGGTGGCGCGGTCCTGCCGCCTGACCTGCTGGAACAGCTCCGGCGTCGTGTCGATGAAGCGCGTGGTATAGGAATTGTCGCGGAACTTCTCGTGGCCGATGATGGCTTCGAGGAAGGTCAGGTTGGTGGCGACGCCGCGGATGCGGAACTCGCGCAGCGCCCGGTCCATGCGGCTGATCGCCTCCTGCGGCGTCGCGCCCGAGGCCGTGACCTTGACCAGCAGCGGATCGTAGTAGCGGGTGATGATGGCGCCCGAATAGGCGGTGCCGCCGTCCAGCCGTATGCCGAAGCCGGCCGCCGAGCGGTAGGCGGTGATGCGGCCGTAGTCGGGCACGAAGTTCTGCTCGGGGTCCTCCGTGGTGATGCGGCATTGCAGCGCGTGGCCGTGGAGGCGGATGTCGCCTTGAGCCGGCACGCCGGAGGCGGGATCGCCGATCCGCTCGCCTTCGAGCGCCCTGATCTGCGCCTTGACGATGTCGATCCCCGTCACCTCCTCGGTCACGGTATGCTCGACCTGGATGCGCGGATTGACCTCGATGAAGTAGAACCTGCCGGTGTCGGCATCCATCAGGAACTCGACCGTGCCGGCCCCGACGTAAGACGTCGCCTCAGCGATCTTCAGCGCGTGGCCGCAAAGCTCCCGCCGCTGGGCGTCGTCGAGATAGGGCGCGGGCGCGCGCTCGACCACCTTCTGGTTGCGGCGCTGGATCGAGCAGTCGCGCTCGAAGAGGTGGACGGCGTTGCCGTGGGTGTCGCCCAGCACCTGCACCTCGACATGGCGGGCGCGCTCGACCAGCTTTTCGAGATAGACCTCGTCCTTGCCGAAGGCGGCCTTGGCCTCGCGCCGCGCCTCCGTCACCTCGCGGGCAAGGTCGGCCTCCTCGCGGATCGCCCGCATGCCGCGCCCGCCGCCGCCCCACGACGCCTTGAGCATCAGCGGATAGCCGATCTGCGCCGCGAGCTTCTTCACCGCCTCGATGTCGTCGGGCAGCGGGTCGGTGGCGGGCACCACCGGCACGCCGATCTCGATGGCGAGGTTGCGCGCCGCCACCTTGTTGCCGAGCCGGCGCATGGTCTCGGGCCTCGGGCCGATGAAGACGATGCCGGCTTCCGCGCAGGCATCGGCGAACTCGGGGCTCTCCGAAAGCAGGCCGTAGCCGGGATGGATCGCATCCGCGCCCGACAGCTTCGCCACCCGGATCACTTCCTCGATGGACAGATAGCTCTCGATCGGCCCCATGTCCTTCGCAAGATGCGGGCCGCGCCCCACCTGATACGATTCGTCGGCCTTGAAGCGATGGAGCGCGTATTTGTCCTCCTCCGCCCAGACCGCCACGGTTCTTATGCCGAGCTCGTTGGCGGCGCGGAAGACGCGGATCGCGATCTCGGAACGGTTCGCGACGAGGAGTTTCCTGATCTTGGGCACGGAAGGCACAGCTCGCATTCGGGTAGGGGTCCGGTGAAATGCACCCAAACCGCCGCCCGATGCAAGGCGTTTTCCCCAGGGTCAGGCGGGCCGGCCGGCGCCGCCGCCCCCGCAAGGGCGGCGCTACGGCACGTCGGGCGAATAGCGCGCCAGCGCCTTGATGACCTGCCGCGCGCTGACGCGGCCGACCTGCCGGCCTTCGGCGTCGACCACGCCGACCCATTGATGCTGCGCGAAATGGGGAAGCACGTCCTCGCAGCGCGCATCGGCCGGCACCGTCATCGCGCAGGCCTCGGCCTCGCCCTCCCCCGCGCGCTCCATGATGGTGCGCACATGGATGGCGCGCGCCTTGTTCACGTCGCGCACGAACTCCTCGATATGGGCGTTGGCCGGGTTAAGCACGATCTCCTCCGGCCGGCCGACCTGCTGCACGGCCCCGTCCTTCAGCACGGCGATGCGGTTGCCGATCTTCAGCGCCTCGTCGAAATCGTGGGTGATGAACAGGATGGTCTTGTTGAGCGCCGCCTGCAGCTCCAGCAGCTGGTCCTGAAGGCCGGAGCGGATCAGCGGGTCGAGCGCGGAGAACGCCTCGTCCATCAGGAGGATGTCGGTGTCCATCGCCAGCGCCCGCGCCAGCCCGACGCGCTGCTGCTGGCCGCCCGAAAGCTGGCGCGGCCGCGACCTCTCGTAGCCGGAAAGCCCGACCGTGCCGATCCAGTGCGCCGCGACCTCCAGCCGCCGCGCCCTCGGCACGCCGCGCACCTCCAGCCCGTAGGCGACGTTGTCGAGCACCGAGCGGTGCGGCAAAAGCCCGAACCGCTGGAACACCATGGCGATGCGGGTGCGGCGGAAGGTGCGCAACTGCGCCAGGCTCATCTTCAGCACCTCCTCGCCGTCGACCACGATCTCGCCCGCCGTCGGGTCGATCAGCCGGTTGACGTGGCGGATCAGCGTCGACTTGCCCGAGCCGGACAGGCCCATGACCACGAAGATCTGGCCCTTGTCGATGTCGAGCGACACGTCGTCGAGGCCGACGACATGGCCGGTCTCGGCCTGCACCTCGGCCTTGGAGCGGCCGGCGCGCAAGAGCGCCAGCGCCGCCTGCGGATCGGGCCCGAAGATCTTGGTCACCCCGCGCAGGGCGATGGCCGGCCCGTCCATGCGCCCGTCCGCGCCATCCGCCGCGCTCATTGCCGCGCCTCCGCGATGCCGATGCTCGCCTGCAGGCGGCTGCCGTAGGCCTGGATGATGCGGTCGAAGACGATGGCGAGCACGACGATGCCGAGCCCGGCGAACAGGCCGCGGCTGACCTCGAGCCGGCCGATGCCCTGGAGCACCTGATAGCCGAGCCCGCCGGCGCCGATCATCGAGGCGATCACCACCATGGCCAGCGCCATCATCGTCGTCTGGTTGATGCCGGCGAGGATGGTGGGCAGCGCGAGCGGGATCTGCACGCCGAACAGGCGCTGGGACGAGGTGGCGCCGAAGGCGTGGCTCGCCTCCATCACCGCCGGGTCGACGTTGCGTAAGCCCAGGTCGGTCAACCGCACCAGCGGCGGCGAGGCGTAGACGATGGTGGCCAGCAGCGCCGGGATCTTGCCGGGACCGAAGATCATCACCGTCGGGATCAGGTAGACGAAGCTCGGCATGGTCTGCATCAGGTCGAGCACCGGCGTGACGAGCTGGCGCACGCGCGCCGAGCGCGACATCCACACCCCCACGGGGATAGAGATGACGATGGCCGTCAGCGTCGCCGCGATCATCAGCGCCGTGGTGGCCATGGCGTCGCGCCACAACTGCATGACCCCGAGGAAGACGAGGCCGACGAGCACCACCAGCGGCAGCTTCCAGTTGCGCGTGGCCAGGAACGCCAGCGCCACGAAGACGGCGATGAACAGCCACCATGGCGTGGAAAGCAGCAGCCGCTCGATCCAGTTGAGCAGCATCAGCAGCGGATAGGCCGCCGCCTCCAGCTCGCCGCCCCAGTTGCGCACGACCCAGTTGAGGCCGTCGTCCACGGCCCGGCGCAGCGGGCGGGTGTCGATCAGTTCGGGAAACATCGTCGGCTCCTTGCCGCCGCCGCCCGACGGAGAAAGCGGCGGCCGGGCTCGCGACCCGGCCGCATGCGCCAACCCTCCGTCAGCCCGGCGCGGCCCGTGCGGTCAGTCGAGGCCGGAAAGCACGCGCTCGGCCACGTCCTGCGGCACCCAGCTCGTCCACAGCTCCTTTTCGGTGCGCAGGAAGTTCTGCGCCGTCTCGGCCGCGCCGGCCTTGTTCTCCTCGCCATAGACGAGGAGCGAGCTGATCTGGGCGTTGGTCAGCCCGGCCCTGGCCAGATAGGCCGCGACGCCGGGAGCCTCCTGCGGCAGCCAGGCGGCCGCGCCGATCACCGCCGGCGAGGACGGATAGGCGGTGACGCCGGGCGGGTTCGTGCAGTCGGTGTCGGTGTTGCAGGTATAGGTCTCCATGTCGACCGGCCCCAGGTCGAGCTGCACGGCGTCGTACTTGCCGAGGATGGAGGTCGGGCCCCAGTAGTAGAACAGGATCGGCTCCTCGCGGGTGAAGGCCCGCGCGATCGAGGCGTCGAGCGCGCCGCCCGAGCCCGGCGAGAACAGGTTCCAGCCCCTGGCCTCCATGTCGAACGCCTCGTAGAGCGCCGAGGTCGAAAGCTCGCACACCCAGCCGGGCGGGCAGGAATAGAGCCGGCCCTTGCTCGAATCCTCGGGATCGGGGAACAGGTCGGGCCGCTCGATCACCGCCTCGGCGCTGGTCAGCCCGGGATTGGCCTCCTGCACATAGCGCGGGATGAACCAGCCCTCGACCGTGCCGTCGGTGATGGCGTCGCCGAGCTGGACGACGACGCCGTCCGCGATGCCGCGCTTCCAGGCTTCCTCGATGGCGCTGGTCCACAATTCGGGCGCGAGCGCCGGCGTGCCGCGCGCGAGCATGGAGGCGGAGGTCGGCACCGTGTCGCCGGCGACGATCTCGACGCTGCAACCGAAGCCGCGTTCGAGGATGATGGCGTGGATATGGGCGAGCGCCGCGGCCGAAGGCCAGGTCATCTCGGCGATGTCGATGGTGCGGCCGGTGCCGCAGCTCGTTTCTTCCTGCGCGAGCGCCGGCGCCGACGACAACGTGAAAGCAGCCGCCGCAACCGTGACAACACCGATCGCGGCGGCGATGCCGCCTGATTTCATAAACATATCTCAGCCTCCTGATTGCCCGTTTCCCTGAAAATCCTATCAACCGGCACCGGAGGCGTCAAACAAGGTACTGAATTTCAATGTATATCCAAAATACAATCATATTTCTTAGAAAAATTATCCATATCTCGACTATACTGAAAATGCAGCATTGCGGAAAGAATTGATGGAATACGAATCGGGACTGGCCTTGCGCATTGCTTCCGAAAAATTTATCGGCGACGCCGCGAGAGCGCGGCTATACGGGACAGACCAGGCGGCCGTCGCGGACGACGACCCGCCCGCGCTTGACGACCGTGCGCCCGGGCGGACGGGCGACGACCGCCTCGGCTATCGCTTCGGCCGGCACCGGGATGACATCCGCCGCGCAGCCGGCCTGAAGCCCGTATGAATCGATCCGCATCGCCCGGGCGCCGCCATGGGTGCATATGTCGAGCGCCAGCGCGATGTCCTCGTCGCGGCGCAGGTCGTTGCGCGGGCCGACGCTTCGTCGACGCGGCCGGCACGCCCCCAAGGCACGCCAGCACGAACACCCGGGACGAGCTCGGCGCCCTGGGCGTCCGCCTGAACGACGCGGCGCGATAGGCGCGCCTATCGCGGCGAGCGCCGCGCGGGCACCCCCGTGCTCTCGCGCACCACGAGCTCGACGGGAAGGACGTCCCTTACCCCGCCCGGCTGCCCGGTCTTGCGGATCAGGTCGAGGAGCTTCTGCGCGGCGGTCTCGCCGATCAGCCGCCGCGGCTGGGCGATGGTGGTGAGCGCCGGCACCAGATGCGCGGCGATCTCGATGTCGTCGAAGCCCACGACCGAGACGTCCCCGGGAACGCGCACGCCGGCGCGGTGGAGCGCGCCGACGAAGCCGCCGGCCATGGCGTCGCTGGCGCAGAAGACGGCGGTGGGGCGGTCGTCCATGGCGAGCCAGCGCTGCGCCGCCGCCGCGCCGGAGCCGAGCGAGAAGTCGCCCGCGAAGAACCAGCCCTCCCGCACCGCAAGGCCGTGGGCGGCAAGCGCCGCGCGCGTGCCCTGCGCGCGGGTAAGCGTCAGGATGTTGTCGGGCGGGCCCATCACATGGCCGATCCGCCGGTGGCCGAGCGCGACGAGATGGTCGATGGCCAGCCGGGCGCCGTAGGCGTTGTCGATGGTCACGCTGGCGCGGTCGTCACCCTCCAGCCACTCGCAGGCGAAGACGATGGGCGGCTGGAAGGCCCGCCCCTGGCCGGCCGACAGCACCTCCTCGGGCAGCCCGGCATCGAGCACGATCAGCCCGTCGGCGCGGTTGTTGTGCAGATAGTCGAGCATGGAGCTGCCGGCGTCGGCCTGCCTCGTGTCGGCGATCAGCACGTTGTAGCCCGACGGCGCCATGGCCGTGGCGATGCCCGACAGGATCTGCGCGAAGAACGGGTTGGCGAGGTTCGGCACCAGCACCACGATCCCGCCGGCCTGGCGGCGGCGCAGGTTGCGCGCGGCGTGGTTCATGCGGTAGCCCGTCGCCTCGACCGCCTTGAGCACGATGGCGCGCGTGTCGCGCGACACCATTTCGGGCGCCGACAGCGCGCGGCTGACGGTGGCGGTCGACACGCCCGCGGCCTCCGCCACATCCCTGATCTTGGGGAACCGCTTCGTCATCCTTCGTCCGCTCTCCCGGGGCCCATCCCGGGGCCCTGTGCCGGGGTGTCTCGCCCCTTCAGGCTCCTATAGCGCCTATCGACGGAGCAATACCCGGCCGCACCGCTCTTGTAATCCATTACATTCTGTGTTTTCCTCTTTTGCAATCGATTACATCGTTGCGATGCAGCATTCCGGCGTCGCAGGCGCGAGATCGAAAGCGGGCACGCAGAGGCCCGGCGGGAGGAAAGTGCATGAAGACGATCAAGGGCCCCGCCCTGTTCCTGGCGCAGTTCGCCGGCGACGAAGCGCCGTTCGACTCGTGGGATTCGATCACGAGATGGGCGGCCGACTGCGGCTATGTCGGCGTGCAGGTTCCGAGCTGGGACGCCCGGCTGATCGACCTCGACAAGGCAGCGACGTCGAAGGACTATTGCGACGAGCTCAAGGGCAAGGCGCGGGAGAACGGCGTCGAGGTGACGGAGCTCTCCACCCACCTTCAAGGCCAGCTCGTCGCCTCCCATCCCGCCTATGACGAGGCCTTCGACGGCTTCGCCGTGCCTGCCGTGCGCGGCAACCCCGGGGCAAGGCAGGAATGGGCGGTGGCGCAGGTCAAGGCGGCGCTGACGGCCTCGCGCAATCTCGGCCTCAACGCGATGGCGACCTTTTCCGGCGCGCTCGCCTGGCCCTTCCTCTATCCGTGGCCGCAGCGGCCGGCCGGCCTGATCGAGACCGCCTTCGACGAGCTGGCGCGGCGCTGGAGGCCGATCCTCGACCATGCCGACGCCTGCGGCGTCGACGTCTGCTACGAGATCCACCCCGGCGAGGACCTGTTCGACGGCGCCACCTTCGAGATGTTCCTCGAGCGCGTCGGCAACCATCCCCGCGCCAACATGCTCTACGACCCGTCGCACTACGTGTTGCAGTGCCTCGACTATCTCGACAACATCGACATCTATGCCAGCCGCATCCGCATGTTCCACGTCAAGGACGCGGAGTTCAACCCGACCGGGCGGCAGGGCGTCTATTCCGGCTACCAGCCCTGGGTGAAGCGGGCGGGGCGCTTCCGTTCGCCGGGCGACGGACAGGTCGATTTCGGCGCGGTGTTCTCGAAGCTGACGGCCAACGATTTCGACGGCTGGGCCGTGGTCGAGTGGGAATGCTGCCTCAAGCACCCCGAGGACGGCGCGCGCGAGGGCGCGCAGTTCGTGAAGCACCACATCATCCGCGTGACGGAGAAGGCCTTCGACGATTTCGCCGGCGGCGGCACCGACGAGGCCGCCAACCGCCGCATGCTCGGGCTGGGATAGGCGCATGATGCCGAAAAGTGGGAGCCGGCTTTCGGGTTACATCATGCGGAATGGAAGAGAGTGATGGCGATCGCCGGCAGCACGGAAAGGCGCGAGGGACCGATAAGGCTCGGCATGGTCGGCGGCGGCAAGGACGCCTTCATCGGCGCGGTCCACCGCATCGCCGCCCGCCTCGACGGCGAGTTCGCGCTGGTGGCCGGCGCATTGTCCTCGACGCCGGAGAAGGCTCTCGAATCCGGCCGCGCGCTGGGGCTCGCCGAAAACCGTATCTACGGCTCGTTCCGCGATATGGCCGCGCGCGAGGCGCGCCGGAAGGACGGCATCGAGGCCGTCGCCATCGTCACCCCGAACCACATGCACTATCCCGTCGCCAGGGCGTTCCTGAAGCGCGGCATCCATGTCGTCTGCGACAAGCCGCTGACCTCGACGCTGGCCGACGCGAGAAAGCTCGCCGCCCTGGCGCAGCAGAGCGACGCGCTCTTCATCCTCACCCACAACTACACCGGCTATCCGATGGTGCGGCAGGCCCGCGCCATGATAGCCAATGGCGATCTCGGCACCATCCGCGTGGTGCAGGCGCAATACGCGCAGGACTGGCTGACCGAGCCGGTCGAGGCGACCGGCTCGAAGCAGGCGGCATGGCGCACCGACCCGGCGCAATCGGGCGCGGGCGGGGCCATCGGCGACATCGGCACCCATGCCTTCAACCTGATCGGCTTCGTCACCGGGCTGGAGACCGAGGAACTGGCGGCCGAGCTTCACCGTTTCGTGCCCGGCCGGCGCGTCGACGACAACGCCCACATCATGCTGCGCTTTTCGGGCGGGGCGCGCGGCATGCTGTGGGCGAGCCAGGTCGCGCCCGGCAACGAGAACGGGCTGACCCTGCGCGTCTACGGCGACAAAGGCGGCCTCGAATGGCAACAGGAGGAGCCGAACCGGCTGTGGTTCACCCCCTTCGGCGAGCCGAAGCGGCTGATCACCCGCAACGGCGCGGGCGCCGGCGCGGCCGCCACGCGGGTGAGCCGCATCCCGCCCGGCCACCCGGAAGGCTATCTCGAAGGCTTCGCCAACATCTATGCCGAGGCCGCGCGCGCCATCCGCGCCCGGCGCGCCGGCGCGCCGCTGCCGGCCGAGATCGTCTTTCCCACCGTCGAGGACGGGCTGGAGGGCATGCGCTTCATCGACGCCTGCGTGCGCTCGTCGGCCAGGAACGGGAGCTTCGTGAAGCTGTGAACGCGCCCGCCCCCGATCGTCGCGCAGTGCTGGAAGCCCGCAGGGTCTGCCGCTCCTTCGGGCCGGTCGAGGTGCTGCACGAGGTCGACCTTGCGCTCGTCGCCGGCGAGGTCCACGCGCTGATCGGCGAGAACGGCGCCGGCAAGTCGACGCTGATGAAGATCCTGTCGGGCTATCTGGAACCGACCAGGGGCGAGCTCTTGCTCGACGGCAAGCCGGTCTCCTTTTCCTCCAGCGCCGAGGCCGAGGATGCGGGGATCGTCCTCATCCATCAGGAGTTCAACCTCGCCGAGCAGCTGACCGTCGAGGAGAACATCTTCCTCGGCCGCGAGACCAGGCGCGGCGTCTTCCTCGACAGGAAGGCGATGAAGGCGGAAGCCGCCCGGCTGCTGGCCGAGCTGGAGACCCGCGTCGGCCCCGACGCCCGGGTCTCCGGCATCTCCGTTTCCGACAAGCAGATGGTCGAGATCGCCAAGGCGCTGTCGCGCAACGCCCGCGTCCTCGTCATGGACGAGCCGACGGCCGTCCTGACCAACCGCGAGGCGGCGGTGCTGTTCCGCCAGATCGAGCGGCTGAAGGCGAAGGGCACGGCGATCCTCTACACCTCGCACAAGCTCGACGAGGTGGCGCGCATCGCCGACCGCATCACCGTCTTCCGCGACGGCACCCGCGTCGCCCACGCGCCCGCGGGCGAGATGGACGAGGACCGCATGGCGCAGGCCATGGTCGGGCGCGAGCTTTCCAACCTGTTCCCGCAAAAGGCGCCGCCGGCAACGGGCGAGCCGGTGCTTTCCGTGAAGGGCTTCTCGGTCGGCTCCGTCGTGGCCGACGCCTCCTTCGAGTTGAGGCGCGGCGAGATCCTCGGCTTCGCCGGGCTGGTGGGCGCCGGCCGCACCGAGCTGATGGAAGGGCTGATCGGCATCCGCGAAAGCCGCGGCACGGTGGAGGTCGCGGGCCGCGCGGTCTCGATCCGCTCGGTCAGGGACGCGCGGCGCGCCGGCATCGCCTACCTGACCGAGGACCGCAAGGGCCGCGGCCTGCTGACCGCCAAGGGCATGCGCGAGAACCTGACGCTTCTGGCGCTCGACCGCTTCGCGCGGCTCGCCATCGACACGCGCGCCGAGGAGGAAGCGCTGACCAGGGCCATCGAGGAGTTCGACGTGCGCGCGCCGACCAGGCAGGTGCGCGTCGGCAACCTTTCCGGCGGCAACCAGCAGAAGCTGCTTCTGGCCAAGACCATGCTTGCCGAGCCCGACATCGTCATCATCGACGAGCCGACGCGCGGCATCGACATCGGCACCAAGCAGCAGATCTACGGCTTCATCCACCGGCTGGCCGCCTCGGGCAGGAGCGTCATCGTCGTCTCCTCCGAGATGGCGGAGATCATCGGGCTTTCGCACCGCGTCGTCGTCATGCGCGCCGGCCGGGTGGCCGGGGTGCTCGAAGGCGGCGACATCAACGAGGACACCATCGTGCGCCACGCGATGGGCCTGGAAGGCAGGGAGGCGGCATGACGACCGACACCGCCCGGACGCCGGCGCGAGCCGGCCTGCGCATCGACTTCCACGTCTGGGGGCCGGTGGTCGCGCTTCTGGCGCTGATCGCGCTCGGCGCCTGGCTCAACCCCAACTTCCTCAGCTACGGCAACGTCACCAACGTGCTCGCCCGCTCCGCCTTCATCGGCATCATCGCGGTCGGCATGACCTTCGTCATCACCTCGGGCGGCCTCGACCTGTCGGTCGGCTCCATGGCCGCCTTCATCGCCGGCGTCATGATCCTGGTCATGAACGCGCTGGCGCCGTCGATGGGCGTTGGATGGGGCGTCATCCTCGTCGGCATGGTGGTGGCGCTCGCCGTCGGCCTCGCCGCCGGGCTGGTCAACGGCCTGCTGGTGACGCAGGCGCGGATCGAGGCCTTCATCGTCACGCTCGGCACCATGGGCATCTTCCGCTCGCTCATCACCTGGCTGGCCGACGGCGGCACGCTGTCGCTCGGCTCCGCCGTGCGCGAGGTCTACCGGCCGGTCTACTATTCGGGCCTGTTCGGCATCGCCTGGCCGATCGTCGTCTTCGCCGCCGTCGTCGTGCTGGGCGAGATCGTCATGCGCAAGACGCCGTTCGGCCGCCATTGCGCGGCCATCGGCTCCAACGAGCAGGTGGCGCGCTATTCGGCGGTCAATGTCGAGCGCGTGCGGCTGGCGACCTACGTGCTGCTCGGCGTCCTCGTCGGCATCGCCACCATCATGTACGTGCCGCGCCTCGGCTCGGCCTCGAGCTCGACCGGCGTTCTGTGGGAGCTGGAGGCGATCGCCGCCGTCATCATCGGCGGCACGGTGCTCAAGGGCGGCTTCGGCCGCGTCTGGGGCACGGCGGTGGGCGTGCTGATCCTGAGCCTGATCGGCAACATCCTCAATCTCGCGGACCTGGTCAGCCCCTATCTCAACGGGGCCATCCAGGGCGTCATCATCATTCTGGCCGTCGTGTTGCAGCGGCAGAAGAAGGCGGAGCGGTGAGCGACCCGTCGCCCGCCCGGATTGTCAAACAGGGAGAGAGACCATGAGACTGAAAGCATTGGCCGGAGCACTGGCGGTCGGCATCGCGCTGGCCGGTCCCGCAACCGCGCAGGACGGCGACGCCGCCGTCATCGGCGTGTCGATCCCGGCGGCCACCCACGGCTGGGCCGGCGGGCTGAACTTCCACGCCCAGCAGACCATCAGGGAGCTGGAGGAGCGCTACGACAATCTCGACTTCGTGCTCTCCACTGCCAGCGACCCGGGCCAGCAGGTCTCCGACATCGAGGACATGATGGCCACCCGCAACATCGATGCGCTGGTCGTCCTGCCCTTCGAGTCCGAGCCGCTGACCGGCCCGGTCCAGCGGGTCAAGGAGGCGGGCAAGTGGGTGACGGTCGTCGACCGCGGCTTGAGCCAGGAGAACATCGAGGACCTCTACGTCGCCGGCGACAACACCGCCTTCGGCCGCGTGGCCGGCGAGTTCTTCCGCGAGCGCATGCAGGGCGGCGGCAAGATCGTCGTGCTGCGCGGCATCCCGACCACCATCGACAACGAGCGCGTCGAGGCCTTCCAGGCCGCCATCGAGGGCTCGGGCATCGAGATCCTCGGCATGGAGCACGGCAACTGGAATCGCGACGACGCCTTCGAGGTGATGCAGGACTTCCTGTCGCGCCACGCCGAGATCGACGCGGTGTGGGCCGCCGACGACGACATGGCGGTCGGCGCGCTCGAGGCGATCAACCAGGCCGGCCGGCAGGACCAGATGTGGGTGCTCGGCGGCGCCGGCATGAAGGAGATGGTCAAGCGGCTGATGGACGGCGACACGGTGGTGCCGGCCAACGTCACCTATCCGCCGGCCATGATCAGCACCGCCATCGAGCTGACCGCGCTCAACTACGTCTCGCGCGCGCCCGTCTCCGGCCGGTTCATCATCGGCTCGGTGCTGATCACGCCGGAGAACGCCGAAAGCTTCTACTTCCCGGATTCGCCGTTCTGATCCGGCATCGGGGAGCGGTTGCGGTCCCGCGCAGGCGGGGCCGCCGCCCTTCCTTCATCGCGCCATCGCCCGTTGCAGGGCCGGCATCACGCGCGGGTCGCCGCACTGGGCGACGTTGAAGCGCATGAAGGCGGCCGCCGATTGCGAGGCGCTGAACACGTTGCCGGGCGCGAGCACGACGTTCTCGGCCAGCGCCGCGCGCGCGACCTCGGCGGAATCGCGGCCGTCCGGCAGGCGGCACCACAGATAGAAGCCGCCGCGCGGCATCAGCCACGGCTCGACGCCGATGCGTTGCAGCGCCTCCGCCGTGGCGCGCCGCGCCCGCGAAAGGCGGCGGCGCAGCTCCTCCATATGCTTGCGATAGCCGCCGCCGGCAAGGATGCCGGCGATCAGCCCGGTCGCGACCGGGCTCGGCCCGCCGAAGCTGGTCGCGACCTGAAGGTCCACCAGATCCGCGATCCAGTCGGCCCGGGCGGCGATGTAGCCGCAGCGCACCGAAGCCGACAGCGTCTTGGAGAAGCTGCCGATGCGGATCACCCGGTCGAGCCCGTCGAGGGCGGCCATGCGCACCGACGGCTCGGGCTCGAAATCGGCGAAGATGTCGTCCTCCACGACGGTCAGGCCATGCGCGGCGGCAAGGTTGAGGAGGCGATGCGCGGTCTGCGCCGACAGCGTCGCGCCGGTGGGGTTGTGCAGCGCCGAGTTGGTGACGTAAAGGCGCGGCCGCTCGGCCGCGAGCACCGCCTCGAACGCGCCGACATCCGGCCCGCAGGGCGTGTAGGGCACGCCGACGACCTTGACCTGATGGGCGCGCAGGAGCGCCCGGAAGTTGAAGTAGCAGGGATCGTCGACCACGACGGCGTCGCCGGGGCGAAGCAGGAAGCGGCAGACCAGGTCTATGGCCTGCGTGCCCGACGCCGTCAGCAGCAGCCGGTCGGCCGACATCCCGATCCCCTCCGCGGCGAAGCGGCCGATCAGGATACGGCGCAGTGCCAGCGAGCCGCGCGCGGCACCGTAGTCGCACAGCACCTCATCCCCGGCGCGCGCCGCAGCGCGCAACGCCCGCCGCAGCGCGCCGGCCGGCATCCAGTCGGGCGGCAGCCAGCCGCAGCCGGGCTTCGCCGCCGCCGGGTCGGCGTCGAGCGACTGGCGGGAGACCCAGAACGGGTCGACCGCGCGATCCTGCTGCGGCCTGTCCTGCGCCAGCGCCAGCGGCGGCAGCGCCGCCGCCGACACGTAGAAGCCGGAGCCCGGCCGCGCCCGGATCAGCCCTTCCGCCACCAGCCGGTCATAGGCCTCGACCACCGTGGACGGCGACACGCCCATCGTTCTGGCGAGGCCGCGGATCGAGGGCAGGCGGTCGCCCGGGCCGAGCGCGCGGCTCGCCACCCGGGCGCGCACCGCCGTCATCACGTCGGCGGTGCGCAGTCCCCTGCGGCCGCCCGGGCGCTGCATGTCGCTCAAATCGTATGCGCTCCATCATCAGTACAGTTCGGGCAAACTGTATCGATCCGTAGCTGCCTTCGCCAGCCGGCATCGTCTATTCCTGCGCGTCGAAAGCGAGGTGCGATGAGCGGCGCAAGACCATCGATCGAGGGCTGGGGCAGCGGTCTCCTCGGCGTCGTCATCTTCAGCGGCTCGCTGCCGGCGACGCGCGTGGCCGTCTCCGGCTTCCCGCCGCTGTTCCTGACCTGCGCGCGCGCGACCATCGCGGCGCTGCTCGGGGCGGCGCTCCTGACGCTGCTGCGGCAGCCATGGCCGCAACGCCGGGATCTCGCGTCGCTGGCCGTCGTCGCGCTCGGCGTGGTGGTCGGCTTCCCGCTGCTGACGGCCTTCGCGCTCCAGCACATCACCTCGGCCCGCTCGATCGTGTTCATCGGCCTTCTGCCGCTCGCCACCGCCATCTTCGCCGTGCTGCGCGGCGGCGAGCGGCCGCGGCCGCCGTTCTGGCTGTTCTCGTGCCTCGGCAGCGCGACGGTCGCGGCCTTCGCGCTTTCCGGCGGCGGCGCGGGTCCGGCTTCCGGCGACCTCATGATGATCGCCGCCATCGTGCTGTGCGGCCTCGGCTATGCCGAGGGGGCGAAGCTCTCGCGCCGGCTCGGCGGCTGGCAGGTGATCTCGTGGGCGCTGGTCCTCGCCGCGCCCGCGATGCTGGCGCTGGCGCTCGCCACCCTGCCCGCCTCGTGGCGGGGCATCGGCGCCCCGGCCTGGATCGGGCTCGGCTACGTCTCGGTCTTCTCGATGCTGGTGGGCTTCGTCTTCTGGTATCGCGGCCTCGCGCTCGGCGGCATCGCCAGCGTCGGCCAGTTGCAGTTGCTGCAACCGTTCTTCGGCCTGGCGCTGGCCGGCCTTCTCCTGGGCGAGCCGGTCGCATGGACCATGGTCGCCGCCACCGCCGTCATCGTCGTCTGCGTCGCCTTCGCGCGCCGCTTCGCCTGACGGCGCGACGGCTTCGCCGCCGGGCGGGCAAGGGGACCGGCCGCGGCGATGCCCTGTCCTCGGCGGCGGCCACGGCGGGCCGGGCAGCGGGCAAGTTGCGTTCCCCACGCTGCGGCCTTCCCCTGCTTCCGCCCATCCGCCGTTGACTTCCGGGATTTGGAACATATAGTGAACATCGATATGAAGAAGCCCCTGAAGGACCGTCTCGCCATCCTCGCCGACGCCGCCAAGTACGACGCCTCCTGCGCGTCGAGCGGCGCGCAACGCCGCGATTCCCGCGCGGGGGGCCTCGGCTCGACGCAGCCCGCCGGCATCTGCCACGCCTACGCGCCGGACGGCCGCTGCATCTCGCTGCTGAAGATCCTGCTGACCAATTTCTGCATCTACGACTGCGCCTACTGCATCAACCGCTCCTCCAGCAATGTCGAGCGCGCCCGCTTCACGCCGGACGAGGTGGTGTGGCTGACGCTGGAGTTCTATCGCCGCAACTATATCGAGGGCCTGTTCCTGTCCTCGGGCATCGTGCGCTCGTCCGACCACACGATGGAGCAGATGGTGCGCATCGCCCGCGACCTGCGCGTCGGGCACGGGTTCAACGGCTACATCCACCTCAAGACCATCCCGGAGGCGTCGGAGGCGCTGATCGAGGAGGCGGGGCGCTACGCCGACCGGCTGTCGATCAACATCGAATTGCCCACGGATGCCGGCATCGCCGATCTTGCGCCGCAGAAGCGCCCGCAGGGCATCCGCCGCGCCATGGCCGGCGTGCGGCTCAGGATCGAGGAGGCGCAGGAGCCGACGCTGAAGACGCGGTCGCGGAAGCGGTTCGCGCCCGCCGGCCAGTCGACGCAGATGATCGTGGGCGCCGACGGGGCGGACGACGCCACGATCCTGGCCTCAAGCGCCCGGCTCTACGGCAGCTACCGCCTCAGCCGGGTCTACTATTCGGCCTTCAGCCCGATCCCCGACGCCTCGTCGCGCCTGCCGCCGGCGCGGCCGCCGCTGATGCGCGAGCACAGGCTCTACCAGGCCGACTGGCTCTACCGCTTCTACGGCTTTTCGATCGGGGAGGTGACGGCCGCGCGGCCGGACGGCATGCTCGACCTCGACCTCGATCCCAAGCTCGCCTGGGCGCTCGCCAATCGCGGCCGCTTTCCGGTGGACGTGAACCGCGCGCCGCGCGAGATGCTGCTGCGGGTGCCGGGCCTCGGCGTCAGGTCGGTCGACGCGATCCTGGCGGCGCGGCGCCACCGGCGGCTCGCGCTCGACGACCTCGCGCGGCTGAGGATTTCGCTGCGCAAGGTCAGGCCCTTCGTGACCGCGCGGTCCTGGACGCCGCTGCGGCTGATCGACAGGCAGGATCTGCGCAGCCTGTTCGAGCCGGCGCCGGAGCAGCTGGCTCTCCTGTAGATGCGCACGATCGTCCTGAACCGCGCCGCCGACGCCGGCGAATGGCGGCAGGCCGCCCGCGCGCTGCTTCTCGCCGGGATCGCGCCGCATGAGGTGGACTGGCGCACCGGGGCGGAAGGGACGCTGTTCGCAAAGGAGCGGCCGCCGCCGTCCCCGTCCGGCGCGGGCACGCGGCACCCCCGCGTGCCGCGCGCCTTTCCCGAGCTGGCCGAAGCCGTGATCTGCCATTCCGATCCCGGGCGCTTCGCGCTTCTCTACCGCCTTCTCGTGCGATTGCAGGGCAGCGGTCATCTGCTGGAGATCGCCTCCGACCCGGACGTGGCGGCGGCGCGGCGACTGGCGAAGGCGGTGCGGCGCGACTGCCACAAGATGACGGCCTTCGTGCGCTTCCGCGAGGTCCCGGCGAACGGGCCGGCGCCGGGACGCCGCCGCTTCGTGGCCTGGTTCGAGCCCGACCATCACATCGTCGCCCGTACCGCTCCGTTCTTCGCCGGCCGGTTCGCCGACATGGACTGGCTCATCATGACGCCGAAGGGCTCCGCCGCCTTCGAGGACGGCACGCTGACGGTTTCGGACGCGCCGGCGCTCAAGCCCGACCTCGCCGACGCCGCCGACGCGCTGTGGGCCGCCTACTACGCCGCCATCTTCAATCCCGCGCGGCTGAAGGTGAAGGCGATGCAGGCGCAGATGCCCAGGAAATACTGGAGGAACCTGCCCGAAGCCGCGCTCATCCCGGGCCTCGTCGCGAGCGCGCAGGCGCGCGTGGCCGCAATGGCGCGGCAGGAGCCGCATCCGCCGCCCGCCTTTCACGCGCGTCTTGAGGCCCGGCGGCCGCAGGTGCCCGCCCCGCCCCCTTCCGGCACGCTCGACGCCCTGCGCGAGGAGGCGCGCGCCTGCGCCGCCTGCCCGCTTCACTGCCAGGCGACGCAGACCGTGTTCGGCGAGGGGCCCGCGGACGCGGCGCTGATGATCGTCGGCGAGCAGCCCGGCGACCGCGAGGATCTTGCCGGCCGCCCGTTCGTCGGCCCGGCGGGACGGCTGCTCGACCGGATGCTGCGCGAAGCCGGCGTCGACCGGCGGGAGGCTTATGTCACCAACGCGGTCAAGCACTTCAAGTTCGAGCCGCGCGGCAAGATGCGCCTGCACAGGCCGCCCAACGCCGGCGAGGTGGAGCGTTGCCGCTGGTGGCTCGGCAGGGAGATCGACCTCGTCAGGCCGAAGCTGGTGGTGGCGATGGGCGCGACGGCGCTGCTGGCGCTGGCTGGCAGGAAAGCGCGGTTGGCGGACATGCGCGGCCGCGTCACGCAGGCAGAAGCCGGGCGGGCGCTGCTCGTCACCATCCATCCGGCGTATCTGCTGCGCATTCCCGATGCCCGCCGCGCGGAGGAGGAGACGCGGCGCTTCCGCGACGACCTCGATGCGGCGCGGCGATGGCTGGAGAGCGCGGGGGCGGTGATGCGCTTGCGGCAGATGCCGGCGACGGCGGGATGAACGGCCGGCGCATCGGCCGGTGCTTTCAACCGGCGCGCGACGACGCCCGCCTTCTCATCTAACCCGCGATCTCCGACACCCTGACGCTGCGGCCCTCGGCGACCGATCTCAGCGCAGCCTCCGCGAGCAGCAGCGCGGCGAGCCCGTCCCGGCCGCCGGGAGACGCTTCCCCGCTGCCCACCGCGGCGATGAACGCCGCGATCTCGGCCCTGTAGGCTTGCGAGTAACGGGTCATGAAGAAGTCGTGCAGCGGCGGGCGCGTATAGCCCTGCGCGGTCGCGACCTCGATCGAAACCGGGCGCTGGTTCTCGGCCGAGACCGCGCCTTTCGAGCCGTGCACCTCGATCCGCTGGTCGTAGCCATAGACCGCCCGGCGCGAGTTGGAGATGGTGCAGTGCCTTCCCGAGCGGGTGGTGAGCGTCACCGAGACGCTGTCGAAATCGCCCAGCCTGCCGATTTCCGGATCGACCAGAACCGAGCCGGTGGCGAACACCGTTTCCGGCTCCTCCCCCAGCAGGAAGCGGGCCATGTCGAAATCATGGATGGTCATGTCGCGGAAGATGCCGCCGGAGGAGGCGATATAGGTCGCGGGCGGCGCGCCGGGGTCGCGGGAGACGATCTGCACCATCTCGACATCGCCGATGCGGCCCTCGTCTATCGCCTGTCTGACGGCGCAAAAATGCGGATCGAAGCGGCGGTTGAAGCCGATCATCAGCGTCGCACCCGTCTCCTCCACCGTCTTCAGACAAGCCCTGACGCGGTCGACCGAAAGGTCGATCGGCTTCTCGCAGAAGATCGCCTTGCCGGCGCGGGCGAAACGCTCGATCAGGTCGGCATGGGTGTCGGTCGGCGTGCAGATCACCACGGCGTCGATGCCGCCCGCCGTCTCGATCTCGTCAAGCGTGCGCACCGCGCAGCCGTGCTCGGCGGCCAGCGCTTCGGCGGCGGGCGCGATGGCATCGGCCACGGCGGCAAGCCGCGCGCCCGGCGTGGCCGCGATGGCGGCCGCATGGACCTTGCCGATGCGGCCTGCGCCGAGAACTGCAAACGAAAGGGTCATGGACGTTCTCCGTCAGAGGGTGAAGGCGGCGCGGAAACGCTCCAGCGCCTGTTCGCTGTCCGCCTCGGGCCAGGCCTCCAGCGCGACGGGGCCCGTATAGCCCATCGCCGCCAGCGCCCTGGCTATGGCAGGATAGTTGATCTCTCCGGTGCCGGGCTCGTGGCGGCCGGGCACGTCCGCCACCTGTATCTCGGCGATATAGGGAAGCGCGCGGCGGCACAGCTCGATCAGGTGCCCCTCGCCGATCTGGGCGTGATAGAGGTCGAGATTCAGCCGCACGCCGGGCCGGTTCACCGCCGCCACCAGCGTCAGGCACTCCCCGGCGCGGGCAAACGGCACGCCGGGGTGGTCAACGGCGGTGTTGAGGTTTTCCAGCATGAAGGTCACGCCCGCTTTCTCGGCGAGGTCCGCGAGGCGGTTCAGCGTGTCGCGCGCCTTGAGCCACATTGCCGGGTCCGCCGCCGCGCAGGGCTTCACCGGCAATCCCCGGCTGTCGAGCCCGGTGCCGTGCAGGTTGAGCCGTCCGCAGCCGAGATCCAGCGCGACGGGGATGGAGCGGGCGGCGGTCTCCAGCAGGTCGGCCGCGCCCGCCTCGTCGGCAAGCGTGCCGCGCAGATAGCCGGTCATCGAGACGATCCGCGCGCCGCTGGCTTTCAGCGCCTTCAGGTCGTGGCGCGACCAGTCCCATATCTCCACGTCGAAGCCCAGCTCGGCAAGCCGCGCCGCCCGCTCGGCGATGGGGCGGTCGGTGAACAGCATCTCCGCGCAGGCGGCAAGGGGAGAGGCGGCAAGGGGAAGGCTCATGCGCGCACCTCGGCCACCTCGACCCTTTCCCCGCCGGCCTCCGCCGAGCGGGCGATGGCGTAGACCACCCGTTCGATCTCCAGCGCCTGCGCGAAATCGGGCGAAGGACACGGCCCGCCGGCCAGCCCCGCGAGCAGCCCGGCCGCCTCGATGGTCTTGAGGTCGTTGAAACCGAGCTGGTGCCCGGGCGCCGGGCAGAAGGCGGCATAGGGCGGATGGTCGGGGCCGGCGAGGATGGTGCGGAAGCCCTGCTCGCCGCGCCGGTCGCCGCTGTCGTAGAGTTGCAGCTCGTTCATCCTCTCCTGATCGTAGACGATCATTCCCCGGCTGCCGTGCAGCTCGAAGCCCAGCCGGCTCTTGCGGCCCCAGGCGGCGCGCGAGACGGTCAGCACGCCATGGAAGCCGGCGCGGAAGCGCACGAGCGCGCTGGCGATGTCCTCGTTCTCCACGGCGGCCTCGCCGCCTTCCGGCAGCGGCCGCGTCGCATAGGCGGCGGCCGTTTCGGCCACGACCGACTCGACCGGCCCGGCAAGCGTCGTCACGAGGCTCACCAGATGCACGCCGATGTCGCCCAGCGCGCCGAGCCCCGCCTCCGACGCCCGGCTGCGCCAGGTCCACGGCAGGCTTTCGTCGGCCTGATAGTCCTCGTCGACCCAGCCGCGCAAATGGAAGAGCCGGCCGATCCGCCCTTCGGCAAGCAGGCGGCGCGCCTGCGCGAAGGCGGGATTGCGCAGGTAGTTGTAGCCCGCGAGCGTGATCCGGTCGCCGGCGGCCTGCGCCATCGCCTGCGTGTCGGCGAATGTCAGGCCGAGCGGCTTTTCGCACCAGACATGCTTGCCCGCCGCAAGCGCCGCCTCGGCGATCGGCCGATGCAGGGCGTTGGGCGTGGTGATGGAGACCACGTCGACGGCGGGGTCGGCGACGACCGCCCGCCAGTCGTCGCTCGCGCGCTCGAAGCCGAACTGCGCGGCCATGTCCCGCGCGCGCTCGAGCGGGGTGTCGCACAGCACCGCCAGCCGCACGGGCGGCAGCCCGCCCATGACGGCGCCCGCGTTGCGCCAGGCGAGCGCGTGCGCCTTGCCCATGAAGCCGGTGCCTACGAGGCCGATGCCGATAGCCATGGCGTCCTCCTGTCGGCGTGGCTGTAGCAGAATTGGAATTTTCATTCCAATCTTTTCTTTCGAGGCACGATAGCGGATAGTCGGCCCAGCCCATCGGAGGAGCCATGCCCGACCAGCCCGCCCCACAGAATGTCGAAGAGTTCCACCAGCGCCTGCGGGCGATGACCGACGCCCTGCCCAAAAGGCTGCGGCAATGCGCCGAATATCTGGCCGCCCACGCCGACCGCATCGCGCTGTCCACGGTCGCGGAACTCGCCCAGGCGGCCGGCGTGCAGCCCTCGGCGCTGATGCGCTTCTGCCAGATCATGGGGTTCTCGGGCTTTTCCGAGATGCAGCGCCTGTTTCGCGAGAGCTACGCGCAGGTCTGGCCCGACTACGCCACGCGACTGCGCAACCTCAGCGCCCAGGGCCCCGAAAGCTCCACCACGCTTCTGGCCGGGTTCATCGACGCCAGCCGCATCTCGCTGGAGAAACTGGCGAAGACGGCCGAGCCGGACAGGCTGGAAGCGGCGGTGGCGACGCTGGGCGCGGCGCGCGTAGTCCATGTCGTCGGCCTTCGCCGTGCCTTCGCCGTGGCCGCCTATCTCGACTATGTCTTCGACAAGATGGAAGTGCCCTGCCTCCTGCATGACGGGCTCGGCAAGCTCGACCGTGGCCATGCGCTGCAAGACGGCGACGCGCTGCTGGCCGTCAGCTTCGCCCCCTACACCCCGGAGACCATAGCCCTTGCCGAGCGCGCCCATGCGCTCGGCCTGCCGGTCGTGGCGATCACCGACACGACGCTGAGCCCGCTCAGCCGCATCGGCGGCACGATCCTGACCGTGGCGGAAGTCGACTTCGGGGCGTTCCGCTCCATGTCGGCGACCATGGCGCTGGCGCTGGCGCTGGCGGTGTCGGTGGGCTCCTGTCGGCGCGAGGTGGAATCCTGAGGGTTGCGGTGTCGGCAAAAATGGAATAAAAATTCTAATAGACGGCGCCGGGAGGGCTTCGTCCGCGGGCATCGCGCCTGCTTCAAGCTGGGAGGTCTGTCATGAAAAGAACCCTTACTGCCGCGTCGCTGGCCGTCATGCTGTCGGCGACCGGCGCGCTCGCGCAGAACATCATCGTCGTCTCGCACGGGCAGGCGAACGATCCGTTCTGGTCCGTCGTCAAGAACGGCGTCGATCTCGCGGCCGAGCATACCGGCGCCACGGTCAGCTATCGCGCGCCCGAAACCTTCGACATGGTGGCGATGGCCGCGCTGATCGACGCCGCCGTCAACCAGGAGCCCGACGGGCTGGTGGTCTCGATCCCCGACGCGGACGCCTTGCGCGCCGCCATCAGCCGCGCCGTCGACGCCGGCATCCCGGTCGTCTCGATGAACTCGGGCGGTGACGTCGCGGCCGAGCTGGGCGTGCGCCTGCATGTCGGCCAGTCGGAACACGATGCCGGCCGCATCGCCGGCGAGCGGCTTGCCGAGCTGGGCGGCACCACCGCGATCTGCGTCAATCAGGAAGTGGGCAACGTCTCGCTCGACCTGCGCTGCGAGGGTTTTGCCGAAGGCTTCGGCAACGTCACCGTGCTTCCCACCTCCAACGATCCGACCGACGTGCGCGCCCGCGTGCGCGCCGCGCTGGACGCCAACCCCGACATAGACACCGTGCTTGCGCTGGGGGCGGCGACCGCCGGCGAGCCCTCGGTCGCCGCGGTCCAGGATTCCGGCCGCGCCGACGAGGTCAACGTTGCCAGCTTCGACCTGTCGGCCGGCTTCCTCGAGGCGGTCGCCGACGGCAAGGCAGCCTTCGCCATCGACCAGCAGCAATTCCTCCAGGGCTACCTCCCGGTCACCTTCCTCGCGCTCAACGCCGAATACGGGCTGATCCCCGGCGGCGACGTGCCTTCCGGCCCGAACCTCGTCGAGCAGGATGCCGCCGAGAAGGTGATAGATCTTTCGGCCCGCGGCATCCGCTGACCGCCGCGGACCGCACGGGGACGGCACCGGCCGTCCCCGGCCTTGCCGGATTGCCGGCGCGCCAACCGGGAGGAAAGTGATGGCCGCCCAGACGCAGCAGGCCGACGAGCGCCTGCGGAAGATTTCCCTGTTTGCCCGCCTGATGAAGCGGCCCGAACTCGGCGCGGTCGCGGGCCTCGTGCTTGTCACCGTCTTCTTCATCTTCACCGCCGACGCGAGCATGTTCAGCCTTGCCGGCGTCGTCAACTTCATGACTCCCGCCGCCCAGCTGGGCATCCTCGCGCTGGGCGCGGCGCTCCTGATGATCGGCGGCGAGTTCGACCTGTCGGTCGGCTCGATGGTCGCCTTTGCCGGCCTGGTCTTCGGCGTCGGGCTGGTCAGCTTCGGCCTGCCGCTGATCCTCGCCATCCCGCTGACGCTGGCGGTGGCCGCCATGATGGGCGCGCTCAACGCGCAGATCGTGCTGCGCACGGCGCTGCCCTCCTTCATCGTCACGCTCGCCTTCCTTTTCATCCTGCGCGGCCTCAGCCTCGTCGGCCTGAAATGGGCCACCGGCGGCTCGACCCAGCTTCGCGGCATCCGGCAGGCCGTGGAAGGCGACTGGCTCCTGCCGCTCTTCTCGGGCAAGGCCTTCCCCGGCCTCTTCGTGTGGCTGGCCGAGCGCGGGATGATCGACACCTTCCGCTCCGGCGCGCCGCGCGTGACCGGAATCCCCGTCGAGATCCTGTGGTTCGTGGGCCTGACGCTTTTGGCCACCTGGGTGCTGCTGCGCACGCCCTGGGGCAACTGGATCTTCGCTTCCGGCGGCGACCGCGTGGCCGCGCTCAATTCCGGCGTGCCGGTGCGCAGGGTCAAGATCGCGCTGTTCATGCTCACGGCCTGCTGCGCGGCGCTGGTGGCCATCATCACCGTTCTGGAGGCCGGATCGACCGACGCGCGGCGCGGCTTCCAGAAGGAATTCGAGGCCATCATCGCCGCGGTGATCGGCGGCGCGCTGCTGACGGGCGGCTACGGTTCGGCCATCGGCGCCTTCTTCGGGGCGATCATCTTCGGCGTGGTGATGATCGGGCTCACCTATACCCAGATCGACCAGGACTGGTATCAGGTCTTCCTGGGCTCCATGCTGCTGATCGCCGTGATCTTCAACAATGTGATCCGCAAGCGCGTGACGGGGGAGCGGTAAGATGACGTCTCCGATCATCGAGATGCGCGACATCGAGAAGCATTTCGGCAACATCGTCGCCCTCGCCGGCGTCAGCTTCGACGTGCGGCCCGGCGAATGCCATTGCCTCCTCGGCGACAACGGCGCGGGCAAGTCCACCTTCATCAAGACCATGTCGGGCGTGCACAAGCCCACGCGCGGCGAGATCGCCATCGACGGCCAGCGGGCCAGCTTTGCCAGCCCGCGCGACGCCATGAACGCCGGCATCGCCACTGTCTACCAGGATCTGGCGATGATCCCGCTGATGTCGGTCACGCGCAACTTCTTCATGGGCCGCGAGCCCACGAAGGGCAGATGGATCTTCAGGCGCTTCGACATCGAGCGCGCCAATCAGGTCACGCTGGAGCAGATGCGCGCGATGGGCATCAACCTGCGCGAGCCGGACCAGGCGGTCGGCACCCTGTCGGGCGGCGAGCGCCAGACGGTCGCCATCGCCCGCGCCGTCTATTTCGGCGCGAGGGTGCTGATCCTCGACGAGCCGACCTCGGCGCTGGGCGTGCGCCAGACCGCAAATGTGCTGTCCACCATCGACAAGGTGCGAAGAAACGGCATCGGCGTGGTCTTCATCACGCACAATGTGCGACATGCGATGGCCGTCGGCGACCGCTTCACGGTGCTGAATCGCGGCCGCACGCTCGGCACCGCCAAGCGCGGCGAGATCAAGGCCGACGAGCTTCAGGACCTGATGGCGGGCGGACAGGAGATGGTGGAGCTGGAAGGCTCGCTCGGCGGGACGGTGTGATGGGAAAGCTCGACGTCATCACCATCGGCCGCTCCTCGGTCGACCTCTACGGCGCGCAGGTGGGCGGCCGGCTGGAGGACATGCGCTCCTTCGCCAAATATGTCGGCGGCTCGCCCACCAACATGGCCGTCGGCACGGCGCGGCTCGGCCTGCGCTCGGGCCTCATCACGCGCGTGGGCGACGAGCATATGGGCCGCTTCGTCCGCGAGCAGCTCGCCGCCGAAGGCGTGGACGTGCGCGGGGTCGCGACCGACCCCGGACGGCTGACGGCGCTCGTCCTGCTCGGCATCCGCGACCGGGAGCAGTTCCCGCTGATCTTCTACCGCGAGAACTGCGCCGACATGGCGCTGTCGGAGGACGACATCGACCCCGCCTTCATCGCCGAGGCGCGCGCCGTGGTGGCCACCGGCACCCATCTGTCGCACCCGCGCACCGAGGCGGCCGTCCTGAAGGCGCTGCGGCTTGCGCGCGAGAACGGTGCAAGGACGGCGCTGGACATCGACTACCGGCCCAATCTCTGGGGCCTTTCCGGCCACGGCGACGGCGAGAACCGCTTCATCCCGTCGCGGGCCGTCACCGCCAAGCTGCAATCCACGCTGCATCTCTTCGACCTGATCGTCGGCACGGAGGAGGAGTTCCACATCGCCGGCGGAGCCACCGATACGATCGCGGCGCTGCGCGCGGTGCGCGCCGTCTCGAACGCCGTGCTGGTGTGCAAGCGCGGGCCGATGGGCGCTGCCGCCTTCACCGGCGACATCCCCGACACGCTCGACGAGGGGCTTTCGGGACCGGGCTTCCCGATCGAGGTCTTCAACGTGCTGGGCGCGGGCGACGGCTTCATGTCGGGCCTGCTCAAGGGCTGGCTCGACGACGAGGACTGGCCGACGGCGCTGAAATACGCCAATGCCTGCGGCGCGCTCGCCGTCTCGCGCCATGGCTGCGCGCCGGCCTATCCGAGCTGGACGGAATTGCAGTTCTTCTTCGGGCGCGGGATACGCAACCCCGCGCTGCGGCTCGACCGCGCGCTGGAGCAGGTCCACTGGGCGACGACCAGAAAGGGCGACTGGCCCGTGATGCGGGTCTTCGCCTTCGACCACCGCAAGCAGCTGGAGGAGAAGGCCGAGGCCGCGGGGGTGGGCCGCGAGCGGATCGGCCGCTTCAAGGAGCTGTGCCTGAAAGCGGCGCTAGAGGTGGCCGGTGGCCGCCACGGCTACGGCATCCTGTGCGATCCGCGCCTGGGGCGGGAAGCCCTGTTCCGGGCCGCCGGACAGGGGCTGTGGATCGGCCGGCCGGTCGAGCAGCCGGGCTCGCGCCCGCTCGAACTGGAGATCGGCCCGGATTTCGGCTCCGACCTGGCGCAATGGCCGTCCGAGCACGTGGTGAAGGTGCTGTGCTTCTACCATCCCGACGACGACGCGGCCATGAAGGCGCGGCAGGAGGAGACGGTGATGCGTCTTGCGGGCGCCGCGCGGGCGAACGGGCTCGAATTCCTGCTGGAGATCATCCCCTCCAAGGTCGGCCCGGTCGAGGACGACACGACCGCGCGTGTCATCCAGCGCTTCTACGACATCGGCGTCTACCCGGACTGGTGGAAGCTCGAGCCGATGAAGACCAGGGGAGCATGGGCCGCCGCCTGCGAGGCGATAACCCGCAACGATCCGCACACGCGCGGCATCGTCGTGCTGGGGCTGGAAGCCCCGGCCGAGGAGTTGCAGGCGAGCTTCCGGCAGGCCGCCCGCTTCGATCTCGTCAAGGGCTTCGCGGTCGGCCGCTCGATCTTCGGCGAGCCGGCGCGCAGGTGGCTGGCCGGCGAGATCGGCGACGACGAGGCGGTCGGGGAGATGGCGCGGTCCTATGCGGGGCTCTGCGCGGCATGGGACGAGGCGCGCGGCCTGACGACGGGCGGCAAGGGAGAAGCGGCGCAATGAGGACGGTGACGTTGACGGCGGCGCAGGCGATGGTGCGCTACCTCGCCGCGCAGAAGAACGAGGAGGGCGAGCCGCTGATCCCCGGCTGCTGGGCGATCTTCGGCCACGGCAACGTCGCCGGGCTCGGCGAGGCGCTGCATCAGGCGGGCGACGCATTCCCCACATGGCGCGGCCATAACGAGCAGGGCATGGCGCACGCCGCCATCGCCTTCGCCAAGGCGCGGAACCGCCGGCAGGCCATGGCCGTCACCACCTCCATCGGCCCCGGCGCGCTCAACATGGTCACCGCGGCGGCGCTCGCCCATGTGAACAGGCTGCCGGTGCTGTTCATCCCCGGCGACGTCTTCGCCAACCGCGCGCCGGACCCCGTGCTCCAGCAGGTCGAGGATTTCGACGACGGCACCGTCTCCGCCAACGACTGCTTCCGCCCCGTCAGCCGCTACTACGACCGCATCGCGCGGCCCGAGCAGTTGCTGACCGCCCTGCCCCGCGCCATGGCGACGCTGACGGACCCCGCGCGCTGCGGGCCGGTGACGCTCGCCTTCTGCCAGGACGTGCAGGCCGAGGCCTTCGACTGGCCCGGAAGCTTCTTCGAGGAGAAGGTGTGGCGGCGCCGGCGGCCGCGACCCGACACCGGCGAGCTCGAGGCCGCGGCTGCGCTCATCCGGGCCGCGAAACGGCCCCTCATCGTCGCCGGCGGCGGCGTGCTCTATTCCGGCGCGACGGAAGCGCTGAAGGCGTTCGCCGACAGGCACGCGATCCCCGTTTCGGAGACGCAGGCCGGCAAGTCCGCCCTGCCGTGGAACCATCCGCTCAATTTCGGCTCCATCGGCGTCACGGGCTCGTCCGCCGCCAACGCGGTCGCGGAAACCGCCGATCTCGTCATCGGCGTCGGCACCCGTTTCCAGGATTTCACCACCGGCTCCTGGGCGCTGTTCCGCAACCCGCAGCGCAAGATCCTCTCGATCAATGTCGAAGCCTACGACGCCGCCAAGCACGGCGCGGCGGCGCTCGTTGGCGATGCGAAGGTCGTGCTGGAGGAGCTCGACGCGCTTCTGGGCGCCCACGCCGCGCCCGCGCCGGACGCCGCCCTGCGCGACGACTGGCTCGCCGCCGTCGATGCGGCCACCGCGGCGCCCTCCGGCAACGCGCTTGCCTCCGACGCGCAGGTGATCGGCGCGGTGCAGCGCGCGCTCGACGACGACGCCATCGTGCTGTGCGCGGCCGGCGGCCTGCCGGGCGAGCTGCACAAGCTCTGGAAGGCTTCGCGCCCCAACGGCTATCATCTCGAATACGGCTTCTCGACCATGGGCTACGAGATCGCCGGCGGCCTCGGCGCGAAGATGGCGCATCCCGACCGCGACGTCGTTGTGATGGTGGGAGACGGCTCCTACATGATGATGAACTCCGAGCTGGCCACCTCCGTCATGCTCGGCCGGAAGCTGATCGTCGTGCTGCTCGACAATCGCGGCTTCGCCTGCATCAACCGGCTGCAAAGAGCGACCGGCGGCGAGAGCTTCAACAACCTGCTCGACACGGCGCGCCATGTCGTGCCGAGCGCGATCGACTTTCCCGCCCACGCCGCCTCGATGGGCGCGATCGCGGAGAAGGCGGATTCGGTCGCCGCCCTTGAAGCCGCCGTCAGGCGCGCCAGAAACTCCGACCGCACCCATGTCGTCGTCATCGACACGGACCCGATGCCGACCACCGAGGCCGGCGGTCATTGGTGGGACGTTGCCGTGCCCGAGGTCTCGACGCGAGAGGAAGTGCGCGCGGCGCGCGAAGAATACGAGGAAGCGCTCCGGCGGCGCGCAGCAAACTGGTCCCGACCTTTGAAAGAACGGCGATGATCCTCTACGGCACCAATCCCATTGCCTGGTCCAACGACGACGACCAGACCCTCGGCGCGGACATCCCGCTCGAAACCTGCCTGCGGCAGGCGGGCGAGATCGGCTTCGACGGCATCGAGAAGGGGCACAAGTTTCCGACCGAGCCGCAGGCGCTGAAGGCGGCGCTCGCCCCGCACCGGCTGCGCTTCGTCTCCGGCTGGCACTCGCTGAACCTGCTGGCCCGCTCCGTCGAGGAGGAGAAGCAGGCCATCCAGCCGCATCTCGACTTGCTCAAGGCGATGGGCTCGACCGTCTGCATCGTCTGCGAATGCTCCAACGCGATCCATGGCGACGATGCGGTCGCGCTCGACGACCGGCCGCGCCTCGCCGGGGGCGACTGGCCGAAATTCGGCGCGGCCGTCGAGGCCGTCGCCCGGTATTGCGCGGATCAGGGCGTCGTGCTGGCCTACCATCACCATATGGGAACGGTGGTCGAATCCGGGGACGAGATCGACCGCCTGATGGCGGTGACCGGGCCTGCGACAAGGCTGCTGCTCGACACCGGCCACGCCTTTTTCGGCGGCGGCGACCCGGAGGCGCTGGCGCGCCGTCACATGGGCCGCGTCGCCCATATCCACGCCAAGAACGTGCGGCCCGCGATCATGCGGCAGGTGCGCGAGGAGGGGCTGAGCTTCCTGGAAGGCGTGCGGCGCGGCGTCTTCACCGTGCCCGGAGACCCGGAAGGAGGCGTCGCCTTCGAGCCTGTGCTGAGGATCGCCGCCGGGCATGGCTATTCCGGCTGGCTGGTGATCGAGGCCGAGCAGGATCCGGCCGTGCGCGATCCCGTCACCTACCAGTCGATGGGCCTTCGCGCGTTGAAGGAGATCGCGCGCCAGACCGGCCTCGACAAGCAGCAGGGAGCGCGCCATGCCTGAACTTCTGGTCAAGCCCCGGGGAGCCGGCGGCAAGGTCCACGACATCACCCCGCAAAGCGCGGGCTGGTCCTATGTCGGCTTCGCCCTTTACCGGCTGGCTGCCGGCGAGACGGCGGCCGAGGCGACCGGAGGCCGCGAGGCGATCCTCGTGCTGGTCGAGGGCAAGGCGCGCATCACGGCTTCCGGCCGCGACTTCGGCCTGCTCGGCGACCGCATGGACGTGTTCGAGCGAAAGAAGCCGCATTGCGTCTACGTGCCCGACGGCGCCGACTGGTCGGCGGTCGCCGAGACGGATTGCACGCTTGCCGTCTGCACCGCGCCGGGCAAGGGCGGACACGAGGCCCGCGTGATCGGGGACATCGCGCTGGAAGAACGCGGCAAGGGCACCAACACGCGCTACATCCACCCCATCGCCATGGAGGACAAGGACGTGGCCGACAGCCTGCTGGTCACGGAGGTGTTCACGCCCGCCGGCCACTGGTCGTCCTATCCGCCGCACCGGCATGACGAGGACGACTTCCCGGCGATGACCTATCTGGAGGAGACCTACTACCACCGCCTGAACCCGCGTCAGGGTTTCGGCTTCCAGCGCGTCTTCACCGAGGACGGGAGCCTGGATGAAACGATGTCGGTTGCCGACGGCGACGTGGTGCTGGTGCCGAAAGGGCATCACCCCTGCGCCGCGCCCTACGGCTACGAGATGTATTATCTCAACGTGATGGCCGGCCCCTTGCGCAAATGGCGCTTCAGGAACCATCCCGACCACGACTGGATCGCAAGGCGCGACGCCCCGCCGGCTCGCTGAGACGTGGCCAGAAGGACAGCGCCTTCGGCCCGCAGCAGATGAACCGGCGACCCGAGGCCCCGGGCATTACGGCCATTGATAGTCGCTGAACTGGTCCCGCAGGGCCGCCTTCTGGATCTTGCCCGTCGCGGTGTGCGGAATCTCGTCGACGACGACCACGTCGTCCGGCATCCACCATCTGGCGATCTTCCCGTCCATGAAGGCGAGGATGGCGTCGCGGGTCGGGGCGCGGCCCGGTTTCGGCACCACGATCAGCAGCGGGCGCTCGTCCCATTTCGGATGCGGCCGCCCGATGGCGGCGGCCTCGGCGACGTCGGGATGGCTGACGGCGAGATTTTCGAGGTCGATGGTCGAGATCCATTCGCCGCCGGACTTGATCACGTCCTTGGCCCGGTCGGTGATCTGCATGTAGCCCATCGGGTCGATATGGGCGACGTCGCCCGTATCGAACCAGCCGTCATGCGTGAAGCTGGAGCTGCCGACGCCGCGATAGTAGGACCTCGCCACCGCGAAGCCGCGAACCTTGAGGTTGCCGAACGACTTGCCGTCCCACGGCTTTTCCACATCGTCGTCGCCCGTGATCTCCATCTCGACGCCGAACGGCGCATGGCCCTGCTTCTGGCGGATGTCCATCAGGGCCTCGCCCTCGCAATCCGCATATTCGGGCTTCAGCGTCGCGAGCGTCCCGACCGGGTTCATCTCGGTCATGCCCCAGGCATGGATGACCTCGACGTCGTAGTCGCGCTGGAACGTCTGGCTGACGATGCGGGGGCAGGCCGCGCCGCCGACGACGACACGCTTCAGCCACGGCAGCTTCAGCCCGGTGCTCTCGAGATGCTGCAACAGCATCAGCCAGACCGTCGGCACCGCGGCGCTGAAGGTCACGCGCTCGCTGTCGAGCAGCTCGAAGATCGAGGCGCCGTCCATCTTCTGGCCCGGCATGACGAGCTTGGCGCCGACGAGAGGAGCCGAATGCGCCAGTCCCCAGGCGTTGGCGTGGAACATCGGCACCACCGGCATCACCACGTCGCGCGACGACAGGCCCATGGCGTCGGGAAAGGCGTTGCGCATCGCATGCAGGACGTTCGAGCGGTGCGAATAGAGCACGCCCTTCGGGTTGCCGGTCGTGCCGGAGGTGTAGCACATGCCGGACGCGGCGTTCTCGTCGAGGGCGCGCCAGCCGAAGTCGCCGTCTGCCTCCCGCAGCCACTCCTCGTAAGCGACGGCATCGGGCAGGGTGGTGGAGGGCATATGCGCCGCGTCGGTCAGCACGACGACGCGCCGCAGCGTCGGCACCGAAGGCGCGATGCCCTCGAGCAAGGGCAGCAGCGACAGGTCGACGAAGACCGCGCGGTCCTCGGCGTCGTTCATGATCCAGGCGACCTGCTCGGGGAACAGGCGCGGGTTGAGGGTGTGGTAAATGCCCCCCATGCCCATGATGCCATACCAGGTCTCCAGATGCCGGCCTGTGTTCCACGCCAGCGTGGCGATGCGGTCGCCCGGCCGGCAGCCTTCCCGGTCGAGAAGCTGGGCGACCTTCAGCGCGCGCGTGCGGATCGCGGCATAGGTCGTGCGAACGACCGGGCCCTCGGCCGCGCGCGAGACGACCTCACGCCCGCCATGCTGGAGCGCGGCATAGTCGAGGATCTTGTGGCAGAGCAGAGGCCAGTCCTGCATCAGGCCATTCATCGGCTAAATCCCGTTCAACAAACCGGCGTGCGTTCGATCGGGGCCGGCCGCGAGCGCGCGTTGCCGACCGCCGCCGCGGTCATCGGTCGGCGAGCGGCCCCCCGAAGCCCAGCGATCCCGGATTCATCAGCCCCGCGGGATCGACCGCGCGCTTGATCGCCTGCGCGAAAGCCCAGCTCTCCGGCTTGAGCAACTCCGCATAGGGATAGTCGCGCGCCACCTGCCAGCTGAC
Organism: Hyphomicrobiales bacterium; assembly: GCA_003577315.1. Classification (GTDB taxonomy): domain Bacteria; phylum Pseudomonadota; class Alphaproteobacteria; order Rhizobiales; family Rhizobiaceae; genus Aerobium. Next base: position 24,143 of record QEVK01000015.1, on the reverse strand, counting down.
GCCGCCGAGGCTTGCATAAAGCTCCTGCGTGCCGCGCCGCAATTCGGCCACCGCCTTGCGGGTTTCCGGATTGGCCGGCCTGTCCATCCACGGACGCACTATATCCTCGCCCACGCTCCTGGCATGAAGCGGGGTGATTTCGTCGCTCCAGTAGAATGCCGGCTCGAGGAAGAAGTCGTTGCCGACGGTCATGCTCATTTCCGAATAGAGAATGCCGTGCTTCTCCATGAACGGCTTCTTCTCGGCGAAGTAAGCCTCGTTGGCCTCGACGACCTTGCGCGCGGAGCCGAGAGGGAAGACGGCGTGGATCGGCACCCAGCGCTCGCCGTTCAGTCCCAGCATGCCGCGGACCGGCGAAAACGGCTTCGACCGCATCACCTTCGGCACCGTGTTCTCGATCTCGACGCCGGTCTTCGTGCCGATCTTGCGCAGCGTCTCCATCTTGCGCTTCAGGGCTTCCGGGGAATCCGCCTCGGTCACGATATGGAGGGTATAATTGTGCGCCTTGAGGAAGGCGGTTCCGCCCGCGACCACCGCAGCCGCGTCGCGCAGCCCGCCGAGCAGCGTCTTGCCCGCGCTCGCCACATTGGCCAGGGTCTTCAGCCCGTCGGAGATGCGGTTGACGCTCGCCGAATGGCCCGCCTTGTTGCGGTCGATGCCGAAGCCTTCTGAAACGAAGCGGGTGCGGGCCATTTCGGTCTGCGCCACGGCCATTTCCGTCATGGACTTGAAGCCGAACGACAGATAGCCGATTTCCGAGGGCCGCGGCCAAAGCCGCAGCGTCGCCGCCACCTTGACGCCGAAGGCGCCGTTGTCGCCCAGGAACATGCCGGTGAAATCAGGCCCGCCATAGCGTGAAAACGGCGTCGCGCCCTTGCGGCCGCCCGATCCCGTCGTGACCGTATCGCCATTGGCGAGTACGACGGTGACGCCGAGAACGGTCTCGGCGACGGTTCCGTGCAAGGCGGAGCCGAAGAAGGCGCTGTTCTGGGAAAGGGCCCCGCCGATCGTCGCGTTCACGCCCGAAAGCGGCCCCCAATACCCGGTGCGCATGCCCGTCGGCTCGAGCGCCTCGTTGAGCTTGTCCCAGGTGCAGCCGGCCCCGACGGTCACGTAAAGGTCGTCGACATTGAGCTCGAAGATGTCGTCGATGCCGCGCGCGTCGATCACGACCGAGTCGGCACGGTCGGGCAGATAGCCTTTGGTGTAGGACATGCCGCCGCCGCGCGGCACGATTGAAAGACCTTCTTCCGTCGCGAGCTTCACCGCGGCGGCGGCTTCGGCCGCCGTCTGCGGCACGACGATGGCCAATGGCGGAATGCCGGGCTGCCAGAAGATGTCGTTGGCATAGTAGTCGCGGGTCGGCTGGTCGGCCAGAACCCGTTCGTTGCCGAGCGCTTGGCGCAGCTTTTCGACTGCCATAAGATCGTCCGCGCGAACGTAGGACGTCATGGACATGGTTCCCTTCCTTTCAAGATGGCAAGCCCCGGACACCGGCGCCCAAGGGATCGGTCAAGCAAACCATTCCTTGACGAAAGTGTCAAACTGCAATCATAATGTTATCAGATGACACGATCGCACCGCCGGATACGGCGCAGCAAAGGGATCGGGAGACAGGCTTGAGCAAGGATGCAGACGCAGAAAAGAAGAACAGCACCCCGAATGTGAGGGCGGCGACGCGGGCGATGACCATATTGAAGTCGTTCGCGGGCAAGGCCGGCCAGACGCTGGCCGAAGTCACCACGGCGACGGGGCTCGACAAGGGAACGACGCGCCGCCTGCTGCTGACGATGATGGACAGCGGCTTCGTGCTGCACGACCCGGCCACGCAGCAATATCGTCTCGGCTTCGCGATCCGCCAGCTGGCGGCAAGCGTCGCCGGCGAGTTCGACCTGCGGACCATGGCCCTGCCCATCCTCAACGAACTGGCGACCGATCTCCACATGACGGCGTTCCTGTCCGTCTACAAGGACGGCGAAACGATCTGCCTGGAACGTGTCCACGACATGCGGGGCATAGAAGTCCACTGGTGGCCCGTCGGCGGCAGCTTGCCGTTCAATTGCGGCGGCGCGCCGAAATTGCTGCTGTCGTACCGGCCGGAGGCCGAGATCGCCAGGATGCTCAAGCGCCCGATGGTCGCGGCCACGCCCAAGAGCATCACCGACCCGGCCAAGCTTCGGGCCATTCTGACGAAGATCCGCAAACAGGGATGGGTGCTTGGGGTCGATGACGTAGCCATCGGGCTGAGCGCCCTCGCCGTCCCCGTCCGCGACGGCGAGGGAGAAATCGCCTGCGCGGTCAGCGTGGCGGGATTGACTCCGCAGCTCGTATCGCGTGGCAAGCCCCTGCATCTCGACCGCATGCTCGCAGCCGCCGCGGAACTGGAACGGCTCCTGCGCACGTCCCTTTAGCCATCGCCCTCCGGGAGCGGCGGCTCCCGGCAATCCCGCCACGGGAGATCATCGCGCGGGCCGTCGCGAGAGGCGCGGGCGCCGGCGGCGTGGGCGCGCGCGACACGACGCGCGAGGCCGCCGGGAGCGGCGTCGCCGGCGTGCAGCTTTCATCGCGGGTTTCATCGCGGGTTTCCGGCCGCCACGGAAGAAGCCGGAATCCGCCGCCGGAAGCAGGGTTTTCTTCGCCGGCCCGAATAGCGCCCGCTCCACCCGTCACCCGCCATCGTATCATCCTGCAACACGTGTATTATTGATTGACAGACAGGGCTATTTCGATTTTATTCTGGACGCAGAAGGAGAGGATTGAAGCTAGATACGCCGGATTGTTCGGCTCCAGCCACGATTCAAGAACCCGATCTGCCCAATCTTCCATTCGAGCATCCCGCGTCGATCGCCATCGCGGTCGCAAGGCAGGCGCCTGTCGGTCGACGGTAAAGATGACCGCATAGCGGCGTGACGATATCGCCAGTGTCCGGCCGGTGCCGCGCACGATCTCACAGGAGGAGTCCCATGATATCCAGATTGAACTTCAAGGCCGCGGCATCGGCGCTTGCCTTCGGCATCGCGGCCATGTCCGGCCCGGCGAGCGCCGATCCCGAGCCCGGTGAGTACAAGATCGGCTTCATCGCCGAAGAAACCGGCCCGGTCGCCTCGGCGGGCCTCTCCTTCCTTCACGGCGCCGAGCTCGCGATCGAGCATGTCAACGCCGAAGGCTTCGCCGGCGAAGGCGTGACGCTCAGGATGGAGAAGAAGGACAGCGGTTCGGACGCCGCCCGCAGCGTCCAGGCGCTGACCCAGTTCATCGCCGACCGCAACGTCATCGCCGCGGCCTGCTGCATCCTTTCGCCGGTCGCCGGCGCGATGGAGCCCGTCGCGACCAACGCGAAGATCCCGCTGGTCCTCTATGGCGCCACGCGCCCCGGCCTGCCGAAGCTGCCCTACGTCACGTCGATCGTGGTTCTGCCTGGGCCGCAGGAAGTGAAGATGACGCAGATGCTGGCCGAGAAGCTTCAGCCCAAGACCGTCACCTACTTCGTCAACGCCGACAATGACGGCTTCCAGGGCCGCTTCAAGGCCGCGCAGGAAGTGATGGAGAAGGCCGGGATCGAGACCGGCGGCGTGGTCAACATCCTGTCCAACGACACCGACTTCACCGCCGGGGCCACGCAGGCGATCGGCACCAACCCGGACCTGATCATGGTCTGGACGACGCAGACGCCGGCAGGCGGCATCATCGCCGCCCTGCGCAATCGCGGCTATACCGGCCCCATCAGCGCCTCCGACGTCATCGCGCCGGCTCCGATGTGGGACCGCATCGGCGAGGCGCTCGTGGGCGTCCCCTTCCCGGTCAGCTTCGCCGCGGAGATCGCCGAGACGGACGAGGCCAAGGCCTTCGCCGAAGCCTATCAGGCGAAGTACAACGCGGTGCCGGACAACTATGCCTCGCAGGGCTATACGGCGATCCGCTACATCGCGCAGGGCCTGAAGTCGCTGGACGGCAAGCCGACCCGCGAGGCGCTTGCGCAAGCCATGGCGGCCATCACCGACATCGAGCCGAACGTCTATGGCGGGCTGCCGATGCGTGACGGCCAGGCCGATGTCCAGAAGGCGTTGATCGCCGCCTGGACCAAGGAAGGCAAGATCGCGGCCTGGGAAGGCAACTGATGTATCTTTTTGTCGAGCAGCTCGTAAACGGCTGGGCCATCGGCTCGCTCTATGCACTCTTCGGCATAGGCTTTGGGTTGGTCTTTTCGACGCTCGGCATTCTGAATGCTGCGCACGGGACCTATGCCAGCTGGGCGGCCATCATCGGCTACTACGCCGTGGTCTGGTATGGCGTCCCGTTTCCGGTCGCCATCGTGTGCGGCGTCTTCGGGGGTGGCATCATCGCCATCCTCGTCGACCAGCTCGGCTTCCAGCCCCTTCGTTCGCGAAGGGTCGGGCTGCTGGGCGCCTTCATCACCAGTATCGGCTTCTGGATCATCCTGGACAGCCTGGCCGGCTTCGCGACCGGGCAGCAAAGCCTCGCATTTCCGGCGCGCTCCTACCCGAACGCGCTGGTCGAGATCGGGTTGATCAAGGTATCGCAGATACAGCTGACCATCATCGCCTCCCTCATCGTCGTCACGGTGGGGATCCATCTCCTGATCCAGCGTTCGCGCATCGGCGCGGCGATGCGAGCCGTCGGCTGGAACGATCTCGCCGCCGGCCTCAGCGGCGTCAACTCGCGGATCGTGATCCTCTTGACGGCATTCCTGGCCGGCGCCACCTCCGGGCTGGCGGGCGTGCTGGGCGGCATCGCCACCAACAACGTGCATTTCAGCCTCGGCGAAGGCCTGATGCTCAAGGGCTTCGCCGCCGTGGTGGTGGGCGGGTTCAACGATGTCCGCGGCACCGCCATCGCGGGCATCATGCTCGGCATCATCGAGGTGTTCGTCGCCCAGTACATCTCCACCGCGTTCCGCGACGGCGTGACCTACACTCTTCTGCTCGGCTTCCTGATCCTTAGGCCCCGCGGCCTGTTCGGCAGCGCCAGTTTCGTGAGAGCTTGACCCATGGAAGCCTTCCTGGATTTCTGGGCTGCCTATGGCAGCACGGTGACCTTCTCGATGGTGAACGCATTCTTCGCCCTCAGCACCTACGCGGTGCTGTCGGCCGGCGTGCTGAGCTTCACGACGGTCACCTTCGCCGCGGTGGGAGGTTTCCTCGCTGCGAACATGGTCGGCAATTTCGGGCTGTCCATCTATGCCGCCTTCTTCCTGTCGGCGGTGGGCGGCGGCCTCGCCTCGGCGATCGTGGCGACGCTGTTCCTGCGGCTCGAATCGCACTGGATGGCGCTTGCAAGCCTGGCGCTGGTGCTCATCACCCGCGTCGTGGTGCTCAACGCGCCCGGATTGACCGGCGGCGTCTACGGCAAGGTCGTGCCCATGTCGATTTCGCAGCTGGACCTGCTGATCCTGCTGGTGGTCGTCACCTTCATATTCTACCGCCTGCACAACAGCTGGTACGGCCTGACGGCCCGCGCGGTGCGCGAGGACGCCGCCGTGGCCTCCACGATCGGCATCAGCCCGTTCCGCACGCAGTTCATCGCCTTCATCGTCAGCGGCATCGTCGGCGGCCTGGGCGGCGCGGCCATGGCCTTCACGCTCCAGTTCATCTCGCCCGAGACCTATTTCGTCGGCATGGCGTTCACCATGCTCGCCTCGACGGTGCTCGGCGGGTCGTTCCACTGGTTCGGACCCATCGTGGGCGCGCTCATCTTCACCGCCCTGCCCGCGACGATGCAGGCCGTGGTTCCGGCCATCGAGGACGTGGCCAAGGGCATCGCGCTCGTTCTCATCATGGTGTTCCTGCCCCGCGGCCTGATCGACCCGCGCGCCGTCGGGCTGCGCCGTGCGGCGAAGCTGCGCGAAGAGCGCGAGAAGCGGGCCGCAGGGGAGAACGCGAATGGCTGAATCCCCCGAAAAGACCGTCATGCTGGACATCGACAATGTCGTTAAGCGTTTCGGCGGCGTGGCGGCGGTCGGCGGCTTCCGGATGAAGGTCCGCGAGGCGACCGTGCACGGGCTGATCGGCCCGAACGGCGCGGGAAAGACGACGCTGATCAACCTCATCACCGGCCTGTTCCATGCCGACGAAGGCACGATCCGCTTCGCGGGGCACGATCTCCAGAAGATGGCCCCCCAGGACATCGCCGCCCTCGGCATCACCAGAACGTATCAGAACGTCCGGCTGTTCAGCGGGATGTCGGTGCTCGAACAGGTGATGACCGGCTGCTTCCTCGAAAAGAAGTCCGGCATGTTCGCGTCCTTCCTCGGCCTTCCATCGGCGCGCGCCGACTGGAGGCGCATCCGCGACCATTCCATGGAGCTGCTGCGCCGCGTGAGGATGGATCATCGCGCCGACGAGCTCGCCGAGACGCTTTCCTACGGCGAGCAGCGGCGCATCGAGATCGCGCGCGCCCTGGGCTCGAATCCGAAACTCATTCTTCTCGACGAGCCGACCGCCGGCATGAACCAGGCGGAGGCAAGCGAGATCGGCCGCCTTACGCACGAATTGCGCGACGCCGGGCTCACCATCCTCATGGTGGAGCACAATATGGGGCTCGTGACCGAGTTCTGCGAAGCGTGCACCGTCATGAATTTCGGCCAATTGCTGGCCGATGGCGATCCAAGGACCTGCATTGCCAATCCTGACGTTCAGGAGGCGTATTTCGGACGTAAGAACGATGCTACTCGTATCCAAGCTCTCCGCTAGCTACGGAGCCATCAACGCGGTTCGCGGCGTCGATCTGAACGTCAAGGCGGGGTCCTTTTCGGTCCTGCTCGGCGCGAACGGCGCGGGAAAATCGACCACGCTGCGCAGCATCGCCGGCCTGCATCGGCCGGTCGGCGGCTCGGTGAAGCTGGGCGGCCAGGAAATATCCAGGCTGTCGCTGCACCGCGTGGTCAAGGCGGGGCTGGCATTCGTGCCCGAGGGCCGCATGGTGGTGGCGCCGCTCACGGTGGAGGAGAACCTCAATCTCAGCCATTTCTCGGGACGCACGGAACCCGACCTGCTCGACAGGGTCTACACGCTCTTTCCCCGCCTCAAGGAGCGGCGCAGGCAGGTGGCCGGGCTGATGAGCGGCGGCGAGCAGCAGATGCTGGCCATCGGGCGTGCCCTGATGACCAGGCCCCAGATGCTGGTTCTCGACGAGCCCTCCATGGGCCTTGCGCCGGCGATCGTCGATCTGGTCTTCCAGTCGATCGTCGAGCTGCACAAGCAGGGCCAGTCGATCCTGCTGGTCGAGCAGAACGCGGCCATCGCGCTTTCCGTCTGCGACTACGGCTATGTCATGAAGCGCGGGCAGATCGTGGTGGAGGGAACCGCCGACGCGCTGAAGGAAAGCCCGGAAGTTCTCGAAGCCTATCTGTCCTGACGCGGCCGCGACCCATGGCCGAAACCGCCGACAGCCATGACGTGATCTGCATCGGGGCCGGGCTCGGCGGTCTCGCCGCCGCGGTCCGGGCGCGGCATCTCGGGCTCTCGGTCCTCCTGCTGGAAGCCTCGCCCTTCATCGGCGGCGGCGCCGCCTACAGCGGCGGCCTGTGCTGGATACCCGGCCTCGGCGAGGGCGACAGCATCGAGGCAGGGGCAGCCTATCTTGCCTATGCCGAAGGCGAGCACGGCTTTGCCGACGGGGGTTTGCGCATCGGCGTGCTGGCCGCGATGCGCGATGCGGCGCGCTTCTATGGCCGGGCGGGCATTTCCCTCGATGTCGTGCCCGGCAATCCGGACGTCTTCTATCCGCAGGCTCCCGGCTCCGTCTCCGCCGGCCGCATGTTCGAGGCCTCGCTTGCCGGCGAGGCGCTCGGCGACTGGCGCGACCGCCTCATGCCGAGCCCCCACTATCGCATCGGTCTCACCCATCACGAGTTCTACGGCCCCGACCTCGACGCGGCACAGCAGGCCGCGCTGCTGGAAAAGCGCCGGGCGGAGGATTTCCTCACATTCGGCCCCGGCTTGACGGGCCTTTTCGCCAAAGCAGCGCTGGTCGAGGGGAAGGTCCCGTGCCTTACCGGCCACCGGGTCCACCGCCTGCTGGCGGACGGGGAGCGGGTCACCGGCGTCGAGGCCGAGGCAGACGGCAAGACGGTCCGCTTCATCGCCCGGCTGGGCGTCCTCATCGCCACTGGCGGTTACGGCTGGGCCGGCGATGCCGCCGACCTGGAAGGATTGCCGGATTTCGTCGACGCCGGCCCGCCCTCGATCGCGGGCGATCACCTGACGCTCGCCACCGCGCTCGGCGCGGCGATGGTTCGTGGCAACGGGCCGCAATTCTGCCTCGGCGCGACGGTCGACTCCGGGCAGCTCCATCCCGGCACGGACCAGGTGCTTTGCCGCCAGCTGTTCGACGTGCTCGGCATGCCGCATACGCTCGTCGTCAACCGCGACGGCCTGCGCTTCGGCGACGAAAGCTATTATGTCGGCATCAACGAGGCGTTGCGCGCGTGGGACCCGCTGGGCAAGCGATGGAGCAACTTCCCCTGCTTCCTGATCTTCGACGAGCAGTACCGGCGCAAATACGCCGCGACCGGGCTCGGTCCCGGCGAAGGCTATCTCGACCGTGTGGCACGCGCCGACAGCCTTGCCGCCCTTGCCGGAAAGATCGGCGTGGACGGCCAGCTGGCCGCCACGGTGGCCCGCTTCAACGACAACGCCCTGCGCGGCGAGGACCCCGATTTCTCGCGCGGCGCGTCCGCTTTCGTGCGCCGCCGCTATGGCGACCGGCAGCACCGGCCGAACGCCAATCTCGGGCCGGTCAGCGAGCCGCCCTTCTACGCCCTGCCCCTTCGCCTGCTGGGGACGGGCATGTGTACCTTCGGCCTTTCGACCGACACGGACGCGCGCGTGCTGCGGCGTGACGGCTCGGCCGTCGAGGGGCTCTTCGCCACCGGCAACGCGGTCGCCACGACGGAGTTCAGGAACTACGTGACCGGCTATGCCAACAGCCGCAACTTCGCCATGGCCTATGCGGCCATGAACGCGGCGGCGGGCGTGTCGCCTCAGACGCCCGCCTCGTCCCTGAGATAATCGTCGTAAAGGACGAGCGTGGCCGCGGCGGCGTCCGGCTCGGGCGCGGGCCACCACACCGTGGTCGGCGTCAGGGTCGTGCGCACCCCCGGCACCTTGAGCTTTTCGGACTCCTCCACGCCGTTGACCAGCATGTCGTTCGGCCCCGCGCAGATGAGCGCCGGACGCTTCAGCAGCGGCAGGCGGCTTGCCGTGTCGTACTTGAAGGCCGAACGATAGGCCTGGTCGTAGGTGGGGCCGCTTTCCAGAATGCCCACCGCGTAAAGATGCAGGTCTTCGGCGCTCGGCACGCCGAGATCGCGCGCCGCCGCGCGGTCGACCCGATACCACGGCCAATACATGAACATGTCGCGCCGCCAGTGCCAGATCAGTTGCAGGTGAAGACCCCATTTATCCGGCACGATGCGGGGGAAATAATTGTCGAGCAGATCGGCCTGGAAATCCGGGTCGATGAACACCGGCCCTTCCAGCACCGCCTTGCGCACGAGCTCCGGACGGCGGACCGCGAGCTCAAGCCCGACCAGCGAACCCGTATGCGAGCCCCATATATCGACGCGGTCGAATCCCATGGCCTCGATCAGGGCGGCCATGTCGTCCGCCAGCATGGCGACGGTCACGTCGCGGTCGAGCTTCTCGGAAAGTCCGTTGCCGAAATAGTCGACGGAGAAAACCTGCCGCCCTTCCGCCAATCCCGTCACCACCGGCTCGAACTGCGCCGACGATCCGCCCCCGGTCGGTATCACCAGCAGGGGCGTGCCCTCCCCGCCGCAGCGACGAAGATGGACCAGCCCGCGCCTCGTCTGCACCGCCTCGTGCCACACGGCCTTGCCCGGCAATGCCGCGGCCTTCGGCAGGGCGACGCCGCCCGCCGGAAGATCGATGCCCTCGAGCGCGGCGCAGACATCGGAAAGCGTGTCGACGCAGATACAGCCTTCCGGCGCGGCGGAAGGCTGCGCGTCGAGGCACGTCTTCCACAGCCCGGCATAGGCTTCCGGTCTCGTCGCGGCGGCGACGAAGGTCTGGCTCAGCTCATCCGCCCCGGAGATGATGTCGCCATCCTTCGCCGGCATATGCGGGTTGTCCGGCCGCAAGAGCTGGCGGTCGCGCAGATGATGCCACAGCATGTTCAGGTGCGCGCCGTCCTGCCGCGGGGCGATGTCGAGGTCGCCCCCGACCGTCTCCTTCCAGCGTCCGGCCCAGCCGCCGCCGACGGCGACCGTGCGGACGCGCTCGCCCAACGACTTCCAGAGGAGCGGCAGGAGCCCGGCAGCCAGCTGGTGGGCCACAAGGACGAAATCGCCGAAACCGGCCAGCTCGATCGCCTTCCCGACGGTGGACGCGACGGCCTCGACCGTGACGGGGGCGAGCGGCGTGGACCCGCCTATCCCCGGCAATTCGATCGCCGTCACGCGCCACCCCGGATTGAGCGCGGCAAGGCGGTTTGCGAGCGCCTCGGCAGCGAGCGTCAGGCCGCCGACGACGACGAGATCGGCCCCCTCGCCCCTGCGCCACAACCTGATCTGGCCACCATCGAGTGTCAGATAATGAGGTCTGGCGCGCTCCATGCGATTCCTCCGCGTTGCATCTGCGACGGCAGGCGAAAGGCCGGCCATTCTCCACCGTCCTACGGAAGCCGGCGATCAGGCGGCCTTCCAGGCGCTCTTCGGCACGTCGGGCAGATATTTGAGCTGCCTCGCCTCGATCTCCTTGAAGCCGATGAACTCGACGAAGGGATCGTGCGCGGCGACGGGACGCGGCAGGTCGCGCGCGGTCTTCGTCCTGGCCAGTTCGGTCAGGTTCTCCTCCATCGCCCTGGCCGCGGTCATCAACGGCACCAGCGCGAAGGTCGCCATGCCGGCCACGCTCTCGATGTCCCTGGGCTGCAGATCCCTTTCCAGCCAGCCGAGTATCTGCAACGACAGCGGGACGCCGACCGCCTCGCGCATCGCCCGCAGGCCCTCGATCGAGCTGAAGCACTTGCTGATCGGCTGGATCACGTCCGCGCCGGCCGCCACATAGGCCTTGCCGCGATGGATCGCCTCCTCCTCGGTCGCCGCGTCGGTGCGCGCGATGATCAGCATGTCGGGATTGGTGCGGGCCTCGACGGCGGCGGAAATCTTGCCGACCGCTTCGTCGACCGGAATCGTCGCCACGCCGCCGACACAGATCGGGCAACGTTTCGGCGAAACCTGGTCTTCCATGATGACTGCGGAGCAGCCGGCCGCCTCGAATTCGCGAACCGTGCGCATGGCGTTGATGGCGTTGCCGTAGCCGGTGTCGATGTCGGCGATCAGCGGGATATTCACCACATTGGCGACGTTGCGCACCACCGTCAGGTTCTCCGACATGGTGTAGAGCTCGGCATCGGGCATGCCGAGGAAAGAGGCCGACACGCCGAAGCCGGACGTCATCACCGCGTCGAAGCCGGCCTTCTGGATATAGAGCGCCGAAAGGGCGTCGAACGCGCCGGCCGCCCACACCGTTTTCTGGTTCAGCACGCGCTGTTTATAGTCGCCATTGGTCCTGGGCATCGTCCTTGTCCTTTCAGGAAGCTGGTGCGGGGCGCTTGAGGTAGCCGATGAGACCCCCGGCATCGAGCATCTCGCGGTCGGCGTAGGAAAGGGGCTCGATCGGCAGCGACGTGCCCTTGGTCAGGTTACGGACCTCGTTCCTGTCCCAGTCGACCTCGATCTCGTCCCAGCGCTCGACGAGGTCCATGATGCCGGGGCAGTTCGCCTGCGGAAACCCTTGCGTCATCTCGCCCCGCCAGTAGCCGGGCGAGAAGGATTCCGCGACGACGCCCGCGATTCCCATATGGCGCATCGCCTTCATCGGCGGATAATGCGGGTGGCCGTAACCGAAATTGTGGTTGCCGACGAGAATGTCGCCCGGCTTCACCTTGTCGCGGAAGTCCGGGTCGTAGCTTTGCATGGCCACCGAGGCCAGTTCGTTGATGTCGGTGATCTTGATGTTCTTGACGCCGACGATCTGGTCGACGTCGAAGTTGATCTCGTCGAAGATGAAGGCCACCCGACCGCGCAGATTTTGCAGGCTCATCGCTCAACCCTCACAGATATTTGCGGGGATCGGCCAACGCACCCTCGATCGCCGAGGCCGCGACCGTCGCCGCGCTGCACAGATAGATCTCCGAATCCGGGCTGCCCATGCGGCCGCGCACATTGAGCGTGCCGGTCGACACCGCACGCTGCTTCTCCGTCATCGTCGCGATACGGCCGAAGCAATAGTCGCAGGAGGGCGAGGACACGAAGGCGCCGGCCTCGACCAGCGTCGAGATCAAGCCCTCGCGGCCCGCGGCCGCCATGATCTCCTGGCTGGTCGGCACCACGTTCAGCTGGAAGCCGGGCTTGACCTGTCGCCCTTCCAGTATCTTCGCCGCGATCCGCAGATCGTCGAGCCTGCCCGAGGCGCAGGAGCCGAGATAGCCGGCATTGATCTCCAGACCCAGGAATTCCGACAGGTTGCGCGAGTTCGCCGGCGTCGGCGGGATCACCACCAGCGGCTCGAGATTGTCGAGATCGATTTCGTAGACGGTCGAATAACTGGCGTCCGGATCGCTGAAGACCGGCTCCAGCGTCTTCCTGGCGCGCGAAAGGGCATAGTCCAGCCGTTCCTTGTCCGGATTGACGATGGCCGTGATCGCGCCGGTGAACATGGCGAGCCCGGTGATCGTCTGCAAACCTTCCATCGAGATCTGGTCGAGCGCCGGACCGCCTATCTCCAGCACCTGGAAGCGGCAGGAGGCCGGCCCCATGGTGCGCACCAGATGATGGAACACGTCGCGCGCCATGACGCCCTTCTGCAACGTGCCCGTGAGATTGACCCGTACCGTGCGCGGGACGCGGATCGAGATGCGCTCGCGCACGAAGGCCTCCAGCAGGCCGTGCCGCACGCCCATGGCCAGCGTGCCGAACGTGCCGAGCTGGCTGATATGGCCGTCGAAATGCACCACGAAGGCGCCCGGCACGGCGTAGCCGACCTCCGACGCCACCTGATGGCCGATGCCGCGCCGCTCATAGAGCGGCACATCGTTCTGCGCGCACCAGTTGCGCGTGACGATGTGCAGCTCCTCTTCCTTGGGCGAGGTCGCCGGCACCATATGGTCGATGAAGATGGCGTAGCGGTCCGGCTCGACGACCCGCTCGATGCCGAAATCCTCCTTCATCTGGCGGAAATAGACATCCGTATAGCCGGGGAAATCGTAGGCTATCACATAGTCGGGCTTGGCCATGACCTCGTCGCCGGCGCGGACGCTGTCCTTGCCTGACACGCGCGCCAGAATCTTTTCCGTAATCGTGAAACCCATCTTTCCCTATCCTTGCAAACTGGGAACCCTCGACCGGGAAGGCCTGGCGAAAAGCAACGTCACGCAGGCGCCGCCGCCCCGGACTCGAAGGCGAAACCGCTGCCCGTCCGCTTGACCCGCCCGGCATGGGGCGGGCCGAAATGCATCGGCAGGAGCAGCGCGCCGGTATCGGCGCAATGATCCAGCAATGCCCGCCGCGTGGTGCGGGCCGATTCCTGATCCTCGCAGAAGCAGGAATTCAGGTGCGGCGCATAGACCTGCACCGGCTGGTGGATGCAGTCGGCCGAGATGACGAATGCGCTTCCCGGCCGGTCATGCTTCAGGATCAGCTGCGTCGGCGTATGGCCGGGCGCCGCCTCCACCCTCAATCCCGGTGCGATTTCGTCGCCGTCGTCGACGAAATCCACCAGCCCCGCCTCCACGACCGGCAGGACGCTGTCCTCGATCACCGCCACGTTCTCGGGAAAGATCCGCGGCCCCTCCCCTTCCGTCCAGTGCGCGAACTCCCTGCGCCCGAACACATAGCGCGCGTTCGGAAAGGCCGGCACCCAACGGTCGCCCTCGCGCCGCGTGTTCCAGCCGACATGGTCGATATGCAGATGCGTGCAGAAGACGATGTCGATGTCTTCCGCCTTCAGCCCGGTCCTGCCGAGATTTTCCATGAACGGCAGGTTCAGCATGTGGAACCGCTGAAAGCGCGGCAGGGCTCTCGCCTTGCCGTTGCCGGAGCAGGTGTCGACGAGGATATTCAGGCCGTTGGCCTGCACCAGCCAGGAATGGATGCTCGACCAGACCTGGCCGCTTTCGGCGTCGTAGAAGTCGCGCAGGACCGGGTGCTCGTCATAAATCGCCAGATCTATGCCCGGAAACAGCATTTCCCGGCGGAAGCCCTTCTCCAGAACCTCCTCGACGCGCGTGATGGTCACGTCACCCAACTGAAACCTGGTCGCCACGATCCACCAACGGCCGGAAGCCGCTCCATCCTGAAGGTCTGTATCCTTTGAAGGCTAGCATGGCGCTCCACATCTGCCAACCTGCAAAATACATGTCATAGAATGACACATCAGGACGGAAGCTTCCTCCCGACAGCGCGCGGCATCGGGACGCCGTCGGCGGCGGCTGCGCCCACGGCCCGGATCGCCGGCTCGCCGGCCATCGGCTCAGAACAGGACGCCGGGATTCATCAGGCCCTTCGGGTCGAAGAGACCCTTGATGTCCCGCATCAGCGCGAGGTCGGCGGGATCGAGATAGGCGCGCAGCCGCGCCCGGTTCGAGCGGCCGATGCCATGCTCGGCGCTGATCGAGCCGCCGAGGGAGATCGCAACCTCGTCGACGACGGCGTTGATCGCGGCCGCGGTCGCCTCGACGTCCTGCGCCTCGGCGCTGTCGCGCGGCACCACGACCACGGCATGGATGTTGCCGTCGCCGACATGGCCGACGAAGACCGGCAGGGCGGCGGGGAAGCGCTCGGTGATCCGCCGTTCCACGTCGCGGACGAAGGCCGGCACCTGCGAGACGGGCACCGAGGTGTCGTGGGAGAAGGACAGGCCGGCATTGATGTTGGCCTCCGTCACCGAGTGGCGGATCGCCCAGATCAGCTCCGCCTGCGCCTTGCTGTTGGCGAGCACGGCGTCCTGCACCGTGCCGTTCTCCATCGCCTCGTGCACGATGGTCGCGAGCTCGTCGTCGAGAGCCGCCTCCGGGTCGGAATCGGTCAGCTCGACGATCGCCACCCACGGATGGCGCGCCGTGAGCGGGTCGTGCAGCCCCTTCGGCAGCTTCATGACCAGCTCGTACTCGCCGCCCGAGATGACCTCGAAATTGGTCAGGCGGCCGCCGGCGCGCGCCTGCATGTGGTGGAGAAGGGACAGCGCCGCGTCGATGTCGCCGAGCCCGACCAGCGCCACCGCGTCGGCCGCCGTCGAGGCGAACAGCTTGAGGACGGCGCCGGTGATGACGCCGAGCGTGCCTTCCGAGCCGATGAACAGGTGCTTGAGCGCGTAGCCGGTATTGTCCTTGCGCAGCGCCTTCATCGCGTTGACGATGCGGCCGTCGGGCATGACGGCCTCGATGCCGAGGACGAGGTCGCGCATCGGCCCGTAGCGCAGGACGGCCGTGCCGCCGGCATTGGTCGCGATGTTGCCGCCGATCTGGCAGCTGCCTTCGCTGCCGAGCGACATCGGAAACAGCTGGCCGGCGGCGGCGGCGGCGGCCCGCACCGCGGCCAGCGTGCAACCGGCATCGACCGAGATCGTGCCGTTCAGCGGATCGATCTCGCGCACCCGGTTCATCCGGCCGAGCGCGAGCACGATCGAGGTATGGTCGGCATGCGGCGTTGCCCCGCCGCACATGCCGGTATTGCCGCCCTGCGGCACCACGGCGACGCCGGCCTCGTGGCACAGCGCCAGGATCCGGGACACCTCCTGCGTGGAAGCGGGACGGACGACGCAAAGGGCCGAACCCTTGTATCGCCGCCGGGCGTCCACGAGATAGGGCGCCAGGTCGCCGTCGTCGGTGAGGACGTTGGCGGCTCCGACCGTTGATTCCAGGCGCCGGAGGAAGTCGTTGACAGGCTGCGGGTCCATCGTCTGCCTTGCATCGGGGTTTGCGACGATTGCCGTGATACATCGATTTCGACCATGATTGCCATTCGAACTCATTCGAGAACGATGGGAGAGATCACGGGCATGTCGCCGACATGGGCGGAACGAAAGCCGGCCCGCGGACAGGCGAAGCGTTCTCCGCCGGCGCGGCCCGCGAGAACCAGGGGGAAAAGAGCGGACCGACCGGCGCGGGCGCGGTCAGCCCATCGTCGAATTAACAGCCCCGCCATCGATCAGAAGGTTCTGCCCGACTATATAGCCGGCATGGACGCTGCACAGGAACGCGCAGGCCGCGCCGAACTCCTCGATGGTGCCGAAGCGGCGGGCGGGGTTCATGGCATAGGCGTCGGCGCGCACCTGATCGACCGGAATGCCCCTGGTGCGGGCGGTGTTCTCCATCAGCGAGGTGATGCGGTCGGTCTCGTGCTGGCCGGGCAGCAGGTTGTTGATGGTGACGCCGTGCTGCGCCACCTGCCGCGACGTGCCGGCGACGAAGCCGGTCAGGCCGCTGCGCGCCGCCCCCGAAAGGCCGAGCGCGGCTATCGGCGCCTTGACCGAGCTGGAGGTGATGTTGACGATCCGCCCCCAGCGGCGCTCGATCATGCCCGGCAGCACCGCCGTGATGAACAGGATCGGCGACAGCATGTTGGCCCCGATCGCGGCCTCCCACTCCTTTTCCGTCCAGTCGTGCCACATTCCGGGCGGCGGGCCGCCGGCATTGTTGACCAGGATGTCGGGCTGCGGAGCCGCCTCGAGCGCCTTCGCGCGTCCTTCGGCCGTGGTCACGTCGGCAGAAACGGCAACGACGTCGACGCCATGAGCCTGCGCGATAGCCTGCGCCGCCTCTTCGAGCAGCTCCTGCCTGCGCGCAACGAGGACGAGGTCGACGCCGGCCTCCGCCAGCTTCTCGGCGCAACCGCGGCCGAGCCCGCGCGAACCGCCGCAGACGATGGCCCTTCTTCCCCTGATCCCAAGATCCAACGTGGTCTCCTACAGCCGTTTATCCGCCCTGCCGGGCCTCAGGCGACCGCCGCGCTGAAGCGGGCGGCGTGATGGGCCGAATCTCCAAGCAGGATACCGCTTGCAAGCAGATACTTGAAATAGTGCCCGAGGGCATATTCCTGGCTGACGCCGGCAACTTCATCTCGCGCTCGGAGGATCTGTCGCCCCGCGCCGTCGATGCAATTCTGAACATCGTCGCCCATGGCACGGCCTACGTCACGCTCGGATGCGGCCGCCGCTGGCTGGAGCGGCAAAGCGGAGCCGTGGTGCTGACCATCGCCACGACCTATGGCGAGGTCGTCACCATCGACGCCGGCGAATGGCTTCAGGGCGCAGGGCAGTTCAACTTCCTCTCGGTGCTGACAACCGACGAGTGGGAAGCCATGCGCTCGGCGAAGAAGCCGTCACGCTAGGCGAAGGTTGCATGGCGCGCTCGTCTGCCTGAAACGCGCGGCAGGCAAGCGCAGAGGCAGGGCAGGCCCGCGCGGCGCTCGGAAAGCAGGTTGCCTTGCAGATGCGCCCCCACTCGTTACCGGGATGATCGAGGATGATCGGAAATCCTTCAACCGCCGAGGCAGCCGTCGCATTGCTGGCGGCATATGGCGTGGAGACCGCCTTCATGGCAGCCGGCGGCACCGGGTCGGCCGGGGCAGCGAATATGCCATCGCCTTCATCGACCGGCTCGCAACCCGGCTTCAGGCGCCGATCCTCTACGCACAGCCCCTGAATCCGCTGCTCTCCCAGGCCCGCGCCCTGACATGCGGGCCTGTCGTCCATCATCCCGCGACAAGCGAATTCCTTGCCGGGTGCGATCTCGTGCTTGCGCTCGGCGACGTGTTCTCCGACATGCATGCCGACACCTACGACATGGCCGTTTCGGGAAAGGTCGTCCATGCTTGCAGCAGCTTCGACTCGTGGATGTATTTGTGATAGGGTACCAAGATTACGTGGGGGGCGACCATGTCAGTCACGAAGATCATCCAGCCGAGGTTGCATGCCGCATCCAGCGGCTTGTTCGCCAATTGGATGCCGAACGCCTGCGTCGCCGTCGGCGACTTCGGCGTCATCGAGGACCATCGGTTCGTGCGGCACGGCGCGCTCAGCGAGTACGGCGAGATCGACAGCGGCGTAGAACCCGGGAAAGCCCGCAACAGCTTCGACTACACGGACCGCATCGACCTGGCGGTTTCAGCAGTCGCGGCCGCCGGCGCCGGCGCTGGCGCGCGTGCGAAAGTGTCCGTCAACATGGCCGATCGTGGCGCGTTTCTCTACCACCTCGCCAACGCAGGCTTCGTCCGTGCGGCGAACACCCGATTGTTCCACGAGCAGCTCGCGCAAATCCTCCTTGCAGGCGATCTCACCTTCCCGGACGACGGCGTCGTCGTGACCGAGGTTCTGAACGCCAAGCGGGCGACGGTGATCATCGCCGACAGCCGCGATGCGAGTCTTGAGCTGGAAACGGGATTCCAGCCGCTCGGCGACGCGTTTCTCGCCGGGGCGCAGGGTTCAGTGCGGGCGGGCGCCCCCAGGGGCTCGGTCCTTCAGTTCGTCGGCCAGAGCGACATCAACGCCTTGCTCCGTCTCATCCGGCCAAGGATCATGCCGCCGCCGGGCGGACCGTCCGGCCCGCCAGCCCAGGCAAGCGCTCTCGAGAAGCCCATCCGATGGTTCCGCGACCTGTTTCGTGACCGGCCGCTCAAAGTGTCCGACCTGGTGATCACGTCCAACCCGGACGCGACCGTCCCGCACGTCACCATACGGCTCGCCCAAAGCGACGACGCCTACATGCTGACGCTCCGTGAACTGACGGTCGAGGAGATGCTTCAGGGCGACGACGACGTCCTCACTCACGACGGGCCGGACCAGGAGCTGGACGTCGAGGAAGTGCGCATCGTCGACTACGGACAGCGCACCGCCACAGGGTGACACCCCTTCGCGGCGGCACGCGGGCCCTGCGACAACCTCCTGAAGCAAGGCGACAGGCAGGCGAGGATCGTAGACGTCATCCCCGCTGGTTCGCCCCGCACCGCCAGATCGGCGCATCGCGCCGTCAGCGTGTCGAAGCCCTCGACGCCTTCGTGGAGCAAGCCGTCTTCGACCATGCGCGCGTGGTCGTCGGACAGGGCCTTGCGGGCGACGCCCTGTCGAACGAGGACGAGGCTGCCCTCGACGGCCGATGGGAATGACCGCCACCTCATTGAGGTGGTCGTTCACGAACGCCGACGGGCGAACATGACCTACGGCAGATTTCGGGATCGACGACCTGTCCGCTGAACGGCGAGAAGGAAGGCGCAAAGCGCGCCATAGCGACGACGGAGTAATCACCAGGTCGCCCAAATGGCGATCTGCGGGCCAAGCTCGGCTGCCGTCCAGAAGCGTTCCAGACCTTATTTGAACCTATCGATTCAAAAGGATAGCATGTCGTAGAGGATCGTAGATCGGGGCGGTCTAGCGTGCTGTAGCAGTGGTTGCGGGGGCATCAATCATATTCCCCCCAATATACCATATATTTCAATATTCTATCCGATATCCACCTTCGAAAATACCCACAAAAATACCCACATCACATCTTGGTTATCTTGGCGAGGACCAACGAAAGCCGCCAAGTTCCAGGCTATTCTACAGGAACAGCTCCTGGCACTTTCGTCAGCCGCTTTCCTTTGCTGAGCTCTTGACTCGCACCCGCCCGAAGACAGCTATCTTGAAATACGTGCCGCGCTTGACCGCAGCTTTCGGTGCGGGCGCACACTCAGTGGATGCTTCAGTGACAGTGTTGGCCTATCAGAGCGCTGGAGGCGGCTATCCAGTCGACCTGGCTTCTTGCCCGCGGCATCTACATGGTTAGCCTTGAATGTGTAGATTCAATCATCTACATTGAAGTCGTCAACCATCTACATGGAGGTTCTCATGGCGATCAACGTGAACAATCCGGAGGCGGATGCGCTCACACGGAAGTTCGCGCATCTGGCAGGCGTCAGCATCACCGACGCGATCGTCATCGCCATGAAGGAGGCGATCGAGCGCCGCCGTCGCGCCGAGACCCCGCGTCAGACGGCCGCCCGGCTGCGCGAGAAGCATCGCATCAATCTCCCTGCCGCGGCGAGGAAACCGCTTCCGCGAGAGGCTTATGACGAAATGTGGGACGCGAACTGATGTTCGTCGACGCCTGCGCCGTCATCGCGCTCCTTTCCGACGAGCCGGAGGCCGAACGTGTCTCCGACGCGATCGCCTCCGCGAAGAACCCGTTTACATCCCCTGTCGCGGTGCTGGAGGCGGTGCTCGGTCTCGCCCGCGCCGACAAGTTCGATCTCTCCGTCGCGAAGGTCGAGCCGATCGTGATGGAGTTTATCGAGGAGCGCGGGATCGAAATCCGTGATCTTCCGCCCGCGGCCGAAGCGACACGTCTCGCCCTCTCCGCGGCCAAGCGCTACCGCGCGGGACAGAAAGGCCTCAACCTCGGCGACTGTCTGCACTATGCATGCGCCAGGTATTTCAACGTACCGATCCTGGCAACGGCTGACGAGTTCAGACATACAGACCTCGACGCTGTGCCCTGAACCGGCACGCGACACTCTTCAGTGTTCGCGCTGTCTTTGTGGAGGCATTGCGGCTTTGCTCCTCAATCAAAATCAATGCTGCCGAGAAACACCTGCCCGCGTTGTTGCAGCAGCTATACGGCGGCCAAAGCGTCCAGGCGTAGTCTAGGGAACGCGCCGACGCGAGATGCTCACCGGCGTGCTCCATTCTGCCCGGTATAGAATTTTCGCGCATCTGAAATGCGAGATAGTTCCGTGGCGATCCATCTGGTAGGCGAGACGATCGATGCAAAGCGAGCGCATCAGCGAGCGCAGGCTGGGGAACTCGTCCAACTTGTGCGAGGCATCTACGTCGCCCGGGACGTCGACGCTGACGCCGCCATACTGGGTCATGCGATCCGCATCGCCCACCATCTCTATCCCGCCGCCTATCTGTCCTCGGCGAGCGCAGCGCTGCTCGCGCCGACGCCCGACGGTCGCCTCTTCATCAGCGGTCGCCGAAATCAGCACACCCGGCTGCGCAGTCTGGAGATCGTCCAGAACGAAGCTCCGCCGCATCCCTCGACCGCAAAGGCCGTGATTGGCGACGATCTGGGCGAGCTGCGCATCGACGCATCCTCGCCCCGACAGCGCTTTCTGGAAGCCTTTCGGCTTCGCAGCGAGCACGCCAGCGCCATCACTGCCGAGATGCGCGTGCAGATGGCCGCGCGTCTCGTCGAGGAGTATGGCACCCCCAAGGATGCAGCCGATGCGGTCAGGGCGTTGGCGCGCGAGAACGGCTGGTATCGTGAAGGAGAAAGCGCCGAGCGCTTCTTGCTGGCGCAGCCGGTAACGGCCAAGGCGCCGGTCAACAAAGCTGCGCTCGATCTTTTGATCGCCTGGCATGGCGAGCCGATCGGTCGCCTGACCCATGACGGCTTTGAATAGCGTTGGAAACCGGCCCGGCGCACCGGTCCTGCGCTCATACGTGAGACCACGCCCGGAAAGCTGCCGGCCTTTGTCGAATCCCTGCTGCCCGAAGGCTGGCTGGCCCAGGTGCTTCACGAACGCGACGAACGCGAGGCGCTGCGGCGCGGGCGACGCTATATGTCCAATGTCACCGTAGTTGAGAACAGCGGCGAGCTGGGGGCGCTGCCGGCGGACATTCTCACGACAAGGCTCGCAAGTTTTGTCGATGCAGGCCGCTTCATCGGGCGCTATGAGGGGCCGGCGCGCGGCACGATCGAGCAGAGTTTCGAGCAGAACCTTGCCCGCATCTTCGCCCGCGCCGAGACGCCGCGCCTGTCTGGCGTCCAGATCAAGGCGCCGATGCATCTCGCGCCCGACGGCGCTCTCGTCCCAGCCATTGACCTGCCATTCACCCATATCCTGAAGCCTGCCGGAACCGCCGGTTTCGAGATGCTGCCGCTCGTCGAATGGCTGTGCCTCAAGCTTGGACGCGCCGCCGGATTCGCTGTGCCGGACATTGCCCTGGCAGAGATGCCGGACGGAATGTCGCCCACGCTTGTCGTGGAACGCTTCGACATTCGCCATGGACCGGACGATCGGCGGCGGCTCGCGCTGGAGGATTTCTGCTCGGTCCTCGATCTTCCAGCCTCGGCCAAGTATGATGGAACGATCGAGCGAATAGCGCGTGGCCTGCGCCCGCTGTCGACCGATCTAGCCGCCGACCTCGACATTCTTTTCCGCCGTGCGGTCTTCGCGTGGCTGATCGCCGATGGCGATATGCACCTCAAGAACCTTGCCCTGCTCAAAATCGCCGAGTCTGACGCAAGAACCTTCACCTCGGTTCGTTTCGCGCCGCTCTATGATGCGATCACGACGCGCGTGTTTCCGGGCCTAGGGGGCGACCGCATGGCGCTCAAGCTGAACGGCAAGGACGATCAGCTCTCAAGGCGGGACTTCATGACGCTGGCTCGCACGATCGGCCTGGCTCGGAGCGAAGCGGATCGTGCCATTGCCGAGTTGACCGGCAGACTTGCGGAAGCTGTCGGGATATTCCGTCTGCCAGCGTTTGCGATGGACGCTCCGGCAGCCGTCACAGTCCAGGATCAGGTATTGGCCCTTGCCGGCGAGCGTTGCGCTGCACTAGCCGCCGACGCTTGTTAGTTCAGGAGTCGGCTCGGCGGACCCAATGCGATGAAGTCGAGTTCTCGTAGGCGAACGATCGCATCGCGACTGACTTAGCGGCCCACGATTTCGGCTAGCTCCCTGCGCGTCACCGGCTGATGGATAGGCGACCAGCAGATATCAGCGCCGGCGCGATCACTCTCGTGTCAATCTCACCAAGGTATCAGGGCTCTGAAAAGGCCCCTCCCCTACCCTGTTGCAGCCGTATGGGCAATCCCATATAGTCAAGATAGTCAAAGTGGTCACGGAGGCCAACCATGCTATCTGCACCCAAAGAAGATACTAACTGGACCGTCGCCGGAGCCAAAGCCCGGCTGTCGGAGGTCATCGAGCGCGCGCAGTCTGCACCTCAAACGATCACCCGGAACGGCAAGCCAAGCGTCGTTGTCGTCTCGGCCGAGGAATGGCAGCGTAAGACGGTGCGCAAGGGCACGCTTGCGGAGTTCCTGATGGATTCGCCGTTGCGCGGCGCCGATCTCGACCTCGAGCGTCAGCGCGACGAGCCGCGTGATCTGCAGCCGTGAGGCTATTGCTCGATACGAATGTCCTGTCTGAGGTGACGAAGCCGGCCCCAGACCCAAGGGTTCTGGAATGGCTGGACCAGCTCGATGAGGACCGTTCGTTCATCAGCGTGGTGTCGATCGCCGAGATTCGGCGCGGCGTCGCCCTCATGGACGAAGGCCGGAAACGCGACGCGCTTGCCGAATGGCTGGCGCAGGATTTGCCGCAGCGTTTCGAGCAAAGGGTTCTCCATGTTGACGAGCCGACCGCTCTGGCCTGGGGCGATCTGATGGCCGTGGCGAAGCGTCGTGGTCGTGGCCTGTCATCCATGGATGGCTTGATCGCCGCGACAGCGATCGCGAAACAGTTCACCTTGGCGACCCGCAACACGAAGGATTTCGAAGGCTTCGGAATCGATCTCTTCGACCCGTGGTCCATGTGAGCTGCAAGGCGGACAAGCATCGGAAGTGGACTGCAAAAAGGAGGGGTGGAATTGCTGTCGTATCGCCTGTTGAAGAACCATGCCGGCATCTTGCTGATCGGAGACTACACCTCGCTTCGCTGGCTCCACGAGGTTGTACACGACGTCAATGAGCGATCGCCTCTCGTCCGTGAAAAGGAAGGCATGTTTCTCAGCCTCGCATACGATGTCCGCAAGGCATATGAGCGCCAGCGCGAAATTATCCTGCCTCCGCCGCACTACGATGAGATGGGTGTCCGCTATGGGGTGCAAATCCTGTGGCCGGTTCAGCGAGAAGGACCTTGGCCTCGGGGTGCCGATGATGCGGGCGATCGACAAGGGCTTGGTGAATTCGCGCGTCGGTATCGTTTTGGTGACCCCGGCTATGTTGCGCCGCCTCCCGGCAGAAGGCATCGCAGACAAAGAGCTTTCGGCGCTCCTACGGCGTGAGCGGCTCGTCCTGAGAACGGCGGTGAGAAAGTCGACCACGGCAGCGGCGGGATAGTCCCGCTGCGGGCGGCGTAAAAGTCGTCCACTTTTTCCCTTTTCTGCGAGGCG
>QEVK01000014.1 GCA_003577315.1 Hyphomicrobiales bacterium | reverse complement strand
CGTGATCGCAGCCGTCAGCGACGTCTTGCCATGGTCAACGTGACCAATCGTGCCGATGTTGACATGCGGCTTCGTACGCTCAAATTTACCCTTGGCCATGTGACTTCTCCATTCCTTGCGCGCCCGTGCGGGCTAGTCTGTCTCTCGCGGCCGGCGCGCGGCTACGCGTACTTCTTCTGGATTTCCTGGGCGACCGCGTTCGGCACCGGCTCGTAGTGGTCGAACTGCATCGTGTACTGGGCGCGGCCCTGGCTCATCGAACGCAGCGTGTCGACATACTTGAACATGTTGGCCAGCGGAACCATGGCGTTGATGACGACGGCGATGCCGCGCGCTTCCTGGCCCTGGATCTGGCCGCGCCGGCCGTTCAGGTCGCCGATCACCGAACCGACATAGTCCTCCGGCGTCACCACCTCGACCTTCATGATCGGCTCGAGGAGCTGGGCGCCGGCCTTCTGCGCGCCCTCGCGGAACGCGGCGCGGGCCGCGATCTCGAAGGCGAGCACCGAGGAGTCGACGTCGTGGTAGGCGCCGTCGATCAGCGTCGCCTTGACGCCGAGCATCGGGAAGCCGGCCAGCGGGCCCGACGACAGCACGCTCTGGATGCCCTTCTCGACGCCGGGGATGTATTCCTTCGGCACCGAGCCGCCGACGATCTTCGACTCGAACAGGAAGTCCTCGCCCTCCGGGTTCGGCTCGAACACGATCTTGACGCGGGCGAACTGGCCCGAGCCGCCGGTCTGCTTCTTGTGCGTGTAGTCGATCTCGGCCGCCTTGGTGATCGTCTCGCGATAGGCCACCTGCGGCGCGCCGACATTGGCCTCGACCTTGAACTCGCGCCGCATGCGGTCGACGATGATGTCGAGATGCAGCTCGCCCATGCCGGCAATGATCGTCTGGCCGCTCTCCTCGTCGGTGCGCACGCGGAAGGACGGGTCCTCCGCCGCCAGACGGTTGAGCGCCAGGCCCATCTTCTCCTGGTCGTTCTTGGTCTTCGGCTCGATGGCGATCTGGATCACCGGATCGGGGAACTCCATGCGCTCCAGGATCACCGGCTTCAGCGGGTCGCACAGCGTGTCGCCCGTGGTGGTGTCCTTGAGGCCGGCCAGCGCCACGATGTCGCCGGCATAGGCCTCCTCGATGTCCTCGCGGGCGTTGGAGTGCATCTGAAGCATGCGGCCGATGCGCTCGCGCTTGCCCTTGACGGTGTTCTCCAGCGACACGCCCTTCTTCAGCACGCCCGAATAGATGCGCGCGAAGGTGAGCGAGCCGACGAACGGGTCGTTCATGATCTTGAACGCCAGCATGGACAGCGGCTCGTCGTCCGACGACTTGCGGGTGATCTCGGCCTCG
The DNA here is from genome assembly GCA_003577315.1 of Hyphomicrobiales bacterium. Classification (GTDB taxonomy): domain Bacteria; phylum Pseudomonadota; class Alphaproteobacteria; order Rhizobiales; family Rhizobiaceae; genus Aerobium. Next base: position 83,578 of record QEVK01000014.1, on the reverse strand, counting down.
GTCTTGGGGTCGATGCCCTTGATGTCCGGCACTTCGTTCGGGGCCGGCAGGAAGTCGACCACCGCGTCGAGAAGCGGCTGCACGCCCTTGTTCTTGAAGGCGGTGCCGCAGAACACCGGATGGAACTTGACGCCGATGGTACCGATGCGGATCAGGCGGCGCAGCTCGTCGTTCGACGGGATGGTGCCCTCGAGATAGGCGTTCATTGCCTCGTCGTCCATCTCGACGGCGGTCTCGATCAGCTTCTCGCGGTACTCCTCGGCCTTGTCCTTGAGATCGGCCGGGATCTCGACGACGTCCCAGGCCGCGCCCAGCGACTCGTCGCGCCACACAAGCGCGTTCATCTCGATCAGGTCGACGACGCCCTTGAAGTCGTTCTCGGCGCCGATGGGAAGCTGCATGGCGACCGGGATCGCGCCCAGCCGCGACTTGATCATGTCGAGGCAGCGGTAGAAGTCGGCGCCGATCTTGTCCATCTTGTTGCAGAAGATCATGCGCGGGACATGATACTTCTCGGCCTGCCGCCACACCGTCTCGGTCTGCGGCTCGACGCCGGCGTTGGAATCGAGAAGCGCGATGGCGCCGTCGAGCACGCGCAGCGAACGCTCGACCTCGATGGTGAAGTCGACGTGGCCGGGGGTGTCGATGATGTTGAAGCGGCGCGCCTTGCCGTCACGACCCTTCCAGAAGGTCGTGGTCGCGGCCGACGTGATGGTGATCCCGCGCTCCTGCTCCTGCTCCATCCAGTCCATGGTGGACGCGCCGTCGTGCGTCTCGCCCATCTTGTGGCTCTTGCCGGTGTAGTAGAGAATCCGCTCGGTCGTCGTCGTCTTGCCGGCGTCGATATGCGCCATGATGCCGAAATTGCGGTAGTCTTCGAGTTTGTATTCGCGGGCCATCGGGGGTGCCTCTCGTTTCCGCTCGCCGGATTACCAGCGGTAGTGCGCGAAGGCGCGGTTGGCTTCGGCCATCTTGTGCGTGTCCTCACGCTTCTTGACGGCGGTGCCGCGGTTGTTGGCCGCGTCGAGCAGCTCGCCCGACAGGCGGTCGACCATCGTGGTCTCGTTGCGCTTGCGCGCGGCAGCGATCAGCCAGCGGATGGCGAGCGCCTGCCGGCGCTCGGGGCGCACGTCGACCGGGACCTGGTAGGTCGCGCCGCCGACGCGGCGGGAACGCACCTCGATGTGCGGAGCGACGTTGTCGAGCGCCTGATGGAAGACGGCGACCGGCTCCTGCTTCGTCTTGGCCTGCACCTGGTCGAGCGCGCCATAGACGATCGTTTCAGCCGTCGACTTCTTGCCGTGCAGCATGATGGCGTTCATGAACTTGGTGACGACGAGATCGCCGAACTTCGGGTCCGGGTTGATCTCGCGCTTCTCTGCTCTGTGGCGTCGGGACATGTTCTTCGTCTCTCACGATCGTCGGCCGCGGCCCTAAAAAAGAAGCGCCGAAGCCGGGAAACCCTTACTTCGGACGCTTGGCGCCGTACTTGGAACGGCGCTGCTTGCGGTTCTTCACGCCCTGCGTGTCGAGCACGCCGCGGATGATATGGTAGCGGACGCCCGGAAGGTCCTTCACGCGGCCGCCGCGGATCATCACCACGGAGTGCTCCTGAAGGTTGTGGCCCTCGCCCGGAATGTAGCCGATCACCTCGAAGCCGTTGACGAGGCGGATCTTCGCGACCTTGCGCAGCGCGGAGTTCGGCTTCTTCGGCGTCGTGGTGTAGACGCGCGTGCAAACGCCCCGCTTCTGCGGGTTGGCCTGCATGGCCGGAACCTTGTTGCGCTTCACCGGCGCGACGCGCGGCTTGCGGATCAGCTGGTTGACGGTAGGCATCAAACCTTCCTTCTATCTCAAAACCCGTGCCTCAAACCCTTTTCAGGGCCGTTTCGGCGACCATCTCCATACGGCAATTCGGGCACCAAACCACCCCCGGCGGTCCTGCCCGAACAAAACGCAGAGGAAACGGAAGCCCGTTTCGTGCAAGCCGGCAATGTCTAGTCGCTCGTAAAACGAACCCTGTTTGAGGCCAGCTCCAGGGCGCGACGCCCCGAAAGGGAAAGCCTCACATCGGCTCAGACGTCGCGGCTTCTACTCGCAACGCCCGCAACCGTCAAGCCCCGCGCCTCCAAGAAGTATGCGGGTTTGGCCTTCTTTCGCCTCGTCTCGCCACCCCCGCAACATTGTTGCGCGAACGCGGCCCAATTCGCGATTCCCGGTCTCGCGCGCCCTGTCGCCGGGGCCGGAATCGTGCCAGACAGGGATATGCAGGGAGTATGCAGCGTGAACGACAACGATCAGAAGCCCGTCACCATCATCGTCGGCCGCGTCTGGCGCGACAAGGGCGGCGAATCGCAGGGCGTGCACGTCATGCTCACCGCGCCGGACGACGATTCCGCGGTGCGCCGGGCGCTCGAGGCGCTGGCGGCCGAGGGCTATGCCGAGGCCGAGCTCGACCAGATCGGCGACATGGAGGGCGCGCCCGAAGACGAGCCGCATCTTTCGGCCTGGCAGGGCGCGCTGGAGGGCGAGGTCTCGATCATCACCTTCGACGAGCCCTTCTGACGGGACGCCGCCGCGCGGGGCGTATCGCCGGCAACGCGCCGTTTCACGGGCGGGCGCGGCCTCGATTCGCGGCGGCCCACGAAAAGACCGCCTGACCAGGGGCCACTGGTCAGGCGGTTAACGGCATGCGATCCCAAAGCGAACCACATCCGGGCCGCGTCGCCAATGGTGAGCTCGGTGGCGCGGCAGTGTTTATGGAGTATCGCCGGGCGGTTATGCCGCCTACTCCCAAATGGGATGGAATGGTGGGCCGCGGAGCCGCGCGAAAGCCCCGCTTCCTTGGCCGCTCACGCTGCGTCCGGCTTCGCGCCCTACGGCCCGATGCCGGCCCCGCAACGCAAAAGGGCGGCCGCAGGGCCGCCCTTCCGGTTGCCGCGATCGGCGCAGCTTACTGCGGAAGCTGGTCGTCCACGCCCTCGACATAGAAGTTGAGGCCGAGCAGGAAGCTGTCCTCCGCGACCTCGCCCTCGGCCAGCCACGGCGTGCCGTCCTGCTTGTTGATCGGGCCGGTGTAGGGGTTGAACTCGCCGGACTTGATCCTGGCCTCGACCTCCTCGGCCAGCGCCTTCACGTCGTCGGGCATGTTGGTGTAGGGCGCCATCACGACATGGCCCTCCTTCATGCCGCCCCACACGTCGACCTGCTCCCAGGTGCCGTCCATGAGCGCCTGGATGCGCTCGATATAGTAGGGACCCCAGTCGTCGACGATGGCGGTGAGCTGCGTCTCGGGGCCGAAGGCGATCATGTCGGTCGCCTGGCCGAAAGCCTTGATGCCGCGCTCGGCCGCGACCTGCAGCGGCGCCGTCGAGTCGGTGTGCTGGGTGATGATGTCGACGCCCTGGTCGATCAGCGCCTTGGCCGCGTCGGCCTCCTTGCCGGCGTCGAACCAGGTGTTGGCCCACACCACCTTGACCTTGAAGTCGGGATTGACCGACTGCGCGCCGAGCACGAAGGCGTTGATGCCCATCACCACCTCGGGGATGGGGAACGAGGCGATGTAGCCCGCGACACCCTTCTCCGACATCTTGGCGGCGATCACGCCCTGCACGTAGCGACCTTCGTGGAACTTGGAGTTGTAGGTCGCCACGTTCGGATGCTCGCGCTTGAAGCCCGTGGCATGCTCGAACTTGACGTCGGGGAAGCGCGCGGCGACCGCATTGGTGGCGTCCATGAAGCCGAATGAGGTGGTGAAGATGATGTCGCAGCCCGACCGCGCGAAGCGCTCGATGGCGCGCTCGGCGTCGGCGCCCTCGGGAACGCTTTCCAGATAGGCGGTCTCGAGCTTGTCGCCGAAGTGCTTCTGCGCGTCGAGCAGGCCCTGATGGTGCTGGTAGGAATAGCCGAAGTCGCCGATCGGGCCGACATAGATCCAGCAGGCCTTGGTCTTGTCCTGCGCGAGGGCCGCGCCGGGAATCAGCACGGCGGCCGATGCCGCAAGCGCCAGAAGTGTCTTTCTCATGGGTCCGTCCTCTGTTGAGATGTCCGAAGGGATTTGTCCGGTCCTAACGATCGGGAACGAAAGGCTGGCCGAGGCAGGCAGGCGTGTTCACCATCGTCAGTCTCCTGTTGCGCGAGATTAGAACGAGAACCGCGATCGTGGCCAGATAGGGAAGCGCCGAAAGCAGTTGAGAAGGGATGGGCCAGCCGAGCGCCTGGGCGTGGAGCTGGCCGATCGACACGGCGCCGAACAGATAGGCGCCCGCCAGCACCCGCCACGGCCGCCACGAGGCGAACACCACCAGCGCCAGCGCGATCCAGCCGCGGCCCGCGCTCATGCCCTCCACCCATTGCGGCACGTAGACCAGCGCCAGGAACGCGCCGGCAAGCCCCGCGCACGCGCCGCCGAACATGACGGCGAGATAGCGGATGGCGGTGACCTTGATGCCCAGCGCATGCGCCGAGGCGTGGTTGTCGCCGACCGCGCGCAGCGTCAGCCCCGCCTTGGTGTAGAACAGGAACCACGCCACCCCCGCCGTCAGCAGGATCGAGATGTAGAAGATCGGGTCCTGGCCGAAGACGAGCCGGCCGACATAGGGCAGGTCGGTGAGCCAGGGAATGTAGAGCGTGCCCATCTTGACGCCGGGCAGGCCGATGAACGCCTCGCCGATCATGCCCGACAGGCCGAGGCCGAGCAGCGTCAGCGCCAGCCCCGTCGCCACCTGGTTGGTCACCAGCGTCAGCGTCAGGAAGGCGAACAAGAGCGAGAACGCCGCTCCCATGGCGATGGCCGCGAACACGCCGAGCCAGGGCGAGCCGGTGGTCTGCGCCACGGCGAAGCCCGTCACCGCGCCCATGATCATCATGCCCTCGACGCCGAGGTTGAGCACGCCGGAGCGCTCGACCACCAGCTCGCCCATGGCCGCGATCAGCAGCGGCGTCGCCGCCGTGGCGATGGTGATGACGACGGCCTCAAACATGGCTTGCCTCCCCGGCTGCGGCGGCATGCGGCCGCACGAGGCGGATGCGGTAGTGGATCAGCGTGTCGCAGGCGAGCACGAAGAACAGGATCAGGCCCTGGAAGGCGCGCACCACCTTGTCGGAAAGGCCGACGGAAATCTGCGCCGCCTCGCCGCCGAGATAGGTCAGCGCCAGCACCAGGCCCGCCGCCACGATGCCGAGCGGGTTCAGCCGGCCGAGGAAGGCGACGATGATGGCGGTGAAGCCGTAGCCGATGGACAGCTTCTCGTTGAGGTGCCGCACCGCGCCCGACACCTCCGAGATGCCGGCGAGGCCCGCCAGCGCGCCGGAGACGAGGAAGGCGAACATCACCATGCGCCCCGAGGAGAAGCCGGCGAAGCGCCCTGCCCGCGGGCTCTGGCCCAGCACCTTGACCTGAAAGCCCTTCAGCGTCCTGGCCAGCACGAACCAGACGACGAGCGCCGCCACCAGCGCGAAGACGAAGCCCCAGTGCGCGCGCCCCGAGGCCGGCAGGATCTCGGGCAGGACCGCGTATTCGTGGAAACGCACCGTGCCCGGGAAGTTCATGCCGGCGGGGTTGCGCCACGGCCCGCGCACCAGCCAGTCGAGGAAGAGCTGCGCGACATAGACCAGCATCAGGCTGGTCAGGATCTCGTTGGTGTTGAAGCGCACCTTGAGCATGGCGGGAATGGCGGCATAGAGCGCGCCGCCGGCCATGCCCATCAACAGCATCAGCGGCAGCACGAACCAGAACTTCATCTCGGGAAACAGCACCGGCAGCATCGAGCCGACGATGCCGCCGACGATGAACTGGCCCTCGGCGCCGATGTTCCAGTTGCTCGACAGGAAGCACACCGAAAGGCCGACCGCGATCAGGATCAGCGGCGCGGCCTTGATGGCCAGCTCGTGCAGCGACCACAGCTCGGTCAGCGGGTCGATGAAATAGTAATAGAGCGTCGTCGCCGGGTTCTTGCCGAGCGCGGCGAACAGGATCGCGCCGGCGGCGATGGTCAGCGCGAAGGCGATGAAGGGCGACAGCGCCGAGAACAGCCGCGACTGCTGCGGGCGCTTGACGAGCTCGATGCGCATCACGCCACCTCCCCGCTGTGTCCGAGCCCGTGGCCGGAGCCGTGGCTCCCGTCGTGGCTGGCGCCATGGCCGGCTCCATGGCTCGCATTGGCGGCGTCCGCCCCGCCCATCAAGAGGCCGATCCGCTCCGGCGTCGCCTCCGCCACCGGGATCGGCGCCGAGAGCTGGCCGTCGTGCATGACGGCGATGGCGTCCGACACCTCGAACAGCTCGTCGAGGTCCTGGCTGATGACGAGCACGGCCGAGCCGGCGCGCGCCAGGTCGATCAGCGCCTGGCGGATGCGCGCGGCAGCGCCCGCGTCGACGCCCCAGGTCGGCTGGTTGACCACCATGACCGCCGGCTTGCGGTCGAGCTCGCGGCCGATGATGAACTTTTGCAGGTTGCCGCCCGACAGCGACGCCGCCTCGGGGTCGTCGGCGCTCTTGCGCACGTCCATCTCGGCGACGATGCGCTGCGCCGCCCCGGCGATGACCGGCGTGCGGATGAGGCCGAGCCGGCCGAGGAACGTCGCGGCGTCGGTCCTGAAGCGTGACAGCAGCAGGTTCTCCGACAGCTTCATGCGCGGGGCCGCGCCGTGGCCCAGCCGCTCCTCCGGCACGAAGGCGGCGCCCAGCAGCCGGCGGCCCGAGATGTCGAGCCGCCCGACCGCGGCGCCGCGGATGCGGATCACGTCGGCGCTGTCCTGCAACACCTCGCCCGACACCGCCTCGAAGAACTCGCCCTGGCCGTTGCCGGCGACGCCCGCTATGCCCAGCACCTCGCCCGCCTTCAGGCTCAGCCAGATGTTGCGCAGCGGAATGGAGAACGGCCCGGCCGGCTTGCGCGAGAGCCCGCATATGCCGAGCAGCTCGGCCCTTTCGCCGGCGGCGGCCGGCGGCCGCTCGGCCGTCACCACCTCCGAGCCCACCATCATGCGCGCGAGCGACGCGGCCGTCTCCTTGCGCGGGTCGCAATGGGCCACCACCTTGCCGTGGCGCAGCACCGTGGCACGGTCGCACAGCCGCTTCACCTCCTCCAGCCGGTGGGAGATGTAGAGGATCGACTTGCCCTCCTCGCGCAGCCGCTCCAGCGTCTCGAACAGCTTGTCGGCCTCCTGCGGGGTCAGCACCGAGGTCGGCTCGTCGAGGATGATGAGCTGCGGCTCCTGAAGCAGGCAGCGGATGATCTCGATGCGCTGGCGCTCGCCCACCGAAAGGTCGCCGACCAGCGCGTAGGGGTCGAGCGGCAGGCCGTAGGCCTTCGACACGTCGTGGGCCTTGCCGGCGATCTCGACGATGGAGGTGTCGTCGTCGAGCGACAGCAGGATGTTCTCGGCCGCCGTCAGCGCCTCGAACAGCGAGAAATGCTGGAACACCATGCCGATGCCGAGCTTGCGCGCGTGGGCCGGGCTCCTGATCGCCACCCTGGAGCCGTTCCAGAAGATGTCGCCCGAGGCCGGCTCCAGCGAGCCGAACAGCATCTTCACGAAGGTCGACTTGCCCGCCCCGTTCTCGCCGAGCAGCGCGTGGATCTCGCCCTTCCCGATCGTCAGGTCGATGCCGTCGCAGGCCCTGAGCTGGCCGAATACCTTCGTAAGCCCGCGCACCTCAAGCAGAGGCACGGCGCCCGTCTCGCGCGTCTCGCTCACAGCGCCTCCCGGTTCCTGTTCGCCCCGTTTCTGGCCGGACGTTTTCTGTGTTCCCCTGGGAGCATGGTAGGCGGCGCCCTCCGCAAGCGCAAACCGTTGCCTTCATTGAAAGTGCATAAAGTTTTTCAACGTAAAGCGATGTAATCGCCGGCCCGAGAACACTCGACGGCCGGCGACGGCATCGCGCCACGCTAGGGGATGAGCACGGTGGTGCCGGTGGTCCTGCGGCCCTCCAGGTCTGCCTGCGCCTGCGCCGCCTCGGCAAGCGGATAGCGCTGGTTGATCCTGATCTTGACCGCGCCCGAGCGCACCACCTCGAACAGGGCGGCGGCGCTCGCCTCCAGTTCCGCGCGCGCGGCCACGTAAGTGAACAGCGTCGGCCGGGTCAGGAACAGCGACCCCTTCTGCGACAGGATGCCGAGGTTGAACGGCGGCACCGCCCCGGAGGACTGGCCGAACGAGACCATCATGCCGCGCGGCCTCAGGCAGTCGAGCGAGCCGTCGAACGTGTCCTTGCCGACGGAATCGTAGACGACGTCGCACTTCCTGCCGCCGGTGATCTCGGCGACGGCCTTGACGAAGTCGATCTCGCGGTAGTTGACGACATGGGCATAGCCGTGCGCCTTCGCAAGCTCCGCCTTCTCGGCCGAGCCGACCGTGCCGATGACGTCGACGCCCAGATGCTTCGCCCACTGGCCGAAGATCAGCCCGACGCCGCCGGCCGCCGCGTGGTAGAGCACGTTGTCGCCGGGCTTGACCGCATAGGTGCGGCGCAGCAGATATTCTGCCGTCATGCCCTTGAGCATCATGGCCGCGGCCTCCTCGTCGGAGACGCCGTCGGGTATCTTCACCAGCCGGTCGGCCGGCATCACGCGCTCCTCGGCATAGGAGCCCGGCCCGCCGGCATAGGCGACGCGATCTCCGGGCGAAAGCTCCGTCACCCCCTCGCCCAGCTCGATCACCACGCCGGCGGCCTCGCCGCCCGGCGTGAACGGCAGCCCGGCCGGGGGCGTGTAGAGGCCGCTGCGGAAATAGGTGTCGATGAAGTTCAGGCCGATGGCGGTGTGGCGCACCAGCACCTCGCCGCGGCCGGGCCGGCCCGGATCGACCTCCTCGTAGCGCAGCACCTCCGGTCCGCCGTGTTCGTGGATGCGTATCGCCTTGACCATGTCATTCCTTCTTCAGTCCAAGTGTCGGGAAAAGCTGCATGACCCCGCCGATGACGAACAGATAGACCGCCGTCGCCGCGATGCCCACCTGCACGACGAGCGACGCCTGCATGTTCTGGGCGAGCGCGACGAGCCCGAGCGCGCACCAGGCCAGGAAGACGCCGAGATTGAGCGTGCGCAGCCGCCTGACCCGCACCGGATGCAGGAAGTGAACCGGCACGAAGGACAGCGCGGCCGCGATCACCACCACGGCGAAGGAGGTCCACTCGCCGGTCTGCACCACGAACAGGGTGAAGACGAGCATGTTCCACACCACCGGGAAGCCCTTGAAGAAGTTCTCGCGCGTCTTCATGCCGGTGTCGGCGTAGTAGATCGCGCTGGAGACGACGATGATCGCCGCCGACAGGAACGACAGCCCCTCGCCCATGAAGCCGCTCTGGTAGAGCGCGAAGGCCGGGATCAGCACATAGGTGACGTAGTCGATGACGTTGTCGAGGAGCTCGCCCGACCATGTCGGCAGCACCTCCTTGACCTCGAGCCTGCGCGCGATCGGGCCGTCGATGCCGTCGACGAACAGCGCCAGCCCCAGCCACAGGAACATCGCCGTCCACTGCTTCTCGGCCGCCGCCACCAGCGACAGGAAGGCGAGGAAGGAACCCGACGCCGTCAGCAGATGCACCGAGAAGGCGCGCGCCTGCGGCCAGGTCACCTTCTTCTTCGGGCGCGGGATGCGGTCGGCGAGCTTGCGCCTGCTAGACGTCTCGTCGCTCACGGCACCCGTCCGCCCGGATCGCAATTCATCGCAAGCACCGGCTCACCCTTCGATATCCAGCCCGCCCCCTTCCCCTCGAGGAAGGCCGAAACTACAGGCAGGGCAACCGCCGGCACAAGCACTATCGGCTGCGAGCCCCGGGAAATCGCCGCGAAATCGCCGCGAAATCGCCGCCGGGGCGGCGGGGCGGGCGGGGGCGGCAGGGTGGGCCAATCCGTCATGTTGATCGCGGGCGCAAGGCGGGCCTATATCGCTGCTGCCCGACAAGCGGAGACCGGACATGCAGATCGAGACCGACATCGTGGTGGCCGGCACCGGCCCGGCCGGGCTGGTGACGGCCCTTTCGCTGGCGCAGGCCGGCTTTTCCGTCGCGCTCGCCGGCCCGCCGGTCGGCCCGCAGGCGGGCCCGTCGACAGGATCGGGCGACCGCCGCACCACCGCGCTGATGAAGCCCTCGCTCGATTTCCTCGACCGGCTCGGCCTGCTCGATGCCCTGCGGCCGCACGCGGCGCCGCTTCGGGCCATGCGCATCGCCGACGCCACCGCCCGGCTGCTGCGCAGCCCGACCGTCACTTTCCGCGCCGCCGAGATCGGCGAGGAGATGTTCGGCATGAACATCCCCAACGCGCACCTGAACGCCGCGCTCGGCAGCGCGGTCGGGGAGACGCCGGCGATTCGCGTCCTTTCCTCGCTCGTCGCGCGCTGGACGCCGGCAGCGGAAAGCATCGAGGCCGCGCTGGAGACCGGCGGCACGGTGACGGCGAAGCTCGCCGCCGCCGCCGACGGCCGCCGCTCGCCGGCCCGCGAGGCCGCCGGCATCGCCGTGAAGTTCTGGGAGGCCGGGCAGTCGGCGCTGGTGCTGAACTTCTCCCACGCCCGGCCGCACGACGACACCTCGACCGAATTCCACACCGAGGACGGCCCCTTCACCCAGGTTCCGCTGCCGGGCCGGCGCTCCAGCCTCGTCTGGGTGACGCGCCGCCGCCGCGCCGGGGAGCTTGCCGCGCTGCCGGAGGCCGAGCTGTCGCGGCTGGTGGAGGAGCGCATGCAGTCGATGCTCGGCCGCGTCGAGGTCGAGCCCGGCCGCCAGGTCTATCCGCTCGCCTCGGCGCTGCCGCGCCGCTTCGCCGACAGGCGCGTGGCGCTGGTCGGCGAGGCCGCGCACATCTTCCCGCCCATCGGCGCGCAGGGCCTCAACCTCGGCATCCGCGACGCCGAGGACCTGACGAAGGTGGCGCTGCGCCACGCGGCCGACCCGGGCGCCGCAGCCGCGCTCGCCGCCTACGACCGCGCCCGGCGGCCCGACATCCTCGCCCGCTCCTCGGCCGTCGACATGCTCAACCGCTCGCTGCTGTCCGACCTCCTGCCGGCGCAGGCGGCGCGCGCGGCCGGATTGTCGCTGCTGCGCGTCACCCCGCCGCTGCGCGCCTTCTTCATGCGCGAGGGCCTGCGCACCGGCGGCGGGTTCGCCGGCCTGCTGTCATGGAAATAGCCCTCAGGGAAACAGGTCTGCCGGCAGGATGCCGTTGACGATCAGGTAGATGATCGCCGTGACGGTGACGACCGACAGCATGGTGGTGATGAGCACGCTCGCCGAGGCGCGCTCGACCCACACGCCGTATTGCTGGGCGATGACGAAGACGTTGGCGGCGGTGGGCAGCGCGGCGAGAAGGATCGCCGCATAGACCCACACTTCCGAGAAATTGCCGAACAGGCTCAGCATCACCCAGCACAGGACGGGGTGGACGACGAGCTTGAGGCCGGCGATGGCGCCCAGCTCGCGCGGCACGCGCTTGAGCGGCCGCAGGGTCAGCGTCACGCCCATGGCGAACAGCGCGCAGGGCGCGGCCGCCTGCGCCAGGTAGTCGAGCAGGCGCGACACCGGCGCCGGCGGCTCGACCTGCGCCCAGGCCGCCAGCCCGCCGGCGGCGGTGGCGATGATGAAGGGGTGCAGCACGATGCGCCTGACGACGCCGAGCGCCAGCGCGCCCAGCGGCCCCTTCTCGCCGCCGGCCAGCGCCATCAGCATCGGCGCCAGCGTGAAGTGCATGACGTTCTCGAACGAGAAGATCAGCGCCACCGGCACCGCCGCCTCCGGCCCGAAGACGAGCAGCGCCAGCCCCGGCCCCATATAGCCGATATTGCCGTAGGCGGCGGCCAGCCCCCTGATCGTGCTTTCGGCGATCGCGCCGCGCGAGACGATCGCCGAGCCGGCGAACATCAGGCAGAAGACGACGAAGGTCGCGGCAAGCGAGCCGGCGATGTAGCGCCACTCCGTCAGCTCCTCGACCGGCGTGCGCGACAGCAGCTGGAAGAACAGCGCCGGCAGCGCGATGTAGATGACGAAGACGTTCATCCAGCCCAGCGCCTCGAGCGGCTGGCGCACCAGCCGCGCCGCCAGCGCGCCGATGAAGATCATGCCGAAGAAGGGCAGAACAAGTCCGACGATGTCCGTCATGAAGACCCGGCGCAGCTCCGTTTGCGGGAAGGAGGGGCGAAAGCCCGGCGGCTATCGCGCGCCCGCCTCGAGGTCAAGCCGCGCGACGGTTGAATTAGGCGGCGTAATGCGCCAAATAAAGCGCCAAGGTAAGGATCATGCGTGAAACGAAGACAGCGAAGTTCAGGATCGGCCAGGTCGTGCGGCATCGGCTGTTTCCGTTCCGCGGGGTGATCTTCGACGTCGATCCGGAATTCGCCAACACCGAGGAATGGTATCAGGCCATTCCGCCGGAGGTCCGGCCGCGCAAGGACCAGCCCTTCTATCACCTGCTCGCCGAGAACGAGGATACCGAATACGTCGCCTACGTCTCGGAGCAGAACCTGCTCGACGATTCCTCGGGCGAGCCGGTGCGCCATCCCCAGCTCGGCGAGTTCTTCGACAGGACGAGCGACGGCAGCTACGCGCCCAAGCGCCACGTCCAGCACTGAGCGCGCCTGCCGCCGGTTCTTGCGGCGCGGCGCGGCGGCAACGAAAAAGGCGGGCTTTCGGCCCGCCTTTTTCGTTGCCGCCGCGGCAGGGCTCAGTCGGCCTGCTTGGCGCGATCCTGCTCTTCCTTGAGCTTCTTGGCGAAGTCGTCGGTGTTCTTGCTGACGAACTCCTGAAGCTTGCGCTGGCGGTCCTCGATGTCGGACTGCTGCAACGGCGCGCCGTCGAAGGCGCCGGTGAAGCCCGACAGCGTCACCTGGATCGGGTTCGGCTGGTTCTGGAAGTTGACCGAGGTCAGCGTGACCTTCTGGCCGCGCTTGAAGGCGGCGACGAGCTGGTCGGACAGCGGGGCCTCCGCGATGCAGCGGTCGGGCAGGCAGATCATGTACTCGATCTTCTGCGTCTGGCCGCCGTCGATCTGCATGCCGATGCCGGGCGGCACCATGCGGCCCGACGGCACGGTGACCTGGAAGATCTTGCGGTTCACCTTGCCCTTGACCTCGATCATGCTGACGGCGGTCAGCAACTGGCCCGTATCGGCGACCATGATGTTCTGCACGTTGCAGATGTCGACGTCTTCCTGCTTGGAGCAGGCCTTGAACCAGCCCTGCGGCAGCTCCTGCTGCTGGGCGGCGGCCGGGACGGTGCCGCCTGCGGCCACGCCGAACGCGGCGGCTGCGAGAATGGAAAGTCGGGACACGTTGGTCTTCCGGCTGCTCATGGGGTCGTTGTCCTCTCAGGTGTCGAGCTGCGGCGGCGCTGGCCGGCATCCGGCTTGCTAGTGTCGGTCAAATGCGGCGACAGCATGACTCTCGGCCGCCTGTTACACCGGACGCGGCGGCGAATCCAGACCTCGCGCGAAATTTGCCGCCCCGTCCCCCGCGCGCGTGATAATTTGGGCCGAATCGCCCCGCCCGAAGCAGGACGCACGCAGAGACCGACCATGCGCCTTTCCTCCGTTGCCGCCCTGATGGCGCTGGCCGCCGCGCTCGCCGGCCTTCCCGCCGCCGCGCAGGACGGGCAGCGCCACGCCCCCCGCCACGCCATCGCCATGCACGGCGAGCCGGCGCTGCCGGACGGCTTCACCCATTTCCCCTACGTCAACCCGGACGCCCCCAAGGGCGGACGGGTCGACTACGCCGTCCAGGGCTCGTTCGACAGCCTCAATCCGTTCATCGTGCAGGGCGACGGCGCGCGCGGGCTGTTCGACCAGTATTTCGGCATGAACGTGTTCGAGAGCCTGATGCTGCGCTCGCGCGACGAGCCGTTCACGCTCTATCCGCTGATTGCGCAGAGCATCGAGACCGACGAGGAACGCTCCTTCGTCGAGTTCACGCTCGACCCGCGCGCGAAATTCTCGGACGGGACGCCCGTCACCGCCGACGACGTCGTCTTCACCATGGAGCTCATGGCCGAGAAGGCGCGGCCCAACTACCAGAACTGGATCAGGGCGGCCGAGCGCATCGAGAAGGTCGGCGAGCGCGGCGTGCGCTTCACGCTGAGGAAGGACGCCGGCCGCGAGGCCCCGCTGCTCCTCGCGCAGCTTCCCATCCTGCCGAGGCACGCCACGGATGCACGGAACTTCGACCGCACCTCGCTCAAGCCGCCGGTCGGCTCCGGCCCCTACACGGTCGAGCGCGTGAGCCCCGGCGAGACGGTGGTGCTGAGGCGCAATCCCGACTACTGGGCGAAGGACATCCCCTCCAAGCGCGGCTTCGACAATTACGACGAGATCCGCATCAGCTACATCCGCGACGACAACACGCTGTTCGAATCGTTCAAGAAGGGAATGGCCTCGATCCATATCGAGACCGACAGCGGCCGCTGGACGACCGGCTACGACTTCCCCGCCGCCAGGGACGGGCGCGTCGTCAGGGACACGTTCGAGTTCGGCCTGCCGTCGGGCATGTACGGCTTCGTCATGAACACGCGCCGCCCGGTCTTCGCCGACCGCGCGCTGCGCCACGCGCTCGTCGGCCTGTTCGATTTCGAGTGGGCCAACCGCAACCTGTTCAACAGCGCCTACAGCCGCACGAAAAGCTACTATGACGGCTCGGAGCTGTCCTCGCACGGCATTGCCGCCAGCGAGGCCGAGCGCCGGCTGCTCGCCCTCTTCCCCGATGCCGTGCTGCCCGAAATCATGGAAGGCACCTGGGCGCCGCCGGTCTCCGACGGCTCCGGCCGCGACCGCGACTTCCTGCGCGCCGGCATGGAGGCGCTGAAGGCGGCCGGCTACCGGCTGGATGGCAAGCGCATGGTCGGGCCGGACGGCAGGCCGCTCGCCTTCGAGATCATGCTCAACGGCACCGCCGGCGTGCCGCTCGCCACCTCGTGGACGCGCACGCTGGAGCGCCTCGGCATCGAGGCCACCATCCGCGTCGTCGACAGCGCGCAATACCTCCAGCGCCAGCGCACCTACGACTACGACGTGATCCTGCAAAGCTACACCTCGTCGCTGTCGCCGGGGGCCGAGCAGCTCGCCCGCTTCGGCTCGGCCACGCGCGACCTCGACGGCACCTACAATTTCGCCGGCGTCGCCGACCCGGCCGTCGACGCGATGATCGAGGCGCTGCTTGCCGCCCGCTCGCGCGAGGACTTCATCGCCGCCGTGCGCGCCTACGACCGGGTGCTGCTCTCCGGCGCCTATGTGGTGCCGCTCTACAACCCCCGGCTCAACCGCTGGGTGGCGCGCTGGCGGCAGATCGAGCGTCCCGGCGTCACCCCGCTCTACGGGCCGCAATTCCAGACGTGGTGGCACGCCGGGAACTGAAGGAGATCGCCATGGACGAAAAGACGAAACTGACGGTCGACGTCGTCTCCGACGTCGCCTGCCCGTGGTGCTTCATCGGCATGAAGCGGCTGGAGCGCGCGGTCGCCATGACGCCCGGGATCGAGGTGGCGGTGCGCTGGCGGCCCTACCAGCTCGACCCGACCATCCCGCCCGGCGGCCTGCCGCGCAAGGCCTACATGCTGCGCAAGTTCGGCTCCGAGGAGCGGCTGCGCGAGATCCACGACCGCATCGTGCCGCTCGGCGAGGCCGAGGGCATCCGCTTCAATTTCGACGGCATGGAGGTCTCGGCCAACACGCTCGACGCCCACCGGCTGATCCGCTGGGCGGCCTCCGAGAAGGCGCCGGCCGGGGCGCAGGCGCTGGTGGTGCGCCGCCTGTTCGAGATCAATTTCGAGGAGGCCCGCGACATCGGCGACCGCGCCGTGCTCGCCGAGGTGGCCGGCGAGGCCGGGATGGACGCGGGGCTGATCGAGGCGCTGCTTTCCTCCAATGCCGATGTCGAGGCCGTGCAGGGCGAGATCGAGACCGCCGCACGCATGGGCGTGCGCGGCGTGCCGTGCTTCCTGCTCGAAGGCAAATATGCCGTGATGGGCGCGCAGGAGACCGACACCCTGGCCGACGCCATCCGCCAGGTCGCGGCGGCCAAGGCGCGCGGCGAGCTGGACAAGGACGAATAGAGGCTTCCTACGCCGCCGCCTTCTCCGCCAGCCGCGCGAGCTGCGTCATCACCACCGCCGAGCCGGCGAGCCGCTTTTCCGGCGTCGGCCAGTCGCGCATCAGCACGATGCCCTGGTCGGGCCTGATCCTGGCCAGCGAGCCCTGCTCGGCGATGTAGCGCACCAGCCCGGCCGGGTCGGGGAACTCGCGGTTGCGGAACTGGACCACCACGCCCTTCGGCCCCGCGTCGAGCTTCTCGACATTGGCCTTGCGGCACAGCGCCTTGATGAACACCACCTTCAACAGATGCTCGACCTCCTGCGGCAGCGGGCCGAAGCGGTCGATCAGCTCGGCGCCGAAGCCGTCGATCTCCTGCGGGCTCTGAAGCTCGGCCAGCCGGCGGTAGAGCCCGAGGCGAAGCTGAAGGTCGGGCACGTAGCTTTCCGGGATCATCACCGCCGTGCCGACGGTGATCTGCGGCGACCAGCCGGTGTCGACCGCCTCGCCCGTTCCGCGCAGCTCGGCCACCGCCTCCTCCAGCATCTGCTGGTAGAGCTCGAAGCCGACTTCCCTGATGTGGCCCGACTGCTCCTCGCCCAGCAGGTTGCCGGCGCCGCGGATGTCGAGGTCGTGGCTGGCGAGCTGGAAGCCCGCGCCCAGCGTGTCGAGCGATTGCAGCACCTTCAGCCGCCGCTCGGCGAGCTGCGTCAGCGTCTTGTTGGCCGGCAGCGTGAACAGCGCATAGGCGCGCAGCTTGGAGCGCCCGACCCGGCCGCGAAGCTGGTAGAGCTGCGCCAGCCCGAACATGTCGGCGCGGTGGACGATCAGCGTGTTGGCGGTCGGGATGTCGAGGCCGGATTCCACGATGGTGGTCGACAAAAGCACGTCGTACTGGCCGTCGTAGAAGGCGTTCATGATGTCGTCGAGCTCGCCCGCCGCCATCTGGCCGTGGGCGGTCGCCACCTTCAGCTCCGGCACCTGCTCCTCGAGGAAGCGCCTGATGTCGGCGAGGTCGGAGATGCGCGGCACGACATAGAAGCTCTGGCCGCCGCGGTAGCGCTCGCGCAACAGCGTCTCGCGGATCACCAGCGGGTCGAAGGGCGAGATGAAGGTGCGCACCGCCATGCGGTCGACCGGCGGCGTCGCGATCAGCGACAGCTCGCGCACGCCGGTGAGCGCCAGTTGCAGCGTGCGCGGGATCGGCGTCGCCGAAAGCGTGAGCACGTGCACGTCCGATTTCAGCTCCTTCAGCCGCTCCTTGTGCTTGACGCCGAAATGCTGCTCCTCGTCGACGATCAGCAGGCCGAGATTCCTGAAGGTGATCGAGGAGCCGAGCAGCGCGTGGGTGCCGACCACGATGTCGACCGTGCCGTCGGCAATGCCCTTCTTCGTCTCTGAAAGCTCCTTGGAACCCACCAGCCGCGAGGCCTGCCGCACCGTCACCGGCAATCCGGCGAAGCGCTGGCTGAAGGTGCGGAAATGCTGGCGGGCAAGCAGCGTCGTCGGCACCACCACCGCGACCTGGAAGCCCTCCATCGCTGCGAGGAAGGCGGCGCGCAGCGCCACCTCCGTCTTGCCGAAGCCGACATCTCCGCAGATCAGCCGATCCATCGGCCGCCCGGCGGCGAGATCCTCGCTCACCGCTTCGATGGCCGCGAGCTGGTCGTCGGTCTCGTCATAGGGGAAGCGGGCGGAAAACTCGCCATAGAGCCCGTCCGGCGGCGACAGCACGGGGGCGGGCCGCATCTGCCGCTCGGCCGCGAGCTTGATCAGTTGCCCGGCCATCTCCAGCAGCCGGCGCTTCAGCTTCGCCTTGCGGGATTGCCAGGCGACGCCGCCGAGCTTGTCGAGCACGGCTTCGGCCGAATCCGAGCCGTAGCGCGACAGAAGCTCGATGTTCTCCACCGGCAGGAACAGCCGGTCGTCGCCGGCATAGCGGATCTCGAGGCAGTCGTGCGGCGCGCCGGCGGCCTCTATCGTCTTCAGCCCGACGAAGCGGCCGATGCCGTGATCGGCGTGGACGACGATGTCGCCGGCCGATAGCGCAGCGACTTCGGCAATGAAATCCGATGCCTTGCGCCGTTTCTTCGCGCGACGGATCAACCTGTCGCCCAGGATGTCCTGCTCGGCGACGACGACGAGGTTCGCCGTCTCGAAGCCGGCTTCGAGCGGCAGCACGGCAAGGCCGGCCTCGCCGGGCTTCAGCGCTTGCGCCTCGGCGAGGGACAAGACGCGCTTCAGGTTGCCCAGCCCGTGCTCGGCGAGCACCTGGGCGAGACGGTCGAGCGAGCCCTCGCTGAAACCCGCGACGAGCACGCGCCGGCCTTCCGCCCGCCGGTCGGCAATGTGCTTCACCGCGTGGTCGAAGACGTTGGCGTTGGGGTCGGCGCGCTCCTCGGCGAAGTTCCTGCCCGCATGCGCGCCGGCATGGCGCAGCGCCCGGCCGCCCGTTTCCGGGGCGTCGAACGGCGTCAGCTCGACCGACAGCCGCCCGCCCGCCCGCGCCGCGATCTCGTCCGGCGAGAGATAGAGCGCCTGCGGCCGCACCGGCTTGTAGGGCACGGCCTCGCCCATGCCGGCCGCCGGCTGCTTGGCGCGGGCCTCGTAGTGGTCGAGGATCAGCGCGTGGCGCTCGCCGATCGCCTCGCGCGCCAGATGGTCGAACACGACCGCCGCGTCGGGCAGGTAGTCGAACAGCGTCTCCAGCCGCTCGTGGAACATCGGCAGCCAGTGCTCCATGCCGGCGAAGCGCCTGCCCTCGCTGACGGCGGCATAGAGCGCGTCGTCGCGCGCGGGCGCGCCGAACGCCTCGATATAGGCGCGGCGGAAGCGGCTGACCGTCTCCGGCGTCAGCTCGACCTCGCTCATCGGCTTCAGCGACAGCGAAGCGCGCTGGCCGGTGGTGCGCTGGGTGGCGGGGTCGAAGGCGCGGATCGATTCCAGCGAATCGCCGAAGAAGTCGAGCCTGAGCGGCTCGCTGCCCGGCGCGTAGAGGTCGAGGATGCCGCCGCGCACGGCATATTCGCCCACGTCGCGGACGGTCGCCACGCGCTCGAAGCCGGCGGTGTCGAGCCGCCCGGCCAGCGCCTTCATGTCGATCTGGTTGCCGGGCCTCGCCGTCAGCGTCTGCGACGCCACCACCTCGGCCGCCGGCATGCGCTGGAGCAGGGCATTGGCGCTGGCGAGGATGATCGCCCGGTGCGGGCTCTCCCTCAGGACGGCCATCGCCGCCATGGCGTCGAGCCGGCGCGCCGCCGCATCCGCCCCCGGCGAGACGCGGTCGTAGGGCAGGCAGTCCCATGCCGGCAGTTCCAGAACGGGAAGGCCGGGCGCGGCGAAGGCCAGCGCCTCGGCGATTGCCGGCAGGCGCTGGCCGTCGCGCACAACGAAGACCAGCGGCCGCTCGCCCTGCCCCGCCGCGAGCGCCGCCAGCGCGAAGGCTTCATAGCCGTCGGCGACGCCGTCGACCGTGACGGCGCCCTCGGCGGGCAGGCGGATGGGGTCGATCAGGCTCATCGTATCCGGTCAGGCAAGCGGCGCTTCGCGATAGGCGAGGATTTTCGCGAAGACGGGCGTGTCGTGGCGGGCCGGCACCTGTGCCTCGCCCGTCACCCATCTCAGGATGTCGGCGTCGGGCTCGGCCATCAGCGCCTCGTAGAGGGCCAGTTCCTCGTCGGAGAGGCCGGCGATTTCGCCGTCGGCGAACGAGCCGAGGATCAGGTCCACCTCGCGCATGCCGCGATGCCACGAGCGGTAGAGCACCTTGCGGCGGCGATAGTCGAGATCGGCGCTGGAGCGCTCGCTTCCGGTCATGATCGGCGACACTCCCGATATGTGGGCTTGTGGATGAAAGCCGCATATAGCGCCTGCGGGCGGCGATGTCAGCCTTTGCGGACCACGTCTTCCGACATAAGGTCGCGCCATGCGTCCTTCCCTGCTCGATCCGCTGTTCGCGCCCGCCACCACGCTCGACGGCGTCGGCCCCCGGCTCGCCGGGCTGATCGCCAATGTCGTGCCGGCCGACACGTCGGGGCGCGAGGTGCGCGTCGGCGACCTCCTCTTCGTGCTGCCGCATTCGGTGATCGACCGCCGCCAGCGTTATGCGATAGCCGACGCGCCCGACGGCGCGCTGGTGACGCTGGAGGTGACAGTCGGCCGCCACCAGCCGCCGCCGCGCGGGCGTTCCAACGTGCCCTATCGCGTCTTCGCCCATGACGACACGGAGGAGATCGCGCTCACCTTCTTCCACGCCAAGGGCGAGTGGCTGCAAAAGGCGCTGCCCGAGGGCGAGCGCATGCTCGTCTCCGGCCGGCTCGAATGGTTCAACGGCCGCGCCTCGATGGTCCATCCCGACCACATGGTGCCGGTGGCGCGCGCGGCGGAGCTGCCGTCGCTGGAGCCGGTCTATCCGCTGACGGCGGGCCTGTCCGCCAAGGTGCTGCGGCGCGCCGTGCTCGGCGCGGTCGCGCGCCTGCCCGAGCTGCCGGAATGGCTCGACGCGGAGCTTGCGCGCCGGCATTCCTTTCCGCCGCTGAAGGCCGCGCTCGCCCGCCTGCACGAGCCGGCCGACCCGCTCGACATCGATCCCGATTCGCCGGCCTGGCGGCGCCTCGCCTATGACGAGCTGCTGGCCGGCCAGCTGGCGCTGGCGCTGGTGCGCGCGAAGCTCAGGTGCGTCTCGGGGCGCCCGCTCGAAGGCGACGGCCGGCTGGAAGCGGCAATCCGCGCCGCCCTTCCCTATTCCCTCACGCGCTCCCAGGAACAGGCGCTTTCGGAAATCCACGCCGACCTTGCCTCGCAAAAGCGCATGCTGCGGCTGCTTCAGGGCGATGTCGGCTCGGGCAAGACGGTGGTGGCGCTGCTCGCCATGGCGCGCGCGGCCGAAGCCGGCGGCCAGTCCGCCCTGATGGCCCCGACCGAGATCCTCGCCCGCCAGCACCTTGCCACCATCGCCCCGCTCGCCGCGCGCGCCGGCCTGCGGGCCGCCGTGCTCACCGGCCGCGAGAAGGGCAAGGAGCGCGCTGAAATCCTAGCCGGGCTGGCGTCGGGCGACATTCATATCGTGCTCGGCACCCACGCGCTGTTCCAGGAGGGCGTCGAGTACCACGACCTCGCGCTCGCCATCGTCGACGAGCAGCACCGCTTCGGCGTCCACCAGCGCCTCGCCATGACCGCCAAGGGCGACGCCCCCGACATGCTGGTCATGACCGCCACCCCCATCCCGCGCACGCTGGTCTTGACCGCCTTCGGCGACATGGACGTCTCGAAGCTGACCGAGAAGCCGGCGGGCCGCCAGCCGATCCAGACCGTGACGTTGCCGCTGGAGCGGCTGCCCTCGCTGGTCGAGCGGCTTCGCCATGCGGTCGCCGAAGGCCAGAAGGTCTACTGGATCTGCCCGCTGGTCGAGGAATCGGAGGAGGTCAAGCTGATGTCGGCCGAGGACCGCTTCGCCTCGCTCAAGCCCGTCTTCGGCGACGCGCTCGGCCTGATCCACGGCCGCATGGCCGGCCGCGACAAGGACGAGGCCATGCGCGCCTTCAAGGACGGCGAGACCCGCATCCTTATCGGCACCACGGTCATCGAGGTCGGCGTCGACGTGCCCGACGCCACCATCATCGTCATCGAGCATGCCGAGCGTTTCGGCCTCGCTCAGCTCCACCAGCTGCGCGGCCGCGTCGGGCGCGGCTCGAAGGCATCGTCCTGCGTGCTCGTCTACAAGGAGCCGCTGGGCGAGGTGGCGAAGAAGCGCCTGTCGGTCATGCGCGAGACCGAGGACGGCTTCCGCATCTCCGAGGAGGACCTGAAGCTGCGCGGCGAGGGCGAACTGCTCGGCACGCGCCAGTCCGGCACGCCCGGCTTCCGCGTCGCCCGGCTGGAGCGGCACGGCGACCTGCTGGAAATCGCCCGCGACGACGCGAGGCTGGTTCTGGAGCGCGATCCCGAGCTGCGGAGCGGACGCGGCGAGGCGCTGCGCATCCTGCTCTATCTCCACGGCCGCGACGACGCGGTCAGGCTTCTGCGGGCCGGCTGAAGCGCCCTACTCCACCGTCACCGACTTGGCGAGGTTGCGCGGCTGGTCGACGTCCGTGCCCATGAACACGGCGGTGTAGTAGGCCAGCATCTGGATCGGCAGCGCGTGGACGATGGGCGCGGCGATCTCGGGCGCGTCGGGCACCACGATGGTGTCGAGCGTCTCGACCGTCGCGTGGGCGGCGCCCCTGGCGTCGGTGATGAGGATGATCTTGCCGCCGCGCGCCGCCACTTCCTGCATGTTCGACACGGTCTTGTCGAAGATGCGGTCGTGCGGGGCGATGACGATCACCGGCATCTTCTCGTCGATCAGCGCGATCGGCCCGTGCTTCAGCTCGCCCGCCGCATAGCCCTCGGCGTGGATGTAGGAGATTTCCTTGAGCTTGAGCGCGCCTTCCAGCGCCAGCGGATAGTTGGTGTCGCGCCCGAGATAGAGCACGTGCTTGTAGTGCGACAATTCCCGCGCCAGCTTCTCGATCTGGGGGGCGAGCTTCAGCGCCTGGTTGACGAGCTTGGGCACGCCGGCGAGGTCGCGCACCAGCGCCGCCTCGCCCTCGCGCGTCACCGTGCCGCGCGCCGCCGCCGCCCTGACGGCAAGCGCCGCCAGCACGGAAAGCTGGCAGGTGAACGCCTTGGTCGAGGCGACGCCGATCTCCGGCCCGGCGAGCGTCGGGAAAGTGCCGTCCGATTCGCGCGCGATGGTCGATTCGCGCACGTTGACCACCGCGCCGATCGAAAGCCCCTCGCGCCGGCAGTAGCGCAGCGAGGCGAGCGTGTCGGCCGTCTCGCCGGACTGCGAGATGAACAGCGCTGCGCTCTCCCTCGACAGCGGCATCTCGCGATAGCGGAACTCGGACGCGATATCGATGTCGACCGGCAGGCGGGCGTGGCGCTCGAACCAGTATTTGCCGATCAGCCCGGCGAGATAGGCCGTGCCGCAGGCCGAGATCGCCAGCCGGTCGATCTTCGCGAAGTCGAACGGGGTGGCGAACGCCTTGGCCGCGCCGGTGGTGAAGTCGAGATAGTGCGCCAGCGTGTGCGAGATCACCTCCGGCTGCTCGTGGATCTCCTTCTCCATGAAGTGGCGGTAGTTGCCCTTGTCGACCAGATAGGAGGTGCCGACCGACTGCCGCTTCGGCCGCTCGACGCGGTTGCCGTCGATGTCGAAAATCTCCATGCCGCCACGGCGCACGACCGCCCAGTCGCCGTCCTCCAGATAGGTGATGGCGCTGGTGAAGGGGGCGAGCGCGATGGCGTCGGAGCCCAGATACATCTCGCCGTCGCCGTGGCCCACCGCCAGCGGCGGCCCGTTGCGCGCGCCGATGATCAGGTCCTCCTCGCCGCGGAACATGATGGCGAGCGCGAACGCGCCTTCCAGTTGCCTGAGCGCCGCATGCGCGGCCGCGACCGGCGCAAGCCCCTTGTTCAGCTCGCGGGTGACGAGATGGGCGACCACCTCGGTGTCGGTCTGCGAGGTGAACTCGTAGCCGTCGGCCATCAGCGAGGCGCGCAGCTCGGCGAAGTTCTCGATGATGCCGTTGTGGACGATGGCGACGTCGCCGGAGAAATGCGGATGCGCGTTGGTCTCGTTGGGCACGCCGTGGGTGGCCCAGCGCGTGTGGCCGATGCCGATGGTGCCTTCGAGCGGCTCGGCGGCCAGCCGCTGCTCCAGGTTGACCAGCTTGCCCTCGGCGCGCCGGCGGCCGAGCCGGCCGTGGTCGATGGTGGCCACGCCCGCCGAATCGTAGCCACGATATTCCAGCCGCTTCAGCGCATCGACGATGAGCGGCGCGACCGGCGCGCGCCCGACAATACCGACAATCCCGCACATGCCCAGATCATCCCTTCCCGCCAGCAACAAAGGCGGATTGTTAGTGACTCGCCGACGGCGGCGGAAGTCACATATGGTTTCCATTCATATCGGCCGGAATTCGGGCATCAAACAGAGATGGAGCCCGCGATCAAGCCCGGGAAGCCGATCTTACTTAACGGCCTTGCTGCCGAGCTTTTCGCGCAGGCGGCGCCCGAGGCCCTCCTTGTTCTCCTGCCGGGCGCGGCCGAAGGCGAGCGCGTCGTCGGGCACGTCATGCGTCACCACGGAGCCGGAGGCGACATAGGCGCCCGCCCCTATCGTCACCGGCGCGACCAGCGCCGAGTTGGAGCCGATGAAGGCGCCGGCCCCGATCTCGGTGTGGTGCTTGGAGAAGCCGTCATAGTTGCAGGTGATGGTGCCGGCGCCGATATTGGCGCCCGCGCCGATGCGCGCGTCGCCGATATAGGTGAGGTGGTTGACCTTGGCCCCCTCCTCGACCACCGCCTTCTTGACCTCGCAGAAATTGCCGACCTTGGCCTTGCGGCCGAGCTGCGCGCCCGGCCGCAGCCGCGCGAACGGACCGACCTCGGCCCCCGGCCCGACCGACGCGCCTTCCAGATGAGAGAAGGCGCGGATGCGCGCGCCGGGCGCGACGGTGACGCCGGGGCCGAACACGACGTTGGGCTCGATCACCGCGTCCTCGCCGATCTCGGTGTCGTGGCAAAGATGCACCGTCTGCGGGGCGGCCATGGTCACGCCCGCCAGCATCAGCGCGCGGCGGCGGCGCTCCTGCCAGACGGCTTCCGCCTCGGCCAGCTCCAGCCGCGTGTTGATGCCGAGGATGCTCTCGTAGGGCGCTTCGGTCGCTGCGACGCAAAGCCCGCGCGAGGCGGCGATCTCGACGATGTCGGTGAGGTAATATTCGCCCTTGGCGTTGGCGTTGCCGACGGCGTCGAGCAGCGACAGCGCGTGGCGGCCGGCAACCGCCATCAGTCCGCCATTGCAGAAGGCGATCGCCCGCTCGGCCTCGGTGGCGTCCTTGTGCTCGCGGATGGCGGCGAGCGCCCCGTCCCTCATGATCAACCGGCCGTAGCCGGTGGGGTCGGCGGCATGAAAGCCCATCACCACCACGTCGGCGCCGGCCGCCAGCCCCTCGCGCAGGTCGGCAAGTGCCGCCGGCTCGATCAGCGGCGTGTCGCCGAACAGGATCAGGATGTCGTCATAGCCGCGCGCGATGCTGTCGCGCGCCGCCAGCACCGCATGCGCCGTGCCCAGCCGCTCGGCCTGGAGGAAGACCTCGGCCTGCGGCGCGAACGGCTCGACCGCCTTCCTCACCGCCTCGGCCTCGCGGCCGACCACCACCGCCACGTCGACGCCTTCCTGGCTGCGCGCGGCCTTCACCACGTGGCCGATCAGCGGCAGCCCCGCGACTTCGTGCAGCACCTTGGGGCGCGCGCTCTTCATGCGCGTGCCCTCGCCGGCGGCGAGGATGACGGACAGGCAGCTTCTCTCGGTCATGGACGGTTCCGCTTTGTCGGGTCGGGGATTCACGGCGTGTAGTAGCATCCACGCCGCGCCGGCGCTATGCGGGCGCGGCGTCTGCGATGCGGAACTGGACGGAGCGCGCGCCGTTCCACCAGTTGGACGACAGATTGCCGACGACATGGACGCTGCCGCCGCGATTGGCGAACAGGAAGTCGCCCAGCGGCGTCTCGGCCGCGCGGAAGGCGATGGCCTGCAACCGGCCGCCGGAAGGCGAGCGCAGGTCGGCGCGCACATGGCCCGTCCCCACCTGCCTGACATCGGCGAGTGTGTGGCGCGGCAGCGCCAAGAGCGGCTGGGCGTGGCCGGCGCCGTAGGGGCCGGCGCTCTCGATCAGGTCGATGAGGTCGAAGGTCGCGCCCTCGGCCGACAGCGCGGCGTCGATCTCCAGCACCTCCTCGACGCGCAGGCGCGCCACCTCCTCGGCCGCCCATTCCTCGAAGAAGGCGCGCAACTCGCCGAGCCGCGCCCGCTCGACCGTGATGCCGGCGGCCATGGCGTGGCCGCCGCCCTTGACCAGCAGGCCGCGCGCCACCGCCTCGCGCACCATGCGACCGAGGTCGAAGCCGGGAATCGAGCGGCCGGAGCCGGTGCCGACGCCGTTGGGGTTGAACGACACCGCGAAGGCCGGCCGCCGCGCATGCTCCTTCAGCCGCGCCGCGATCAGCCCGACGATGCCGGGGTGCCAACCGTCGCTGGCGGTGACGATCACCGCCGGCCCGCCACCGGCCGCCAGCTCCGCGTCGGTCTCGGCGCGCGCCTGCGCCAGCATCTCCTGCTCCATGGCCTGGCGCTCGGCGTTGAGCCGGTCGAGCGTCTCGGCGATCCCCTGCGCCTCGACCGGGTCGTCGCCGGCCAGCAGCCGGCTGCCGAGCGCGGCGTCGCCGATGCGCCCGCCGGCATTGATGCGCGGCCCGAGCACGAAGCCGAGATGGAAGGTCGACAGCGGCTCGCCGATGCGCGCCGCCCGCGACAGGGCCGCGATGCCGGCGTTGCCGAGGCGGCGCATGGCCTGCAAGCCCTTGGTCACGAAGGCGCGGTTGACGCCGGCAAGCGGCACCACGTCGCACACGGTGGCGAGCGCCACGAGGTCGAGCCAGCCGAGCAGGTCGGGCGGCGGGGTCGCGAAGCCGCGCTCGCGCAGCAGGCTGGCGGTGCGCACCAGCGCGAGGAACACCACGCCGGCGGCGGCGAGATGCCCCTGCCCGGAAAGGTCGTCGTCGCGGTTGGGGTTCACCACCGCCACCGCCGGCGGCAGCGGCCCGCCGACCTGGTGATGATCGAGCACGACGACATCGGCGCCGGCCGCGTTGGCCGCCTCAATCGCCGCCGCGCTGTTGGTGCCGCAATCGACGGTGACGATCAGCCGCGCGCCGCGTCCCGCAAGCTCGCGCATCGCATCCGGGTTGGGGCCGTAGCCCTCGAACACCCGGTCGGGGATATAGATCTCGGCCGCGACGCCGTAGTGGCCGAGGAAGCGCTTCATCAGCGCCGAGGACGCGGCGCCGTCGACGTCGTAGTCGCCGAAGACGGCGACCTTCTCGCGCCGCATCACCGCCTCGGCGATGCGCCCGGCGGCCTTGTCCATGTCGGTCAGCGAGCGCGGATCGGGAAGAAGGTCGCGGATGGTCGGATCGAGAAAGCGCGGGGCCTCGTCCTGCCCGACGCCGCGCCCGGCCAGCACGCGCGCGACGATGTCGGGGATGCCGTGGTTCTGGGCGATGGCGAGCGCGGCGTTCTCGCCGCGCGCGTCGAGCCTGTGCGCCCAGCAAAGCCCGGTCGCCGACCGCTTCACGTCCAGGAAATAGCGTCGTTCCGTATTCATGTTCCCCAAGTCTGCACAGCGTCAGGCTTACCAACCGGCGGCAAGATAACAGGCCGACGCCTCCTGCCCCAGCATCATGCTTCGAGCGCTGCCCGCACCGCAGCGACGACCCGGTCGCGCATTCCGTCGCGAAGCATCACGCCGGCGCGATTGCAAGAAGGCGCATAAAGCTTTCCGACGGCGTCGGACCCGGGCTCCAGCCCCCACCATCGCGCGGAACGGAGGCATACCACGACGCGGCGCGACGCCCGAGCCTGCGGAAAAAGAACGGCCTGCGCCCATTCGACGGCGATCCTGCAGGACGGCAGCGCGGCCAGCATGTGCCAGTCGTCGAAGGTCTTCGACTTGTATGGACAGATGTTCAGGAAGGCGACCGCAGACTTGGCCCTCGCATGTTCGATCCCGAACTGGCGCAGTATCCTGCGATGCCAAGCGTGGGCGCCGGGATGTTCCGCGTCCGACGGCAGATCGCATGTCCCCTTGCGGCTAAGCGCATAGAAGTCCTGCACGGCGGAGGATGCTGCATTGGCGAGATCGCGCTCCTCGAAGCCGCCGGACAGGAACAGAAACACCACGGGCGCCGTCTGCAATGGCCCCATGAAAGGCGCGGGAAGACATCGCCTTTCAAGCCCGCTACGAACCGAGCCGAGCACGGCTTCGTCCGCCGGGTGCAAGCATGCCGGCGCCGGGACATCTGACCAGAAGTCGAAGATGTCCGCAACCGGACCCTTCATCAGAACTTGTCGAGGTCCTGATGCCTCGCCTTGATCTCGCGCACCGTGCCGGAGGAGGAGCGCATGACGATGGTGTGGGTCTGGATCATGTCGCGGCCGAACTTCACCCCCGACAGCATGTTGCCGTCGGTGACGCCGGTGGCGGCGAACAGCACGTCGCCGCGCGCCATCTCCTCCATCGTGTAGACCTTGTTGGGGTCGGAGATGCCCATCTTGGCCGCGCGGGCGATCTTCTCCTCGCTGTTGAGCTGGAGCCTTCCCTGCATCTGGCCGCCGATGCAGCGCAGCGCGGCCGCCGCCAGCACGCCCTCCGGCGCGCCGCCGGTGCCCATGTAGATGTCGATGCCGGTCTCGGCCGGGTCGGTGGTGTGGATGACGCCGGCGACGTCGCCGTCGCCGATCAGCCGGATCGCCGCGCCGGTGCTGCGCACGGCCTCGATCAGGCGCGCATGGCGCGGCCGGTCGAGGATGCAGGCGGTGATCTCGGAGACCGGAACGCCCTTGGCCCTGGCGAGGTTCTCGATGTTCTGCTGCGCCGGCGCGTCGATGTCGACGATGCCGGCCGGATAGCCGGGGCCGACCGCGATCTTGTCCATGTAGACGTCGGGCGCGTAGAGCAGGCTGCCCTTCTCGGCGATGGCGATGACGGCCAGCGAGTTCGGCAGGTTCTTGGCGCAGATGGTGGTGCCTTCCAACGGGTCGAGCGCGATGTCGACCTCCGGTCCCTCGCCCGTGCCGACCTCCTCGCCGATATAGAGCATCGGCGCCTCGTCGCGCTCGCCCTCGCCGATGACGACCGTGCCCTTGATCGGCAGGCGGTTCAACTCGGCGCGCATGGCGTCCACGGCCGCCTGGTCCGCCGCCTTCTCGTCGCCGCGCCCGCGCAGGCGCGCCGCCGCCACGGCCGCGCGCTCGGTGACGCGCACCAGTTCGAGGGTCAGGATACGGTCGAGACCGGACGGAGCGGTTTTGGACATGCTATCGAACCTTGTGAAAGATCAGGGCGTTGCCCCGGAGCATTACCTTGTGGATGGGCCCTTTTGTCAAAGAGCCGACGCCGCCGCAAGGGCGATTCGGCGCCCTCTCCAAGATCAATCGGTTGAATGACGCGAATGCGACGTCAACCCGCGCGCTCGATGCGGATGACCTGCGGCTTGGTCGTCAGGTGGCCGTCTTCGGTGATGCCGGCAACGGCCTTGCGCACCGCCGCCTCGGTGGTCTCGTGGGTGACGAGGATGACGGTCTTCTGCGTGTCGGGATTGGCGCCGTTGGCGTGCTGGACGATCGATTCCAGCGAGATCTCGTTGTCGGCCATGCGCCGCGCCACCGCGGCGAACACGCCGACGCGGTCGTGGACGGTGAGGCGGATGAAATAGCCGCCGGCATGGCTGCGCATCGGCGCGCGCCGGTAGGGCGCAAGCTCGCCAGCCGGACGGCCGAACACCGGGCCGTGCTGGAAGCCGGGCCGGCTCTTGGCGATGTCGGCGAGGTCGCCGACCACGGCCGAGGCCGTGGCGTTGCCGCCCGCGCCGGGGCCGGACAGAAGCAGCTCGCCGACGATGTCGGTCTCGATGGCCACCGCGTTGGTGACGCCGTTGACCTGGGCGATCACCGAGGCCGTCGGCACCATGGTCGGATGCACGCGCTGCTCGATGCCGCCCTCCGTGCGCTGGCCGACGCCGAGCAGCTTGATGCGGTAGCCGAGCTCGGCGGCCGCCCTTATGTCGGCCTGGGTAATGTTGGAGATGCCCTCCAGATAGATGTCGTCGGGCGCGATGCGGCTGCCGAAGGCCAGGCTGGTCAGGATGGCGAGCTTGTGCGCCGTGTCGTGGCCCTCGATGTCGAAGGTCGGGTCGGCCTCGGCATAGCCGAGACGCTGGGCGTCCTTCAGGCACTCCTCGAACGACAACCCCTCGGCCTCCATGCGGGTCAGGATGTAGTTGCAGGTGCCGTTGAGGATGCCGAAGACGCGGGAAACCGTGTTGCCGGCCAGCGCCTCGCGCATGGTCTTGATGACCGGGATGCCGCCGGCCACCGCCGCCTCGTAGTTGAGCAGCACGCCGTTCCTCTCGGCGATGGCCGCGAGCTCCAGCCCGTGGCGGGCGAGCAGCGCCTTGTTGGCGGTCACGACGTGGCGGCCGGCGGCGAGCGCCGCCTCGACGCAGGCGCGCGCGGCTCCCTCCTCGCCGCCGATCAGCTCGACGAAGACGTCGATGCCATCGCTTTTCGCCAGCTCGGCCGGGTCGTCGAACCATGTCGCGCCGGACAGGTCGACGCCGCGGTCGCGGCTCCTGTCGCGCGCCGACACGCCCGCCACCGCGATCGGCCGGCCGCACTGGCGCGTCAGCTCCGCCGCCTTTTCGGCGAGCACCCGCGCCACCGACGCCCCGACCGTGCCGAGGCCGGCAATTCCCACACGCAACGCTTCGCTCATGCCCCCGGCATTCCCCTTGCGATTGGTCCGATAGTCGACGCCGCTCAGCGCCGCGCGGTGAGCGAGACCACGTTGTCCGTGCCCTCGCCGCTCGTGCCGAGGAAGCGCTTGATGTTGCGCGCTGCCTGGCGGATGCGGTGCTCGTTCTCGACCAGCGCGATGCGCACGAAGTCGTCGCCGTGCTCGCCGAAGCCGATGCCCGGCGCGACGGCCACGTCCGCCTTCTCGACCAGCAGCTTGGAGAACTCCAGAGAGCCGAGATGGCGGAAGGCCGGCGGGATCGGCGCCCAGGCGAACATGGTCGCGGCCGGGGCCGGGATTTCCCAGCCCGCCCGCGCGAAGGCGTCGACCATCACGTCGCGGCGGCGGTGGTAGACCTGGCGCACCTCCGCGACGTCCGAGCCGTCGCCGTTCAGCGCGGCGGTCGCCGCCACCTGGATCGGCGTGAACGCGCCGTAGTCGAGATAGGACTTCACCCGCGTCAGCGCCGCGATCAGCCGCTCGTTGCCGACGGCGAAGCCCATGCGCCAGCCGGGCATGGAGAAGGTCTTCGACATCGAGGTGAACTCGACGGCGACGTCGATGGCGCCGGGCACCTCGAGGATCGAGGGCGGCGGCGGCCCGTCGAAATAGATCTCGGCATAGGCGAGGTCGGACAGGATGATGATGTCGTTCTTCTTCGCGAAGGCGACGACGTCCCTGTAGAAGTCGAGCGAGGCGACGTGCGCCGTCGGGTTCGACGGGTAGTTGAGGATCAGCGCCAGCGGCTTGGGGATCGAGTGGCGCACGCCGCGCTCCAGCGCCGGGATGAAGCTGTCGTCCGGCTCGACTTGCATCGAGCGGATGACCCCGCCCGACATGATGAAGCCGAAGGCGTGGATCGGATAGGTCGGGTTCGGGCACAGCACCACGTCGCCCGGCGCGGTGATCGCCTGCGCCATGTTGGCGAAGCCCTCCTTGGAGCCGAGCGTGGCGACGACCTGCCGCTCGGGGTCGAGCTTCACGCCGAAGCGGCGGGCATAGTAGTTGGCCTGCGCCCGGCGCAGGCCGGGAATGCCGCGGGAGGCCGAGTAGCGGTGGGTGCGCGGGTCGCGCACCACCTCGACCAGCTTGTCGACGATGGCCTTCGGCGTCGGAAGGTCGGGATTGCCCATGCCCAGATCGATGATGTCGGCCCCACGGGCGCGCGCGGCGGCCTTGAGCCTGTTGACCTGCTCGAAGACGTATGGCGGAAGCCGGCGAACCTTGTGAAACTCTTCCATGGGAGAATCCGATCGCGGAAACGGGGTTTTCGGGAGGCCGGCTATACACCCGAATCCGCATGGGGTCGATAGCGGCGACGCTCTCGCGGGGTCGCTTGCCGGGTCGGCTGCCCCGGCGTCAGCCGCCGGTCAGTCGCCCTCGATCTGTCTCAGGGTCTCGTCGGCGTGGCTGCCCGCCAGTCGCCGCAGCTCGTCCGCGTCGTCGCTGACGCCGCGCTGCTGCGCCTGTCGCGCCAGTTGCTCGCGCCGGGCGCGCAGCTCCGCCGTTTCGGCCGCCTTCTCCTGCTCCGATATCTGCGGCGCGGCCGCGGCCGGCGTCGCATTGAGGTCGGGATAGGTGCCGGCGGTCGCCGCGGGGGCGGAGGCGGCGGCGCCGGGCGGCGCCTGCTCCAGCGCGCCGGCGGGCACGGCGTCCTCTATCGTGGCCGTGGCGCAGCCGGCCGGCAGAAGGCCGGCCAGAACAACGCCGGCAAGGGCGGCGAGGCACCGCATCGTCATCTTTTCATCCCGAAGCATATCTATCGAACGCCGTTGGACCAGCTTCAAGGTTCCATGGTATTGTGTCAACAAAGCGCTGGGCACAAGGAAGGCCCGGGGCGCAGGGAGGAACGACGCTCAGCATGGCCACACGCCACGATTCGGACAATGCCCGGGGCCGGACCGACGACCGGACCGGAAACCAGGCTCAAGGCCAGCAGCCCCCGGCGATCGAGCAGTATCTGGTCAAGGACCCGGAGCGCTTCACGCTGAACCTCGCGCGGGCCATGGAGGCCGCCGGCAAGGCGGCGGCCGCGTGGACGGCCCCGCGCGAGAAGGGCGAGGTCCGCGACGTGATGGCCGAGCCGATGGCCGACATGGTCAAGACCTTCTCGAAGCTGACCGAATACTGGCTGTCCGATCCGGCCCGCGCGCTCGAGGCGCAGACGCGGCTGTTCTCCGGCTACATGAACGTGTGGTCCAACGCCATCCAGCGCGCGGCCGGCGGCGACGCCGAGGTCGAGGGCGCGGTGAAGCCCGACAAGGGCGACAAGCGCTTCCAGGACCCCGAATGGGGCAAGAACGCCTTCTTCGACTTCCTCAAGCAGGCCTATCTCGTCACCTCGCGCTGGGCCGGCGATCTCGTCGAGCATGCCGAGGGGCTGGACGAGCACACCCGCCACAAGGCGCAGTTCTACGTCAAGCAGCTCACGCAGGCGATCTCGCCGTCGAACTTCATCCTGACCAATCCCGAGCTGTTCCGCGAGACCATGGAAAGCAACGGCGAGAACCTGGTGCGCGGCATGAAGATGCTGGCCGAGGACATCGCCGCCGGCAAGGGTGACCTCAAGCTGCGCCAGGCCGACACCTCGCGCTTCGAGATCGGAAACAACATCGCCGTCACGCCGGGCAAGGTCGTCGCCCGCTCCGACCTCGCCGAGATCATCCAGTACGAGCCGGCGACGAAGAAGGTGCTGAAGCGGCCGCTGCTGATCTGCCCGCCCTGGATCAACAAGTTCTACATCCTCGACCTGAACCCGGAGAAATCCTTCATCCGCTGGGCCGTCGAGCAGGGCCACACGGTCTTCGTCATCTCATGGGTCAACCCCGACGAGCGCCACGGCCGCAAGGACTGGGTCTCCTACATCGACGAGGGCATCCGCTTCGGCCTCGACACGGTGGAGAAGGCGACCGGCGAGCGCGAGGTCAACGCCATCGGCTACTGCGTCGGCGGCACGCTGCTGGCCGCGGCGCTGGCGCTGTTCGCGCAGGAGGGCGAGGCGCGCATCCGCTCGGCCACGCTGTTCACCACCCAGGTCGACTTCACCTATGCCGGCGACCTCAAGGTGTTCGTCGACGACGACCAGATCGCCGCGCTCGAGCGCGCCATGTCGGGCAAGGGCTACCTCGACGGCACCAAGATGGCGACCGCCTTCAACATGCTGCGCGCCGGCGACCTGATCTGGCCCTATGTCGTCAACAACTACATGCGCGGGCGCGAGCCGATGCCGTTCGACCTGCTCTACTGGAACTCCGATTCCACGCGCATGACGGCGGCCAACCACTCCTACTACCTGCGCAACTGCTATCTGGAGAACAACCTGACGCGCGGGACCATGGAGCTTGCCGGCCGCACGCTGAAGCTGTCGGACGTGACGATCCCGATCTACAACCTCGCCACCCGCGAGGACCACATCGCGCCCGCGCGCTCGGTGTTCGTCGGCTCCGGCCATTTCGGCGGCGAGGTCGAATATGTCATGGCCGGCTCCGGCCACATCGCCGGCGTCGTCAACCCGCCCTCGCTCGGCAAGTACCAGCACTGGACCGGCGGCAAGCCGGTCGGCACGTTCGAGGACTGGGTGGCGAAGGCGACCGAGAACCCGGGCTCGTGGTGGCCGCACTGGCAGGCGTGGATCGAGCGCCAGGACGGCGCCAAGGTCGACGCGCGCAAGGTCGGCGGCGGCAAGCTGAAGCCGCTGGCCGACGCGCCCGGCGAGTATGTGCGGGTGCGGGTGTGAGGGCGATCCCTTCAGGAAGGTGACACGGCCTTTCCTTCGCGGCAGCGCAGCGTCGCGCCCGCCGCGATCCTTGCGACGGGCCTCAACGGCGCCCCGATGGATCAGGCGCGTGGAACGACCGGATTATGGCCCTTTCTGTCTACATGGTCGATGTGTTCGGAGCCGGCTCCTTCTCGGGCAATCCTCTGGCGGTCGTCGTCGGCGCCGACGGCCTCCCGACCGGGGAGATGCAGCGGATGACGCGCTGGTTCAATCTGTCGGAGACGGCGTTCCTGCTTTCCCCGACACATCCTGAGGCGGACTACAGGGTCAGGATATTCACGCTCGAAAGGGAAATGCCGTTCGCCGGCCATCCGACGCTCGGAAGCTGCCATGCCTGGCTCGCGGCCGGGAACAGGCCGAAGAAGGCAGGCGAAATCGCCCAGGAATGCGGAGCGGGCCTGGTCGCGATCCGGCGCGACGGGGAGCGGCTTTCCTTTGCCGCTCCCGCCCTGATCCGTTCCGGCGCGCCGTCGCCGGATGAACTGGCCGAAGCGCGGGAATTGCTGGGCATCGCGTCATCCGACGTCGTCGACGCCGCATGGATCGACAACGGCCCCGGCTGGCTCGGGATTCGGTTGGCGTCGGCGCAGGAAGTGCTTTCGTTGACCCCCGCGCGAAGCTGGCCGGGCCGGATCGATGTCGGCGTGGTCGGTCCGCACGCTCCCGGCGGCGACGCAGCCGTGGAGGTCCGCGCCTTCTTCAGCGATCATCTGGGCAGCATCGTCGAGGACCCCGTGACCGGAAGCCTCAACGCCTCGGTGGCGCAATGGCTGTTCGCGACGGGCGCGGTCGAGGAAGCCTACGTCGCCGCCCAGGGAACCTGCCTCGGCCGCAAGGGCCGCGTCCACATAAGCCGCGACGAGACCGGCCAGGTCTGGGTCGGCGGCGAAGCGCGCGTTCATGTCGAGGGGCGTCTGCAAGGGATCTAGCCGCCCCGCAGGCGCCGGGCGCGGCGATGGCGAGGTGCAGCACGAAATCCGTCTCGCCGGTCACATACCACGCCCGCCGGATTTCGGCGCGCGTGCGCAGCTTGCGCACGAAAGCGTCGAGAGCGACGGTTTCCGTCATTTCTATCCACTTTCCGCCTGAAATCGGCATTCCGATACGCGATTTCAGCGACAATAGGCGGGTCGCGCCGGCCGGTGCCGGGCGCTGGCCGACGCACGCCCCGGTCTTATGCGCGACAGCCGCGTGCTCCTCGTCGCGACCGAGGGCGATCTCGAAGAAGCATAGACATGCCTCGGGGCCCGGAACCCCTCCCCGTCAGGACAAGACCGGATCCGTTGAAGCACGGAGCGCCGGCCGCCGCACCTGCGCTACCCGCGGTTGCAGGCCGGCTACGAGCGAAGCTCGCGGAAAGCTATCGCTGGCTCGACCGCGAGGTCTCCGGTGACGACCCCGTCCACATCGGCCGCCCTCGTTCCGCGCCCATGCCGGCCTCGGCCGCCGGTTCGACGCCTTCGTGGAGCGGCCGTCGCTGCGCGGCACCGCCTTCCGCGGCCAAACCCACGACTGACCCCCGCAAATGCAGGACGGGCAGGCTTGCGCCCGCCCGCCCGTCATGTCCGTGGATGCCGGGCCGTCAGCTGCAGCCGCTGGTGGCGCCGCAGGTGTCGCACTTCTCGCAGGTGCCGTTGCGCACCATGGTGAAGTTCTGGCACTCGGTGCACATGTTGCCGGTGTAGCCCTGCATCATCGCCTGCACCCGCCGCTCGGCGGCGAGCGCCTTGGCCTCGGCCGCTTCCTTCGCCGCGGCGTCGGAGAACAGCGCCTCGGCGGCCTCGTTGGCCTTCTCCTCGAAGGCCGCATCCTCGGCGGCTTCCCGCGCCCGCTCCTCGTAGTCGCGGCGGAAGGCGGTGACAACGCCGGGCTCCGCGTCGAGCTTGCGCGCCGCAGCCGCCGTGCCGATCGCCGTCACGGTCGCTCCGCCGGACCCCGAGCCCGAGGCGCGCGGCGCGGGGCCGCCGGCCGAGCCCTTGGGCTCGCCGCCGGTGCCGGCCACCAGGGTGGGCTTGTAGCCGCGCGTCCAGCCGGTGGAGATCAGGTTGGTCTTGCCCTCCTGGATGCCCTTGCCCAGCGTGGTGTTGGAGAAGTCCGACGTGTCGACATGGGCGAGGTCGTGGCGGCCGAGATAGGAGATCGCCAGCTCGCGGAACACGTAGTCGAGGATCGAGGTCGCGTTCTTCACCGCATCGTTGCCCTGCACCACGCCGGCCGGCTCGAAGCGGGTGAAGGTGAAGGCCTCGACATATTCCTCCAGCGGCACGCCGTATTGCAGGCCGAGCGAGATGGCGATGGCGAAGTTGTTCATCATCGCCCGGAAGGCCGCGCCCTCCTTGTGCATGTCGATGAAGATCTCGCCGAGCCTGCCGTCGCCGAACTCGCCGGTGCGCAGGTAGACCTTGTGGCCGCCGATCACCGCCTTCTGGGTGTAGCCCTGGCGGCGGTTGGGCAGCTTCTCGCGGTCGCGCACCACCTTCTCGACCACGCGCTCGACGATCTTCTCCGTCACCTGCGCCACGCGCGCGGCGGCGGGGGCGGCCGCCAGCTCCTCGGCGCGCTCGTCGGCCTCGTCCTCGTCGTCCGACAGGAGCGAGGCGTTGAGCGGCTGCGACAGCTTGGAGCCGTCGCGGTAGAGGGCGTTGGCCTTCAGCGCCAGCTTCCACGACAGCATGTAGGCTTGCTTGCAGTCGTCGACGGTCGCCTCGTTGGGCATGTTGATCGTCTTGGAGATCGCGCCGGAGATGAAGGGCTGCGCCGCCGCCATCATGCGGATGTGGCTCTCGACGGACAGGTAACGCTTGCCGACCTTGCCGCACGGGTTGGCGCAGTCGAAGACGGGCAGGTGCTCGTCCTTCAGATGCGGCGCCCCTTCCAGCGTCATCGCGCCGCAGACATGGATGTTGGCGGCCTCGATGTCCTTCCTCGCGAAGCCGAGCGCCGGCAGCATCTCGAAGGAGAAGTCGTTGAGCTGCGCGTCGGTGAAGCCGAGAACGTCGCGGCAGAAATCCTCGCCCAGCGTCCACTTGTTGAACACGAACTTGATGTCGAAGGCGGAGCCCAGCGCGGCGTTGAGCGCGGCGATCTTCTCGTCGGTGAAGCCTTTGGCCTTGAGCGAGCCGGGATTGACGCCCGGCGCCTGGTTGAGGTTGCCGTGGCCGACGGCATAGGCCTCGATCTCGGCGATCTGGCTTTCCGAATAGCCCAGCGTGCGCAGCGCCTCCGGCACCGCGCGGTTGATGATCTTGAAGTAGCCGCCGCCGGCCAGCTTCTTGAACTTGACCAGCGCGAAGTCGGGCTCGATGCCGGTGGTGTCGCAGTCCATGACGAGGCCGATCGTGCCGGTCGGCGCGATCACGGTCGCCTGCGCGTTGCGGAAGCCGTATTCGGCGCCGAGATCGATGGCGCGGTCCCATGCCGCGCGCGCATGCTCGACCAGCTCCTTCTGCCACACATGCTCGGCGTTGAGCGGAACCGGGTCGACCGACAGCTTCTCGTAGCCGCCCGTCTCGCCATAGGCGGCGCGGCGGTGGTTGCGCATCACGCGCAGCATGTGCGGGGCGTTGACCGGATATTCCGGGAACGCGCCGAGCTCGGACGCCATCTCGGCCGAGGTGGCGTAGGAAACGCCCGTCATCAGCGCCGTCAACGCCGCGCACAGGCCCCTGCCCTCGTCGGAATCGTAGGGGATGCCGGAGGTCATCAGCAGCCCGCCGATATTGGCAAAGCCGAGGCCGAGCGTGCGGTACTCGTAGGACAGCTTGGCGATCTTCCACGACGGGAACTGCGCCATCATCACCGAGATTTCCAGCACCACGGTCCACAGCCGCACCGTGTGCTCATAGGCCTCGATGTCGATGGTGCCGTCGGGATTGCGGTAGGGCAGAAGGTTGATCGAGGCGAGGTTGCAGGCCGTGTCGTCGAGGAACATGTATTCCGAGCACGGGTTCGACGCGCGGATCGGCCCGGCCGCCGGGCAGGTGTGCCAGTCGTTCATCGTGGTGTTGAAGTGCAGGCCCGGATCGGCCGAGGCCCAGGCGGCGTAGCCGATCTTCTCCCACAGGTCCCGCGCCTTCAGCGTCCTGGCAACCTTGCCGTCTATCCTGCGGATAAGATTCCAGTCTCCGTCGTTCTCCACCGCGCGCAGGAAATCGTCCTTGAGCGAGACGGAGTTGTTGGAGTTCTGGCCCGAGACGGTGAGGTAGGCCTCCGAATCCCAGTCGGTGTCGTAGGTCTTGAACTCGATCGAGGTGTAGCCCTGCCTGGCGAACTGGATGACGCGCTTGATGTAGTTCTCCGGCACCGCGTTCTTCTTGGCCGCGCGGATCTCGCGCTTGAGCGCCGGGTTCACCGCCGGGTCGAAGCAGTCGTCGCCGTTGCCCTCGCAGTTGACGCACGCCTTCATGATGGCGGCCAGATGCTGCTTGACGATCTTGGAGCCGGTGACGAGCGCGGCGACCTTCTGCTCCTCGTTCACCTTCCAGTCGATATAGGCCTCGATGTCGGGATGGTCGACGTCGACCACCACCATCTTGGCGGCGCGGCGCGTGGTGCCGCCCGACTTGATGGCGCCGGCGGCGCGGTCGCCGATCTTGAGGAAGCTCATCAGGCCGGAGGACTTGCCGCCGCCCGACAGCCTCTCGCCCTCGCCGCGCAGATGGGAGAAATTCGAGCCGGTGCCCGAGCCGTACTTGAACAGCCGCGCCTCGCGCACCCACAGGTCCATGATGCCGCCCTCGTTGACGAGGTCGTCGGCGACGGACTGGATGAAGCAGGCGTGCGGCTGCGGATGCTCGTAGGCCGAGGCCGAGCGCGTCAGCTTGCCGGTGAACGGATCGACGTAATAGTGGCCCTGGCCCGGGCCGTCGATGCCGTAGGCCCAGTGCAGGCCGGTGTTGAACCATTGCGGGCTGTTGGGCGCGACGCGCTGGGTGGCGAGCATGTAGGCGAGCTCGTCGCGGAAGGCGAGCGCGTCCTCCTCGGCGTTGAAGTAGCCGCCCTTCCAGCCCCAGTAGGCCCAGGTGCCGGCGAGCCGGTCGAACACCTGCCGCGCGTCGCGCTCGGAGCCGTAGCGCTCGTCCTCCGGCAGCTCGGCAAGGGCGGCCTCGTCGGCGACCGAGCGCCACAGGAAGGACGGAACGTCGTTCTCCTCGACCCGCTTGAGGCGCGCGGGCACGCCGGCCTTGCGGAAATATTTCTGCGCCAGGATGTCGGCGGCCACCTGGCTGAACTGCGCCGGCACGTCGATGTCGTCGGCCCGGAAGACGATCGAGCCGTCCGGGTTGCGGATCTCGCTCACCGCCTTGCGGAACTCGATCTCCGCGTAAGGCGACTGGCCCTCTTTCGTGAAACGACGTTCGATGCGCATCTGCTTGTCAGTCCCTATGGTTTCTAAATGTAGCGCCGATCGGCCGCGGGCAAAGACACCTTTTCGCGACCGTCCGGCCCGCCCGCCGCCATCCCCGCGACGGGCCGTCCACGCTGCGCCGCCGCTCCTTGCCGGAAGCGTCGACCAGCCCTTGCCGCGAAGCGCGGGCCTTCCTCGCCGGCCCCTCCCCGCGGTGTGCCCGCCGGTGCTCCGGCGCGCGCCCGGCGGCACAAGGCCTCGCCGGCTAATCACATTATCTAGCACGCATCCTGATTTAAAACACTAAATATAGTGTTAACAGGAAATTTACGCTACCCGTCCCTTGCCGCTTGCGTCCCGTCCGCAGGGGCCAAACATCCCCTGATCCGGCCGCCGCGACACGCAGCCGGACCTCGCCAAACGCAGACAGATCTGGAAAAAAGACCGGGCTCGAAACTTTCCGGCCGCGCCCGCAACAGGGACGCATGGCCCATAAAAGGCGACTCGCAATGTGTCGTCAAGGACTCGTTTGCGCGGGTTCCCCGACCCCAACATCTTGTGTGAAGGAATGTGGATAGCGGGGAGAAAAATCGCTTTCCGCGCGGCGCTCAGGCCAGCATCTGGAGCAGCAGGAAGACGCCGGCGGCAAGCAGCGCCGAGGCCGGCACCGTCGTCACCCAGGCCGTGGCGATGGTCATGACGTGGGCGCGGCGCACCAGCCTGCGCCGGGCGATCTCCTCGCGCGAGACGGGCGGCCCCTCGCTTTCGAGGTCGTCGCCGTTTCCGTTGTCGTCGTCGCCCGCCTCGCTCTCGCGCATCTCCTGCCGCGCGTCCTTGCCGGCGCCGCGGGCGCGGGCGGCGCGCTCGGCGCGGGCGCGGCTGGCCTTGCGCTCCAGATAGGTGCGCCGGCGCGACGAATTGGCCGTGTACCACTCTCGGAAGAAGCCGACGCCGAACACCGCGCCGACCGCGATGTGGGTCGAGGAGACCGGCAGGCCGAACCAGGAGGCGACGATGACGGTGATGGCCGCCGACAGCGCCACGCAAAAGGCGCGCATGGGGTTGAGCTTGGTGATCTGCCCGCCGACCATGCGGATGAGCTTCGGCCCGAACAGCACGAGGCCGAGGGAGATGCCGGCGGCCCCGATCACCATCACCCACAGCGGGATCGCCACCGTGGCCGACCGCTCGCCGGAGGCCGCCTGCACGATGGCCGCCAGCGGCCCGACGGCGTTGGAGACGTCGTTGGCGCCGTGGGCGAAGGAAAGCAGCGCCGCCGAGAAGATCAGCGGCAGGCGGAACAGCTTGCGCAGCGACTGGTTGCGGTTCTCCATATTGACCGCCTGCCGGTCGACGCTGATCTTGGCCAGCCCCCACACCAGCACGAAGCTGCCGAGGCCGACGGCGGCGATCTGGAGGGCCGAGACGTCGACGACGCGCTTCAGCCCCTTGGTGACGAGATAGGCGGAAAACGCCCCGGCCATCACCGCGATCAGCAGCGGCACCCACAGCCGCGCCGCCGTGATCTTGTCGTCCTGGTAGATGACCGCCGCC
The DNA here is from genome assembly GCA_003577315.1 of Hyphomicrobiales bacterium. GTDB lineage: Bacteria > Pseudomonadota > Alphaproteobacteria > Rhizobiales > Rhizobiaceae > Aerobium. Next base: position 42,485 of record QEVK01000014.1, on the reverse strand, counting down.
TTGATGAAGGCAAGGAACAGGCTCGCGACGATGCCGCCCAGCACCGGCGAGATCACCCAGCTCGCCGCGATGCCGCCCATCGTGCTCCAGTCGATGGCGGCGAAGCCGGCCGCCGCGATGCCCGAGCCGGCGACGCCGCCGACCACGGCATGGGTGGTCGAGACCGGCGCGCCGATCCATGTCGCAAGGTTGATCCACAGCGCCGAGGAGACGAGCGCCGCCAGCATCAGCCGCACGAACACGCCCGGATCGGCGATCGCCTCCGGGCTGACGATGCCGCTGGAGATCGTCGTCACCACGTCGGCGCCGGCGATCAGCGCGCCCGCGCTCTCGAACACCGCCGCGATGGCCAGCGCGCCGCCCATGGTCAGCGCCTTGGCGCCGACGGCCGGGCCGACATTGTTGGCCACGTCGTTGGCGCCGATGTTGAGCGCCATGTAGCCGCCGATGGCCGAGGCGGCGACGATGACGATCGCCCCCGTCTCGCCCATGGCGAAGAAAGAGGCGATGATGGCCGAAAGCGCCAGGAACAGAAGCCCCAGCCCCGGCGCCACCAGGCCGCGCGCCACGAACGTCGCCGCTTCCTCGACATGGACGAGCTTGTCGAGATCCTTGTCGAGGGTGTCCTTGCGCGCCTCGGTGGCGAAGTCTGTCATGGGGCTGTTCCGGGCTTTCCCGCGCGGGCGTGGTTGCAGCCGCGGCCCGGACGGGACGCAGCCTCCTACGCTCTAGGTAAGCCGGGCAACGATCACAAGCGGGGAGAAGCCTCGGCCGCGCTCAGGCGGTAAATTTTCGTGGATTACCGGCAAAGGAAGCGATCAGCTCGGCCAGATCCGCCTCGTCGACCAGCGACGCCGCCTCCTGCGGCGAGAGCCAGCGCCGCTTGCGGTGCTTGCGCTCGGGCCACGTGTCGGCCACCGTCTCCACCTGCAACGCAAACACCCGCACCTCGCAGCGCCAGCGCGAGCCGGACGGCATCGCCTTGCCGTAGTAGAAGCGGCCGATCTCGTCACGGGCGACGACGCCGGTCACGCCCGCCTCCTCGGCCGCCTCGCGCGCCGCCGCCTCGAACAGCCGCTCGCGCTTCTCCGGCCAGCCCTTGGGCAGCACCCAGCGGCCCGAGCCGCGGCTCGTCACCAGAAGCACCTCGCCGCCGCCGTCCTCGCCGACGCGCCACGGCAGCGCCGCCACCTGCACGCGCGGCGGCAGGCCGCCGAGGAAACGGCGGATTCGCTCCTTGAGCAGGCTGCGCCTGCCATGCCCGATCATCATCGGCCACTCGCCCCGAACACATTGGATAGTCGGATAATGATCGCCGGCAATTATGCGGAAATAAAGGAAAAAATGCGCGCAAATGCCGCAATCCGGGCCGCGCCGGCGCGCCTTGCGCCATCCCCGCAAGCCTCGCGCAAGCTTCGCGCCGGCCCCGACGCTTGCCGGGGCGAACTATCGAAGGCTGCTCAGACGCGATGATCCTCGGCGATCGGCTTCTGATAGGTGAATCCCATGTCCCAGGGAAAATAGATCCAGGTATCCTGCGACACCTCGGTGACGAAGGTGTCGATCATGGTGCGGCCCTTGGGCTTGGCGTAGACGGCGGCGAAATGCGCCTTCGGCATCATGGCGCGCACGATGGCCGCGGTCTTGCCGGTGTCGGTCAGGTCGTCGACGATCAGCACGCTGGCGCCCTCGTCCTCCAGCAGCGACGGCGTCACCTCCTTCAGGACCTTCAGCTCGCCCTGCTCGGTGTAGTCGTGGTAGGAGGCGATGCAGACGGTCTCGATCAGCCGGATGCCGAGCTCGCGCGCGATCACCGCCGCCGGCACCAGCCCGCCGCGCGTGATGCACACGATCGCCTTCCATTCGGCGTTGATGCCGGCCAGTCGCCACGCGAGCGCGCGCGCATCGCGGTGGAACTGGTCCCAGGAGACGGGGAAGGCCTTTTCGGGAAGGGACATCGGCGGCACTCCGGCTGACGTGGAATGCAGCCGGGATTAACCGCAACTGCCGGGCCTTGGCAAGTGCGCCCGCTTCCCGCCATGGCCGCCTCGGGCCAGCGTCGCCCCGCGGCTGCGGCCTAGCGCGACATCAGCGTCGCCACCGGCATCGATTGCAGCAGCGTGCGCGTCGCGCCGCCGAAGAAGAACTCCTTCAGCCGCGACTGGCTGTAGGCGCCCATCACCAGAAGGTCGGCCTGCGTGTCGGAGATGCGGTTCTCGATCGCCTCGCCCGCGCCGATGCCGGCGGAGAAGCCGGAGGCGAAGGTGACCCTGGCGCCGTGACGGGCAAGGGCGGCCGCGATGTCGGAGCCGGCGACCGCCGCGTCCTGCTCGGCATTGTCGGAGGCGTCGAGCGACAGCACCTCCGTCTCCTGCGCCTCGCGGATGAAGGGCAGCGCGTCGAAGGTGGCGCGCGCGGCCTGCTGCGAGCCGTTCCACGCCACCAGCACCTTGCGGAAGGTGCAGTCGACCGAGACCGCATAGGGCACCAGCAGCACCGGCCGGCCGCTCTCGAACAGCAGCGTCTCGACGTCGGCGGAAAGCCCCGAATCCTGCTCTGGATCGGCCTGCTGCACCACGATCAGGTCGCTGGCGCGGGCGGCCGACAGCGCGCTGACGGCGCTGTCGCCCGACACGTTCTGCGCCGCGCGCCAGCTATGGGAGACGCCGCCGCGCCCCACGCGCGTCTCGAAGATCTCCTTGATCTCTGCGCTGCGCTGCTCGCTCGCCTCCTCGCTCACGGCGATGAACTCGGTGTCGGGAAAGCCCATCGGCGTCACGTAGGGCAAGGGGGTGGCCTCGGCGTGGAAGCCGATCAGATGGGCCGAGAACCGCGCCGCCAGCGGCACCGCGCAGTCGAGCACGCGGCCGGCGTCGGCCTTGCCCTGAAGGACGGCGAGAATGGTCTTGTAGGTCATTTCGGTCTCCGACGTGCTGCGGCGGCCCGCGCCACCCGTGCTCTACTGTGCCGCGCGCCGCGGACGCCCACTTTGACCTCCGTCAACGCCGGCCACGATGTCCGCCGGCGCCGGTCGCAACAAGCCTGCACCCGAACGGCGGGAGCGTAAAGGATTATCTAGGGGCCGCGGCCAGCGAGTCCACCAGCGCCTGCACCGCCGCGCGCGCCGCTTCCAGCGCGGCCTCGCTGCGCGCGCGCACCACCAGCTCGGTCCAGAACGAGCCGTCGAGATATTTGGGATAGGAGCCGATGATGGTGTCGGGATGCGCCTTCTGGATCTCGGCCAGCGGCTCGCCGATCATGCCCTCGCCATAGGGGCAGTGCACCGTGGCCGAGACCAGCTTCTGCCCCGTCCTCAGCGTCGGCACGACATTGTCGAGCATGGCCTGGAAGATCGCCGGCACGCCGGCCATGACGTGGACGTTGCCGATGCGGAAGCCGGGCGCGATCGAGACCGGGTTGGCGATGGGCTCGGCGCCGTCGGGCAGGCGCGCCATGCGCTTGCGCGCCTCGTTGAACTCGATCCCGCGCCCGGCATAGTGCGCCGCCATCAGCGCATAGGTCGCGGGGTGGTAGTCGCAGGCGACGCCGAACGCCTTCGCCACCGAATCGGCGGTGATGTCGTCGTGGGTGGGGCCGATGCCGCCGGTGGTGAAGACGTAGTCGTAGCGGGCCCTGAGCGCGTTCACCGCCGCGACGATCTCGTCCTCCTCGTCGGGCACGATGCGCACTTCCTTCAGGTCGATGCCGATCGCCGCCATCACGTCGGCGAGATGGCCGATGTTCCTGTCCTTGGTGCGACCCGACAGGATCTCGTCGCCGATGACGATCATCGCAGCGGTCATGATGTCGGCCATGGCATGTCCTTTCGCGAGCGGGCTCGGCAGGCAATAGCGCCGCCGGCGGCAGGCGGCAATGGTGCAGCCGCCCGCCATGACGGCGGGCGTGGCGCGATTGTCATTGCCCGGCGCGCGGCTAAAGTGGCGTGGCCGCAGTTTCCCCGGGAGTCGACCACGCCATGCTTCCCACCCTCACCGGCATCGCCGCCGCCGTCGTCGCCGCGGTGCTGCTCGTCGCGACCTATTTCTCCTGGGTGTCGCGGCGCGTCGCGCGCGACGCCGAGCACGCCGTGCCGCCGCGCGGCCGCTTCGTCACGGTCGAGGGCTGCGACATCCACTATGTCGAGCGCGGCGAAGGCCGGCCGATCCTGCTGATCCACGGCCTCGGCGGCACGCTGCACCACATGCGCCGGCCGCTGATGGAGGAGTTCGGCGACGGCTACCGGCTGATCGCGCTCGACAGGCCCGGCTCCGGCTATTCGACGCGGCCGGGCAGGTTCGACGGCAGGCTCACCGAGCAGGCGCGGCTCCTCGCCGGCTTCATCGACGCGCTGGGGCTGGAGCGGCCGCTCCTCGTCGGCCATTCGCTCGGCGGCGCCGTGGCGCTGGCGACCGCGCTCGACTATCCCGACAAGGTCTCCGGCCTCGCCCTGATCGCGCCGCTGACGCAGCGGGAGGACGAGGTCGCGCCGCAGTTCCGCACGCTCGACATCCGCTCGCGGCTCCTGCGCCGGATCGTCTCGGAGACGCTCGCCATCCCCATGGCGATCAAGGCCGCGCCGCAGACGCTCGATTTCGTCTTCGGGCCGCAGAAGCCGCCGCACGACTACGCGATCGCCGGCGGCGCCATGGCCGGCATGAGGCCCGGCCACTTCTATGCCGCCTCCACCGACCTGGTGGCGCTGCGCCACAACATGCGCGACATCGAGGCCCGCTACGGCGAGATAAGGGTGCCCGTGGGCATCCTGTTCGGCGGCGCCGACCGCGTGCTCGACCACCGGCGCCACGGCCTGACGATGGAAGGCAGGATCGCCGGCCTCGACATCGAGATCGCCGAGGGCATCGGCCACATGCCGCAATATGCGGTCACGCAGCGCGTCGTCGCCTTCATCCGCCGCATCGCCGGGCGCGCTTTCGCCGCTTGATCGCGGCCGCGCCCTCCACTAACCACGATGCCGGCGGCCGCTTGGTGGAACTGGTAGACACAAGGCACTTAAAATGCCTCGGGCTTCGCCCGTGCGGGTTCGATTCCCGCAGCGGCCACCATCTTCCCTGTCTCACGGCAGCTCGCTTCGCTCGCGCCTCCGATGGGGCGGGCGAAAGCCCGGGCCGCGGTCGCGGCCTTGCGCTCGCCTGTCTCGCGGCAGCTCGCTTCGCTCGCGCCTCCGATGGGGCGGGCGAAAGCCCGGACCGCGGTCGCGGCCTTGCGCTCGCCCGATCCGGCGATTTGTCCGGCGGGCGCGAATAGGCTACCGATAGGCCACGATCCGAAGCTCACGAGCCTGCCACCTTTCTGCATGACCGACAAACCCGCCCTGCCCTGGGACAATCCGCGCTTCCGCAACTGGATCGCGCTGGTGCGCGCCGAACGCGCCGTGGTGCGCGAGCTGACCCGCGTGCTCGCGCCGCTCGACCTCAAGATCGGCCAGCTCGACGTCCTGATGAACATCTTCCGCCATCCCGGCTCCTCGCAGCACGCGGTGGCGCGCAAGCTGCTCGTCGGCCGCTCCAGCATCACCATGCTGGTGCCGCAGCTCGAGAAGAAGGGGCTGGTCCGCCGCGAGAGCGACGCCGCCGACAAGCGCGTCATGCGCCTTCACCTGACGCCCGAGGGCGAGGCGCGGCTGTCGGAGGCGCTGCGGCTCTATTGCGGCATCCTCGACCGGGTGATGGCCCAGTCGACGCCGGCCCAGTGCGATTCCATGGGCGAACAGATGCGCCGCATCGAATCGGCGCTCGGGCAGGACGATTGAGACGGCCGGGACCGCTCAGCGCCGCTCGCGCGACAGGCCCTTGCCCGCCAGCTCGTCGAGATAGGACTGCCAGCGCTCCTCCTTCTCGCGGCCGAGCGTCATGAAATAGGACCAGGTGAAGATGCCGGTGTCGTGGAAATCGTCGAACACGATGCGCACCGCATAGTTGCCCACCGGCTCGATGCGCGAGATCGCCACGTCGATCTTGCCGGGCACGGTCACGCGCTGCTCCGGCGAATGGCCCTGAACCTCGGCCGAGGGCGACAGCACCCTGAGCATCTCGGCCGGGAACTCGAACGGCTCCTCGCCCGGAAAGGTCACGGTCAGGAGGCGGCGGTCCTTCGAGACGCGCAGTTCGGTCGGTGCAGTCATGGAATCGTCCCCCGATGCGGGCCCGGACATTAGAACAGGTCCGGGAAGCCGCGAAGCGGTTTCGCACCCGCGATCGCACCGGAGCGAGCGGCCGTGCCGCCTCGCCGGCCCCGGCGAGGCGGCACGGCCGCCGCACGGCGCAAAATATCCTGTCTCTTTGATTTTTCGCAACCGCGCTCCCGAAACCGCATCGCACCTCGCCGGCGATCCGTCTAGGAAAGGCTGAGAATGCAACCTTGAAAATCCGGGCGGACGGGCCGACATTGCGTGATGTGCCGCAGCCCGGCCGGAAAGGACGAACCGACGCATGAACGGCCCCGGCATGATCGATCCCTTCGGACGCGCGATCACCTATCTGCGCGTGTCCGTCACCGATCGCTGCGACTTCCGCTGCACCTACTGCATGGCGGAGAACATGACCTTCCTGCCCAAGCGCGACCTGCTGACGCTGGAGGAGCTCGACCGGCTGTGCAGCGTCTTCGTCGAAAAGGGCGTGCGCAAGCTCAGGCTCACCGGCGGCGAGCCGCTGGTGCGCAAGAATGTCATGCACCTGGTGCGCCAGCTCTCGCGCCAGCTGCGAGGCGGCGCGCTGGAGGAGCTGACGCTGACCACCAACGGCTCGCAGCTCGCCCGCTTCGCGGCCGAGCTCGCCGATTGCGGCGTGCGCCGGATCAACGTCTCGCTCGACACGCTCGATGCGCAGAAGTTCCGCGCCGTCACCCGCTGGGGCGATCTCGACAAGGTCATGGCCGGCATCGACGCCGCGCAGGCGGCCGGGCTCAGGGTCAAGCTCAACGCCGTCGCGCTCAAGGGCTTCAACGAGGACGAGCTGCCGCACATGCTGCGCTGGGCCCACGGCCGCGGCATGGACCTGACCGTCATCGAGACCATGCCGATGGGCGAGATCGAGGCCGACCGCACCGACCAGTACCTGCCGCTTTCCCTGCTGCGGGCGCAGCTCGAACGCCGCTTCACCCTGATCGACATACCCTACCGCACCGGCGGCCCGGCGCGCTATGTCGAGGTCGCCGAGACCGGCGGCCGCCTCGGCTTCATCACGCCGATGACGCACAATTTCTGCGAAAGCTGCAACCGGGTCCGCCTCACCTGCACCGGCACGCTCTACATGTGCCTCGGGCAGGAGGATGCGGCCGACCTGCGGGGGCCGCTGCGCGCCTCCGAGGGCAACGAGGCGGTGGCGCACGCCATCGACGAGGCGATCGGCCGCAAGCCCAAGGGCCACGACTTCGTCATCGACCGCCGCACCAGCCGCCCGGCCGTCGCCCGCCACATGAGCGTCACCGGCGGCTGAGCCCGCGCGCCCCGCCTCCCCCGGGCGCGCTTCCCCGCCGTTCCATGGCCCCATGATTAGGCCGTGCTGACCGTTGCCTTGCCGCCGGGCCGGCCCTACAGCTTCGGCGGACACCGAGCAACGCATCCCGGACAGGCCAGTGCCCCTCTCCACAAATCTGCGTGGATCGCTGTTCATGGTTATCGCCACGGCCAGCTTCACCATCAACGACGCCATCACCAAGCTGGTCATCGAGACGATGGGCCTCGGCCAGACCATTTTCATCCGGGGCATGTTCGCCAGTCTCATAATCGTCGCGCTCGCCTGGAGCCGGGGCGCGCTCGCCCGGCCGCGCCATCTCATGCACCCGATGGTCGCCATGCGCACGCTGTGCGAGGTCGGCGCCGCCGTCACCTTCATCGCCGCCCTGGCCCACATGCCGCTGGCCAACATCTCGGCCGTGCTTCAGGCGCTGCCGCTCGCCGTGACCATGGGCGCGGCGCTGTTCCTCGGCGAGACCGTGGGCTGGCGGCGGTGGGGGGCCATCGGCGTCGGCTTCGCCGGCGTCATGGTCATCGTGCGGCCGGGCTTCGAGGGGTTCACCGTCTTCTCGCTGCTGGCGCTGGTCACGGTCATGTTCTCGACCGCGCGCGACCTCGTCACCCGGCTCATCCCCGACGAGGTGCCCTCGATGCTGGTCTCGTCCGTCACCGCCGTCGCCGTCGCCGTCGTGGGCGGCGTCATCGCCGCCGCCACCGCGGGCTGGACGCCGGCCTCCGGCGGCGAGCTCGGCCTGCTGGCGGCGGCCGCCCTGGGGCTGGTCATCGGCTACCAGTTCATCATCATGGCCGTGCGCCAGGGCGACATCTCCATCGTGGCGCCGTTCCGCTACACGGCGCTGGTCTGGGCGCTGGCGCTCGGCTACCTCGTCTTCGGCGAGGTTCCCGACGCGGCCATGATCGCCGGCGCCGGCGCCATCGTCCTGTCGGGCCTCTACACGCTCTACCGCGAGCGCAAGCTCGGACGCGGCAAGCCGGCGGCCGAGAGCACGAGCCCCGCCATGGGGCCAGACGGGCTGTGAGGAGCGGGCTGTGAGCGCGCCGCGCGAGGCAGGCGGCGGCCGCGCCGGCCGGAGGGCCTGACCGCCCATGTCCGGCTTCCTCGACCGCTCCCTGCCGCCGCACATCGTCACGCTCGTCGTCGCCACCGCGGTATCGGCGCTGGCGACCAACGTGTTCCTGCCGTCGCTGCCCGGCATCGCCCGCCATTTCGAGGCCGACTACGCCGTGGCCCAGCTCACGGTCTCGGTCTATCTGGCGGCGACGGCGCTGCTCCAGCTCGCCATCGGCCCCGCCTCCGACCGCTTCGGCCGCCGGCCGGTCATGCTCGCCTGCCTTGTCATCTTCGTTTTCGGCACGCTGGTGGCGATCTGGGCGCCGACCATCGAGGTGCTTTTGGCCGCGCGCGTCCTTCAGTCGTTCTCCGCCGCCGGCATGGTGCTCGCCCGCGCCATCGTGCGCGACACGGTCGACACGGACGAGGCGGCGAGCCGCATCGGCTACATCACCATGGGCATGGCGCTGGTGCCGATGGTCGCGCCCACCGTCGGCGGCGTGCTTGACGAGATCCACGGCTGGCAGGCGTCGTTCGCGCTGATGCTGGCCTTCGGCGTCCTGGCGCTCGGCCTCGTCCATTTCGATCTCGGCGAGACCAACCGCAACCCCTCGGCCAGCATGATGGCGCAGGTGCGCACCTATCCGCAGCTCTTCGGCTCGCGCCTCTTCTGGGGCTACAACTTGACCGCCGCCCTGGCCACCGGCGCCTTCTTCGTGTTCATCGGCGCCGGCCCCTTCGTCGCCACCGAGTTGCTCGGCCTGCGCCCGTTCGAGTTCGGGCTCTGTTCCGGCCTGCTTTCGCTCGGCTACGTGGTCGGCAACTTCCTGTCGGCGCGCTACTCGCGCCGCGCCGGCCTCAACCGCATGATGCTTGCCGGCAACCTCGTCACGGTCTTCGGCATCGTGCTGGCGCTCGCCCTGTTCGCTGCCGGCGCGCGCCATGCGCTGGCGCTGTTCGGGCCGTTGATGCTGCTGGGCGTCGGCAACGGCATGACGCTGCCCAACGCCAATGCCGGCATCGTCAGCGTGCGGCCGCATCTGGCCGGCAGCGCCTCCGGCCTCGGCGGCTCGCTGCAGCTCGGCATGTCGGCCGTGCTGTCGTCGGTGGCGGGCGTCGTGGTGACGCAGCAGACGGGCGTCAACGCGATGCTCTATCTGATGCTCGCCTGCGGCCTCCTGGCGGTGGCGGCGACGCTGTCCGTCATGTACGCCATGCTCGGCAAGGCGGAACGGAACGACTAGGATGACCGGATCGCGATGACGGGAGAGCACGACATGCCGCTTGCCGGCGTCATCCTGGCCGGCGGCCGCTCGAGCCGCATGGACGGCCGCGACAAGGCGCTGCTTTCGCTCGGCGGCGCCACGCTGGTCGCGCGCGCCGTGCGCCGCCTCGGCCCGCAGGTTTCCCGCCTCGCGCTTTCGGCCAACGGCGATGCGGCGCGGTTCGGCCTTGCCGGCATCGACGTGATCGCCGACGCCGACGACAGCCGCTCCGGCCCCCTCGCCGGCATCCTCGCCGGCCTGCGCTGGGCGGCCGCGCTCGATGCGCGGCCCGACGCGCTCGTCTCCGCCGCCGTCGACACGCCCTTCTTCCCGCCGGACCTTGCCGCGCGGCTTGCCGGGGCGGCCGCGCGCGTTCCCGGCGCCGTCGCGGTGGCGGCATCCGCCGGCGCGCGCCACCCCACCTTCGCGCTGTGGCCGCTTGCCGTCGCCGATGCGCTTGCCGGCTACCTCGCCCAAGGCGGGCGCAGGGCCGGCGCCTTCATCGAGGCCCGCCCGCACGTCGCGGTCGATTTCCCGGCGACGGGCGCGTGCGATCCCTTCTTCAACGTCAACACGCCGGCCGACCTCGCCGAGGCGGAGGCGATCCTGCGGAGGACGGCATGAGCGTCCGCGTCATCGGCATCGCCGGCTGGAAGAATTCCGGCAAGACCACGCTGACCGAGCGGCTGGTGGCCGAGCTCGTCGGCCGCGGCTGGCGCGTCTCGACCGTCAAGCACGCCCATCACGACGCCGACGTCGACCGCGAGGGCACCGATTCGTTCCGCCACCGCCGGGCCGGCGCCAGCGAGGTGCTTCTGGCGACCGGCCGGCGCTGGGCGCTGATGCACGAGCTGCGCGGCGAGGACGAGCCGCCGCTGGACGCGCTTCTGGCGCGGCTTTCGCCCTGCGACCTCGTCGTCGTCGAGGGCTTCAAGGGCGGCGACCACCCCAAGATCGAGGCGCGGCGGCTCGCCGCGAAGGACACGGCGCCGCTGCCGCCCTCCGCCAATGTCGTGGCCATCGCCGCCGACCACGAGGTCGCGGACGCGGCCGTGCCCGTCTTCGCGCTGGACGACGTGGCCGCACTCGCCGATTTCGTCGAAACGGCGATGCGCATGCGCTGAAATGTCAAGGCGGACCTTGCCGCGCCGCGTCATTTCACGATTGCATTCGTGCTGAAAACAATGGGAATATCGCCGCCAATGCGTGCGCCACGCGCGCGCGTGACACGCCGTCGCGGCCGCCGCGCCGCGGCGCATGCACCAACAGAGAGGAACGACATGCGTATCACGTCTCGGGTTTCACTGGTTCTGTCGGCGGCCGCCCTTGCGCTCGGCATCGGCGCCGCGCAGGCGCAGGAGAAGCTCCGCATCGGCACCGAGGGCGCCTATCCGCCCTTCAACAACCTGACGGCCGACGGCCAGCTCACCGGCTTCGACATCGACATCGCCCGCGCGCTGTGCGAGGAGATGAAGGTCGAGTGCGAGTTCGTCACCCAGGACTGGGACGGCATCATCCCCGCGCTCCAGGCCAACCGCTTCGACGCCATCGTCGCCTCGATGTCGATCACCGAGGAGCGCCAGAAGCAGGTCGACTTCACCGACCCCTACTACACCAACTCGCTGGTCTTCGTCGCGCCGAAAGACTCCGACCTGACGCCGGAGACCGCCGACGGCAAGTCGATCGGCGTGCAGGAAGGCACCATCGCCGCCGCCTTCGCCACCGAGCACTACCCGAACGCCGACGTGAAGGGCTATCCGTCGCAGCTCGAGGCCTGGGCCGATCTCTCCAACGGCCGCCTCGACGCGGTTCTGGCCGATTTCGGCGTCCAGTACGGCTGGCTTCAGGAAGACGGCAAGGAGTGCTGCGAGTTCAAGGGCGACGCCGTCAGCGCCGACGACCGCATCGCGATCGCCATCCGCAAGGGCGACACCGCGCTGGCCGAAAAGCTCAACGCGGCAATCGCCGCCATCCGGGCCAACGGCAAATACGCCGAGATCAACGCGAAGTACTTCCCCTTCGACATCTTCGGCGAATAGGATGACCGGGCGCCGCCGGCGCTGAAGGCGGCGGGAACGGTCCCGCCGCCGCCTCGCCGGCCGCGCGAGAAAAGAAGCCAGAGCGATCGGCGCCTCCGCGGCACGGCGGGGCGCTCAAGATCGCCGCACCGGGGAGGACGGGCCGCCCGTCGGGCGGGATTCTCATGGAAGGGATGGCCGCACTGCTCGCCTTCGGGCCGGAGGGCTGGGGCGACGAGCTTGCCTCGGGCCTGCTCGTCACCGTGTCGCTCGCGCTCGCCACGCTGCCGCTGGGGCTGGCGGTGGGCTTCGCCGTGGCGCTCGCCAAGCAGTCGCCCGAGAAGTCGCTGCGCATGGCCGCCGACATCTACACCACCATCTTCCGCGGCCTGCCCGAGCTGCTCACCCTGTTCCTCGTCTTCTACGGCGCGCAGCTCGCCATACAGCGCACGGTCTGGTTCTTCGATCCCGATGCGTCGATCGAGATCAACGCCTTCGTCGCCGGCATGGTGGCGCTGGGGGCGGTGTTCTCCTCCTATGCCAGCGAGGTCTTCCTGTCGGCCTTCCGCGCGATTCCCGCTGGCCAGTACGAGGCCGGCCACGCCATCGGCCTGACGCGCTTTCAGACCATGCGCCTCGTCATCCTGCCGCAGCTCGTGCGCATCGCGCTGCCGGGCCTGACCAATCTGTGGCTGATCCTCATCAAGGACACCGCGCTCGTTTCCGTGATCGGCCTGTCCGACATCATCCGGCAGGCCGGCATCGCCGCCCGCGTCACGCGCGAGGCGTTCCTGTTCTTCGGCGTCGCCTGCCTCATCTATCTCGGCCTCGCCATCCTGTCCTCGGTGGCGTTCGTGTTCGTCGAGCGCTGGGCCGGCAAGGCGGAGCCCGCCCGATGAGCGCCCCCGCCGCTCCTGATTCCGCGGCGGTCGAGCGCCCGCCGCCGCCGGCGCGCGGCTGGCCGCGCCAGCGCATCGCCGGCTACGCGCTGATGGCGCTGTGGATCGTTGTCGGCCTCGGGCTCGTCGCCTACCTCGTCTCGGCCTACGACGCGGCGATGTTCGCGCGCTATGCGCCCAGCTACCTGTCCGGCCTCAAGGTCACGCTCCAGCTCGTCGGGCTTTCCGTGCTGCTCGGGGCGCTGCTTTCGGCGCCCGTCGCCTGGGCGCGCACCTCGCGGAATCCGTGGCTGGCCTGGCCGGCCTATGCCTATGTCTATTTCTTTCGCGGCACGCCGCTGCTCGCCCAGGCGTTCCTGATCTATTACGGCATGGGCTCCTTCCGGCCGCAGCTCGAGGCGCTCGGCCTGTGGGGCTTCTTCCGCGAGGCGTGGTACTGCGCGCTTCTGGCCTTCACGCTCAACACCGCCGCCTACCAGGCCGAGATCCTGCGCGGGGCGGTGCAGTCGGTGCCGAGGGGCCAGTGGGAGGGGGCGGCCTCGCTCGGCATCCCGCGCTGGCTGACGCTGCGCAAGATCATCCTGCCGCAGGCGCTGATCGTGGCGCTGCGCCCCTACGGCAACGAGATCATCCTGATGATCAAGGGCTCGGCCATCGTCGCCATCATCACCGTGCTCGACCTGATGGGCGAGACGAGGCGCGCCTATTCGCGCACCTTCGATTTCCAGACCTATCTGTGGGCGGCGGTGATCTATCTTGCGATCGTCGAGACGCTGCGCAACATAATCAACCACATCGAAGGCCGCATCACCGCGCATCTCAGGCGCTGAGGCGGCATTTTCCGCGCAAGGGACTGGAGCGAAGGAGAGCCGGCATGGCGAAGGTTGCATTTCTCGGGCTTGGCGTCATGGGCTATCCGATGGCCGCGCATCTGAAGAACCGCGGCGGCCACGACGTCACCGTCTACAACCGCACCGTGGCCAGGGCCGAGAAATGGGTGGCCGAGCATGGCGGGGCCGCCGCGCCGACGCCGGCGGAGGCCGCCGCCGGGCAGGATTTCGTCTTCGCCTGCGTCGGCAACGACGACGACCTGCGCGCCGTCACAGTCGGGCCGCAGGGCGCGTTCGCCGCGATGAAGCCCGGCGCGGTCTTCGTCGACAACACCACGGCATCCGCCGAAGTCGCGCGCGAGCTGGACGCCGAGGCGAGAAAGCGCGGCTTCGGCTTCATCGACGCGCCGGTCTCCGGCGGCCAGGCCGGCGCCGAGAACGGCGTCCTGACGGTGATGTGCGGCGGCGACGAGGCCACCTTCGACAAGGCGAAGCCGGTCATCGCCGCCTTCGCCCGCATGGTCGGGCTGATGGGGCCGGCGGGCGCGGGCCAGCTTACCAAGATGATCAACCAGATCTGCATCGCCGGCCTCGTGCAGGGGCTCGCCGAAGGCATCCATTTCGGCAGGAAGGCCGGCCTCGACATCGGAAAGGTGGTCGAGGTCATCTCCAAGGGTGCGGCCGGCTCGTGGCAGATGGAGAACCGCCACAAGACCATGAACGAGGGCCGCTACGATTTCGGCTTCGCCGTCGACTGGATGCGCAAGGATCTCGGAATCTGCCTCGCCGAGGCCGACCGCAACGGCGCGAGCCTGCCGGTCACGGCGCTGGTCGACCAGTTCTACAAGGAGGTGCAGGCCATGGGCGGCAGCCGCTGGGACACGTCCTCGCTGCTGGCCCGGCTGGAAAGGTAGCGATGGCGGCGGCGGTCGGCCTTTCTCCCGCCGCGACCGTCGCCGGCATGGCGCGCTACGGCATCCGCACCGGCAAGGACGCCGTGCGCGAGCTGGAAGCGGAAAGGACTCTCATGCGGCTTATGAAGAAAAGTCGATAAACCGATGGCCAATCTCAGCTTCATGCCGGTGATGCAAGGAGCCTGACCGCCGCCACTCGGCGCCCGGCGGCGCGATGCGGCCGGATCGCGGACGGCTCCTATGCCGCGCCGGCGCCGCTTTCCTTGTCGAGCACCAGATAGTCGAGCGGAAGCTGCGTCGTGTTCTTGATCTGCTCCATCGCGAAGGCCGACGAGACGTCGCGGATCTCGATCTTCGCGATCAGCCGCTTGTAGAAGGCGTCGTAGGCGGCGATGTCGGGCACGACCACGCGCAACAGGTAATCGACCTCGCCGCTCATGCGATAGAACTCGACCACCTCCGGGAACTCCTGGATCACCTCCGAGAAACGCCGCAGCCACTCCATCGAGTGGGTGCTGGTGCGGATCGACACGAAGACGTTGACGCGCGTGTTGACCTTGACCGGATCGAGGATGGCCACGCGGCGCTGGATGACGCCCTCCTCCTCCAGCTTCTGGATGCGCCGCCAGCACGGCGTGGTCGACAGGCCGACCTTCTTGGCCACGTCGGCGACGGCGAGCGTCGAATCCTCCTGCAACAGGCGAAGGATTTTGCGGTCGAGGCGGTCCATTCGGCAACTCCGTGGAATTTTGTCCCAATATGGTGGGAACAAAATACCCCGACAAGAAATATTTTCTCCTCAAAGGCCGGTCTGGCGATGCCGTTGCCTAAGGATGCGCCGCAACCCGGATTGCGATTTCGTGCCGCAGCGCCGGCAGCAGTTCGGCCTCGAACCACGGGTTGCGTTTCAGCCACGCGGTGTTGCGCCACGACGGGTGCGGCAGCGGCAGCACGCGCGGGCCCGGGCCGCCGGCAAGGGCCGCCCGCCAGCCGGCCACCGTCTCGGTCAGCGAGGCGCCGCGCCGCACACCCATATGCCATGCCTGCGCATAGCCGCCGACGGCCAGCACCAGCTCGATCTGCGGCATCAGCGCAAGCAGCGGCGCCCGCCAGGCCGGGGCGCATTCGCGGCGCGGCGGCAGGTCGCCGCCCTTCGCATCGAGGCCGGGGAAGCAGAACCCCATCGGCACGATGGCGAAATTGTCGGCGTCGTAGAACTGCGCCGGCGTGACGCCGAGCCAGTCGCGCAGCCTGTCGCCGGAGCGGTCGTCGAACGGGATGCCGCTGGCGTGGACCTTCGTCCCCGGCGCCTGGCCGGCGATCAGCACCCTCGCCCGCGACGAGGCCACGACCACCGGCCGCGGCTCGTGCGGCAGCGGCCTGCCCATCGGCGTGTCGCGGCAGATGCGGCAGGCGCGGATGCGGGCGAGCAGCGCGGCAAGCCCCGGGTCCATCAGGCGCGGTCCATCAGGCGCGGTTTCAGGCTCTGGCGCTCGGCCGCGCCGAAAGCGCGGCGTGCCAGCGCCGCACGTTGGCGAGCTCCTCCGGCACGGCAATGCGCGCCGGCTTCATGAAGTCGATAGCGATCAGCCCGGTGATGTCGGCGATGGAATAGGCGTCGCCGGCGGCGAACTCGCGGCCGGCAAGCTCGCGGTCGAGCAGCGCGAGGAAGTCGAGCGCCTTGGGCTTGTTGGCCTCGCCCCACTCGGCGACCTGCGGCACCTCCCACTCCTTCATCGCCGAGTGGAGATGGCGGAAGGCGTGCGCCACCGGCATCAGCAGGTGAAGCTCCATGCGGCGCTGCCATTCCTCGACCCTGGCCTTGCCGAGCGCGCCGGTGCCGAACAGCGGCGGCTGCGGGCTGGTCTCCTCGAAATAGCGGCAGATCGCCACCGATTCGGTGATGACCGTGCCGTCGTCGAGCTCCAGCACCGGCAGGCGACGCAGCGGGTTGCGCTCGGCGATCTCGGGCGCGCGGTGGCCCATGGCGCCCATGTCGACGGGCGCCAGCGGCACCTCGATGCCCTTTTCGGCGAGAAAGACGCGCACCCGGCGCGGGTTGGGGGCCTTGCCGCCATCGAACAGCCTCATACGGAATCTCCTCTCCTCGACGATGTCAATCTAGAGCATCGGGCCGAAAAGTGGATGCACTTTTCGGATAAATCCGATGCGCAAACAAAAGGATAGAGCAACATTACGCATCCGTCGGGATGCACGTTGCCCTAGAACCCGAACAGGCCGCGCAGCCAGCCCCAAACGGCGGAAAGCCCGCCATGCGGCGCCTCGGCGAGCCCGCCATGGACGCGCCGCCATTCCTGCGGCCGCTCGAAGGAGCCTGCCCACAGCCCGCGCCCGGCCCGCCGCGCCGCCGTCTCCTGCGCGCCATAGTCGCCATAGGCCACCGCCCATCCCGCCTCGACCATGGCGCGGTTGAGCTCGATCGTCCCCGCCGTGCAGCGCGCCAGCACGCGCCCGTAGCGGTCGCGGCCGGAGCCCTCGCACGACACCGTGCCGCCCGCCGCCAGCCGCGCCAGCGCCGCCTGTGCCTCGCGGCCGCAGGCATAGTCGCGGCCGCCGCGCGTGCAGGTCTGGGCAAGCTCGGGCGCGTCGATGCCTTCCAGCCGCACGCGCACGCCGCCGACCACCAGCGAATCGCCGTCCGCGACGCGCGCCGGCCCGTGCAGCGTCTCGTGCGGGCGCACCAGCAGCGGCGCGCGCGCCGCCACCACCGCCAGCGCGCCGAACGCCGCCAGCGCCAGGAGCGCATCGGCAAGCCGCCGCCGGCGCCTTGCGCGCGGCCGCATGCCGGCCCGCCGCGCCCCGGAATCCCGCAGGTTGCGGCGCGTCATCGGAAGGCTCTCTTAATCATTCGCGGCTAGGGTGCCTTCACGGATTCTGTCCCGGCGGAAACATCGAAACTATCCATGGCGTCGCAGCGCTCGACCACGGTCGACAAGAACATAGTGGACTTGAGCAAGGGCCGTCGCAACAGCGACGTCGCCCGCGCCGTGCGCCGCACCCGCGACCGCCTGTCCGAGCGCGCGGGCAACCCGGTCTACGACCGCGAGCTTCTCAAGCTGCACGCCAGCGCCGTGCTCAACACCGCGCTCGCCATCCCGCTCACGGTGCTGGCCGCCTCGGTGGCCGGCTTCTTCCTCGGCGTCGGCACCGACATCGCGGCCTGGGCGCTGGTGACGATGACCTGCTATGGCGGGCTCGCGCTCATCGCGCGCCGGGTGGTGCACACCGAGACCGCCGACATCGAGCCCGATGAGATCAGGCGCGCCTTCCTGCTCGGCCATTTCGTCAGCGGCCTCGGCTGGGCCTATTTCGCCTGGCTCGACTGCGCCCAGTGCCAGGTCGAGCAGTTCCCGGTGCTGAAGGCGGTGGCGCTGCTTCTGGTCATGGCCGCCACCGCGATCATCTCGTCGTCGCTGCGCGGCGCGCTCGTGGCCACCTTCGCGCTGCCGGTCGCGGCCTTCGCCCTGTCCTTCACCATGACGCCGGGCTGGGACCCGGTCGACGCCATCATGGCCGGGCTTCTGGCCATCGCGCTGCCCTTCTTCACCTATGTCGCGGGCCACCTGCATTCCTCGGCGGTGATGCTCCTGTCCTTCCGCGCCGAGAAGGACATGCTGATCGCCGAGCTGGAAACCGCCAAGGCCATGTCGGACGAGGCCCGCCGCCGCGCCGAGGAGGCCAACCTCGCCAAGTCGCGCTTCCTGGCGACGATGAGCCACGAGCTGCGCACGCCGCTCAACGCCATCCTCGGCTTCTCCGAGGTCATGGCCGCCGAGGTGCTGGGGCCGCTGGACAACCCCACCTACAGGGAATATGCCAGCGACATCCACGCCTCCGGCAAGCACCTGCTCCACCTCATCAACGAGATCCTCGACCTGTCGCGCATTGAGGCCGGACGCTACCAGCTCAACGAGGAGCCGGTGACGCTCATCCATGTGGTCGAGGAATGCTGCCACCTGATGGAGCTGAAGGCGCGCAACAAGGACATCCGCATCGTCCAGCAGTTCGAGCGCGACCTGCCGCGCCTGTTCGCCGACGAGCGCTCGCTCCGGCAGATCGCGCTCAACCTCCTGTCCAACGCCGTCAAGTTCGCCCCCAGCGGCAGCGAGGTGCGCGTGCGCGTCGGCTGGACGGCCGGCGGCGGCCAGTACATCTCGGTCAAGGACAACGGGCCCGGCATCCCGGAGGACGAGATTCCGGTGGTGCTGTCGGCCTTCGGCCAGGGCTCCATCGCCATCAAGAGCGCCGAGGAAGGCACCGGCCTCGGCCTGCCCATCGTGCAGGGCCTGCTGGCGCTGCACGGCGGCGAGTTCAAGCTCTACTCGCGGCTGCGCGAGGGCACGGAGGCCATCGCCATCATCCCGCCGCAGCGGGTGATGGAGGAGCTTCCGCCCGTGCCGCAGGAAACCCGCCTCGTCGCCTCCGGCGGCCGCCGGCGCTGAAAGGCGCGGCCGCCCTCGCCGCGCTCCCTGATCGTCTCGCAGAAGCGGAAGAACGATCCATCCCTTTTTCTTCCGCAATTCCGGACGGAAAAGCGCTTCACACTTTTCCTGGAATTGCTCTATTGCGGCACGATCGCCATGCCCGAATGCACCGCCGCCGCGTTCTTGACGATGCCGGCCGCCAGCGCAGCACCCGCACCCTCGCCGTCGCCGAGCGACAGGTCGACGAGCGGGACGAGCCCCAGCGCGGCCGCGGCCCTGGCCATGCCCTTTTCCGTCGAGACGTGGCCGAGCAGGCAATGGTCGAGCGCCGAGGGTTCCGCCGCCCTGAGCACGGCGGCGGCGGCGAGGCTGGCATAGCCGTCGAGGATGACGGGTATCTTCTCCATGCGCGCGGCGAGGATCGCGCCGGCGATGGCCGCCATTTCGCGCCCGCCCAGCCGCCGCAGCGCCTCCAGCGGATCGTTCAGGTGGCCCTGGTGGCGCGCCAGCGCCCGCTCGACCGCCCCGGCATGCGCGTCGGTCCAGTCGCAGGCGGGGCCGCCGTGCAGCGCCGCCATCAGCGCGGCGGCCGAAAGCGCGCCGCCGACGCCGATCGCGCCGACGCAGACGAGGTCGATGCCGCCCGCGATGGCTTCCATGCCGAACGCCATGGTGGCGGCGCAGCCGCGCTCGTCGAGCGCCGCGTCCTCGGCGATGTCGCCGACCGGCATGTGCAGCGCAAGGTCGAACACCTTGAGGCCGAGGTCGTTGGCCGCGCAGAGCTGGCACACCATCGCCCCGCCGGCGGCCGCACGCTCGACCATGGCCTGCGTCCTCTCCTTCGAGCCCGGCACGCCGCGATGCGTGCCCGCGAACAGCGCCACCAGCGGCCGCGTCACCTTCGGCTCGCGTCCGGTCCATGCCGCCAGCCACTCGGCGATGGCGCCGAGGCGCCCGAGCGAGGGGCCTTGCGCCGAAAGCTTGCCGCCGTGCTCGGCCGCGCGGGCGCGCGCGGCCTCGTTCGGCCCCGGCAGGGCCTTGATGAGGTTGCGGAAATCGTCGAAGGGAAGGCCGGTGGTCATGGCGGCGGGTCCGGTAGGGCGTGAGGTCGCCACGGCATAGCGCCTTGAAAGTTGGAGCACAATGCACAAGGTTCGGGCGGGGCGGCCGGCGGCGACAGGTCGCACCGCGTCCCGCCACCGGGCCGCAGGCGAAAGGCGATCATGACGGCAATCGAATCCCCCTGCATCCTCGTCTGCTCCATCGACGAGAAGACCGGCTACTGCTTCGGCTGCGGCCGCACGCGGGCCGAGATCGCGGCCTGGATCACGATGACGCCGCAGGCCCGCCGCGCGGTGATGGCCGAGCTGCCGGCTCGCCTTGAAACGGTGGAGCGCAAGCCACGCCGCGAGACGCGCCGCGCGCGCCTTGCCCGCGAGCGCGGCAACTGAGCGGGCGGCGGACGGCTCAGGCCGACAGCCGCTCCAGCAGGCCGGTGCGGCGCATCAGCGTCTTCTCGACCTCGAGAATCAGCAGCAGCGCGACGCCGATCCCCACGATCACCAGCCCGTCGAGGAACGGCACCGGCCGCGAGGAAAACAGCACGTGCATGAACGGCGCGTAGGTGAAGGCGAACTGCGCCGCCACCACCGCCGCCAGCGCGGCGAGCACGATGGGCGTGCCGAGGATGCCGCGCCAGCTTATCGAGGCCGTGTGCATGTAGCGCACGTTGAACAGATAGAAGATCTCCATCACCACCATGGTGTTGACCACCATGGTGCGCGCCGTGTCGACGTCGAAGCCGCGCCACAGCGCCCAGCCGAAGATGCCGAAGGTGCCGATCACGAACAGCAGCGACACGATGGCGATGCGCCAGACCAGGAAGGCCGAGAGCAGCGGCGCGCCCGGCCGGCGCGGCGGCCGGCGCATCACGTCGGGCTCGGCCGGCTCGAAGGCCAGCACCAGCCCCAGCGTCACCGTCAGCACCATGTTGATCCACAGGATCTGCGCCGGCGTCAGCGGCAGCGTCAGCCCGGCGACGAGCGCCACGATGATGGCGATGGCCTCGCCGCCATTGGTCGGCACGGTCCAGGCGATGACCTTGCGGATGTTGTCGAAGACGGTGCGCCCCTCGTGGACGGCGGCGACGATGGTGGCGAAATTGTCGTCCACCAGCACCATTTCCGAGGCCTGCTTGGCGGCTTCCGTGCCCTTGCGCCCCATGGCGATGCCGACATCGGCCTGCTTCAGCGCCGGCGCGTCGTTGACGCCGTCGCCGGTCATGGCGACGATGGCGCCCTCGCTTTGCAGCGCGCGCACGATCCTGAGCTTGTGCTCGGGATTGGTGCGCGCGAACACGGCGGTGCTGCGAGCCAGCGCCGGCAGATCGGCGTCGGAGACCGTCTCCAGCTCCGCCCCCGTCACCACCCTCGGGTCGTCGGCGAGGCCGAGCTGGCGGGCGATGGCCGCCGCCGTCGCGCCGTGGTCGCCGGTGATCATCTTGACCGCGATGCCGGCCGAGCGGCACTCGGCCACCGCGGCGATCGCCTCCTCGCGCGGCGGGTCGATGAAGCCGGCGATGCCGAGGAAGACCAGCCCCTCGACCACGCCGTCGCCGGAAAGCCCGTCCTCGCCGTCGGCCGGCCGCCAGGCGAAGCCCAGCACGCGCTCGCCATGCGAGGCGGCCTCGGCGATGCGCGCGTGCCAGAAGGCTTCGTCGATCGGCTCGTCGCTGTCGCCCGCAGCCTGGCGGGCGCACATCGAAAGCACCTGCTCGGGCGCGCCTTTCAGATACACCGCCCTGCCCGCGCCGCCTTCCGGCACAGTATGCAGGGAAGCCATGTAGCGGTGCTGCGCGTCGAACGGTATCTCGTCGTGGCGCCGCCAGGCCGCGCGCTCGCCCTCGGGGTCGAGCCCGGCCTTGATCGCCAGCGCCACCAGCGCCCCCTCCATCGGGTCGCCCTCGCTGCGCCAGGTCCCGTCGCCGCCGCGCGCCAGTACGGCGTCGTTGCACAGGAGCCCGCAGCGGGCGAGCCGCACCACCGCCGCCGGCGCGGCCTCCAGCCTGTCGCCCCCGCGCATGAAGGCGCCGGACGGCTCGTAGCCGACGCCCTCGACCGTGACCTCGCCCCCGGCGGTGACGATGCGGCGCACGGTCATCTCGTTGCGCGTCAGCGTGCCGGTCTTGTCTGAGCAGATCACCGAGGTCGAGCCCAGCGTCTCCACCGCCGGCAGCCGGCGGATGATGGCGTGGCGCGCCGCCATGCGCCGCACGCCGATGGCGAGCGTAATCGTGATGACGGCCGGCAGCCCCTCCGGCACCACGCCGACGGCCAGCGCCACCACCACCAGCAGCGCCTCGTCCCAGGCATAGGCGTGAACGACGATCGCGAACACGAACAGCAGCGCGGCGGTCGAGATCGCCACTGCCGTGAAGCGGCGGCCGAAATGGTTGATCTGGCGTAAGAGCGGCGTCGTCAGCGTCTCAACCTCGCCGATCAGCCGGCTTATGCGGCCGATCTCGGTCGCGCCGCCGGTCGCCACCGCCACGCCCGCGCCCTGCCCGGCCGCCACCAGCGTGCCGGAATAGGCCATGCAGGTGCGGTCCCCGAGCGCGGCGTCGGCCTCGACGGCCTCCTCGCGCTTCTGCGCGGCCACCGATTCCCCGGTCAGGATCGCCTCGTCGATCAGGAGCGCGCGGGTGCGGAAAAGCCGCAGGTCGGCCGGCACCTGGTCGCCCGCCTCGACCAGCACCACGTCGCCCGGCACCAGCGAGGCGGCCGGCACCGACATGCGCCGCCCCGCGCGCAGCACCGAGGCCCTCGGCGCGATCATGTCGCGGATCGCCTCCAGCGCCTGTTCGGCCTTGCCCTCCTGGATGAAGCCGACCACCGCGTTTACCAGCACGACGGCGACGATCACGCCGGCGTCGATGAAATGGCCGAGCGCCCACGCCGCCACCGAGGCGGCAAGCAGGAAGTAGATCAGCGTGTTGTTGAACTGCGACAGGAAGCGCAACGCCGGATGCCGACGCGGCGGCGGCGGCAGCGCGTTGGGGCCGTGCCGGGCGAGCCGCTCTCGCGCCTCGGCCTCGGAAAGGCCGTCGCGATGGCTGGCGAGCGCGGCGAGCGCCGCCCGCGCTTCCATCGCGTGCCAGTCGGCGGGCCGGTCGTTCAGCCGCTCGCGGGCCGCATCGGGCGTGGTCGTCTCCTGCGCGGCCGTGGCGGTCTCCATGCGCATGCATCTCCTTCGATTCGAGGCCGATCTTGCCTCATGATCCGGCCCGCTTCACCCCTTGCGGCAAAAATCCGGGCTGCGCCGGCTTGACGCAGCGGCGTTGAACCCCGCATTGCCCTATACCTATATGCCGGGAACCAGCCGCCCGGAGCATCGCATGAGCACCGCCCCTCGCAAAAGCCCGCGCCGAACCGGCGCCGCGCACGCCGCAGCCGCCCCGCGCAAGGCGGGAGCCGGGTCCGGCCCGCCGCCGGCGGCCGCCGGACCGCTCGGCGAGGAAGCCTTCCGCGCCATCGACCGCAGCGTCGGCGCGGTGTCGGCGCAGATGACGGCCGGCCTGTCGCCGGCAGCGCTGTGGCTCGCCTGGGCCGACTGGGCGATCCACCTCGCGCAATCGCCCGGCAAGCGCGCCGAGCTGAACGTCAAGGCGTGGCGCAAGGCGGCCCGCCTTGCCGCCCACACGCTGCGGCGCGCGCATGACGACGAGGCCGAGTGCTGCATCGAGCCGCTGCCGGGCGACCGCCGCTTCGAGGGCGAGGCGTGGCAGGCCCTGCCCTTCTCGTTCATGTACCAGTCCTTCCTGCTCACCCAGCAATGGTGGCACAACGCCACCCGCGAGGTGCCGGGCGTCACCCCGCATCACGAGAACGTGGTGTCCTTCGCCGCCAGGCAGATGCTCGACGTGTTCTCGCCGTCGAACTCGCCCTTCACCAATCCGGAGGTGATCGAGCGCGCGGTAGCCACCGGCGGCGTCAACTTCATCGAAGGCTGCCGCCACCTGCTGGACGATGCGTGGCGACACGCCTCCGGCGAGCCGCCGGCGGGCGCGGAGAAGTTCCGCCCCGGCAAGGAGGTCGCGGTCACGCCCGGCAAGGTCGTCTTCCGCAACCATCTGATCGAGCTGATCCAGTACGCGCCGGCGACGCAGACGGTTCATGCCGAGCCGGTGCTGATCGTGCCGGCCTGGATCATGAAGTACTACATCCTCGACCTGTCGCCGCAAAACTCGCTGATCCGCTATCTGGTCGGCCAGGGCCACACCGTGTTCTGCATCTCGTGGCGCAACGTCACCGCCGCCGACCGCGACCTGACCCTCGACGACTACCGCCGCCTCGGCGTCATGGCCGCGCTCGACGCCATCGGCAAGGTCGTGCCGGGCGTCAAGGTCCACGCTACCGGCTACTGCCTTGGCGGCACCCTGCTCGCCATCGCGGCGGCCGCCATGGCCCATGCCGGCGACGACCGCCTCGCCTCGATGACGCTGCTGGCCGCCCAGACCGACTTCAGCGAGCCGGGCGAGCTCGGCCTGTTCATCGACCACAGCCAGGTCGACTATCTGGAGGACGCGATGTGGCATCGCGGCTTCCTCGACACCCACCAGATGGCCGGCGCCTTCCAGCTCCTGCGCTCGCAGGACCTGATCTGGTCGCGCATGCTGCGCCAGTACCTGATGGGCGAGCCGGCGACGATGAACGACCTGATGGCCTGGAACGCCGACGCCACCCGCATGCCCTACCGCATGCACTCGCAATATCTGCGCTCGCTGTTCCTCGACAACGACCTCGCCGCCGGCCGCTACATGGTCGACGGCTTCCCTGTCGCGATCCAGAACATCCGCGCGCCGATCTTCGCCGTCGGCACCGAGCGCGACCACGTCGCGCCGTGGCCGTCGGTCTACAAGATCCACTATCTGAGCGACGCCGACGTCACCTTCGCGCTGACCAGCGGCGGCCACAATGCCGGCATCGTCAGCGAGGTCGGGCGCCCGGGCCGGCGCTACCGCATCGCCCACAAGGGCGCGACCGAGCCGTGCCTTTCCGCCGACGCCTGGGCCGAGCGGGCCGAGTTGCGCGACGGGTCGTGGTGGCCGGCATGGCAGGAATGGCTCGCCGCCCGCTCCTCGCCCGGCCGCGTCGCCCCGCCGGCGATGGGCGCATCCGCGGCCGGCCTGCCGCCGCTCGACGACGCGCCGGGAACCTACATCCACCAGCGCTGACCGCCTTCGCCGCCGCCCGTCGGCGGACCGCCGTGGACGGCCCTATCCGTTCGCGACGACGGTGGCGCCTCGGCTCGCCCTTCGCGCTGCTCGTCATGACGTTCTGCGTCGCGGCCGCTCCGCTGGTCTTCCCGCTCCGCCCCTGACGGCGCGGCCGCCGCCCGCCTCAGCGCGCCATCAGGATCGGCAGCGGCGGCTCCTCGATCATCGAGCGCGTCACGCCGCCCAGGATGCGCTGGCGCAGGCGCGAATGGCCGTAGCCGCCCATGACGATCATCTGCGCGCCCATGTCGGCGGCGTGGCGGCGCAGCACCTCGGCCACCGGCCGGCCCGAGCTCGGCAGCCGGTCGACGCTCACCCTTATCCCGTGCCGCACCAGATAGGCGGCCGCGTCCGCCCCCGGCTCCTCGCCATGGGCGTCCTCACCCTCCTCGGGGTCGACGAGGACGAGGCGCACCTCGTCCGCCGCCTTCAGGACGTCGAGCGCCTCGCGCACCGCCCGCGACGCCTCGACGCGCGAATCCCACGCCACCATCACCCGTTTTGGCTGCAATGTCGGGGTCGCGCCCGCCGGCACGAGCAGCAGCGGCTTGGCCGAGGAGAACAGCACGCCCTCGATCACCTTCTCCCCCAGCGTCTCGGAGGCGAGCATGTCGGGGCCGATCACCGTCAGGTCGGCGTAGCGGCCGCGCCGGCCGATGTCGTCGTCGGCCCACGCCGCTTCGGGATAGGCGCCCGAAACGTCGGCGGAGACGTCGCCGGCGGCGAGCCGCGACGTCAGCGCCGCCAGCCGCTCCTCCAGCCTTTCGGTGTCGATCTGCCGCTCCTGCACCCAGGCGTCCGAGATCATCGCGGCATAGGCGCCCACGGGCGGCGGCGCGGCGAGCGCCACGACATAGACCGACAGATGCGCGCCCGTCTCGGCGCACAGCGCGGCGGCAAGGTCGATGTCGGCGTCGCCGCGCTCGAGGCCGGCAACGGTGAGGATGGTCCTGAACGCCATGGCGGCACCTTTCCTTTTCCGGCCGGCGGGTGCCGGCATTCTTCATGTCTATCGCGCGCCGGGCACGCGGTCGTTGCCATGGATCAAATCCGCCCCCGCGCATGGCCAGTTGCCTCGCGCCCGGTCTTGCCGTAGTGACGCTGCGGACGCTTCGGCAGGGGGGCCGTCAGAGGGTGCTGCCGGCGCCGCTCCTCGTCAACCTAACGGAGACGCATTCGTGACCCTGCCCTTCATCGACCTCGCCGCCCAGCAATCCCGCCTGCGCCCTGCGCTCGACGCGGCCATCGCCCGCGTGCTCGACGGCGGCCAGTATGTCATGGGCGCGGAGGTCGCGGAGCTGGAGAAGCAGCTCGCCGCCTTCTGCGGCGCCAGGCACTGCCTGTCCTGCGCCAACGGCACCGACGCCCTCCAGCTGGCGCTGATGGCGCTCGGCGTCAAGGCCGGCGACGCCGTCTTCGTGCCCTCCTTCACCTTCGCCGCCACGGCGGAGGTCGTGCCGCTCACCGGCGCCACGCCGGTGTTCGTCGACGTGCTGCCCGACACCTTCAACATGGACCCCGAAAGCCTCAGGCGCGCCATCGCCCACGCGCGGGAGATCGGGCTCAATCCCGCCTGCGTCATCCCGGTCGACCTGTTCGGCCTGCCGGCCGACTACGACGTGCTGATCCCGATCGCGCGCGAGCATGGCATGAAGGTCGTCGGCGACAGCGCGCAGGGCTGGGGCGGTGTTTACAAGGGCCGCGTCACCGGCTCGCTCGCCGACATCACCACCACCTCGTTCTTCCCGGCCAAGCCGCTCGGCTGCTACGGCGACGGCGGCGCGATCTTCACCGACGACGACGGACTGGCGGCGTTGATGGATTCGCTGCGCCAGCACGGCAAGGGCGAGGACCGCTACATCTACGCCCGCATCGGCCTCAACAGCCGCATGGACACGCTGCAAGCGGCGATCCTTCTGGAGAAGCTGTCGATCTACGCCGACGAGATCGAGGCGCGGCAGGAGGTGGCGCGGCGCTACACGGCCGGGCTTTCGGGCCGGTTCGAGACGCCGTTCATTCCCGAGGGGCTGAAGAGCATCTGGGCGCAATACACGCTGAAGACGAAATCGACGGCCGAGCGCCAGGCGCTTCAGGCGCGGTGCGGCGCGGCCGGCGTGCCCACGGCGATCTACTATCCGATCCCGCTGCACGTGCAGGACGCCTATGCCGGCTTCCCCGCCGATCCGGCCGGCCTGCCGGTGACGGAAGACCTCGCCGGCCGGGTGGTCAGCCTGCCGATGCACCCCTATCTCGCCTCGCAGGTGCAGGACACCATCGTCGCCGCCGTCCTCGGCTGACGCGGCCGGAGCAATTCAAGGAAAAGTGCGAAGCGGTTTTTCGTCCGGAATTGCGTAAAAACGAAGAGATGGATCGTTTCACCGCTTCCATGAAACGGTGAAACGATCCAGAGCGGCGCACGCTCAGGCCGTCAGCGCCTGCTCCAGGTCGGCGACCAGGTCGTCGCCGTCCTCGATGCCGGCCGAGACGCGCACGAGCGAATCGGAGATGCCGATGGCTGCCCGCTGTGCGGACGGGATCGAGCCGTGCGTCATCAGCGCCGGATGCTCGATCAGACTCTCGACGCCGCCGAGGCTTTCGGCCAGCGTGAACAGCCGCGTGCGCTCCAGGAAGCGCCTGGTGCCGGCAAGGTCGCGGTCGAGCTCGACGGAGAGCATGCCGCCGAAGGCGTGCATCTGCCGCCTGGCTATCCCGTGCTGCGGATGGCTTTCGAGCCCCGGATAGATCACGCGCCGCACGTCCGGCCGGCCTTCGAGGAAGCGCGCGATCTTCAGCCCGTTCTGCGAGTGCCGCTCCATCCTGAGCGCCAGCGTCTTGATGCCGCGCAGCGCCAGGAAGCTGTCGAACGGCCCCGAGATCGCGCCGACGGCGTTTTGCAGGAATTTCAGCCGGTCGAGAAGCTCGCCCTCCTCGCGCACCACGGCCACGCCCCCGACCATGTCGGAATGGCCGTTGAGATATTTGGTGGTCGAATGCACCACGATGTCGATGCCGAGCTCCAGCGGCCGCTGGATATAGGGGCTGGCGAAGGTGTTGTCGGCGACGGTGACGAGGCCCCTTCGCCTCGCCAGCGCCGCGATGGCTTCGAGATCGACGATCTTGAGCAGCGGGTTGGTCGGCGTCTCGATCCACAGGATCCTGGTCTCGGGGCGGATCGCCGCCTCCACCGCCGCAAGGTCGGTGAAGTCCGCGAAGTCGGCCCTGAGCCCGGCCGAGCGGGAGCGCACCTTGTCGATCAGCCGGAAGGTGCCGCCGTAGATGTCGTCGCTCGCCACGATGTGCGTGCCGGCGTCGAACAGGTCGAGGATGGTGGCGATGGCCGCCAGCCCCGAGGCGAAGGCGAAGGCGCCCGCCCCGCTTTCGAGGTCGGCCACCGCCCGCTCGAAGGCGAAGCGCGTCGGGTTCTGGCTGCGGGCATATTCGAAGCCCTTGTGCACGCCGGGGCTCTGCTGCGCGAAGGTCGAGGTGGCGTAGATCGGCACCATCACCGCGCCGGTCGTGGGGTCGTGGCTCTGCCCGCCGTGGATGGTCCGGGTGGAGAAGGCCAGCCGGTTCCTGCCGCTCGTCGTCATTTGCTCGAACGCCTCAGATGGTTGATCAGGTCGATGCGGGTGATGAGCCCGATGAACTCGTCGCCGTCGAACACGATGGCGACCTCGTTGCGGTCGAACACCGGCAGCAGCGCGTCGAGCGTCTGGCTGGCCTGCAAGGTGTGCAGCTCGGAGGTCATGGCCGTGCGAACGGGCGCGTTGAAGCGGTCCCAGCGCCCGTCATAGGGTCCGTCGACGCGGGCGAGGATGTCGCTCTCGTCGATGATGCCGACCAGCCTGCCGTCCTCCAGCACCGGAAGCTGCGACACGTCGGCCCGCCTCATGCGGCCATAGGCGTTGAGCAGGCTGTCTTGCGGCCCGACCCAGACCGTGCCGCCCTCGCGGTGGGTGCGCGCCACGAGGTCGCTGAGGTCGCCGTGCTGCTCGCGCTCCGACAGGCCCTGCTCGGCCAGCCAGAAATCGTCGAACACCTTGGACAGGTACTTGTTGCCGGAATCGCAGACGAGCG
This sequence comes from Hyphomicrobiales bacterium, assembly GCA_003577315.1. Classification (GTDB taxonomy): domain Bacteria; phylum Pseudomonadota; class Alphaproteobacteria; order Rhizobiales; family Rhizobiaceae; genus Aerobium. Next base: position 13,217 of record QEVK01000014.1, on the reverse strand, counting down.
TGACCACGCGCTTCGGCGTCTTCTGCTCCCGGCAGTAGCGCAGCGCCGCCGCAAGCAGCGTGCCCGAGGACGAGCCGGCGAGGATGCCTTCCCTGGAAAGCAGCTCGCGCGCGGCGGCCATGCTCTGCCGGTCGGGGACCGAATACGCCTTCCTCACCAGCGAAAGGTCGGCGTTGGGCGGAATGAAGTCCTCGCCGATGCCCTCGACGGTCCAGCTTCCAGCCTCGGTCAGCTTGCCGGTCTTGATGTAGGGCGCGAGCACGGAGCCGGCCGGGTCGGCCAGGATCATGTCCGTCCTCGGCGACACCTTCGCGAAGAAGCGGCCGAGCCCGGTCAGCGTGCCGCCCGAGCCGACGCCCACCACCACGGCGTCGACGGCGCCGTCGAGCTGCTGCCAGATCTCCGGCCCGGTCGTGGTCTCGTGCGCCAGCGGGTTGGCCGGGTTGGCGAACTGGTTGGCGTAGAAGGAGCCGGGCGTCTCGGTCGCGATGCGCTCGGCCATGTCCTGGTAGTATTCCGGGTGGCCCTTGCCGACGTCGGAGCGTGTCAGCCGCACCTCCGCGCCCAGCGCCCGCAGGTGCTGCACCTTCTCGCGCGACATCTTGTCGGGCACGACGAGCACGATGCGGTAGCCCTTGGGGATGCCGACCTGCGCCAGCCCGAGGCCGGTGTTGCCGGCCGTCGCCTCGACCACCGTGCCGCCGGGGGCGAGCAGGCCCCGCTTCTCGGCGTCGGCGATCATCGACAGCGCGATGCGGTCCTTGATCGAGCCGCCCGGGTTCTGGCTCTCCAGCTTGACGAACAGCCGGCACCGGCCGGTGTCGAACCGGGTGAGCTCCACCATCGGCGTCTGCCCGACCAGCTCGAGGACGGAGCGGCAGGGCGGCTCGAGACGCGGGAAGGCGACGCCGGATGCGACAGGTCGGGTCATGGCATGAGGTCCGTGCTGCACGAAATCGTCCCGGCCGCGCGGTTCTTCCGCCGGCTGGAACCCGATCAAAAATCCGGTTCCTCTCTCGCGCATATTTCACGGCGGCCAAAGGAACCGCTTTTCATAGTAAACCGATCCGGCGGAACTTCGTTCCCTTTTCGCGCCGCCCGCATCCGGCAGGAGGGCGAGGCCGGCGCGGGCGCGACCATTCGGGCACTGGCGCCGCCGCGGGCCGCCTTTTATGCAGGAATCCGTCGCATTTTATCTTCGGTTACCACTTTTGCCGCTATGGTGGCCCAAGGTGGTTCTCGGGGTGGTTCTCGGGGCGCGTGGCGCGGCCGGAGGGGGAACGGCCGCTCCGATGCCGGACGGCTTTCCGCCGTCGCGCGCCCGCCCGGATTATTTTGCCGCACCGGCCTTGCCGGCCAGACAGGGGACAAGAGGCGTGCCCGGCGACGGGACTCGCCCGAAAAGGGGAGCGCACCGTGAAGGTGAGAAAATACATCTGGCCTGTCGTCGGCGTCACCGCCGTCGCCTTCTCGATCTGGCTGCTCTATCACGAGCTGCGCGGGCTCTCGCTCGACGAGCTGTGGGACAGCCTGGCCGCCATATCGGGGCGGGACTGGCTTCTGGCGGTGGCCGCGACATGCGTCGCCTACGGGGCGCTGGCGGCCTACGACCATCTGGCGCTGCTGCATCTCAAGCGCCGGGTCGGCTGGCTCTACATCACCATCGCCTCCTTCACCACCTACGCGCTGTCGCACAATATCGGCGCGTCCGTCTTCTCCGGCTCGGTCGTGCGCTACCGCGCCTACACGGCCAAGGGGCTGTCGGGCGCGGAGGTCGGCGTTCTCGTCGCCTTCTGCTCCTTCACCTTCGTGCTGGGCACGGTCATGCTGACCGGCCTCGTCCTCCTCATCGAGCCGGAGCTGACCGAGCGCTTCGTCGACGTGCTGCCCGTCGGGGCCTCGGCCGCGACCGGCATCGCGCTTCTGGCGCTGGTGGGGCTCTATGTCGCCGGCAGCGCGCTCAGGCTGCGGCCGCTCAGGCTCGGCCCGGTCGAGATCACCTATCCGCGCTTTCCCATCGTGCTGCGCCAGCTCGTCATCGCCCCGATCGAGCTGATCGGCGCGGCCGGCATCATCTATTTCGCGCTGCCGGAGGCCGGCAATCCCGGCTTCCTCGTCGTGCTCGGCATCTTCCTGATCTCGTTCTCCGCGGCGCTGCTGTCGCACGCGCCGGGCGGCCTCGGCGTGCTGGAGCTGGTCTTCATCACCGGCCTGTCGGAGATGGAGGCGGTCGACGTGCTGGCCGCGCTGCTGGTGTTCCGGCTGCTCTACCTGATCGTGCCGTTCGTCATGGCGCTTTTCGTGGTGCTGGGCTTCGAGCGCTGGCAGTTTTCCCGTCAGGAGGAATAGAGGCCGCCGCCCCGATCTGCGGCCCCGACATATCCGGCCATGCGATGGGCACGTTCTCGGGCGCCATCGCCCCGCCCGAGACGATGAAGGCCATGGCGTCGTTCTTGGTCCAGTCGAGCCAGACCAGCCGCGAGGTCGGCACCAGCTCGACGAAGCCGGAGGTCGGGTTGGGCGTGGTCGGCACGTAGACGGCGGCAAGCTCCGGCTGGGTGTCGGTGGCCGGGAAGACGCGGGTGACGATGCCCACCGCGCGCATGTTCTCCGACGGGAACTCGATCAGCACCACGCGCTGGCCGGTCGGCTTGCCGTCGCCGCCCAGCGAGCGGATCAGCGTCTGCGTCGCGCCGTAGACCGTGCGCGCGAACGGCACAGCCTCCACCAGCCGGTCGAAGGCGTGCAGCAGCCGCCGTCCGAGCACCGCGTTGGCGGTGCGGCCGAGCAGGTAGAGGAACAACAGCGCCAGGAACAGCGCCACGCCCGACTGGAACCAGCCCTCCAGGATGAGGTCGGCGACCTCCGGCGAGGTCGGCCGGAGCGCGCCCGACAGCGCGAAGGTCGCGGGCCGGCCGATCCAGATCAGCATGTCGACGGCGAACCACAATATCCACGCCGTGACGCCGAGCGGGATGATCGTCAGCACGCCCGCGATGATCTGCCGTGTGATCGACTGCATGGCCGGCGTCCGCGCTCCCTCCTACGGCCCCGACACGTCCGGCTGCGCAACGGCGGCGGCGGGCTCCCCGTCATCCTCCCGCGAGGCGACTAGCGAGCCCTTGGGCGGGTCCATGGCGGGCACGTCGGGGTTGCGCTCGGCGCGGTCGCGGTAGAGCGCGGCGCGGCCGAGCAGCATCAGCGTCACCGGCGTCGTCACCGTCACGAAGATGCCGATCAGGATCTCGTGGACGACCAGCCGCGACTGCAACGCCGAAAACAGGATCATCGAGGCCATCACGATCGCCGCCGTGCCCCAGCTCGTGCCCAGCGTCGGCGCATGGATGCGGTCGTAGAACGAGCGCAGCCGGTAGAAGCCGAACGAGCCGACCAGCGTCAGCCCCGCGCCCAGCACCACGAAGAAGGCGACGACGACGGCGACCCCGGGCGGAAGGTCGGCGGCATGGCTCATTCGATCACCTCGCCGCGCATCAGGAACTTGGCGAGCGCCACGGTGGCGACGAAGCCGAGCATGGCGATGATGAGGGCGGCCTCGAAATAGAGCGCGCTGCCGGTGCGCATGCCGAAGACGAGAAGCATCAGCATGGAGTTGACGTAGAGCGTGTCGAGGCCGAGCACGCGGTCCTGCGCGCGCGGGCCGCGGATCATCCGCGCCAGCGCCAGCGCCATGGCGAGCGCCAGCATGACCTGGGCGGCGGTGACGGCGACCACGAGGATGGACTGGCTCATCCGCTGACCCTCCTCATTCGAAGATCTCCATCAACAGGTGCTCGTAGCGGCTCTTGATCAGCTCGCGCCAGCCTTCCTCGTCCACCAGGTCGAAGACATGGATCAACAGCACCCCGCGCGCGGCGTTGTAGTCGAACCAGGCCGTGCCCGGCGTCGAGGTGACGATGACCGATAGCACGGCAAGCCCGGTCGGGTCACGCAGCTCGAGCGGGATGGAGACGAAGCCGGAGCGGCGCACCCGGCGCGGGCCGCCCAGGATGATGCTGACCACGGCGATGTTGGAGCGCACGATGTCGTAGAGCACGATGGCGACCAGCTTGGGGATCAGATCCCAGCGCCGCAGCCGCGGCTTGACGGGATGGAGCGCGGCGAGCCCCTGCCCCGCCAGCAGCGCCACGGCGACGCCGACCACGAGCTGGCCGGGCGAGAAGCTGGTCAGCACCAGCCACACCACGACCAGCGAGGCCATCATCAGCGGATAGGGGAAGATGCGGCTCATCGCATCCCCTCCCTGCCGGTGGCGCGCGGCTGCTCCATCACCTTCTCGACATAGGACCACGGCTGGTGCAGCCCCTCGGCGGTGGCCTCCATGAAGCGCATCACCGGCCCGGCCTGCACGGTCAGCGCCAGCGTCATGGCCAGCAGCGCCCCCACAGGCACGATCTCGATCAGGAGGACGCGCGGCACCACCGCGTCGACCGGCGCCCAGAAGGTGCGGATGCCGGCGCGGCTCATCGCGATCAGCGCCGACAGGCCCGACAGGATCAGCAGCGCCGCCAGCCACCACGAGGCCGAACCGATCGCGCCGCCCTCGCCCAGCCCTTGCGGGTTGAACATCGCCGACAGCATCGCGAACTTGGCGAGGAAGCCCGGCAGCGGCGGCAGGCCGGCGAGCAGGACGCCGCATAGGCCGAAGCTGATGCCGAGCACCGCGAGCGTGCCGGGAATGGTGACGCCGACCTCGGGCTCCATCTCCTCGTCGTCCTCGCCCTCGCCGAATGCCTCCTGGGTCACGGCCAGCACGTTGGCGATGGCGTCCTGGCCGCGCTCGACCAGCTCGACCAGCAGGAAAAAGGCCGAGATCGCCAGCGTCGAGGAGACGAGATAGAACAGCGCGCCCGCCGTCACCCCGGTCTGCGACAGGCCGATCGCCGCCAGCAGCGTGCCCGAGGACACCAGCACGGAATAGCCGGCCAGACGCCCCAGCGCCTGCGAGGCCAGCACCCCGATGGCGCCGAAGGCGATGGTGGCGACGCCGCCGAGGAACAGGAGCTGCCAGCCGAAGCTCGACGGCCCCTCCGGCATGCCGGCGGCCGAGAACAGCAGCGACAGGCGCAGGATGACGTAGACGCCCACCTTGCTCATGATGGCGAAGATCGCCGCCACCGGCGCGGGCGCGGCCATGTACATGGTCGGCAGCCAGAAGGAGAGCGGCCACATGCCGGCCTTGATGAGGAAGGCGACGCCGAGGATCGCCGCGCCCGCCTCCAGCATCATGCGGCTTTCGGCCGGCACGGCCGGGATGCGCAGGATCAGGTCGGCCATGTTGAGCGTGCCGGTAACGCCGTAGATCAGCGACACGCCGATCAGGAACAGCAGCGAGGCCGCCAGGTTGATGGCGATGTAGTGCATCCCCGCGCGCACGCGCTGCGTGCCCGAGCCGTGCAGCGCCAGCCCGTAGGAGGCCGCCAGCATCACCTCGAAGAACACGAACAGGTTGAACAGGTCGCCGGTCAGGAACGCGCCGTTCAGCCCCATCAGCAAGAGCAGGAACAGGGTGTGGAAATGCGGGCCGGCCTTCTGCCAGCGGCCGATGGCGAAGACGAGCGCGGGGATGGCGAGCGCGGCGGCCAGCACCAGCATCATCGCCGACAGCCGGTCGAGCACCAGCACGATGGCGAAGGGCGGCGGCCAGTTGCCCAGCAGGTAGACGGCGATGCGCCCCGCCCCCGCCTCGCCATCGGCATGGGCGGTCAGGAGCAGCACGACCGATATCGCCAGCAGCGCCACCGTGGTCAGGATCGAGACCGTCGCCTTCAGCAGGCGCTCGCGGTCGTCGAAGAACAGCAGCAGCGCGCCCGCCACCAGCGGCAGCACGACGGGCGCGATGACGAGATGTTCGGGGGCCACGATCACCGCTCCGGCTCCCTTCCGTCGACGTGGTCGGTGCCGGTCAGGCCGCGCGCGGCCAGGAGCACGACGAGGAACAGCGCCGTCGTGGCGAAGCCGATGACGATGGCGGTCAGCACCAGCGCCTGCGGCACGGGGTCGGCGAAGGCCAGCGGATCGATCTCGGCGCCCGCAGCCACCACCGGCGCCGCGCCGACCTTGAGCTGCCGGCCCATCGAGAAGATGAACAGGTTGACGGCGTAGGACAGCAGCGCCAGCCCGATGATGACCTGATAGGTGCGCGGGCGCAGGAGCAGCCACACGCCCGAGCCGGTGAGCACGCCGATGCCGAGGGCGAGCACCAGTTCCATCAGGCGTCCTCCTCCAGCTTCGCCGCCTCGACCGCGCGCACGCGATGGCTGCGTACCGACTGGTGCGCCAGCGCGATCAGGATCAGCACCGTCGCGCCCACCACCAGCGAGAACACGCCGAGGTCGAACAGAAGCGCGCTCGCCGCCGGCACCTTGCCGATGACGGGCACGTCGAGATACTGGAAGTGCGAGGTCAGGAACGGCATGCCGAACAGCCAGGCGCCGATGCCGGTGAAGGCGGCGATCAGCAGGCCCGAGCCGATCCAGCGCACCGGCAGGATGCGCAGCCGGTCCTCCACCCAGCGGGTGCCGCCGCCGATATATTGCAGCAGGAAGCCGATCGCCATGGCGATGCCGGCGGCGAAGCCGCCGCCCGGCAGGTCGTGGCCGCGCAGGAACAGATAGGCCGCGAGCAGGATTGCGAGCGGGAACATCCACTGCATGATGACCGAGGGCACCATCAGGTAGTCGCGCACCGTCTCGCCCACCTCGCGGTCGGGCCGTTCGTCGTCGAAGGCGTTCTGGATGCGCTGCTGCTCGGGCACGCCGACGCTGTCGGGCGCGGGGCGGAAGCGGCGCAGCAGCGCGAAGACGGTCAGCGCCACGATGCCCAGGACCGTGATCTCGCCGAAGGTGTCGAAGCCGCGGAAGTCGACCAGGATGACGTTGACGACATTGGTGCCGCCGCCCTCCGGGTAGGCGCGCGTCAGGAAGAAGTCGCCGATGGTGTCGGGCAGCGGCGACTTCATCACCGCATAGGCGATCATCGTCATGCCGGCCCCGCACAGCACCGCCAGCGTGAAGTCGCGATGGCGGCGCATGCGCGCCAGCGGCTTCGCCGAATTGTCGACCTTCTCGACCCGCTTGGGCAGCCAGCGCAGGCCGAGCAGGATGAGCACCGTGGTCACGATCTCCACCAGAAGCTGGGTGACGGCGAGATCGGGCGCCGAGAGCCAGACGAAGGTGATGCAGGTGACGATGCCTGCCCCGCCCATCAGGATCAGCGCCGCCAGCCGGTGGTACTTGGCCTGATGCGCGGCGCCCAGCGCGCAGATCGCGCCCACCGCCCAGATCGCGGCGAAGACGGGGTCGACGCCCTCGAGCGAGGGCCAGCCCGGCGTGAAGCCCGCCGAGAACAGCGGCCACAGCGCCGCCACGAAGGCGATGGAGACGACGAGGCGGAGCTGCGGTTGCAGCCGCCGCGTGCCGAGGTGGCTTTCCATCCACCGCGCCCAGCGCCAGGAGATGGTGACGAGGATGCGCTCGAAGATGCGCTGGCCGCGCAGCTCGCGGAACAGGGGCGGCCCGTCCTCGCCGCGGGCGAGATAGCGCCCCAGCGACAGGTAGAGCAGCGCGCCGCCGACCAGCGCCACCGCGCTCATCATCAGCGGCGTGTTGAACCCGTGCCAGACGGCGAGGCTGTATTCGGGCGTGCGCTCGCCGAGCACCGCCACCACGGCGGCGTGCAGGTACGGGCCGACGGTGATGCCCGGGATGACGCCGACGATGAGGCAGATCAGCACCAGAAGCTCGATGGGCAGGCGCATCCAGTGCGGCGGCTCGTGCGGCTCGCGCGGCAGGTCCACCGGCTTGGGGCCGAAGAAGACGGTGTGGATGAAGCGCACCGAATAGGCCACGGCGAAGGCGCTGGCGATGGTGGCGGCGTAGGGCGCCGCACCGTCGAGCAGCGAGCCGTGGTGCTGCTCCAGCGTCTCGGCGAAGAACATCTCCTTCGACAGGAAGCCGTTGAGCAGCGGCACGCCGGCCATGGCCGCGCTGGCCACCATGGCGAGGGTGGCGGTGATCGGCAGGGAGGAGAACAGGCCGGAAAGCCTGCGCATGTCGCGCGTGCCGGCCTCGTGGTCGATGATGCCGGCGGCCATGAACAGCGACGCCTTGAAGGTGGCGTGGTTCATCATGTGGAAGATCGCCGCCACCGCCGCCAGCGGGCTGCCGAGGCTGAGGAGCGTGGTGATGAGGCCCAGATGGCTGATGGTCGAATAGGCGAGCAGGCCCTTCAGATCCTGCTGGAAGATGGCGAAATAGGCGCCGAGCAGCAGCGTCGCCATGCCGGTGAAGCCGACGATCAGGAACCACTCGTCCGTGCCCGACAGCACCGGCCACAGCCTGGCCAGCAGGAACACGCCCGCCTTCACCATCGTGGCCGAATGCAGGTAGGCCGAGACGGGCGTCGGCGCGGCCATGGCGTTGGGCAGCCAGAAGTGGAACGGGAACTGCGCGCTCTTGGTCAGCGCGCCGAGCAGGATCAGGAGCAGCGCCGGCACGTAGAGGTCGTGGTCGCGGATGGCGTCGCCCGAGGCCAGCACCGCGTCGAGCTCGTAGCTGCCGACGATGTGGCCGATGAGCACGAGGCCGACCAGCAGCCCCAGCCCGCCGATGCCGGTGATGATGAGCGCCATGCGCGCGCCGTCGCGGGCGGCGGCGTTGTGGTGCCAGTAGCCGATCAGCAGGAAGGAGAAGATGCTGGTCAGCTCCCAGAAGATGCCGAGCAGGATCAGGTTGCCCGAGATCACCATGCCCTGCATCGCGCCCATGAAGGCGAGCAGGAAGGAGAAGAAGCGCGGCACCGGGTCCTTGGGCGACATGTAGTAGCGCGCATAGATGACGACGAGCAGGCCGATGCCGGTGATCAGCATCGAGAACATCCAGGCGAAGCCGTCCATCCTGAGCGTGAAGTTCAGCCCGATCTCGGGCATCCATTCGACCTCGCGGCGCACCACGCCGCCGGTGGCGACCTCGGGAAACAGCGACGCGGCGATGGCGAAGGCGGCGACCGCCACCCCGCCCGACAGCCACGCTTCCCCGTTGCGGGCGTTGCCCGGCAGCATCGCGGCCAGCGCGCTGCCCATGAAGGGAAGCATGATGAGGAGCAGGAGCAGGTTGGCGTCGGTCATCCGTTGAGCATGCAATCCGAATCTGCGGCGCCAGGGGACGCCGCGGTCAAGGCTGAAAAGCGACAACACCGCCGTTCCCGTCAAGCCTGAATTCGGCGGGCGCGGCGATGTGCAACATTGTGCTGATGCCGCAGCACAATGACAGAACCGAAACGGGATGAACAGGCGATCCGCGGCAAAAAATGCGCTGGATCAGCGCATTATTCGCGCTGTTGCGCCTCGGCGCGGGGCATTGCCGCGTCCGCGGCGCCTTCGGGCGCGGTTTCCTGCGCGGCGTCCGGTTCCTGCGCCTGCATCTCGTGCAGCCATTCGCGCCAGATGGCGACGAGCAGGGCCATCAGCACCGGGCCGATGAACAGGCCGAGGAAGCCCATCGTCTTGACGCCGCCGATCAGGCCGAAGAAGGTCGGCAGGAAGGGCAGCTTGATCGGCCCGCCGACCAGCTTGGGCCGCAGCGTCTTGTCGACGATGAACAGCTCCGTCGCGCCCCAGGCGAACAGGCCCACGCCCGCCAGCGGCGAGCCGGACGCGACCAGGTAGATCGACACCAGCGTGAACGACAGCGGCGCGCCGCCGGGAATCAGCGCCATGACGCCGGTGATGACGCCGAGCGTCACCGGCGACGGCACGCCGGCGATCCAGTAGGCGGTGCCGAGCACGATGCCCTCGCCGATGGCGATCAGCGTCATGCCCATCACGGTCGAGCTGATCGTGGCCGGCACCACGCGCGAGATGCGCTCCCACCGCCCCGGCAGGATGCGCTCGCCCAGCGTGTCGAGCTGGGCCACGAACGCCGCCCCGTCCTTGTAGACGAAGAACAGCGCGATCATCATGAACAGCAGCGTCAGCAAAAGGTCGAACAGCCCGGTGCCGGCCGCCAGCACCGCGCGGTAGATCGAGCCGATATTGGCGCCGCTGACGAGCTGCACCAGCTCGCCAAGCGCGCCGGGATGGCCGATATGGCGGAACCACTGCTCGTCGATCCAGCCGCCGATGCCCGGCAGCGCCACCATCCATTCCGGCGTCGGCGCGCCGGTGCGGTTGGTCTCCACCGCCCAGGTGAACCAGATGCCGATCTCGCTGATCGTGTAGCTGATCGCCATCACGAGCGGCACGACGAGGAAGGTGAGGATCAGGAGGATGGCGACGGTGGCGGCCAGCGCCCGGTTGCCGCCGCAGCGGCGCAGGATGTCGCGATAGACCGGCCAGCTCGCGAAGCCGATCACCAGCGCCGCCAGCACCGGCACCAGGAAGCCGTGGAAGAAATAGACGCCGGCGGCGATGACCAGCACCAGAAGCCAGCGCGCCAGCGACAGCGGCGGGATCAGCGCGATGCGCGAGGGCGACGTGCTGCCGAGCCAGCGCGGCTCCTGCTTCTGCTGTCGGCTGGGCTTGGTGCTGTGGTCCATCGCCGGCTGTCGCGGCCTCCCGTCCTCGCCTGTCTCCATCCCCGCCGGTGCGGGCACGTCAGGTTGTGTCGCATTGGCACGGAAGCGCGGTCAAGCGGCGATTGCGGGAAAAGGACGGCGGCCTCAGGCCGCCGCCGGGCGCGGGTTGGGCTTGCGCGGCTTGAGCCGCGGGCGCAGCACCATCGGCCCGTAGCGCAGCGAAAAGCCGAGGAAGGCGGCGATCCACAGCGTGCCCGAGACGTGCAGCAGCGCCATCTCGGCCGGGAAGAACGCCGCCGCGAAGCGGAACAGGGTCGCCAGCACGACCGCGACATAGATGAGGCACGTGGCGCGGTCGGCACGCAGCTCGCGGCCTGTGTGGCCGAGCGTGGCGCGCGTCATGACGGCGAGCGTCATGGCGCCGACGGCGCCGACGCCGAAGATATGGATGCCCGCCACGACCGGCACCGCCGCCGGCCACAGCGCCGAAAGGCCGGAGACGACGAGCCCCAGCGGCACGAAGGCGTAGGCCACGTGCAGCACCGCCACCAGCCCGTCGCGCCAGGCCCGGTCCCCGGCCCAGCGCACCAGCCGCGCGACGTTGAGCCCGCCGGCCAGAAGCAGCGAAAGGCCCGTCGCCGCGCCCTCCGGCAGCGCCACCCACAGCGCCAGCGCCACGGCCGAGACGACGATGGCCACGGCGTCGAAGCGGCCGAAGGGAACGGGCAGCCGGCCCGGGTTCTCGCGCGCCAGCCAGTTGCGGGTGAAGCTCGGGATGATGCGCCCGCCGATGATCATGATCAGCACCAGCGCCGCAGCCAGGCCGAGCCGGCGGCCGAAATCGGTGGCGCCGTACTGCTGCGCCTCGACATGGAACAGGACGTTGGCGCAAAACAGCACCAGCACCGGCGCCAGCACCTTGAGGTTGCGCCAGTTGCGGCCGGCCACGATCTCGATGCCCGCGGCGGCGGCCACGGTCAGCAGGAAGGCGCAGTCGACGGCCATCGCCGCGATCCAGCCGATCTCGGCCGAGAACCAGACCGCGAAGCGGCCGGCGAGCCACAGGAGCACGAAGGCCAGCAGCGGATAGCCCTGCACCGGCAGCCGCCCGGTCCAGTTGGGGATCGCGGTGAGCAGGAAGCCGGTGACGATGGCCGGCAGGAAGCCGAACAGCATCTCATGGGCGTGCCAGTCCACCGCCGAGAACAGGCTCGACGTCTCCAGCCCGCCCATCAGCATGGGAATCCAGGCCAGCACCGTCAGCCCGCCATAGATGGCGCCGAACAGGAAGAACGGCCGGAACCCGTAGGACAGGATCGCCGGCAGGTTGTCCGGCCTGGTACGCGGTATCGCCATCGCCACTCTCCCTGCCGGCCCATGCCCGGATGCGCCCTCGCATCGCCCGGCCAGCCGCTAAACTGGTAGAACGGATGCGATTTATCAAGTCGCGTGGCGCGGCCACAGGGGCGAAAAGGTCGCAGACCGCATCCGCGCCCCGCCGCAGCCTACTTCGCGACCAGCGGCATGCCGGCGACCATGAAGACGACGCTGTCGGCGCCGGCCGCCACCATCTGGTGCAGCCGGCCGGCCTCGTCGCGGAAGCGCCGCGCCAGCGCGTTCTCGGGCACGATGCCGAGCCCGACCTCGTTGGCGACCACCACCCAGGGCCCGCGCGGCGCGGCGAGCATGGCCGCGAGCCGGCGCGTCTCGCCCGCGACGTCGCCGTCCGCCAGGATCAGGTTGGACAGCCACAGCGTCAGGCAATCGACCAGCACCGGCGCGCCCTCGGGCATGACGGCGAGCGTGTCGGTCAGGTCGAGCGGCGCGTCGACGGTGCGCCAGCTTGCCGAGCGGCGGGCCCGGTGGTGGGCGATGCGCTCCTCCATCTCCTCGTCGAAGGCCTGCGCGGTCGCGATATAGGTCCATGGCGCGGGATGCGCGGCGATCAGCGCCTCGGCATGGCTGCTCTTGCCCGAGCGCGCGCCCCCGAGGACGAATGTGAGGCTGCCGCGCCGCTCAGCCATGACCGCCTCCCTGCAAAACCGATGTCGTTGCCATTTCCGTTCCCCCCTCCTTCGCGGGCCGCTCTCGCTGCGAGTGCGCCCGCCGGCGGACCATAGCCCGAATCGCCGCGCCGCGACATGCCCGGGCGACGTTGACACCACCGCCGCGCGCGCCCTAAATCGACCCCCGTCCCATCTCCGGCCGGAGCAGAAGCCGTGCCACCCCGTCTCCCGGAAACCGTCCTCGCCGACATCGCCGCCTGCGTCGGCTTCTACACGCGCCTGCCGGCCGCGCGCGCAGGCATGGACGCCCGCGCCTTCGCCGAGACGCAATGGGCCGCGCCGGTCGCCGGCGCGCTGGTCGGCCTCGGCGTCGGCGCCGTGGCGTGGCTGGCGCTCGCGCTCGGCCTGCCGGCTTCGCTTGCCGCCGCGTTCGCGCTTGCCGCCGGCATCGCCGTCACCGGCGCGCTGCACGAGGACGGGCTCGCCGACACCGCCGACGGCTTCGGCGGCGGCAGGGACCGCGACGGCAAGCTCGCCATCATGCGTGACAGCCGCATCGGCAGCTACGGCGTCCTCGCGCTCGGCCTGTCGCTCATCGCCCGCTGGGCGGCGCTCGCCGCGCTCGCCGCGGCCTCGCCGGCAGCCGCGCTCGCCGCCGCCGTCGCCGCCCATGCCGCC
>QEVK01000034.1 GCA_003577315.1 Hyphomicrobiales bacterium | reverse complement strand
GCCCGAGCCGGCGGCGACGCCGGCGCCCGAGCCGGCGCGGAGGCAACCCTTCGCCGCCCCCGGCTTCGCCGGCGTGCCGCGGCCCGAAGGCGAGCGGCCGCTCGCCTCGCCGGCGGTGCGCCTGCGGGCGAAGGAGGCGGGCGTCGACCTGCGCCAGGTGCCCGGCACCGGGCCAGCCGGCCGCATCACCCACGACGATCTCGACCACTTCATCGCCCGCGGCAGCACGCCGGTCGCCACCGGCCTGAGGCCGAACACGGCGGTCGAGGAGGTCAAGGTCGTCGGCCTGCGCCGCAGGATCGCCGAGAAGATGGCGCTCGCCAAGGCGCGCATCCCGCACATCACCTATGTCGAGGAAGTGGACGTCACCGCGCTGGAGGAGCTGCGCGGCAAGCTGAACGGCGAGAAGCGGCCGGCGGGCGCGGCCGAGCGGCCGAAGGTGACCATCCTGCCCTTCCTGGTGCGCGCCATCGTCAGGGCGGTGGCCGAGCAGCCGCAGATCAACGCGCTCTACGACGACGAGGCCGGCATCGTCCACCGCCACGGCGGCGTCCATGTCGGCATCGCCGCGCAGACGCCCGGCGGCCTCGTCGTGCCGGTGCTGCGCCACGCGGAGGCGCGCGACCTGTGGGATTGCGGCGCCGAGATCGGCCGGCTGGCGGAAGCCGCGCGCTCGGGCACGGCCACGCGCGAGGAGCTTTCCGGCTCCACCATCACCATCACCTCGCTCGGCGCGCTGGGCGGCGTCGCCACCACCCCGGTCATCAACCACCCGGAGGTGGCCATCGTCGGCGTCAACAAGATCATGGTCCGCCCGGTCTGGGACGGCACCCAGTTCGTGCCGCGCAAGATGATGAACCTGTCCTCCTCCTTCGACCATCGCGTGGTCGACGGATGGGACGCGGCCGTGTTCGTGCAGCGCCTCAAGGTGCTGCTGGAAACCCCGGCACTTCTTTTCGTGGGAGAGTGAACCGATGAAGGAAATCTCCTGCAAGCTGCTCGTCATCGGCGCGGGGCCCGGCGGCTATGTCTGCGCCATCCGCGCCGGCCAGCTCGGCGTCGACACGGTCATCGTCGAGGGGGCCAGGCCGGGCGGCACCTGCCTGAATGTCGGCTGCATTCCCTCCAAGGCGCTGATCCACGCCGCCGACGAGTACCTCAAGGTGCGCGAGATGGCGGCGGGCGGCGACCCGCTCGGCATCTCGCTCGACACGCCGGCGATCGACCTCAGGAAGACGGTGGCCTGGAAGGACCGCATCGTCGGCCGGCTCAACACCGGCGTCGCCGGCCTGCTCAAGAAGGCGGGCGTGAAGTCGGTGCAGGGCCATGCCGGCTTCCGCGACGGCCGCACGGTCGCGGTCGAGACCGAGACCGGAGAGCAGGTCATCCGCGCGGAGAACATCGTCATCGCCACCGGCTCCGTGCCGGTGGAGCTGCCCTTCCTGCCCTTCGGGGGCAAGGTGATCTCCTCCACCGAGGCGCTGTCGCTGAAGGCCGTGCCCGCCGCGCTTGCCGTCGTCGGCGGCGGCTATATCGGGCTGGAGCTCGGCATCGCCTTCGCCAAGCTCGGCGCGAAGGTCACGGTGGTGGAGGCGCTGCCGCGCATCCTGCCGCTCTACGATGCCGAGCTGACGCGCCCGGTCGTCAAACGGCTGGAGGCGCTGGGCATCTCGGTGCTGACCGGCGCCAGGGCCAAGGGGCTCTCCCCGAAGGGCGACGCGCTGGTGGTCGAGGCCGCCGGCGGCAGGACACAGGAGATCGCCGCCGACCATGTGCTGGTCACGGTCGGCCGCAGGCCCGCGACGCAAGGCTGGGGGCTGGAGGAGATCGACCTCGACTTGAGCGGCCCCTTCATCCGCATCGACGAGCGCTGCCGCACCTCGATGCGCGGCATCTACGCCATCGGCGACGTCACCGGCGAGCCGATGCTCGCCCACCGCGCCATGGCGCAGGGCGAGATGGTGGCCGAGATCGTCGCCGGCCACCGGCGCAGCTGGGACAAGCGGGCGATCCCCGCCGTCTGCTTCACCGACCCGGAGGTGGTGTCGGTCGGCCTTTCGCCCGACGAGGCGCGCCAGGCCGGCGCGGAGGTGAAGATCGGCCAGTTCCCGTTCTCGGCCAACGGCCGCGCCATGACGCTTCAGGGCGAGGCCGGCTTCGTGCGCGTGGTGGCGCGCGCCGACAACCACCTCGTGCTCGGCATCCAGGCCGTCGGCTCCGGCGTGTCCGAGCTGTCGGCCGCCTTCGCGCTCGCCATCGAGATGGGCGCGCGGCTGGAGGACGTGGCGGGCACCATCCACGCCCATCCGACCCAGAGCGAGGGTTTCCAGGAAGCCGCGCTCAAGGCGCTGGGCCACGCGCTCCACGCCTGAGGCCGCCCTGCGCCGCCGCCCACTGCCGCCTGCCGCCGCCCTTCCCGGCACGTCGCCGGGAGGGGTCGGAATTTTTTTCGGCGGCGATTCCGCGGAATCTTGACGCGAATCAAATAGATACATATCAATTCTAGGGCAGGCGGACTTGAGTTGAGGAGGGTGATTCGGGGGTCGAGCGCTCGTTTGGGCGTGCGTTCTGCATATCGACTCCGCCCTTTCTCCTGCCTGGGGCACGCCTCCGCCGGAGGCTGTCCGACGGAATTTTCGCCGTCGTTCTGAAAGTATCTGTCCGTAGTCGCGTCCATCGAGACGGCCCGCAGCCCTGCGGGCACGTGCCGATTCGTGTGCCGAGTTTTCCGACCTTTCGCCGCCGCGCGCGGACGAAGCAACGCAGCCGCCGCGCTTCCGGGCGCGGCGAACCGGGGACCACGATGCATTTCGCCTCGACCAGGGACAGGCAGGACGACGGGGCGCTGGCGGACACGCGCAGCGGCCTTTCGGGCCTGATGCGCCGGGTCTGCGCCGACATCGGCGCCGATCGCTACCTGCTGGTCGAGCCCTCGGTGGAGCGCGGGCCCAAGGCGCTGCGCATCATCGCTTCCAACTGGATCTACGACGCGCTGGAGGAGCTGGGCGGCGAAGGCATCTTCAACATCATCGAAAGCGGCCACGCCGCCGGCGCCGGCGAGGCGCCGCAGCCGCTGCCCGCCGCCCTGCCCTTCCTGTCGCCGCGCGAGCGCCTTGCGCTGCGCGAGCACGGCCACGCCGAGCTCTATCTCCAGCGGCTTTGCGTCGGCGGCCGCACGGTCTTCGTTCTGTTCTCGGCCGCGGCCGCGCGCGGCATCGACGCCGCCGTGCTGGCGCGCGCGCACATGATGTGCTGCTACGCGCTCGGCGGCTACCTCGCCGCCGCCGACAGCGGGCGCACCCTGCCCGGCGCGCTTTCCGAGCGCGAGCGCGAGTGCCTGAAATGGGTGTCGGAAGGCAAGACCACCGACGAGGTGGCGCTGATCCTGGGCGTCTCCTCCAACACCGTCAACAGCTACGTCGCCCACGCCATCCAGAAGTTCGGCGCGAGCAACCGCGCCATGGCCATCGCCACCGCCATCCGCAGCGGGATCATCTGATGCTGCGCGAGGCAAATTGGGGAGGAACGCATATGTACGACGAACAGGCGTTCGACAGCTGGTCGCCCGCGGCCGAATGGGTCGCGCCGCAGCCCGCGCCGGTGGCTGCGCCCGAAACGGTGCGGCTGTGCCGCGATCTGGCCGGGGCCATCGGCGCCGACGGCTTCGGCCTGTTCTTCACGGCCGCCCAGGGAGAAAGCCGCCGCCTCGCGCCGGTGTTCGACAGCGCCTTCCCCGGCGTGTCGTCGTTCTCGCGGGCGCTTTCGGCGCGGACGGCCGACGGCTTCGCCCGCAGGGTCGCGCAAGCCGCGACGCCGCTGTGGTGGCGGGGGCCGAACGCTTCCTGCTTCCTCGACGCGGGCGCCCGCGGCTGGGCGGCAGAGGTGCCGAGCCCGCTGGCCGACGCGCCGATGGCCGGCAGCTGCGGCATCGTCTTCCCGGTGGCGCAGGAGAACGGCCGCGCCGGCGCGGTCGCCTTCTGCGGCGACGACCTGGCGCTCGACGAGCAGGGGCTGTGCGCGGCGCATGCGCGCTGCCACGCGCTGTTTTCCGAGGTGGCGCGCCAGCGGCCGCTCGCCGGCGCGGCGCTGCCGTCGATGTCGAAGCGCGAGATCGAATGCCTGCGGCTGACGGCCAACGGCTTCACCAGCGACGAGATCGCCGCCGCGCTCGGCCTTTCCGTCCACACCGCCAACCAGTACCTGACCAGCTCGGCCCACAAGCTCAACGCCGTCAACCGCATCCATGCGGTGGCCAAGGCGCTGCGCGCCGGCCTGATCGACTGAGCCGGCAGGCCGCGAAGGCCGGCGCCGGGGGATCGCCGCCGTCCTATCTGTGCGCTGCGACCGCCGGCTCCGAGCGACGGATGCGGGCATGATCCAGCGCGCGCTCGAGGAAGGCATCGTTCTCGGCCGGGTCGGGCGAGGGCCTGTCGAAGGCGACGTAGTTGACCTCGACCGAGGCGTGCCGGGCGGCAAGGGTGAGCGCGAAATAGACGGTGACGCCGGCCGGCCGCAATTCGAGGTCGAGCACGATGCGCGGCGGCCCGTCCCACGACAGGTGCGCCTCGCCGCCATGGCCCAGGCGCAGCGTGCCGGGATGGAAGTAGAGCTCGGCCGCGGTGTCGACCAGATCGGCGATCGAGGCCAGGCGTTCGAGCCGGATATAGGCGACGTAGTCGCCGACGTCGACGAGGCGCAGATCGCTGACGACCTCGCGGATCGCGTTGGCGACGATGACCTCGCGGGTCGAGGAATGCGGCTGGCGGTTCATGAGGTCACCCTGCCCTGGCCGGAGCCTGCCTTGCTCGTGTAAAGTACGCGAACCAATTCTGCGACTGCCTGGTAGAATTGAGGTGGGATCATACTATCCACCGAAACTTGACTGTACATGGAGCGCGCGAGCGCCACGTCCTCGAAGACCGGGATTTCGTTCGCCTCGGCGATCTCCCTGATCCGCAGCGCCACCAGGTCCTGCCCCTTGGCGACCACCACGGGAGCTGCCGTCTCCTCGCGCACGTAGCGCAGCGCGATGGCGTAGTGGGTCGGGTTGGCGATCACCAGCGTGGCGCGGGGCACGTCGGCCATCATGCGCCTGCGGGCGCGGTCGCGTTGCAGCGAGCGCAGCCGCGAGCGCATGATCGGGTCGCCCTCGGCCTGCTTCATCTCGTCCTTGACCTCCTGCCGGGTCATGCGCAGGTCCTGCCGCCAGTGGAAGCGCGACCACAACAGGTCGATGGCGGCGATCAGCACCATGATGGCGGTGATCGCCACCACGATCTCGATGGCGATGTCGCGGATGACCGAGCCGAACGCCTCGGGCTGGGTGATCATGCCGGCGAGAAGCTCGGTCTGCGCGCCGCGCATGGCGAAGGCCAGCACCACGCCGGCCAGCACCAGCTTGCCGAGCGACTTGGCGAACTCGGCAAGCCCCTTCTGGCCGAACAGCCGGCCCCAGCCTTCCTTGAGCGAGACGCGCGACAGCTTCGGCTGGACGCGGTCGATCACCACGCGCGGCACGTTCTGCAACACCGAGCTGGCCACGCCCGCCGCGATCAGCAGCGCCATCAGCCCGACCAGCGGCTTGACGATCTCGATGAAGACCTGCCGGTAGAGCAGCACCGCGTCGTGCTCGCTCGCCAGCGACCACGCCTCGGGCCGCTCGATGAACATCGACAGGAAGCCGCCCAGCTCGACGGCGCCCGGCTGGGCCAGGAAGATCATGAAGACGAGGATGGCGAGGAAGGAGCCGACGACCGACACCTCCTTGGCGAAGGGAACCTGGCCCTTCTCCAGCGAGTCGCGGATCTTCTTCTCCGTGGCTTCTTCTGTCTTGCTTTCCTTGTCCGCCTGCTCGGCCATGGCAAGCCCCGCTCAGGCGACCTCAGGCCGCGTTCTGCATCGCGGGAAGCTCGAGCGCGCCGGTGGCGGCGAGCCCGATCGCGGTGGCCGCGATGCGCTTGCGCGCCTTGGCGATCTCGGCCGGCGTGGCCGCGTCCGAGGGGATCGTCAGCTCCGACTCGATCATGCGGCGCGAGCGCGCGCCGATCGCCGACAGAACCGCCTCGGCAAGGTCGGCCTCCGCGCCGCGCAGCGCCAGCGTGACGATCTCGGTCGACAGGCCGTCGAACAGGGTGACGCGCGACTTCTGGTCGAGCAGCACGATGTCGTCGAAGCTGAACAGCCGCGCCTTGACCTGGTCGATGCCCTCGGCGCCGCTGGCCTCCAGGTCGGAGACCAGCTCGTCCAGCACCTCCTTGTCGAGCTCGTTGAGCAGGCTCGCCACCCGGCTCTGGCTGGCCGACACGTCCTTGCCGGTGGCGTCGGCGGCAAGCTTCTTGCGAAGCTGGTTCTCCACCAGCTGCTTGGCGGCCGGCTGCACCGTGGTCATCGACAGCATCCGCTTCAGCACCTCGCTGCGCAGCGGCTTGTCGAAGGCCAGAAGCGCGTTGGCGGCCGGCTGGGGATCGAGGTTGGAGAACACCATGGCGATGGTCTGCGGATGCTCGCCGCACAGCAGCGCCCCCAGCCGCGCCGGCTCCAGCTCGGCCAGCTCCGGCCAGATCGGCGGCGCCTCGTCGCTCATCAGCGACGGCTTGCTCCAGCCCATCAGGACGCTGATCTCCTCGGGCGACAGCGACTCGTTGAGGATGGTGTCCATCTGGTCGCCGGAATCGAGCAGGCCCGCGCCCTCGGTGAACTCGTCCTCGAACTCGGCGACGATGTTCTCCAGCTCGCTCTGCGGGATGGTACGCAGCATGCGCGCCGCCTCGATCAGCGCCTTCAGCTCCTCATGCTTGAAGAAACGCAACAGGCGGCCGGCCGAAGGCTTGCCCATGGCAACCAGAATGGCAGCCGCCTTCTGAGCCCTCGTCAGCTTGCCTTCCAGGCTCATTACGCCCCTGTCCCCGATTCGCTACGCGATACGATATACGTCCTAGCCCGGCTTGGCAGCATCGATGATCTGCGTGAGCTTGATGCCGAAACGCGAGGGGTCGTGCTCCAGCACCGTTATCTCGCCGCAGGCGATCTTCCGGCCGTTGACGACGACGTCGACCGGCTCGCCGATGCGCCGGTTGAGCGACACGGTGGAGCCCTTCTGCAGCGCCATCAGCTCGGACACCGACATCTCGGTCGAGCCGAGCACGATCTGCACATCCACAGGAATGTTCATGATGATGTCGGTGTTGGCCGCCCGCGGCTCGCCGCGCGACGGCGACGCGGCGGCGAAGGCCGCCGCCTCCGCGGCCTTGTCCTCCTGCAGCACGCCGCGCAGCTCCTCGATGGCGCGGTTCAGCTCCGCCTCCTGCGGGTCCTCGCCCGGCCCCGACGGCAGGTCGCCGGCCCCGGCCGACAGGTCGCCGAAGTTCAGCGGACTGGAGAAATCGCCGAAGTCGGCGCCGGCACCGGCGTCGCCCTGGCTGCCGGGAATGTCGAGATCGGGAAGAGGTGAGTTCATGGTCGTCTCCTTCAGCGCCGGCCAGGAAAAGCCGGCTGACGGGCCGCACCGCTCAGCGCGGCACCAGCCCGTCGATGAATTCCTTGCCCTGATCGAACGGCTCGATGACCCGGACCGTGAGGTTCTGGCCGAGCTTGCCGAACTCGCAGGTGAACAGCGGCTTGCGGTGGGCCGACAGCTTCGTCTCGGTCGGCGCCGTCTCCGGCATCTCGATGACCTGGCCGACGAAGAGCTGCGACAGGTCGCCCAGCGTCATGCGCGACAGCGGCACCGTGGCTTCGAGCTTCACCGCCGAGCGCATCACCTCCTCGCTGAAGCGGGCATGCCAGCGCGCCTGCTGGGCGCTGTCGTCCGGCTCGGCGACGCCGTCGCCGCGATGCAGCAGAAGCACGCGCTGCGGCATCATCACCGTGAAGCTGCCCTCGCCTGAGGGCGCGATCAGCCTGAAGACCATGCGCACGGACGGGCCGTCGCGGATGACGAGCTTCCTCAGCTCCTGTCCCGACACCGCCGCCGGCATCGGGAACTTGATCGACAGCGCCCGCACGCCCGAGCCGTTGAGCGCCTTGGCGGTCGCCTCGAACACGACCGAGGCCAGCTCCAGCTCGATCATGGTCAGCGGACGCAGGATCGGCGACACCTTCATGTCGGGGTCGCCGCCGAACAGCGCGCTGACGAGCAGCGCGATGGCCTGCGCGTCGGCGATCAGCATCAGCGCGTCGGGCGAGGTCGCCGAGGCCGCCACCACCAGCGCGTCGTTCTCGGCCTCGGGCCGGCGGGCCTCGGCCATGCGCCCCAGCGTCACCTCCTCCATCTCGATCTCGATCGGATAGGAGACCTGCTCGTTGAGGCTGTCGCGGATCGCCGGCAGCGCGCGCAGGCCCAGCGCCCGGGCCGCGCGAACGATGTGCTCGGGCTCGCCGGTGTCGCCGAGCAGCCGCTCGACGATGGGGTTCCTGATCTGCGCCGGCTCGCCCGCCTCGGCGAAGTCGCGCTGCGCCGTCGCCCCGCTCATCATGCCACCTTGCGCTCGGCGCCGCCGTGCAGCGTGCTCTGCTCGACCGCGTCGATCGACGGCCGGTCGTAGGCGGAGATGGTCTTGCGGCCGAACTCCAGCGCCACCTGCGGCAGCGAGCCGTTCATGTAGGCGAGCAGCGTCTGCTTGACGATGACGTAGAGCCGGTTCTTCTTGTCGCGCACGATCTTGATCTTCTGCGCGATGGGCGCGACCACGGCGTAGTTCAGGAAAATGCCGAGGAAGGTGCCCACGAGCGCCGCGCCCACCAGGCCGCCGAGGATCTCGGGCGACTGGTCGATGGCGCCCATGGCCTTGATGACGCCCAGCACCGCCGCGCAGATGCCGAGCGCCGGGAAGGCGTCGGCCAGCACCGTCAGCGCGTGGTAGGACTTGAGCTTGTCGTGCTTGATGGTGTGGATTTCCTCGTCCATCAGCGCCTCGATCTCGAACGGCCGGGCGTTGCCGATGATGATGATGCGGCAGTAGTCGCAGATGAAGTTCGTCAGGTCCCGGTTCTTCAGCACGCTCGGGAATGCCTGGAACACCGGCGACTCGTCGGGATTGTCGATGTGGGCCTCGACCTCGTTGCGCGACTTGGTGCGCAGCTCGCGCATCAGGCTGTGCAGGACGCCGAGCGTCTCCAGATAGTCCTGCTCGGTCGGCACCTGGTGGCGGAACGCCTCCATGATCGCCTTGCCGGTGTCCTTCACCGTCGAGATCGGGTTGGCGATCAGGAACGCGCCGACGCCGGCGCCGCCGATGATGACCAGCTCCCAGGGTTGCATCAGGACATCGAGGTGCCCGCCCATGGCCATATAGCCGCCGAGCACGCACCCAAGGATGACCACGAATCCGATCAATATGCTCACGGAACCACCTTCCCACGCACCGTCCGTTCCTTGCGTAGCGCCCATGGCTTGCGCGAGGCTTGAAGGATCGGCCGGCGGAGGCGTTCAGCTTCACGCAAGCATTTGCGCCTATCCTTGCGGGGTCCGTCCTGCGCATTGGAGGCGCGCGTGCTCAGCACCAATCTCAGTTACCAGCTCGTGACCCGCGACATCGGCAAGTCGCTCGACCGCGTCGGCAAGCAGCCGGCCGTGAAGCGCGAGACGGCGTATTTCCTGGCCAATATCGGCAAGGTGAAATCGGCCGACGAGTTCGTCAAGGACAGCCGCCTGTTCAACTACGCCATGAAGGCGTTCGGCCTGAAGGACATGGCCTACGCCAAGGGCTTCATGCTCAAGGCGATGAAGGAAGGCGTCTCCGACCCGGACAGCTTCGCCAACAAGCTGACCGACAAGCGCTACGCCGAGTTCGTCAAGGCGTTCAACTTCGAGGCCCATGGCGAGAACGCCACCAGCTACAACGCCGCGCGCGACCTCACCGTCAGCGCCTATGTCACGCGCGGGACGCTGGCCGGGCTCGATCAGGAGGCGATCCGGCAGGAGACCGCCTATTTCCGCGCCACGATCGGCACGGTCGAATCCATCGACGACCTGCTCGACAGCCCGCGCCTTCTCACCTACGCGCTCGAGGCGTTCTCGCTGGAGGAGCACGGCTTCACCCGCGCCGAGCTTGCAAGGCTGCTCGAGGGCGGCGTGAAGGACGCCGACAGCCCGGCCAACGAGCACGGGGACAAGAACGTCGCCCGCTTCGTGGCCGCGTTCAACTTCGCCGAGATGGGCGAGAGCACCACCACCCATGTCGCCGCGCAGCACGGCACGGTGGCGAACTATCTGCGCCAGACGCTGGAGGAGAACGCCGGCGACCAGAACGAGGGCGTGCGGCTGGCGCTCTACTTCCAGCGCAAGGCGCCGGGCCTGACCTCCTACTACCAGATCCTCGGCGACCCCGCGCTCGCCGAGGTGGTGCGCACCGCGCTCGGCATGCCCGCCGAGATGGCGCAGGCCGACATCGACCGGCAGGTGGCGGCGATGGAGAAGCGCATCAAGCTGGAAGACCTGAAGGACCCGGCCAGGCTCGACAAGTTCCTCGCGCGCTTCTCGGCCCTGTGGGATGCGTCGAACGCCACCGCGACGGCGACCTCGCCGGCGCTGGCGCTTCTCGCCCCCGCGACCGATTTCGGCATCTCCGCCAGCACGCTGATGGCGATCACGACCCTCAAGAGATAGGAAGCCCGCCTTGCAGTCCGGACTCTACGTCGCGCTTTCCTCGCAGATGGCGCTCGACAAGCGCCTGACCACCATCGCCGACAACGTCGCCAACACCAGCACGGTGGGCTTCCACGCGACGGGCGTGAAGTTCGAGGACGTCGTCAGCGGCCTGGGCGACAAGTCGGTGGCCTTCGCCTCGGCGGGCGAAACCTACCTGTCGACCCATTCCGGCCCGCTGCGCGAGACCGGCAACCCGCTCGACTTCGCCATCCGCGGCGATGCCTGGTTCGCCATCGAGACCCCGCGCGGCCCGGTGATGACGCGCGACGGCCGCTTCACCATGCTGGAGACGGGCGAGCTCGTCTCGCTGGAGGGCTATCCCGTGCTCGACGCCGGCGGCGCGCCGATCCAGCTCGACGCCCAGGCCGGCGCGCCGGAGGCCGGCGCCGACGGCACGCTGCGTCAGGACGGGCGGCTGATGGCCGCCATCGGCCTGTTCGAGTTCCAGCCCGGGCTCAACTTCACCCGCTACGGCAACTCCGGCATCGTGCCCTTCGGGCCGCCGGAGCCGGTCGTCGACCGCATCGACGCCGGCGTCGCCCAGGGCTTCGTGGAGGATTCCAACGTCAATCCGGTGCTCGAGATCACCCGGCTGATCCAGGTCCAGCGGGCGTTCGAGCACATCTCGGCGCTGATCCGCGACAGCGAGCAGGCGCTCGACCAGGCGATCTCGACGCTGGGGCCGCGATAGCGCATGCAGGGCATCGACACGCCGCTCAACGCCATCGAGCGCGTCCTGTCGCGCTTCGACAGCGACCGCACGCTGCTGCGTTGCGGCGGCCGCATCGACGAGGTGTCGCCCGGCCACTACCGGGTGCGCGGCGTCTCGGCCAGCGCCCGGCTCGGCGACGTGGTCGAGCACCGCTCGGCCTCGGGCCTGCGCACCGGCGAGATCGTGCGCATCGGCCCCGACGAGACGCTGGTCGCGCCCTACGACCGCAACCCCGACGCCGGCATCGGCGACGCCGTGTTCATCCGCACCGGCGCCGACGCTGCCCCGCACGCCTCCTGGCGCGGTCGCGTCATCGACGCGCTCGGCCGCGCCATCGACGGCAAGGGGCCGCTGATTGCCGGCAGGCAGACCGTGGTGCCGGCCGCGCCATCGGCCATGTCGCGCCAGCGCGTCGCCACCGGCTTCATGACGGGCGTGCGCGTCATCGACATCTTCACGCCGATCTGCTTCGGCCAGCGCCTCGGCATCTTCGCCGGCTCCGGCGTCGGCAAGTCGACGCTGCTGGCCATGCTCGCCGGGGCCGAGGCGTTCGACACCGTGGTGGTGGCGCTGGTGGGCGAGCGCGGCCGCGAGGTCCGCGAGTTCCTGGAAGACACGATCGGCGCCGAGTGCCTGGCCAAGACCGTCGCGGTGGTGGCCACCAGCGACGAGAGCGCCATGATGCGCCGCCGCGCGCCCGACATGGCCATGCGGGTCGCCGAGCACTTCCGCGAGGAAGGCCACCGCGTGCTTCTGGTGCTCGATTCCATCACCCGCTTCGCCCATGCGCTGCGCGAGGTGGCGATCGGCGTCGGCGAGCCGCCGGTGGCGCGCGGCTACCCGGCCTCCGTCTTCACCGACCTGCCGAAGCTGCTGGAGCGCGCCGGCCCCGGCGTCGACGGCGCCGGCTCCATCACCGCCATCCTGTCGGTGCTGGTCGACGGCGACGACCACAACGACCCCGTGGCCGATTCCATCCGCGGCATCCTCGACGGCCATGTCGTGCTTTCCCGCTCCATCGCCGAGCAGGGCCGCTATCCGCCGGTCGACCCGCTGGCCTCGATCTCGCGCCTGGCGCCCAAGGCCTGGACCAAGGAGCAGCGCATGCTGGTGACGCGGCTGCGCTCGATGATCGCCCGCTTTGAGGACACGCGCGACATCCGCCTGCTCGGCGCCTACCAGCCGGGCGCCGACGCCGACCTCGACCTTGCCGTGCGGCAGGTTCCGTTCATCTACGAGGCGCTGACCCAGACGCCGCAGGACGCGGCCTCGCCCGATCCGTTCGCCGATCTGGCGCGCCACCTCAGAGCCAGGGAGAAGCCGGCGGATGAGACCGTGGAATAGGCTGCGGCGTCTGGCCGGCCGCCTTCTCGCCGGCAATGACGGGCATCGGGGAGCCGAGGAGGCCATCTACCTGACGGAGACGGCCTACCGGAATCATCAACCCGTGCCGGCCAGGGCTCCCGAGATCCGCGAGCGGCATTTCGGCGCCGATCTGCGGCGGGCGAGCCGCGAGGGCGAGCCCTCCGGCGCCGGCCCGCGCCATGGCCTTCTGGCGCGGCTGGGCCTCGGCCGCCGCCGGCGAGAGCCGGGCGAGGAGACGGGCTATTTCGGGACCAAGGTTCTCGGCACGCCCCATCCGCCGCGCAAACCCGAGGTCGCGCCGCTGCGCAAGGCCGAGGCCGCGCCGGCGCCAACGCCGGCGCCGAGGTTCCCGCCGGCGGCCATGGCGCCGCCTGCGCCCGCATCGGCGCCCGTGCAGCCGCCGCTCGCCGGCAACTCGCCTACGCCCGCCATGCCGGCCCTCGCCGGACAGAAGGCCGACGCCGGGCGGGACAGGAAGCGCAAGGCCGCGGCACGACCCGCGCCCGCGATGCCGGACGATGCGGCGGTGCTCGACAGCCTGTTCGGCAAGCCCGACGAGGCCCCGCCGCCGAAGCCGGCGCGGCCGGCCGCCGCCGCTCCCGCCAGGGGGGCGTCCGCCCCCGTCCCCGCGAAACCGTCGCCCGCGCCTGCTCCCGCCGGAAAGAAGAAGAAAAGGAAGATGGACCGCGGCGACGTGACCGTCGCCGCGCTCGGGGTGGTGCTGGGCGTCACCTGCGCGCTCTTTCCCTGGTACATCTTCTTCAATCAGGAGAAGTTCGGCGTCCGCGAGTTCGTCTTCAGCGGCGGCGGCACGGCGCGTCCGACGCCCGGCATCGCCTACCAGCCGCAATATGTCGGCAAGCCGTTCGCCAGCGCCGAGGTGCCGAAGCTGGAGCTCGACTTCTTCCCCACCGCCACCCTGCCCACCGGCCAGGAGCCGGCGCGGGCGGTGCCCGCCTCCGAACAGCCCTTCCCGGCCGACCGCGTCGCCTTCCGGCTGGTCCATGTCGCCAACGGCCGCGCCATGATCGAGGACAGCGACGGCCTGTGGGTGGTGCAGCGCGGCTCGCAGCTTCCCGACGCCAGCCGCGTCGCCGCCATCGAGCAGCGCAAGGGCCGCTGGGTGCTGGTGACCAGCAACGACACGGTCGTCGAGCTGGCCGACTGAGCCGCAGGCCCCGCGCCGCCCCTCCCCGGCCCGCCGTTCCCGCGCAAGGTCCGCGCAAGGCCGGCTTCCTAGAGTGTCGCTACCGTCGAGGAGTAGCGATGCAACCTGTCAACCTGTTCGCCCTGGCATCCCAGCAGGCACGATGGCTGTCGGTGCGGCAGACGGCCGTGTCCAGCAACATCGCCAACGCCAACACGCCCGGATACGGCGCGGTGGACGTGGAGCCGTTCGAGGCGGTGCTGAACCAGACTCGCGTGGCCATGCGCGCCACGCATCCCGGCCACATCGCCGTCGGGGCGAGCGCCGACGCGCTGGCCGTCCGGCAGGTCAACGAGAGCACGCCGACGATGCCGTCCGGCAACACGGTGGTGCTGGAGCAGGAGCTGATGAAGTCCGGCGAGGTGCGCCGCTCGATGGAGCTGAACACCGCCATCGTCAAGGCCTTCCACCGCATGTTGATGACGACGACCCGGAGCTGAGCCCAGTGGACCCGCTGATTTCCTCCCTGAAGGTGGCCGCATCCGGCCTCGGCGCGCAGTCGCAGCGCCTGCGCGTCGTCTCCGAGAACCTCGCCAACGCCCAGTCCACCGGCAACTTCCCCGGCGCCGACCCTTACCAGCGCAAGACCATCACCTTCACCGCCGAGCTCGACCGGCTGTCGGGCGCGCGCATGGTCGAGGTCTCGGCCATCGCCAACGACAGGACGGCCTTCCCGGTCGAGTTCCAGCCCGGCCACGAGGCGGCCGACGAGCTCGGCTACGTCAAGATGCCCAACGTCAACATCCTCGTCGAGATGGCCGACATGCGCGAGGCCAACCGCAGCTACGAGGCCAACCTGCAAGCCATCAAGCAGGCCCGCGACCTGATTTCCATGACCATCGACCTGTTGAGGAACCAGTGATGATAGACAGCCTCGCAGCCCTCGGCAGGGTGGCTTCGCCCGCCTCGATGCTCGACGGTCTCGCCTCCGTTCCCGGCCCGGCGCTGAGGCCGGCCAACGTCGCGGCCGAGACCTCCTTCGCCGCCGCGCTCTCCTCCGTCTCGCAGGACGCGGTCGCCACGCTTCGCAATGCCGAGGGCATTTCGCTCAAGGCGCTCCAGGGCGGGGAGATGGAAACGCGCGAGGTGGTCGACGCGGTGATGGGCGCCGAGCAGACCCTTCAGGCGGCGATCGCCATCCGCGACAAGATCGTCTCCGCCTATCTCGAAGTCAGCCGCATGGCGATCTGAGGAGCCTCCGTCATGAAAGCACTCGCCATCGCCGCCACCGGCATGAACGCCCAGCAGACCAATCTCGAGGTCATCGCCAACAACATCGCCAACATCAACACGACCGGCTTCAAGCGCGCGCGCGCCGAGTTCTCCGACCTGCTCTACCAGGCCGAGCGGCTGCAAGGCGTGCCCAACCGCGCCAACCAGGCCATCGTGCCCGAGGGCTCGCATATCGGCCTCGGCGTCAAGACCAGCGCCATCCGCAACGTCCATCTCCAGGGCAACCTGGTCAACACCGGCAACAAGCTCGACATCGCGCTGGCCGGGCAGGGCTGGTTCGAGATCGAGGGCGCCAACGGCGAGGCGCTCTACACCCGCGCCGGCTCCTTCAACACCAATGCCGAGGGCCAGCTCGTCACCGTCGACGGCTATCTGGTCGCCGGCGGCATCGTCATCCCCGACAACGCCGTCGAGATCGTCGTCAACAAGTCCGGCCAGTTCTTCGCCCGCTACGACGACCGCGTCGAGCTGGAGGATCTCGGCCAGCTCACCCTGTCCAACTTCTCCAACGAGGCGGGGCTGGCGCCGCTCGGCGACAACCTGTTCCAGGAGACCGCCGCCTCAGGCCCGGCCATCGCCGGCGTGCCGGGCGACCCGGGCTTCGCCACCACCGAGCAGTATTACCTGGAATCGTCCAACGTCGATCCGGTGAAGGAGATCACCGAGCTGATCTCGGCGCAGCGCGCCTACGAGATGAACTCCAAGGTCATCAAGGCGGCCGACGAGATGGCCGCCGTCATCACCCAGGGCATAAGATAGCCATGATCCGTCGCCGCCTGCGCGCCTTCCTCCCGGCCGTTCTTCTCGCGCTCGCCGCCGGCGCGGCGCTGCCGGCGGCCGCGCAGGAGACGGTCCTCATCCCCACCCGCACCATCTATCCGGGCGAGACCGTCACCGCCGACGCCTTGCAGGAGGTGCCGCTGCGCCGACAGCTGCGCAACCCCGCCTCCGTCGAGCGCGACTGGCGGGCGCTGGAGGGCAAGGTCGCCCGGCGCACGCTGCTTCCCGGCCGCATGATCCCGGTCGGCTCCGTGCGCGAGGCATGGATCGTCGAGCCGGGCAAGCCGGTGCAGGTGCTGTTCGTCCACGGCGCGCTGGAGATCGCGGTTTCGGCCGTGGCGCTCCAGGCCGGGGCCGCCGGCGACATGGTGCGGCTGCGCAACATCGATTCCGGCGCCACCTTCTCCGGCATCGTCATGGCCGACGGCACGGTCAGGGTCTCGGCATCATGATGCGGCGCCTCCTTCTCGTCCTCGCGATCGGCCTCGGCATGGCCGGCGCCGCGCCGGCCGACGAGCCGCGGCGCGGCAACGCCGGCCCCGCGGGAAGCCGCGCGCAGCCCGAGGAGGTCTATGGCGGCGCGGCCTATGGCGGCGTCCACCGCTTCGACAGGCTCTCCGGCACCGGCCTGCTCGCCGCGCGCATCAAGGACGTGGCGACACTGCAAAGCGCGCGCGACAACCAGCTCGTCGGCTACGGCCTCGTCATCGGCCTTCAGGGCACCGGCGACGGGCTGCGCTCCTCGCCCTTCACCGAGCAGTCGATGCGCGCCATGCTGGAGAATCTCGGCGTGTCGACGCGCGGCGGCCAGTCGCGGTCCAAGAATATCGCTGCCGTCATCGTCACCGCCAACCTGCCGCCCTTCGTCCAGTCGGGCGCGCGCATCGACGTCAGCGTCTCCTCGATGGGCGACGCCACCTCGCTTGCCGGCGGCACGCTCGTCATGACGCCGCTGCGCGCCCCCGACGGCGAGATCTACGCCGTGGCGCAGGGGCCGGTGATCGTCTCCGGCTTTTCCGCGCAGGGCCAGGCCGAGACCCTGACGCAGGGCGTGCCGACCAGCGGCCGCGTGCCGAACGGCGGCATCGTCGAGCGCCAGGTGCCGGCCTCGTTCGGCTCCGACGCGACGCTGACGCTGCAACTGCGCAACCCCGACTTCTCGACGGCGGTGCGCATCGCCGACGCCATCAACGAATATGCCGGCCACCGCTTCGGCCGTCGCGTGGCGCAGGAGCAGGACGCGCGCACCGTGCTGATCCACCGGCCCAAGGACATCTCGGCCGCCCGCTTCTATGCCGAGCTGGAGAACATCGTCGTCGAATCCGACGCGCCGGCCCGCGTCGTGGTGGACGAGCGCACCGGCACCATCGTGATCGGCCAGCAGGTGCGCATCTCGCGCGTGGCCATCAGCCACGGCGCGCTGACGGTGCGCATCACCGAGATGCCGCGCGTGGTCCAGCCCGAGCCGTTCTCGCGCGGGGAGACCGCGGTCGAGCCCTTCACCGCCATCGAGGCCCAGCAGCCCGACGCGCGGGTGGCCATGCTCGACGGCCCCGACCTCGAGACGCTGGTGTCCGGCCTCAACCGGCTCGGCGTCAAGCCCGACGGCATCATCGCCATCCTGCAGGGCATCAAGTCCGCCGGCGCGCTGCAGGCCGAGCTCGTTCTGCAATAGGAGGACACCGATGGCCCATCATCCCGCCTCCACGAACCGCCGCGCCGCCCGTGCCCCCCATTATGCCACGCTTGCCGCCGGCATCCTGCTGGGCGCGCTCGTCTTCGGCGGCACGCCGGCCCTGACGCAGGCCGCCGCCCAGGCCGTCGAGGCGGCCGCCGGGCGCATCGAGGCCATCGACGAGGACGTGCGCCGCTTCTGCTCCAACATCGCCGACGCGGCGCGCGACCGCCGCTATGCGCTCCAGCAGGCCGAGCTCGAGGCGTTGCAGAAGGACATCGACCGGCGCATCGCCGCGCTGGAGGAGAAGCGCGCCGAATACGAGGACTGGCTCACGCGCCGCAACGACTTCCTCGCCAGGGCCGAGGGCAACCTCGTCGAGATCTATTCGCGCATGCGCCCCGACGCCGCCGCCGAGCGGCTGGCCGAGGTGAACGCGGAGCTGGCCGCCGGCATCCTGATGAAGCTTCAGGCGCGGCAGGCGGGCATCATCCTCAACGAAATGGACAGCAAGGCCGCCGCCACGCTCACGGGCATCATGGCGAGCGCGGCCCGCAGGCAGGACCCGACATGAACGCGAGGCCGCTCATCATCATCGCCGCGCTCGCGCTCGCCGGCTGCACCACGCCCAGGGAGGAGATCGGCAGGCCGCCGGCGTTGTCGCCGGTGGGCTACGGCGTCGGCATGGACCCGAAGTCGGTCTACAGCTATCCGACGCCGCCGGCGCAGGCGACCAAGCGCTATTCGCTGTGGGACGACCGCCAGTCGAAGTTCTTCACCGACGCGCGCGCGCTCCAGGCCGGCGACATCCTGACCGTCCAGATCAGCATCAACGACCGCGCCCGCTTCCGCAACGAGTCCGAGCGCGCCCGCACGTCGAGCCGCGGCATCGGCATCGGCGCCGACTTCTCGTGGCTCGGCTGGGGCACGGGCGGCAAGGCGACGGCCGGCTTCGATTCCGACACCGCCACCAAGGGCACCGGCGCCACCGCCCGCTCGGAGGACATCCAGCTCTCCGTCGCCGCCGTGGTGACCGACGTGCTGCCCAACGGCAACCTCGTCATCTCCGGCTCGCAGGAGGTGCTGGTCAACGCCGAGCTTCGCGTCCTGACCATCACCGGCATCGTGCGCCCGTCCGACATCGGCGCCGCCAACACCGTGTCCTACGAGCGCATCGCCGAGGCGCGCATCGCCTATGGCGGCCGCGGCAGGCTGACCGAGGTGCAGCAGCCCGGCTGGGGCCACCAGATCGTCGACAACGTGCTGCCGTTCTGATCCGGGAAGCCCATGGCCATCGTCGACGACACCGCCCCGCCCCGCAACGAACCCTCGATGATGGTCCAGATCGTCGTTCTGGTCGGGCTGACCGTGGTGGCCATCGCCATCGGCTGGCTGGCGGGCCTGTATTTGTCGGGCAGCCAGCCGGACGCGCGCAAGCCGGCCGAGGTCGAGGTGGTCAAGGCGAGCGAAACCGATCTCGCCGAGGCCGGCGCCAGGCTCGGCGTCGTCTATCTGGAGCCCATCACCACCAATCTGGCCGGGCCGGCCGAGACCTGGGCGCGGCTGGAGCTGGCGCTGGTGTTCGACGGCGAGGCCGATCTCGTGACGGCCCAGACCGTGCAGCAGGACATCCTGGCCTATCTGCGCACGGTCAAGTTCCACCAGGTCGAGGGGCCGAGCGGCTTCCAGCACCTGAAGTCCGACATCGAGGAGCGCGCCGCCATCCGCAGCGACGGCAAGGTCAGGGGCGTCCTCATCCGCACGCTGCTGTTCGAATGACGGGCCGGCGCGTCGTCCCCGCCGCCGTCCTGACGCTTCTGGCCGCCGCCTCGCCGGCGGCCGCGCAGACGCTCGACCTCGGCGGCCTCGCCGGCCAGTTGCAGGGCCAGACGGTGGGCACCATCGTCCAGCTCTTCGGCCTGCTGACGGTGCTGTCGCTGGCGCCGGGCATCCTCATCATGGTGACGAGCTTCACGCGCTTCATCATCGTGTTCTCGATCCTGCGCTCGGGGCTGGGCCTGCCGACCACGCCGGCCAACCTGATCCTCATCAGCCTGTCGCTGTTCATGACCTTCTACGTCATGGGCCCGGCCTTCGACCGCGCCTGGAACGAGGGCCTGCGCCCGCTCACCGCCAACGAGATCACCGAGGCCGAGGCGTTCGAGCGCATCTCCGACCCGTTCCGCGACTTCATGGTCGCCAATGTCCGCGACAAGGATTTCGACCTGTTCGCGGATCTGGCGCGCGAGCGCGGCCAGGCCGACGTGTCGGTGGAGAACGCCGACTTCCGCATCCTGGTGCCGGCCTTCATGATCTCCGAGATCAGGCGCGGCTTCGAGATCGGCTTCCTGATCGTGCTGCCCTTCCTCGTCATCGACCTGATCGTGGCCACCATCACAATGTCGATGGGCATGATGATGCTGCCGCCGGTGGTGGTGTCGCTGCCGTTCAAGATACTGTTCTTCGTGCTGATCGACGGCTGGAACCTGCTCGTAGGTTCGCTGGTGCGCTCATTCGCCTGAGCATGGCGGGCGTTCAACGCCCGTTAACCATATGATTTTCCGGTAAGTTAACCATGTCCCTTATCCGTTTTGCAGGCTTTCGCGGTCTAGATTGGCGGTGAGGGGCAGATCGGGGTTTGGGGGCTTTCCATCCGATCGGGGCATGAGGCCGCGCCGCCTTCGCCGGAGCGATCCGGCATGTCGTTTGTAACGAGTTTCAAGGCGTAACCACCATGTCCAGTCTTCTGACCAATGCGTCCGCGATGACGGCGCTGCAGACCCTGTCGCAGACCAACAAGAACCTCAACACCACCCAGGGGCGTATCGCCACCGGCCAGCGCGTCTCCGAGGCGTCGCACAACGCCGCCTACTGGTCGATCTCGACCGGCATGAACGCCCATAACAAGGCGCTGTCGGCCGTCCAGGACTCGCTCGGCTTCGGCAAGGCCATCCTCGACACCGCCTATACCGCCCTCAACGAGGCCCTCGGCAAGGCCGAGGAAATGATCGCCAAGTACGTCTCGCTCGAGCAGGACGGCATCGACGCCGCCGCCGTCAACGCC
>QEVK01000033.1 GCA_003577315.1 Hyphomicrobiales bacterium | reverse complement strand
GCCTCGCAGAAAAGGGAAAAAGTGGACGACTTTTACGCCGCCCGCAGCGGGACTATCCCGCCGCTGCCGTGGTCGACTTTCTCACCGCCGTTCTCAGGTATTTGCCGGAGTAGTCGTCGAAATGCGTGCGCAAGCGCGAAAGATCTTCCTTGTTGGCCATGGACTGGGTTCCTTTGCCTGGATGCGACTATTCACCGCTCTCGAGCCGGTCGAACAGCGTGACGGGAGGGAAGGCCGCCGGATCGACGATCGCGTCGATCACGACGGATTGCCCGCTGCGCACGGCATCCTCCACGGCGGCGCGATACTGTTCGGCCGTCTCGACGCGCACTCCCGTGATGCCGCAGGCCCGGGCCACGGCGGCATGATCGACGGGCGCGAAGTATATGGCCGAGGTATGGCGGCCGAACTTGGCGTTCTCGGCATGCTTCTGGTAGCCGAGGATGCCGTTGTTGAGCACGGTCAGGATCACCGGCGTCGCGGTGCGGTTCGCCGTTTCCAGCTCCGACCACACATGGGCAAATCCGCCGTCACCGACGACCGAGAAGACGGTCGAGGCCGGCCGAGCCAGCCTGGCGCCCAGGCCGAAGGGGTAACCCCACCCCAAACCCGCAAGGCCGCGCGGCGTGAGAAAGCGAGTGCCCGGCTTTTCAGACCGAAGGTAGCAGGCAACCCACAGCGAGGAATAGCTCGCATCCGCCGTGACGATGGAGTCCGGCGTCAGGAACCGCTGAAGCTCGCGCATCAGCTGCTCGGGCCGCAAGATGCCGTTTTCCCGCGCTCGCGCCAGCACGGCATCCAGGTCGGCCCCATGCCGGGCGCGCGCCTCGGCGATCCGCTTCTCGACCACGGGATCGGCCGAGCGCCGGCCGGCAAGTTTCCTGCGAAGGCTCTGCAGGGCCAGCTTCGCGTCGCCTGCCAGGCGCAACGCCTCGTAGTTGCGGCCGATCTCGCCGCCGTCGACGTCAATATGGATATAGGTGGCTCCCTTCGGATACAGGGTCCAGGAGTCCGTGCCGTTCTGGTTGGTCCTGGTCCCGACCAGAAGGACGACGTCCGCCTCCTCGAAGAGCGGCTTCATGTGGCGGGCGGGCGCCAGCCTCCCCATCGCATAGCCTGCGATGCCGACCGAAAGCGGATGGCGCTCGTCGATTGCGCCCTTGCCCATGAGCGTCGTGACCACGGGCAGCCTCGCCTCGTCCTGAAGCGCGGCGACCTCGTCGCATGCGTCGGACAGGTGGACGCCCCCGCCCACGATCATCAGCGGATTGGCCGCATTGGCCAGAAGGTCGGCGGCCTCGGCAACCGCCTCATCGGAGGGGCAGGCGCGGTCGAGCGGAAAGCGGCCGAGGCTGCGGCTGCGGGGGGTCGCCGGCTCGCACGCCATGTCGAGAACGTCAGCCGGCAGGATCAGGGCCACGGGGCCGGGGCGACCGCTCACGGCCTCGGCAACGGCCATGTCGAGATAGTCGAGCGCGCGGTTCGGATCGTGGAGCGTGCGCACCCACTTCGTGCAGGACTTGAACAGCGCCACATGGTCGTATTCCTGGAACGCATTCTTGTCCGCCTGGGTGGTGAAGACGTCCTGCACGAGCGCCACGACGGGAACCGATGCCTTCAGCGCCTCGGCAAGGCCGGGAACAAGCAGGGTGGCCGCCGGGCCGTTCTGGGCGGTGACGACGCCGATCTTGCGGGTGATCCTGGCATAGGCATCGGCCATGACCGTTCCCGCATTCTCGGTCCGGTACGAGAATTGCCGGATTCCGACGTCCTCGGCGGCAAGCAGCAATGTCGAGGGCAGGCTTTGCGAGAAGAGCACCTCCACGCCGTGCCTCTTCAAGCCCAGCGCCAGTACGCTTGCGACCGTGCTTCTGGTTGACATGAGATGCCGCCCCGCTGTCTGCTGATCCGAAAATGGTATGCGCTCGCCCCCAATCGCCGGCCGGCCCGCGCAGAGCCTCCTTCACCGACGATGAGATCGGGAGAGATTAGGCCC
The DNA here is from genome assembly GCA_003577315.1 of Hyphomicrobiales bacterium. Taxonomy (GTDB): domain Bacteria; phylum Pseudomonadota; class Alphaproteobacteria; order Rhizobiales; family Rhizobiaceae; genus Aerobium. The sequence continues at coordinate 19,216 of QEVK01000033.1, read as the reverse complement.
GGCACCGCGGGCGTGTCTGTCCCTACCGCGCGTGACATGGCGGTCCCCGGCGCGCATGACGGGACGATCACGGATTCCGGTGTTTGGGCCGCCCACGCCCCTTGCCGGACCGGCGCTCAGCGCCGCGGCGAGATGCTCGCGAAGCGACTCCATGCCGCACCCGGCCTGACGGCGAGGGACCGGCCGGCAACCTTCGGGCCGAGGGAAAAAAGCCCGATGAACCGCGCGAGCGCGCAATCGACGGTGAGGCAGGCTGCCGTCCGGGCGGGGCGATCGGTGCGTTTGGCCGCACCGATCGGATCTACTGCATGCGATAGCCGCCGTTTACGTCGATGACGGAGCCGGTGATGTAGGATGCGTCCGGCCCGATCAGGAACGCGACCGCGCCCACCATGTCCTCCGGGGTCCCGATGCGCCCGAGCGGCACGTTCGCCGCCACGAGGCTGTCCTTCTCGGGAGAGAGCGACTGGCGCAGCATCGGCGTGTCGGTGATGCCCGGCGCGACGGTGTTGACGGTGATTCCGAGGGCGGCGCCCTCGCGCGCGCCGGCCTTCATCAGGCCGAGCACGGCGTTCTTGGAGGCGATGTAGGCCGCATTCGACCGATAGCCGCCAAGCTGCGCGGCAACGGAGCTGATGCCCACGAAGCGCCCCTGTTCGATCTTGCGCCGGGCGGCGCCGCGAAGATATTCGCGCAGAAGCAGGAAGGTTCCCGTCGAATTGATGGCCTGGGTCAGATTCCAGTCGGCCAGCTCGATGTCGACGATAGCCGGCGTGTTGCCGTCCGGCGTAAACAGCAGGATGCCCGCGGCGGCCACGACCTGGTCGATCGGCTCACCGCGTTTCTCGGCATCGGCGAACGCCGCGATCACCGCGGCTTCATCCGAGACATCGAGCGCGATCGCGCGGTGTCCGTCTCCCGGCAGTTCGCGGATCACCTTCTCGACCGCATCCAGGTTCCGGCCGGCGCCAAGCACCCGATAGCCGTCCTTGGCAAGTCTCATCGCGATCGCGCGCCCGATTCCTCCGCCCGCGCCTGTGACCAGACACATTCCCGACATGTGAAAACGTCCCCCCGTTCCGTTTGCAAACCGATTTTCGCTGCTTCGATACGATGCTGCGCAATGCCGGCCGCATCGCCATGTCGGCGCGTTACAGAGTAGCGCTTCGGCGTCAGCTATCCATCAGCGCTTCGGCAGGCCTTCATACGCTGGTAAATGCTCTCTCGCCGCTCCAGCCAGCCACGATACGGGTCAGGATAGCCGCTATATCCACCAATCAAGGCACGCGCCGCATGCAATGTCCAGTACGGATTGGCAAGCAGTTCGCGACCCAGCGCCACGAAATCGGCCTTTCCCTGCGCGACAATGTCATTGGCCTGTCGAGGATCGACGATCATCCCCACCGCGACCGTGGCGATATCGGCTTCCTGCCGAATTTCATGGGCGTATGGCACCTGAAATCCAAAATCGCGTGGAATTGTGCCGGTCGGCCCCGGCGCGCGGATACCTCCGGTCGAGCAGTCGATGACGTCGACGCTGGCGTGCTTCAGTTCCCGGGCAAGGACCACGGTGTCATCCAGGGTCCAAAGATCGCCTGTGCCATCAAGTGCCGACACTCTAAAGAAGACGGCAATATCGTCAGGAACGGCGGCACGCACGGCCTCGGCGACCTCCAGTGCATAGCGCATCCGGTTCTTTAGCTCGCCGCCATATTCGTCGTCCCGTCTGTTCGTGGCCGGGGAAAGAAACTGGTGAATGAGATAACCGTGGGCCCCATGGATCTCGATTACCTCGAATCCTGCGGCAACGGCGCGACGAGCGGCTTCTGCCCAATCTCGAATGCTTTGGGCAATATCCGCCCTCGACATCGGTCTCGGCTCAATCCAGCCTTCGATGCCCACGGCGCTGGGTGCGACAACCTCCCACGGAGGGGTTCCGGTAGCGGCATCTTCCTCGTCGAGCGGCTTGAGATCGAACCATGCCCGACGACCGGAGGCCTTTCGTCCCGCATGCGACAGTTGAATGCCGGGCGTGGCTCCGCAGGACTTGAGAAAGGCAGCAACAGGACGAAGGGATTCAAGCTGCGCGTCGTTGTAGAGTCCCAGGTCAAACCCGGAAATTCGTCCCTGGGCGGTGATGCCGGTCGCCTCCGCAAACACGATCCCCGCTCCGCCCAGCGCGAATTGCCCGAGATGCACCATATGGAAATCAGTCGCCAAACCATCGTAGCCGGCGGAATACTGGCACATGGGCGACACGATCACGCGGTTCCGCACCGTCACGCCGCGCAGATGGGCCCTGCGCAACAGCGCCGGCTTCTCGCCCTCCTCCATTTGTCCCGTCATCATGGCGATCGTATTCCTTGCTGCGTCCACAGCGCATCCCCCCATGCAGAAGAAGACAATGCACCATCAAAGCCCGGGATCAAATTGCATCTAGCCAAATAGTGGCGTCCTCGGTAGCTTTTCAGGCGGGAGGCGACATGGTCAAAGAAACTGCCATACCTCAGTTGCTGCCCGACCCGCTTGAGAGGGCCCAGGCGTGGGCGCAAGGTGGCCGGAGCGTCGCCCTTGCCACGGTTATCGACACGTGGGGCTCCGCGCCGCGCCCGGTCGGCAGCCAGCTCGTCATCGACGCGGACGGCAATTTCGAGGGGTCCGTCTCCGGCGGCTGCGTCGAGGGCTCCGTCGTCGCCGAAGCGCTCGACGTCATTGCTTCGGGCGTTCCGCGGGTGCTCGAATTCGGCGTTGCCGACGAGACGGCGTGGCAGGTCGGCCTTTCCTGCGGCGGCAGGATCAAGATCTATGTCGAGCCGTTGAGCTGACGGATGGACCTCGGCGCGCTCGCAACGTTGAATGCCGAACGGCGCGAGCGGCGCGCCGCGATCCTTGCCACCGATCTCGACGACGGGCGCGGCTGGGTCATCCGCGAGGGCGACGCGGTTGCCGGCGCGCTTGGCGAGGCGGTGGCCAGGACGTTCCGCTCCGGCCGGTCGCAGACGGTGGAGGCGCAAGGGCGCACCCTGTTCCTCAACGTCCACGTGCCGCCGCCGCGCCTCGTCGTCATCGGCGCGGTCCATATCAGCCAGGCGCTGGCGCCGATGGCGCGCATCGCCGGCTTCGACGTCGCGATCATCGATCCGCGCACGGCCTTCGCAACGCGGGAGCGCTTCGGCGACGTGCAACTTGACGCCGAATGGCCAGAGGTCGTGCTGGCGCGCCGGCCGCTCGATGCGTTCACGGCGCTGGTCGCGGTCACTCACGATCCCGGGATCGACGATTTCCCGCTTCAGGCGGCGCTGGCGGCGCAGTGCTTCTATGTCGGCGCGCTCGGCAGCCGCAAGACCCATGCGAAGCGGGTGGAGCGCTTCCTCGCGCAGGGCGTCGCCGCCGGCGACATGGAGCGCATCCGCGCGCCGATCGGCCTCGACATCGCCGCGTCCACGCCTGCGGAGATCGCCGTCGCGGTGCTGGCCCAGATCGTGCAGGCGTTGCGGTCGCGCGGACCCGCCGGACAGGCCGGGAGGAGCGTGGCATGAAGTTCGGGCCGATCAGGGTGGCCGACGCGGAAGGAACGGTCCTCGCCCACACCGTCGCCGCCGGCGACCGGACATGGCGCAAGGGCGCGGCGCTGACCGGCGAGGACGTGGCCGCCATGGCGCGGGCCGGCCTCGAAAGCATCGTCGCCGTGGTGATGGAGCCCGGCGACATCGGCGAGGACGCCGCCGCCGCGCTCGTCGCCGCGGGCCTCTACGCCCCGGGCCTCGACATCCGCCCCGCCGCGACCGGCCGCGTCAACATCCATGCGCTCGACGCCGGCGTCTTCGTGGCCAACCGCGCCGGCGTCGACGCCATCAATGCCGTCGATCCCGCCATCACGCTCGCGACGCTGCCCGATCTGACCACCGTCGAGGCCGGGCAGATGCTGGCGACGGTCAAGATCGTGCCCTTCGCCGTCGCGGACGCGCTGGCGCGCCGGGCGGCCGACATCGCCGCCCGCGCCGGGGCGATCGGGCTGCGGCTGTTCCAGCCGCGCCGGGTGGGGCTGGCGCAGACCGTCCTGCCCTCGGTCAAGGGCAGCGTCCTCGACAAGACGGCCCGTATAACCGCGGAAAGGCTGGCGCGTTCCGGCAGCGTCGTGACCGGCGAGCTGCGCGTGCCGCATGACGAGGCGAGCGTGGCGGGCGCCGTCGCGGAACTGGCGCGCGACAACGACATGGTGATCGTGTTCGGCGCCTCCGCGGTCTGCGACGCCGGGGATGTCATCCCGGCGGCGATCGGACTTGCCGGCGGCACGGTGACGCGGGTCGGCATGCCCGTCGATCCCGGCAACCTGCTGGTCGTCGGCGATGTCGGCGGCAAGACGGTCATCGGCGCGCCGGGCTGCGCCCGCAGCCCCAAGCCCAACGGATTCGACCGGGTGCTCGACCGCATGCTGGCCGGGCTCGAGGTCGGCGACCGGGAGATCGCCGCCATGGGCGTGGGAGGACTGCTGATGGAGATCGAATCGCGGCCCCAGCCGCGCGAGCCGCGGGCGCGGAACGCAAACACGGTGTATGCGGTGCTGCTGGCCGCCGGGCGCGGGGAGCGCATGGGCGGCCGCAACAAGCTGCTGGCGGATTTCGCCGGCAAGCCGCTGGTGCGGCACGCGCTCGACGCGCTGGCTGCCTCCAGGGTGCGCGCGACGGTCGCCGTCGTCGGTCATGAGCGCGAAAAGATGGCAGCGGCGCTGCACGGATCGCCTGCCCGCATCGTCGAGAACCCCGACTACGCCACGGGGCTCGCCTCATCGCTCAAGGCCGGCGTGAATGCCCTGCCGCCCGACGCCGCCGGCGCGCTGGTCGCGCTGGCGGACATGCCGGGCGTGCGGGCGCAGGACATCGACCGCCTCCTCGACACCTTCGCGCAGGCGCAAGGCAACGCCATCGTGCGCGCGACCCATGGCGGCAAGCGGGGCAATCCGCTCATCCTGCCGCGCGCCCTGTTCGGCGCGCTGGCGACGTTGGCCGGCGACGTCGGCGCGCGCCATCTGGTGGAGACCAGCGAGATCGAGGTGATCGACGTCGAGATCGGCGAGGGCGCGAGCCTGGATGTCGACACGCCGGCGGCGCTGGCGGCGGTCCGCGCGGCCCTGGACAAAGGGGGAGACTGAACTGACGCGCTGGAGCTGCGACTCGTCGGTGCAGGTGGTTTTGCAGCGAGGCTGGGGGGCGCAGGTCGCGCGTCTAGCGGGGTCCGACAATCCGGCGGTCATCCGGACCGGCACAAGCGGACGGACATGCGGGTCGGTGCCATCGCGCATGGCGCGCGACGACACGTTCCTTGCAGCCGAGCCTATTAGCCGGCAGCCTGGCTATCGACGGCAGTGGCAGCTTGAGCCAACGGGGCGCGTCGGGGTGGACGTGCGACCTTGCGCGGTGCGGGCAGCAGCCCTTCCCGCTGGGCATTCTTTCTCGCCTGCTTGCGGGCGCGCCTGACGGCCTCCCCCTTCTCCCTGGCGCGCTTCTCGGATGGCTTCTCATAAGCCCGCCGCGCCTTCATCTCACGAAATACGCCTTCGCGTTGCAGTTTCTTTTTCAGGACTCGCAGGGCCTGATCCACATTGTTATCGCGAACCAATACTTGCACGAAGTCTCCTTTTCTCGCGGTTCTCTCAAAGGAAGGTCGAAGTCAGCAAAAAGGCCGGGGAATCCCGGCCTTCTCCATGCGCTGCAATGATCGATGCCAGTACATCCGTGGTCAAAGACCATGAGCGCAGTCTGATTAAACGGCCTGAAGATTGTCTGCCGCCGTTTTGCCCTTACGGTTGTCCATGACGGCATCGAAGCTGACTTTCTGACCCTCTACGAGGGTCCGCATTCCTGCGCGCTCGACTGCCGAGATATGGACGAAGACATCATCGCCGCCAGCATCGGGGGAAATGAAGCCAAAGCCCTTGGTGGAATTGAAGAATTTTACTGTTCCGATCGCCATGATGATTCCTTTCAATTCGGAATAGTTCAAGTTTATGCCATAGCGTCTCGCCATGGAGCGTGAAGGTCGAAATTGAAAGGAAGATCGTGTGCGCCTGGGCGCAAATAGAAGTTCGTCGCAAAATTCGATGCCCGCAACGTAGGGATTATGCGCAACGATTGCAAGGCGGAATGCGGATTTGGCAAAACCGCCCATGCGCGTGGCGGACGGCCCTGCCGCCGGGCAACTGAACGGGTGCGCATTCGCCTCGATTCTTAAGACTGCCTTAAGCCTCGTCCAGGATGCAGGCTTCAAACTTCGGGTGATGACGATGCGTGTGCTGATTGTCGAGGACGATGCGGTCCTGCGCGACGGCCTGAAAGTGGGGCTTGGCATCGGCGGCTTCAACGCCGATGCCGTGGAAAGCTGCGAGGAGGCCGATGCCGTGCTCAGGAACCATGAGTTCGACGCGCTGGTCCTCGACCTGATGCTGCCGGACGGGTCCGGCCTCGACGTGCTCAAGGCCCTGCGCGAACGGCGCGATACCACGCCGGTCCTGCTGTTGACGGCGCGCGACCAGGTCCCCGACCGGATTGCCGGGCTGGATGCGGGCGCCGACGACTATCTGGGCAAGCCATTCGACCTCGACGAGGTCGCCGCGCGCCTGCGGGCGCTGGTGCGCCGCGCCTCGGGCCGGCCGCAGGCGCTGCTGGAATGGTGCGGGCTTCGCCTCGATCCCGCGACCCGCGACGTGGAACTGGACGGAAAACCTGTCCGGCTGTCGCGGCGGGAATATGCGATCCTGCATGCCCTCATGGCCCATCCCGGGCAGATTCTCTCGAGGAGCCGGATCGAGGAGAAGCTCTACGGCTGGCAGGAGGAGGTGGAGAGCAACGCCGTCGAGGTCCACATCCACAATCTGCGCAACAAGCTGGGCTCAGGGACGATCCGAACCGTTCGCGGGATCGGCTACCGCCTCGGGGAGGAAGCGTGATGCCTTCGATCTCGAAACGCCTGTTCCTCATCCTCGTCCTGACGACGAGCCTCGTCTGGCTGTCGGCCGTGGTCTGGATTTTCCTTTCCACGCGCGCCGAGGTCGAACGGGTGCTCGACGCCCGGCTGATGGAGGCAGGCCGGATGGTCGCCTCGCTGATCTCCAGACAGGAGATCGACGCCGATCCCGGACGGCCCGTGACTGCCGGGGTGCCGGTGCGCGCGCATGGCGCCTATGACCGCCAGCTCTCCTGCCAGATCTGGTCCTTGCAGGGCGTGCTTCTCAGCCGCTCTGACGCCGCACCCGAGGAGAAGCTGTCCGAGCAGGAGGACGGAATCTCCGAGACCGTGATCGACGGCGAGCGGTGGCGCGTCTATGCCATCACCAATGCCGACCTCGGCGTCCGCGTCCTCGTCGGCGACAATCTGAGCATGCGCGACCATCTGGTGAACGACGTCATCCGGGGCCTTCTCCTGCCGGCCCTGCTCATCGTGCCCGTCCTTGCGGTGCTGATCTGGCTCAGCGTGCGGCGCGGGCTCGAGCCGTTGCGCAAGATCGCCGGCGATCTCGAAGCGCGTCCCGCCTCCGATTTGAGCCCGATCGGGGATGTCGGGACGGCAAGGGAGATCGTGCCGGTGCTGCAATCGCTGAACGGGTTGTTCGCGCGCGTCGCCGGCCTGCGCGAGCGCGAGCGAAACTTCACCGCCTTCGCGGCGCACGAGCTGCGCACGCCGCTGGCCGGCCTCAAGACCCAGGCGCAGGTGGCGCTCGCAAGCGACGACGCCGCCATCCGCGATCAGGCGTTGCGCCAGATCGTCGTCGGCGTCGACCGCACGGGGCGGCTGGTGCGGCAGTTGCTCGACATGTCGGCGGTCGAAGCCCTCAACCGGCCCGGGAAGCGCGGGGTCGTCCGGCCGGCTCCCGTCCTGAGATCGCTGGCGGCCGAGCTCGCCGATCCGGCCCGGCAGGTGAGCGTCGAGGTTGCCCCCGAGCTGGAGGCGGTGGAGCTTCACATCGAACCGGAGCTGTTCGCGCTCGCCGCCCGGAACCTGATGGAGAACGCGGTGAACCACTCGCCGCCGGGCGGCGTCGTGCGATGCCGTGTCGCCGGCGAGCCCGAGGCTGGACAGATCATCATCGAGGACGAGGGCCCCGGCATACCGGAGGAGGAGCTGCCGAGGGTCACGGAGCGCTTCTTCCGGGGCCGCAACAAGGCCCCGGTCGGCAGCGGGCTGGGCCTCGCCATCGTCGAACTCGCGCTCGGACGAAGCGGCTGGAAGCTCCAGCTTAAGAACCGGGACGCCGGGGGCTTGCGTGCCGTGATCGCCCAGGCTGTCTGATCGTCACAAAGCATCATCCTTCGAGTGACGTTCCGGTTGCGGCGGATGATCATCCCACCATGAGATGGCTCATGGCCGGATCGGCAATGACGACAAGCGGGCTCCCGTCACGCACGTTGTCGTGGAGGTGAATGACGTCCTGATTGATCATGCGGATGCAGCCGGACGACACGGCCTGCCCGATGGTCCAGAACTCCGGATTGCCGTGGATGCGATAGATCGTGTCCCGATTGCCTTCGTGAATATAGAGCGCGCGTGAGCCCAGAGGGTTGTTCAGTCCCGGGTCCATGCCGCCATTCGCGATGCTGACGGGTTCCAGCTCCGGCTGGCGCGCGACCATCTCGTCGGGCGGGTTCCATCGCGGCCATTCCCGCTTGTAGGCGATATGGCGGCCTCGGCCGGCCCACGAAAAGCCGTCCCTGCCGACGCCGACGCCATATCGGGTCGCCCGGCCATAGGGCCGGACATGGTAGAGATAGCGGTTGGGCGTATCCACGATGACCGTGCCGACCTTCTCATCGGTGGGATAGTCGACCTCGGTTCGCCACCACTTCCGGTCGACCCTGGAGACATCGACCTCCGGGATCGGAAAACGCTCGTTCGGCATGGCGTAATACATGGGAGGCGTGGTCAGGCGTGGAGTTTCTGCCTGCACGATCTGCGGCGGTCGTCGCGCCGTGGATGTGCAACCAGCCAGGGCGAAGGCTCCGGCCCCGGCAAGGAATGTGCGCCGCGCGATTGCGCCTGACGGTCGGCTCTGCGAACTCAAAACGGTGTCCTCGTGCTGTGCATCGGATTTCCGCAGAACGCAGGACCTACCTTAAGCCTGGCTTAAAGCGTCGTCGCAGTCCTTCGGCTTTGAAGAACCGGACATCGGTTCACGCCTTAAGGCAGCCTTAAGGTCCTGGGGTGAGATGCCGAAACCGGATCAATCCGGAGCTTCGTCATGCACGCCTGGCGCGTTCGCACACCTGTCGACTTTCCCTCTGCCGAGAGGTGTTTTCCGTCACCGGCCATATTGGGCCGACGAACCGTCCTGATCGGTCTGGTGGGCCTCGCCGCTGCGGGCGTTGCGACCCGCGTTCGCGCGGCCGACGACCTTTCGGCCGAAATGATCCTGAACGACCCGGCGGCCCCGGTCGGCGGCAATCCAAAGGGCGATCTGACGATCGTCTCGTTCTTCGACTACAACTGCCCGTTCTGCAAGCGGACCGTCGAGCCGTTGAACGCGGTGCTCGCCTCGGACGGCAAGATCCGGCACGTCTACAAGGATTGGCCGATCCTCGCCCCCACCTCCGTCTTCGGCGCCAAGCTGGCGCTCGCAGCAAAGTATCAGGACCGCTACGCAGACGCCTATCACGCGCTGATGGGCATTGACGGCGCGCGCGTGCCGGAAGACCGGATGCGGCAGGCGCTTACGCGAGCCGGGTTCGACATGGCGAAGCTGGAGGCCGACGCGCACCGGCACGACGCCGAGATCACCACCTTGCTCAAGCGCAACAATGCGCAGGCGGAAGGGCTCGGCCTGCAAGGCACGCCGGTCTTCCTGATCGGGCCGTTCCTCGTCGCTTCCGCCCTTGACGAGGCCGGGTTCCGGCAGGTCGTCAAGGATGCCCGGGAAGCCTCCTGACCCCGTCCTTCAGCGAACGTCAGTCCAACCGATTTCGTGACCCGCATGACCATGTTCCGCCTGCTCGCAAGCCTGTTCCTCGTCTTGTGGCCGCTGTCCGCATCGGCGCAGCAGGGCGACCTCCTGCAACCGGAGGAGGCTTTTCGCTTTGCCGTCGAGCGCAGTCAGGGGCAGGATTTGGTGCTGCGGTGGGACATCGCATTCCTTGTCGGTGCGCGTGAGCCATGTGGTCCAGCACGCGGGAAACTTCCTCGCCGAACCGCTGCCCGCCCTTTATATCTGGCAGGGTGGCAAAACCGGCCGCCGGCGGCCGGCCGCGCTTCTCAGGCGGCCTGCCCTCTCCCCGTCACACCCCCTCGTCGCGGGCGAGCATGGCGGCCTCGACGCGGTTCCTGACCTTCAGCTTCTTCAGGATGTTGGTCATGTGGTACTTGACCGTCTTTTCCTGCACGTCGAGCTGCGCGCCGATCTCGCGGTTGCTCAGGCCCTGCGCCACCAGCCGCAGGATGCGCTGCTCCCGCGGCGACAGCGCCGTCAGCACGCGCTTGCCGTTGCTGCCCCGCAGGGTCGCCAAGAGGTTGAGGCTGAGGCTCGGCGAAAGGAAGGAATCGCCCGCCGCCACGCTCTTGACCGCCGCGATCAGGTCGGTGGCGCCGACCCCCTTCAGCACGTAGCCGGCGGCGCCGGCGTCGATCGCGCGCATGATGTCATGGCCGTCGCCCGAGACGGTCAGCATCAGGATGCGCGGCGGGTTCTCGCCGCTCGATATCGCCGCGGCAGCGTCGATGCCGTTGTCCGGCATGGAGATGTCGAGCAGGATCACGTCGGGCGCATGCCGCCGCGCCAGGTCGACCGCCTCCGATCCCGAGCCGCCCTCGTCCACGACCTCTATCGCCGGGTCGAGGCCCAGGGACTGGGTGACCCCCGCCCTGAACAGCGGATGGTCGTCGACGACGACCACCCTCACCATTCCGCTCATGCTCCACCTCCCTCGCCCAGCGCGATAGACATTTCCATGGCGGTGCCCCGCGGCCCGCGGCTGGTATGGAACGTCCCGCCCAGGCTGACGACCCGCTTGCGAAGCCCGGTCAGCCCGAGCCCGCCGCCGTTCCGCTCCGAGCCGGCCGTCGGCTCGCCGCCCGCGTCGCGGACGCGGACCGCAAGCACGTCGCCGTCGAGCCGGCACTCCACGGCCTGGCCGTGGCCGCCGGCATGGCGATAGGCGTTGTTGAGGCCTTCCTGGACGAAACGGTAGACGCAGATCTGCACGGCCTGCGGGATGCCGCATGCGATGTCCGGGCAGCTCACCGCCACCTTGGTCGCCGTGCGCTGCTCGTGCGCGCGCGCGGCGTGGCGCACGGTCTCGCGCAGCGACAGCTCGGCGATCTCGGGCAGCATCAGCCCGCGCGCGATCACGCGCATGTCGCGCAGCGCATCGCCCAGAACCGTCTCGATCCCTTCCAGCGCCGCCTCGCGCTCGCGCTTGCCGTCGGCGCGCCGCACCTGCTCGACCTTCAGCGCGGCAAGGCCCACCAGCTGCGCGGGGCCGTCGTGCAGCTCGGCCCCGACATTGCGCAGGTAGCGCTCGTTGAGCTCGGCCAGCCGGCTCGACGCGGCCTGCACCCTCTCGCGCAGCCGGCGGTTCTGGTCCGAGACCCGCTCGATCTCCTCGAGGCGGTTACGCAGGGCGACCTGCTGCTCGCCGATCAGCCGGCCGCTGCGCGAGACGATCCCGAACAGCGCCAGCCCGATCAGGAGGGTCGCACCGGACACGACCAGCCAGGTCTGCACCCGCACCCACAAAAGCTTGCGCTTCAGCGGCTGGGTCATCTCGTGGATCTCGACGACCGCGATGATGCGCCCGGAATGGTGCTCGCGCAGCGGCACGTAGATTTCGAGATACTCGGTCGCGAATTCGCGGATCGTGTGCTCGCCGGCGTTGAGGTCGGTGTATTGGGCCGCCACCTCGCCCTCCAGCGCGCTGACGAGGCCGGCCGGCGGCGGGAACCTGCCGCCGATCAGGTCGGAGGTGGTGGAATAGGCGACCAGCCCGTCGCCCTTCCATATCTCGACATGGGCGAAGCGGTCGGCGAACGCGCCGTCCTTGAGCAGCCCGTCGATCTGGGCGATCTCGTCGGGGTCGACGGTGTCCTTGTGCGCCAGGCCCTGGACCAGCGGCGACAGCAGGCTGTCGAGGAAAAGGGCGGAGCTCGCGGCGGTGCTGTCCACCGTGGCGCGCGCGGCGATGCCGGATATGACCATTCCCGACATGAGCATCGCGGCCAGCATGACGAGGCCGCCGGAGAGCGCGAACTGGCCGGACTGGCTCAGCCTGCGGAAGCGCCCGCCCCAGCGCATTCCTGAAGGTGTTGCTGCGATCTCCGCCATCGGTGCCCGGCGACGCTCTGTTTCCCCGCCTGCGATCTAACCACCGATGCGCCCGCCGCAACAGGTCCGATGGTCCGATCTTTCGCCTCGACCAAGGTCCAGAGTCCGGCCTCGCCCATGGTTAACGAACAGTTACCCTTTCAGGGAAGCAACTCATCAGACCATCCGAGATAGTTGCCCGACCTTTTCCGGGTGCACGATTGCAGCCAAGCCCCGCCATTGGGACCGCCGCCGGAAGAAGACGGCGCAGGCGGAGCAAAAAGCACCAGCGTTGCGCAGGGAGACTGGTCATGGTCAACATCGTCAAGCACGATCTGGAGTTCATCCTCAAGCAGATCAAGATCGCGGAGCGACACGCCGCCGGCGAGGACCTCGTCGCACTCGTCAGCGAGGCCGGAGGCATCGACCCGACCTCCCCGGCATCGAGCCAGGCCCACCTCCTGCCCTACGGACTGCGCACGGTCGACGGCAGCTACAACAACCTGCTGCCGGGCCGCGAGCAGTGGGGCGCGGCGGACCAGCCGTTCCTCGCGCTCAACGAGCCGAGCTTCCGCAGCGGCAGCGGCACCTTCCCCTACGCCGCCAACAACGACTACGGCCAGGCGGGGGACGTGGTCGACGCCGACCCGCGCCTGATCTCGAACCTCATCGTCGACCAGACGCTCGACAACCCGGCGGCAATCGTCGCGGCGCTGGAGCATGCCGGCGTGGTCGGTCTCGACCAGGCCGAGGCGCTGCAGAACATCCGCGACGCCCACACCATTCTCAAGGCGCTCGCGCCCAACTCCCCGGCCTACGCCATCCAGAAGCAGGCGCTGGACGACCTGCTCGCCCAGCACGGCATCGAGATGGACGGCCCGACCGTCGTGCTGCCCAACGTGGCGCCCGACCTCGGCGCTTCAGCGTCCTACAGCTCGATCTTCACCCTGTTCGGCCAGTTCTTCGACCACGGGCTCGACCTCGTGGCCAAGGGCGGCAACGGCACGGTCTACATCCCGCTCTCGCCGGACGATCCGCTCTACGACCCCGCCAGCCCGCAAACCAACTTCATGGTGCTGACGCGCGCGACCACGGGCGACGGAGCCCGCAACACGACGACGCCGTGGGTGGACCAGAACCAGACCTACGGCTCGCACGCCTCGAAGCAGGTGTTCATGCGCGAATATGCCGCCGACCCCGAGGGCCGGCCGGTCGCGACGGGCCTGCTGCTGGAAGGCGCGACGGGCGGCCTCGCCACCTGGGCCGACGTCAAGGAGCAGGCCCGCACCGTGCTCGGCATCGAGCTCACCGACGCCGACGTGGGCAACATCCCGCTCGTGGCGGCGGACGAGTACGGCAACTTCATTCCCGGCGCCAACGGCTACGCCCAGCTCGTCGTCGGCCTCGGCGACGACGGCATCTTCGGCACCGCCGACGACGTCCTGGTCGAGGGCGATCCCGACAACCCGGTCGACCCGACCGCGGTCGGCGCCTTCCGCACCGGCCACGCCTTCCTCGACGACATCGCCCACAACGCCGTGCCGGTGTTCGACGCCGGCGGCGCGCTGGTCCCGGACGCCGACGGCGCGGCGGGCAACGGCGTGGCCAGCGCCATGGGGCGCAACCTCGAATATGACGACGAGCTGCTCGACGCGCATTTCATCACCGGCGACGGGCGCGGCAACGAGAACATCGGCCTGACCACGATCCACCACATCTTCCACGGCGAGCACAACCGCATGGTGGAGGAGACCAAGCGGGTGGCGATCGAGTCCGGCGACCTCGCCTTCCTCAACGAATGGCTGCTGGTCAAGGTCGGCGCGTGGCCGGCCGACACCTCGGCGCTGGCGTGGGACGGCGAGCGCCTGTTCCAGGTCGCCCGCTTCGTCACCGAGATGGAATACCAGCATCTCGTGTTCGAGGAGTTCGCCCGCAAGATGCAGCCGGACGTGGACGCCTTCCTGTTCGAGCCGGACCCCAACCTCAACCCGGCGATCTTCGCCGAGTTCGCCAACGTCGTCTACCGCTTCGGCCATTCGATGCTGAACGAGACGGTCGACCGGGTCGGCGCCGACGGCACGGCGGACCACATGTCGCTGTTCGACGCCTTCCTCAACCCCATCGCCTATGACAAGGCGGGAACGCTCACCCACGAGCAGGCCGCCGGCGCCGTCATCCGCGGCATGAGCGCCCAGGTCGGCAACGAGATCGACGAGTTCGTCACCAACACGCTGCGCAACCAGCTCCTGGGCATTCCGCTCGACCTTGCCTCCATCAACATCGCGCGCGGCCGCGACACCGGCATGCCGACGCTGAACGAGGCGCGCGCCCAGTTCCAGGCCATGGCGGGCGGCGATACCCAGCTCGCCCCCTACACGAGCTGGACCGACTTCGCGCTGAACCTGAAGAACCCGGCCTCCATCATCAACTTCATCGCCGCCTACGGCACCCACGATCTGATCGCGGGCGAGGCGTCGATGGAGGGCAAGCGCGCGGCGGCGATGTCGATCGTGTTCGGGACGACCGAGTCGTTCTACGATCCCATCGCCAACGCGATGCGCACGATAGCGCCGCCCGCCGCGCAGGACCGGCTCGACTTCCTCAACGGCGCCGGCGCCTATGCCGACGGCCTCGGCGGCCTCGGCAGGGTCGACCTGTGGATCGGCGGCCTCGCCGAGAAGAAGATGGACTTCGGCGGCATGCTGGGCTCCACCTTCTCCTTCATCTTCGAATTGCAGATGGAGAACCTTCAGGACGCAGACCGCTTCTACTACCTGTCGCGCGTGCAGGGCCTCAACCTGCTGTCGGAGCTGGAGAGCAACTCGCTCGCCAAGATGGCGCTGCGCACGACCGACCTCGGCGAGACGGGCACGGCGATCCCGGGCGACATCTTCTCGCGGCCCGACCGCGTGCTCTATCTCGACCTGGCCAAGCAGATCGCCATGACCGGGCTCGGCGACCCCGCACACGACAACCCCTATCTCCAGGCGGTCTCGGCGCTGGTCGAGCGCCGCGACACCGACGGTGACGGCATCTCCGACTATCTGCGCTACAACGGCGGCGAGCACATCGTCATCCAGGGCACGGACGGCGACGACCACATCGTCGCCGGCGACGGCGACGACACCATCTGGGGCGGCGACGGCAACGACCGGCTGGAGGCCGGCTACGGCGTCGACCACGTCCATGGCGGCGCGGGCGACGACATCATCACCAACGCCGGCACCGACATCGGCGAGACCGACTTCCTGCACGGCGACGAAGGCAACGACGTCATCCACGGCGGCAGCGGGCTGGCGCTGATCTTCGGCAACCAGGGCAAGGACTTCCTGATCGCCGGCCCGGACGGCAAGACCGTCATGGGCGGCATCGGAGACGACTTCATCCTCGGCGGCGACGGCATGGACTTCCTGCTCGGCGAGGCCGGTGACGACTGGATCGAGGGCGGCGGCCGCTTCGACACGCTGGCGGGCGAGAACTCCGAGCTGATGTTCAACTCGACCATCGTCGGCCACGACGTCCTCAACGGCCAGCACGGCGACACCGACTACGACGCCGAGGCCGGCGACGACATCATGGTGCAGGGTGTCGGCATCCAGCGCAGCAACGGCATGTCCGGCTTCGACTGGGCGATCCACAAGGGCGACCCGGTGGCGGCCAATTCCGACCTCGGCATCCCGATCTTCGCCAACCAGGAAGCCTTCATCCTGCGCGACCGCTTCGACCTCGTGGAGGGCCTGTCGGGCTGGCAGTTCGACGACGTGCTGACGGGCCGCATCGAGCCGGTCAACACGCGGGTGGAGGCGACCGGCACCGCGGCGATCCCCGCGCCCGGCGCGCCGCTCTACTCCTATTCCAACGCGCTGCTGGAGCGGAACGTGCCGCTAATCGACGGGCTGGCGGAGCTGGTGGCGCATCGCCAGCGCTACACGGAAGTCGGCAATGACGGCGTCGAGGAGACGATCGTCATGGACACGGCCGACGCTTCCGACATCCTGCTCGGCGGCGGCGGCAGCGACCGCATCAAGGGCCTGGCCGGCAACGACATCATCGACGGCGACAAGTGGCTCAACGTGCGCATCCGCATCGTGACCCAGGACGGGAACTATACCGCCGACGGGATGACGACCAGGGTCTATCTCGAATCCGACATGGTCGACGGCGTGCTGCGCGACGGCGCGGTCGCGCAGTTCGGCGGGCAAAGCCTCGACGCGCTGATGCTGGCCGGCACGCTCAATCCGGGCCAGCTCTTCATCGTTCGCGAGATCGTCGACGGCAACGCCGAAGGCGACATCGACACCGCCGTCTACACCGGCATCCGCGAGCATTACGGCTTCGGCGTCAACACCGACGGCAGCCTCTATGTCGACCACGCGCCGCCGGCCACCGACGAGACCGACCCGCTGGCCGAGAACATCGAGGGCCTGACCCGGCGGCCCGTCCTCGACGGGCGCGACACGGTGCGCAACATCGAGCGGCTGGAGTTCACCGACCTGACCATGAACGTGATTTCGGGGACGGCGGCGGCCGAGACGCTGAACGGCGACCAGGCCGGCACCGGGCTGATCCACGACGTTCTCATGGGCTTCGAGGGCAACGACACGCTGAACGGCGGCGCCGGCGACGACGTGCTGATCGGTGGCGCGGGCAACGACACGCTGCGCGGCGGCGAGGGCGACGACATCTACGTCTTCGGCCTCACCGACGGCACCGACCGCATCGAGGAGACCGGCGGCAACGACAGGATCAGCATCGCCGCCAACGGCGAGACCCTTTCGGCGCTGAACTTCAGCCGCGCCGCCAACGGCGACCTGCTGATAACCATCAATGGCCAGACCATCCGCGTCGCGGGCCAGTTCAACAGCGCCGGCAGCGCGGTCGAGACGATCACGTTCGACGGCGGCAACTATCGCGGCTACGAGCTCTATGTCGCCGACGACGAGGGCGACGAGATCATGCGCGGCAGCTACACGCTCAGCACCGCGACGGGCACCCTCCTGGAGGCGGCGCCGGATGTCGACACGATCCTGGTCGACCTCGGCGGCAGCCAGGCGACGACGCTCAACGGCAACACCGGCGACGACATGCTGTTCGGCAACAACGGCGCCGATACGCTCAACGGCGGCGCGGGCGCGGACCTGCTCGTCGGCGGCGCCGGCAACGACACCTACATCGTCGACGACATCGGCGACACGGTGGTGGAGATGGAGAACGGCGGCACGGACACGGTCCAGACCACGGTGGCGAGCTACATCCTCGACGCCAATGTCGAGAACCTGACCTTCACCGGCACCGGCGACTTCACCGGCGCGGGCAACGGGCTCAACAACGTCATCACCGGCGGCGCCGGCAATGACAGCCTCTACGGCGGCGACGGCAACGACCGGCTGCTCGGCGGCGACGGCGACGACTTCCTGCACGGCGGCGCGGGCGACGACATCCTCAACGCCGGCGGCGGCAACGACGCGGTCAACGGCGGTGCCGGCAACGACACCATCAACCTGGGCGCCGGCTTCAGCACGATCGTCTACGACGAGGAGAATTTCGGCGACGACGTCGTGGCCAGCTTCGACGCCAATCCGAACGGCGGCGGCCAGGACAGGATCGACCTGAGCGGGCTCGGCATCACCGACGCCGACTTCGCCTCGCGCGTGTCGATCGCCTCCAACGGCACCAGCACCCGCATCGAGGTGGCCGGCGGCTCGATCACGCTCAACGGCGTCACCGGCGCGGGGCTCAACGCCATCGACCGCTCCGACTTCATCCTGGCCGGCGAGACGGCGATCGGCGGAACCGGCGGCGACGACACGCTCGACGGCACCTCCGGCGACGACATCATCACCGGCGGCGGCGGGTCGGACACGATCAACGGCCATGCCGGCGACGACATCATCGACGGCGGCGCGGGCGACGACTTCCTGTTCGGCGGCAGCGGCGACGACGTCATCCACTGGCAGGCGCCGAACGGCGGCTGGGACGTGGTCGACGGCGGCTCCGAGGGCATCGCCGGCGACACCTTCGTCATCACCGGCGACGACAGCTACGAGATCTTCCGCTTCTATCCGGCGGAGGACGCCGAGACCGTCATTCCCGGCCTGGTGCTGCGCGGCAGCGCCACCGAGATCGTCGTCACCCGCACGACCGTGGTCGACGGCGTCGAGGGCGCGCCGCAGGTCATCGCGGAACTGTCGGAGATCGAGGAGATCGTCATCAACGGCAGCCCCGCCAGCGGCAGCGGCACGGCCGGCGGCGACCGCTTCGAGTTGATCGGCGACTTCGCCGAGCAGGGCGAGGAGACGAGCCTGCGCACCAGCACCATCACCATCGTCGGCTCGCAGGGCGACGACACGGTCGACATCTCCGGGCTGCTGTCGGCGCACCGCATCGTCTTCAAGACCAAGGGCGGCAACGACACCATCATCGGCACGCTGCGGCCGCAGGACGTGGTGGAGCTGCCCGGCGACACGACCATCGACGACTACGACGTGGTCCAGAACGTCAACGGCTCGACCACGCTCGTCGGCGACGGCTACTCGCTGACCTTCTTCAGCAATGGCGGGCTGCCGCAATTCTCCTCCGCCAGCGGCGAGGACACGCATGGCGGCCACACGCCGCCGGTCGCCGACAACGAGAACGAGGGCAGCCACGAGGACGATCATGACGACGATGACGACGATCATGACGACGAGAGCGGCCACGACGACGATGACGATGACGACGACCATGATGACCATGATGATGACGATGACGACGACGACGGCCATCACCATGGCGGCGGCGACGAGGCGCAGGTGCTGATCGGCACCGCGGCCGGCGAGACCATCGTCGGCGGCAGCGGCCGCGACGTGATCTTTGCCGGCTCGGGGGACGACAACGTGCTGGGCGGCGGCGGGGCCGACATGCTCTACGGCGACGCCGGCGACGACCGCATCC
>QEVK01000036.1 GCA_003577315.1 Hyphomicrobiales bacterium | reverse complement strand
AGGACGGCGCTTATTGGCCTTCCGCCGCCTTGCGTTCCAGGTTCAGCGCCAGCAGGCGCCTGAGGATTTCCTCGTCGGGCATGGCGGGCGTGTAGTCGTGCCAGCCGTAGGCGGCGGCGACCGCCGCGTCGAGCGCCTGGTGGGCGTTGTCGAGCCAAGCCGGGCGGGCGTTGTAGAGGTTGGTCAGCGTGCGCTTCTTCAGCTCCGCCTCGTGGCCGGGCTTGGCGACGAGGCGGTCGGGGTAGCCGGGCACGACCTCGGGCACGCGCTCCGTCCATTCCGGCGGGTTGAGCCAGTTCTCGCGCAGCTCGTTCAGGCGGCGCGCGGCGGCGGCGATGTTGGCGACCGCGATCTCCGGCGCCATGCACGGCGGCGCGCCGCGCCCGCCGCCCGGCGCGGTGTCGCGCGGGGTGAGGCCCTCGGGGAAGGGGAAGGTCTCGAAGGTGGTGGTCGGCGTGTAGCGCGGACGGTCTTCGAGCGAGGTGCCGAGCCGCAGCGACCACAACTCGTGGAAGCGCGAATGCAGGATGCCGAAGGTGGCGTCGTCGGCGCGGGCGATGACAACTAACGCATGATCAGGGCAACACGAACACGGTCGCCATACGAACAGACGATATTTTGAGTGGGCAACAGTCACCAAGTAACGAGAGAGGCCCGACAACGCTTTCCTCATCCCTGGACGGGCTTCGCCAAAATGCCACCAGTATTTCCGTTGAGCGTCTCGCTTCGTTGTTGCACGAAATGGCTTCACGTGTTCTGACAGATACTCAAACGGTGCCTCGTACAGACAGGCATCCTGCAATTCCATACGGACACCAAAATCTAAAATCCACATATCCAGCGGCCTTCTGGCTATCTCTATTCCATTGGCCCATGGCCTAACGACATCCTTGTTGTGTCTGCCATTGGGGTTTGAGGGCAAAACAAGCATCCGCCGAGCTATCGCTCCGTCCACTTCAAAAGTTCCCGTCTTCTGAATCCCGATAAAGGCAGTAGAAGAATTTTCCGCCAGCGACTTGGCGGCCGACAAATCGAGCCCGGCGGCAGCCGACAGATCAGCGTATATCGTCGATACCTTCTGACCATCGAGACTCACCAGCGGCGCGTCAACTGCACCAAAGCACACCAGCGACACGCGCACCGCCGCGCCCTCGTTGATCCAGTCCTCGTCGCTCCACGCCTCGAAGATGCGCGTCGTGTCGACGATGCGGTCGAGCACCTTGCGGTTGGCGCCGCCGCGAATCGAATTGGTGGCGACCAGCCCCGCCGCCCGGCACTTGCCTGTCTCGATCTGCGCGCGGGCCTTCTCGAACCAGTAGGTGACGAGATCGGCGCCGCCGGGCACGCGGCCTTCGTAGCACTGGCGCAGCGCGCCGGTGTATTCGTCGCCGAGTTCGCCGCGCATCACCTTGTCGCCGAGGAACGGCGGGTTGCCGACGATGGCGTCGCATTCGGGCCACTCGGCCTCCTCCATCGCCGTGCCGCCGGGACTGACTTTCACCAGCGCGTCGCGGTTCTCGACGGTGTCGAGCGGCTTGAGGATCGGCTGGGTCGAGACGGGGTAACCGTTGCGCAGCATCCACTGGATCTCGCCGATCCAGACGGTGACGCGGGCGAGTTCCGCGGCGTAGGGGTCGAGCTCGATGCCGAGCACGTTGGCGGGCGAGACCTCGATGCCGACCTGCCGCTGCAGGCCGAGGGCCTCGGCCTCGACGTTGGCGCGGCGCTCGAGGTCCTTCAGCGCCTTCAGCGCGAGGTAGAGGAAGTTGCCGCTGCCGCAGGCCGGGTCGAGCACGCGGAAGTTGCGCAGGCGCTCGAGGTGGTGCTGGAACAGCGCGGCGGCGTCCTTGTGCGCCTTGTCGCCCTGCTTCTTCGATTTCGCCATGCGCGCGGCGATCTTCTCCTTCGCCGCCTGCCATTCGGCGGCGAGCGGGCGCACGACGGTCGGCTCGACCAGCCGCAGGATGGTGGCGGGGTCGGTGTAGTGGGCGCCGAGCTGGGATCTTTTGCCCGGATTGAGGCCGCGCTCGAACAGGGTGCCGAAGATGGAGGGGTCGATGTTGCGCCAGTCCATGCCGGCGGCGCGGTGCAGCGCGGCGAGGTCGGCCTTCTCCAGCGGCGGCACGTCGATGGCCTGGAACAGGCCGCCGTTGAACCAGGGCACGGCCTCGTCGCCGTAGTCGCCGCCGGCTTGCATGGCGGCGAACAGCGCGGCGAGGCGGTTGATGGCGCGCGCCGGGTCGTCGGCGGCCTTGCCAAGCAGGCTGGTGAACAGGCCGCGCGCGAGCAGGCCTTCGTCCTCGGCGAACATGCAGAACAGGCACTGGATGAGGAAGTGCGCGACGCGGTGGGCCTCCAGCCCGCGCCGGCGCAGCGTCTCGGCGAGTTCGCCGAGCTTGCCGGCGGCCTCCTCGGTGATGGCGGCGAGGGACTTCACCGGGCGCAGCTTTTCCGGGTCGGTGAACACCCAGCGCAGGGTCTGCAGGTTCTCCGGCTGGCCGATGTCCTCGATGCGGATCGCGCGCGGCTCGTCGGGGTAGCCGGTGAAGGCGGTGTGGATCTCGATGCGCTCGCGGTCGCTCACCACCAGCAGCGGCGGGTTCTCGAGTTCGAGGGCGTAGTCGGTGAGCTGCTTGAGCGCCGCGCGCAGGTCGCGGCCGGGACGCTTGTTCTCCCAGCCGAAGCAGCCGCGCTTCCAGACGTCGGCCCAGCCCTCCCCACCGCCGGCCTTGCCGGCGCCGCGCTCGAAGCAGTAATGGTCGGGATCGCGCGGCTTGGCCACGCCGAGCAGCTCGCACAAATCGTCGAAGTGGGCCTGTGCGCCGGCGCGCTCGGAGAGCGGGTTGCCCTTCCAGCGTTGGATGAATTGTTCCGGCGTCATGCGGGGATTATGCCATGCGGCACCCCACGGGGCGCCGCGCCTAGCGCGTCAGCCGCGCGGCGATCCAGGTGACGCCGACCGCCACGGCCAGCAGGGCGAAGGCGACGCCGAGGCGGCTGACCCATTCCGGCGCGAAGAGCAGC
>QEVK01000013.1 GCA_003577315.1 Hyphomicrobiales bacterium | reverse complement strand
TGGAACGGGCGGCCACGGCGCTGCGCGGCGGCAGGAAGGCCGCGCTCATCCTCGCCGGCAGGGCGCTGCGCGCCGGCGCGCTGGAAGCGGCCGGCCGCATCGCCGCCGCGACGGGCGCGGCCCTGCTTTCCCAGACCGCCCCCCGCACCGCGCGCGGCGCGGGACGGACGGTCGCCCCGCGCATCCCCTATGCGGTCGAGCAGGCGGTGGCGGCGCTCGCCGGGTTCGAGGTCGCCATATGCGTCGGCGGCGGCCAGCCGGTCGCCTTCTTCGCCTATCCGGGCAAGCCCAGCCGCCTGCTGCCGCCGGGCTGCGAGGTCATCGAGCTGGCCGGCCCCGGGCACGATCTCGACGCCACGCTGGAGGCGCTGGCCGGCAAGGTCGGCGCCGGCCCCGGCGCGCCCTTCGCCCGCGGCCGGCTCGCGCAGCGCGACATTCCCGCGCCTGCCGGCCCGCTCGACGCCGACACGGTCTCGATCGCGGTCGCGCGCGCCCTGCCGCAGGACGCCATCGTCTGCGACGAGTCGATCACCTCCGGCGGCCGGCTCGCCGCGCTCGCGCCAAGCCTGCCGCCGCACGACCACCTGATGCTGACGGGCGGCGCCATCGGCATCGGCATCCCGCTCGCCGCCGGGGCGGCCATCGCCTGCCCGGACCGCAAGGTGATCGCGCTCCAGGCCGACGGCAGCGGCATGTATACGGTGCAGGGCCTGTGGACGCAGGCGCGGGAGAACCTCGACATCGTCACCATCGTGCTCGCCAACCGCGCCTACGCCATCTTGCAGGGCGAGATGCGCAATGTCGGCGTCAACCGCTTCGGCCGCAACGCGAGCCGCATGCTCGACCTCGGCGACCCGGCGCTGGACTGGTGCGCGCTGGCCAACGGCATGGGCGTCGAGGCCGGTCGCGCGGAGACGGTGGAGGAGTTCACGGCCCTGCTCGACGCCGCCCTGTCGCGCCGCGGCCCGTTCCTGATCGAGGCGCTGATCTGAGCGTCGCGGCGGCCATCCGGGGATGAGCGCAGGATCGCGGCGGCGGTGCCGGCCGCCGCCGCGATCCCGGCCTGCGCTCCGGGCGGGACCCCCCTTCCCGACCGGCGCGGCTGTCCTCCTCAGCCGGCGCCGGCGGGAGAGACCGCCGCCACGACGAGGGGCGCCGCCGGGACATGACGGCGCGCCTCCAGCGAGCGCAGGAAACGCCGCACGAACAGCAGCGTCGTCAGAAGCAGGCCCGGATAGCCGATCCCCGCCATCAGATAGGGAAACAGCGCGTTGCCCTGCTGCACGGACGGCAGGTTGAACGACAGCAGGCCGAGCGTGATGATGCCGCCGAACACCCACATGGCGAGCAGCCACAGCCCGGTCTCCCAGCCGCTCAGCCGCCGGCCCCAGCCGGCCGACCGCGGGACGGCGGCCGCCTCGTCGCCGGCAGCGGCCGGCGCGCGCAGCCCCATCGTCAGGAGGTCGTAGACCAGCACGCCGACGCCGGACGCGAAGACCATGCCGAAGACCGGCACCGAGACCTTGGCGAACTGCATGGCCGGCGCCACGTCGCCGCTGAACCAGTCGAGGCCGAGCGTGCGGTAGACGAACACCTGCACCGTACCGCCGGTGGCGAAGACGAAGCCCAGCCCGAGCATGCCGGTGAAGACCAGCCAGAAGGCGAGCCGCCCCGGCCGCTGGTCGAAGGCGGCCAGCCCGCGCATGATCGGCACGGCATAATAGGCGGCGGCGAGGCCGAGCATGCCGAAGGTGCCAAACAGCGCCAGATGCGCGTGGCTCAGCGTCACCCATGTGCCGTGCGACCACACGTTGGTCAGCGCGAAGGTCATGGTGAAGCCGAGGATGCCGGCCCCGACCTGCTCCAGCACCACCGAACCGAGCAGGAAGGAGAAGGCCGGCATGTTGGCGACCGGCTTTCCGTCCTGGTGGGCGTCGAGATAGATGTGCCAGAAGCAGAAGATCAGCGGCAGCGGCTCCAGCGCGCTGAACAGCGAGCCCCAGAACTGCCAGAACTCGGGCGTGCCGATCCAGAAATAGTGATGGGCGTTGCCGAGCAGGCCCGACAGCCACACCAGCGAGATGCCCCAGAACACGGCGTAGCCGACCGACTTGACGTTGGCGCCGAACATCAGCACCAGCAGGAAGCCGACCAGCGCGATGTGGATGACCTCCCACACGCCCTCGACCCAGTAGTGGACGACGTACCAGCGGAAATATTCCTGCACGTCCAGCCGCTCGACGAAGGCCATGCCGAAAATCCACACCAGCGTCAGCGCCACCACGCCGAGGCCGAGGCCCCAGTGGATCTCGTTCCACTGCGCGCGCGGCGGGAAGGTGCGCAGCACGACCCGGCACAGGATGGCGAAGCCGATCAGGATCACCACGTCGGCGACGCGGCCGGCCTCCAGATATTCCAGCCCCTCCTGAAGGAGCGGCTGGCCCATCCACCAGCCGGCCACGCCCTGCTGCGCCAGCACCTGGGTCAGCGCGTTCCACGCCACCACGGCCAGGAGCGCGTAGAACAGCACCTTGATCAGCCACGGCTCGGCCAGCTCGCGCTTCGACAGCAGCGGGCCGACGAACAGGATGGTGGCGATGAAGCCCGACAGCACCCAGAAGATGGCGAGGTTGACGTGCTGCGAGCGCAGCACGTTGAAGTTGAGCGTGCCGGCCAGCAGCGTCGGGTCGATGTGCTGGGCCGCCAGCAGCAGGCCGAACGCGGTCTGGAGGAAGAACAGCACCAGCATGACCATGAAGAAGCGCAACGAAAGCCGCTGCGTCTCGTATTCGATCCGGATCATGGCTTGGTCTCCCCGAGGCTGCGGATGAAGGCGACGATGGCGGCGACCTCCCCGGCCTCCAGCATGTCGGCGAAGGAGGGCATGGCGCCCGGCTCGAACCCGGCGACGATGTGCGCGTCGGGATCGAGGATCGACTGGGTCAGGTAGGCCTCGTCGACCGCGACGGCCGAGCCGTCGGCGAGCGTGGTCGTCGAGCCGTAGAGTCCGCCCCAGCCGGGGCCGACCAGCCGCTGGCGGTCGGTGGCGTGGCAGGCCGTGCAGCCGTTGTCGACCGCCAGCGCCTCGCCATGGGCGACCGCCGAGACCGGCGCGGCCGCGGCTGCGCCCTCCTGCGGGGTTGCCGTCGCGGCGGCGCGCAGGGCGGCGGGAAGCGGCGTCGCCTGCGGGAAGGACAGCCCGTCCACCGCCGGCGTCGGCGGCCAGCCTTCGGTGTTCATCTGCGAGGTGTACTTGAGGAAGGCGATCAGGTTGCCGATCTCCTCGCGGGTCAGCGGCAGGTTGGGCATGGTGGTCGCCTTGCCGCCGCGCCGCGCGATGCGCTCGGCGGCGGCCGGGTACGCCTCCAGATAGGCGTCGAGGTCGTCGGTGCCGGCCTCGGCGGCGATGGCCGGGTCCTGCAGGTGGCGCCGCACGGCGCCGCTCGTCGGCCACGCCCCGGCCGAGGGGAGGAAGGCTTCCAGCCAGGCCGGGCCCGCCTTGTCGTAGAGCTTGGTCAGGTCGGGCGCGAAATAGGCGCCGTTGCCGACGATGGTGTGGCAGCCCATGCAGTTGTAGGACTGGAACACGCGCTTGCCCTCGACGGCGTCGAAGCCGGCATAGCCGACCTGCGACGGCACGGCCTGCCCGCGCGAATCGAGGAACGAGACCGCCGACAGCGCGACGAACAGGATGGCCATCAGGCCGAGGACGGCGAGCGCGCGGCGGCGCTTCAGTCCCTCGTGGCACGGCTCGCCCGGCTTGCAGCTCATGATGCGTCCTCCGTGCCGGCAGGTTCGCCGCAGCCGCAGGCCGGCCGCTTCTCGCGCTCCAGCGCGTCGTGCTCGAACAGCGTGCCGAGGCTGTCGAGGAAGGCGTAGAAGACATAGACGGCGAGCACGAAGCCGACCGCGAAATAGGCGAGCCACATGGCCCGCGATTCCGGCCAGTACTGGAAGTCGCGCCAGTAGGGCCACGACAGCGCCAGGCTCGCCGCGCTGGCCAGGATCGCCAGCGCCATCCGGATGATGTGTTGTGCAGTCATGTCCCCCTCCGCTGCCCTGTGCCGGCGGAGACGACGCCGCGCCG
Source organism: Hyphomicrobiales bacterium (assembly GCA_003577315.1). GTDB lineage: Bacteria > Pseudomonadota > Alphaproteobacteria > Rhizobiales > Rhizobiaceae > Aerobium. The sequence goes on along the minus strand of QEVK01000013.1, from coordinate 104,040 downwards.
GCGACACGCGCGCCGGCGAGGCCCGGCGCGACGGCACGGCGCCTCTCCGCCTTCCTTCCGCGGCGGCCGAACGGTGAGCCGCCGGGAAATCGGTATTCAGATTGCCAATTCATAATCGCTATAATTGGTACTGTAAATACCAATTAAGAGGCGGCATGTCAGGCAGCCGCAGGGCAGGAAGCCGCGCGAGCGGGACGGCCGAAGCCTTGCCGGCCGGCGTGGTTCTGCTAGAGGAGCTCCGCGAGGATCGCGCCGGCGGCCGGCGATGCGCCCCGTTCCGGGAGGAGGATATGTCGAGAACCACGCCCGCGACGCTCGCGCTTTCCCGGCTGGGCGTCGATTTCTCCGTGTCGTCCTACGACTACGATCCCGGGGCGGAGCGCGTCGGCCTCCAGGCCGCCGGGGCGCTCGGCGTGTCGCCGGCGATCGTGCTCAAGACGCTGATGGTGGAGGTCGACGGCAGGCCGGCCTGCGTGGTGGTGCCGTCCGACCGCGAGGTCAACATGAAGAAGGTGGCGGCGGCGTTCGGCGGCAAGTCGGCGCAGATGATGAAGCCGGCCGACGCCGAGCGCCTGACCGGCTAGAAGGTCGGCGGCATCAGCCCGTTCGGCCAGCGCAGGCGGGTGCCGACCGCGGTCGAGGAGATGGCGACGCTGGAGGAGCTGGTGTTCCTGAACGGCGGCCGGCGCGGCCTGCAGATCAGGATCGGCCCCGGCGATCTGCTGCGGGCGCTGGACGCAAGCGCCGCCGACCTCGTGCGCTGACACGGCCCGGAACCGCCATCGGCGCGCGCCCTTCGCCGTCTCGGCGATGCGTTTCCAGCGGCCTCATCGGGCGTATCCGAGATAATAGAGGCCGGCGAGGATGAACAGGCCGATGAAGACGGTCTCGGCGACCACCAGCGCCACCGCGTCGCCGCCGACGTCGAGCACCCGGCGAAGCGACGTCTTGATGCCGACGGCGACGATGCCGGCCAGCAGCGCCCAGCGCGAGGTCGCGCCGCCGAGCTCGGCGACGGTTTCGGGAATGAGGCCGAACGAGTTCAGCGCCGCGAGCGCGAGGAAGGCCAGCACGAAGCCGGGCAGCAGCGGCGGGCGCCTTGCCGTTCCCGCGTCCTGGCCGAGATTGCGCGTGGCGAGCGAGAAGACGATCACCACCGGCGCCAGCATGGTCACGCGGATGAGCTTGACCAGCGTCGCCGTCTCGCCCGCCTCCGGCGACACCGAGAAGCCGGCGCCGACCACCTGCGCCACGTCGTGGATGGTGCCGCCGAAGAAGATGCCGGTGGCGCGCGCGTCGAGCCCGAGCGCGTCGGCCAGGATCGGGTAGCCGATCATGGCCAGCGTCGACAGCACGGTCACCGACAGCACGGTGAAGATCAGGTTTCGCTCGGAGAACTCGTTCTTCGGCAGCACGGCGGCGATCGCCATGGCGGCGGAGGCGCCGCAGATCGCCACCGCGCCGCTGCTCAGCAGCGCCAGCCGCCAGCCGCGCCCCAGCAGCCGCGCCGCGACCAGCCCGAAGCCGACCGTCGCCGCGATCGCGAGAACCAGAAGCAGGATGGTGGAGGCGCCGAGCCCCAGCAGCAGGTCGACGCTGATGCGCATGCCCAGAAGCGCCACGCCCAGCCGCAGCACCGTGCGGGCGCACAGGTCGATCCCGCGCACGCAGCGCCCGTCCTCGGACAGAAAATGGAAGGCGATGCCGAGAAGCAGCGCCATCAGCATCGCCGGCGCGCCGTAGTGGTCCGACAGGAACTGGGCCGCAAGGGCGATCGCGCCGGTCACCGCCACCCCGGGCCAGAAGCTCCACAGCGTCGAGGGCAGGTTCCGGAAGCGGCGCCGCGTTCCCGTCGTGATGGTCATGTCGAGGTCTCCGATTCCGCATCCCGCGCGGGGGGCACGCCACCCGCCCGGCCACCGCGGCGCATCGTCTCCTGTTTCCTCGCGCCCGGCCACCACGACGCGGCGATCCGCCGCTTGCGCACCGAGTAGCGCCACGCGGTGATGGCGCGCAAGGGCATGAAGATCGCCGGCGCCCCCGGTTTCGGCGGCACACCGCCTTCTGGATCGAGGGGCCGGAAGGGCTCGACGCCGACCGGCCGATGCTCGATCTCAGGCAGGACGGCGCGCCGATCGCCCTCGCGCCGGCGGGAGGGCGGCCTCAGCCGGCGGGAAACGTCCTGTGCCAGTGCTGCGCGATCTCCCGCCGCTGGCAGATCCAGACGTCGGGGAAGCCGCGGATATGGTCGAGGAAGCGAGCGAGGCCGCTGGAGCGGCCGGCATGGCCGATGACGCGCAGATGCAGGCTGACGGTCATCATCTTCGGCCGGTCCCTGCCTTCCCGATACATGACGTCGAAGGTCTCCTTCATGTATTCGAAGAAGTCGCTGCCGGTGACCATGGCGCCGCGGATGTACTTGGTGTCGTTGTTGACGAGGTTGTGCGGGACGACGAGATGCGCCTTCCCGCCGACCCGCAGCCAGTAGGGCAGCTCGTCGTTGTAGGCGTCCGAATCGTAGAGGAAGCCGCCATGCTCGACGACGAGCCTGCGCGTGTTCACGCTGGGGCCGTAACGGCAGTACCAGCCGTCCGGGCGCCGGCCGGTCGCCCGCTCGATGCCGAGGACGGCCTGGCGGATGCGCTCGCGCTCCTGCTCCTCGCTCATGCCCTGGTGGTGCTCCCAGCGCATGCCGTGGGCGCACACGTCGTAGTTGCCGTCGCGGATGGCCTCGCACACGGCCGGGTTGCGCTCGAGGGCCAGGCTACAGGCATAGACGGTGGCCGGCAGCCCGCGTTCCTCGAACAGGCGGTGCAGACGCCAGAAGCCGACGCGGCTGCCGAACTCGAACATGGATTCGGCGGCGAGGTCGCGCCCGGGAAGGTTGAGGCTGCCGCCCTCCACGAGGCCCGTTTCGCTGCGCTCGTCGCCGTCGGGAACCGACGGCTCCCCGCCTTCCTCGTAGTTGATGCAGAAATTGACGGCCAGGCGCGCGCCGCCCGGCCATTGCGGATGGGGCGGGACCGCGCCGTAGCCGACGAAGTCGCGGGTGGGGGTATAGGGCATGGTCATGTCGCTCAACGGTCCGGGTGAAGCGTCGCGCTTACGCGAATTGGATGGGCAAGCGGCTCGAAGACCGCATCGTCGTTCTCGCCGGTGACGGACATGGCGACGAGGAAGTCGGCGGGCGCCTCCAGCGTCGACAGCCCGAAATGCCATACGTTGCGGTGATAGGTGACGCCCTGTCCGGGCTGGGCGACGAAGGCGGCGAGGGTCGCGAGGTCGGCGGCGCCCCGCTCGTCGCCCAGGGCGACGACCACCAGCAGCCGCGTCGGCCCCAGCGGCACGAAGGTCTGGTTGGAATAGGGATGCCGCTCCATCCGGTCGACGACCAGCGGCAGGGCGGTCCGTTCCTTGATCCGGCTGATCCACAGCGACGGCGTCTTCGCCTCCGGCTGGGCGGCGAAGGCCTCCGTCAGGTGCAGCCGGCGCTCGAGCCCGAGATGCTCGACCACGACGCCATACGGCGCGAAGGCGGCCGTCGTCAGCGGCCGGGCGACGATGACGGGGATGTCGGATCGGGAGCGGCCGTCGTCGCCGCAGGTGGAAGACCCGGCGGCGCGGTCGGTCGTCGCGGTCCGGGAAGGGTCGCTTGGCAGGCAGGTCATGGCAGATTTCGATGTTCCGAGCGAACCGCATATGTCGCGAGAAAGCCCTGCGTGATGTTTTCCAGGTGGACGGCCATGGCGTCGCGCGCCTGCTCGGCGTTTCCGTCCAGAAGCGCGTCGATGATGCGCAGATGCTCCTCGGAGGCCTCGGCGCTGCGGCCGGGAACCCGCTCGATGTTGGACATGCGGATGCGCCGCCGCGCGTCCCTGAGGATGTTGGCCAGCGAGCGGTTCGTGCAGTAGTCGCAGACGATGTCGTGCAGCTCGTCGCCGGCCTGCCAGGTCTCGATGCGTCCTTCCGTGGCGAGATCGGGATGCTGCACGGCGTCTCGGACCTTGGCGAGCTCTCCGGCGGGGATGCGGCCGGCCGCGAGCATGACGGCCTCCGGCTCGAGGAGCCGGCGCACGTAGAGCAGCTCCAGCACCTCGCCGACGCCGACCTCGCGGACCATGATGGTGCCGTTGACGAGGCGCACGAGATAGCCCTCGCCCAGCAGCCGGTTGAGGGCGTTGCGCAGCGGCGTGCGGGATATGTCCAGCGCGCTCGACAGCCGGCGTTCGTCGAGGACGAATCCCGGGCCGATCTGGCGGTTCTCGATCCAGCTCAGCATGGTCTGGTATGCGCGCTCCGTCGCGTTGGCGGCCGGAGGCGCGACCTTGGATAGTGGCACTGGGTTTTCCAAATTCGACCCCTCATTGCTTGCGGCGCAGGGGAGCCGCGGCCTGAAGACAGCCGCGGCTCCGGCACCTGCGACCGGCTACTGGCCCTTGCGCACGGTCTCCAGATGCCAGCCGAAACCGTGGATGGACGGAGTCCATCCCGCCACGCGCGGACCGACGACCGCCACCTGGCTCTTGATGGCGACCGGATGGTTGACGAACTCGCTGTACATCTTGTGGTTCAAGCTGCGCAATGCGTTTTCGAGATCCTCGACGTCGGTCATCTTGATGAGATCGCTCCAGATCTTGTTGATGCCGGGCAGGTCCCAGTAACCCTGGATGAGGCCGCCGACATCCTGGCCGATGACCGCGACGCGCAGGTTCGGCAGCACGGTCGGCCTCACGCCCGGCGCGTTCAGGTAGAGATGGGCGGCGAACTCGGTCTCCCAGGTCTGCGGGTTCGAGGCGTAGCGCGGACGGAACGCGCCGAACTCCATCGGCGTGATCTCGGTGTTGATGCCCGCGGCGCGCAGGTAGCCGTCGACCAGCTCCATGATCTCGGGCGCCTCGGGAATGGAGATGGTGCGCACCGACCAGATCTTGACGGTCGTGCCGTCGTAGCCGACCTTCTTCAGCAGCTCCTTCGCCCGCTCGGGATCGTAGGCGTAGGGCTCGATCTCGGGGTCGAAGCCCAGCGACTGCGTCACCGGCCAGTAGGAGGACGCGATCTCCCGCGCCGTGCCTTCGGGATAGATGTGCTTGAAGATCGTCGGCATGTCGATGGCGCGCACCAGGGCCTCGCGGAAGTCCTGCTGGTGGCACAGCATCTCCTCCTGCCAGCAGCCGTAGAACTCCAGCGAGGAGATGGCCGCGCCTTCGGAGGTCATGATGCGGAGGCCGGCGGCGCGGGCGTCCTCGGCCTGGCGCGGGTCGACGAAGGCGATGTCGGCCTCGCCGGAGCGCACCATGGAAAGCCGGGTGCTGGGCTGGCTGCGCGGCACGAGCCGGAGCGTCCCGAACTCGGGCACGCGCTCCTTGTCCCAGTAGTCGGCGTTGGCGCGCAGCACCATGTCGACGCCGCGCGAGAAGGACTCGTATATCCACGGGCCGGTGCCGACCGGATCGCCGATCATCTCGAACCCGTCCTCCACGGGCCGGTAGTTGTGGCGGGGAACCATGCGGATGTCGCCGTCGCGGCCGCTCAGCACGGCCAGGAACAGCGGATCGGGCTCCTTCAGCGTCACCACCACGGTCAGCTCGTCGGGCGCCTCCACCGCGTCGATCGGCTGGAGCAGGCGGCAGAAGGTGCAGATGGCGTCCTTGGCGCGGAAGCGCTCCGCCAGGCTGAAGACGACGTCGTCGCTGGTGAAGGGCTTGCCGTCATGCCATCTGACGCCCGGCCGCAGCGTGAACGTGTAGACGCGGGCGTCCTCGCTCATCGACCAGGATTCGGCCAGGCCGCGCTCCGGCGACAGCGTGCCGTCGGGCGCGGTGCCGACCAGGGGCTCGTTGGTGTGGCCGGTATATTGCAGATCCTGCGAGGAGGTCTTGGCCAGATCGAGCATCTCGCGCCCGAAATTGGGCATGACCACGGTCAGCGTCCCGGACGGCGCCGCCTGGGCCGGCGTCGCCGCGAGCGCGCCGAGCGCCAGACGCACGCCGCCCAGACGGGCGTATTTCGCTTTCCTCATATCTTCCTCCTGTTTGATCGAGGGGCGTTGAACCTGGGTTGCGGCGGGAACGGCCATCACGCGCCATGCGCGGGCGGGCGCATGCGCGCCGCCTCGATCAGCGTGCGGGTGTATTCCTGCCGGGGAGCGGTGAAGACGGCTTCGGAGTCTCCCTCCTCGATGATGCCGCCGCCGCGCATGACGGCCATCCGCGTCGCGAGGAAGCGGACCGTGGCGAGGTCGTGCGAGATCAGCAGGTAGCTGATGCCGAGCGCCTGCTGGAGATCCTTGAGCAGGTTCATGACCTGCGCGCGCACGGAAACGTCCAGCGCCGACACCGGCTCGTCGAGGACGATGATCTTCGGGCGCACCGCGACCGCGCGCGCGATGGCGATGCGCTGGCGCTGGCCGCCGCTGAACTCGTGGGGGAAGCGGTCGGCCGCCGCGGCCTCGAGGCCGACGTCGTCGAGCGCGCGCGCGACGGCCTCCCCGGCGGCGCGCCGGCCGTGACCGTTGAGCAGAAGCGGCTCCGCGACCAGATCGCGCACCCGCATGCGCGGGTTGAGCGAGCTCCACGGGTCCTGGAACACGGCCTGCACCGACGAGCGGTACTCGCGGCGCTGCTGGCGCGTGGCGGTCCTCAGATCGACGCCCCGGAACCGGATCGTGCCCGAGGTGGGGGCCTCCAGCCCCAGCAGCATGCGCGCCGTGGTCGTCTTGCCGCAGCCGGATTCGCCGACCAGCGCCAGCGTCTCGTTGCGCTCGAGGCGCAGGCTCACGTCGTTGACGGCGACCACCGGCTGCGCCGGCTTGCGGCGCAGAAGGCCGTCGCGGCGCTGGAAATGCTTGACGAGGCGTTCCGCCTCCAGCGAGTGGGAACTGCTCATCTCATTCCTCATGCAGCCAGCAGCTTACCTCGTGGCCGTCGTCGAGCCGGCGCGTCGGCGGCGTCTCCTGGCGGCAGCGGTCCATGGCGCGGGGACAGCGCGGGGCGAAGGGGCACCCCGTCCGCGGCGCGAAGACGGACGGCGGCTGCCCCGGAATGGCGTAGAGGCGCTCCTCCCGCCGGTCGACGTCGGGAACCGAGCGCAGCAGGCTTTCGGTGTAGGGATGGCGCGGCCGGTCGAACAGCATGTCCGTCGGCGCCGTCTCGACGATGCGGCCCGCATACATCACCGCCACCCGGTCGCACATGCGCGACACGACGGCGAAGTCGTGCGTGACGAAGAGGATGCCGAGCCTGTCCTGACGCTGGATGCTCTTGAGCAGATCGAGGAAGGCCGCCTGCACCGTCACGTCGAGCGCGGTGGTCGGCTCGTCGGCGATGAGGATGTCCGGGTTGCCGGCAAGGGCGATGGCGCCGACGACGCGCTGGCGCATGCCCCCGCTGAAGTGATGCGGATAGGCCGTCAGCCCGGCCGCCGGGTCGGGAATGCGCACCCGCTCCAGCAGCTCGCACGCCGCCTCGCGCAGGGCCGCGCCGCGGAGGCCGCGATGCAGCCGCAGCGACTCGAAGATCTGCTCGCCGACGGTCAGGACCGGGTTGAGCGCCCGCATCGGGTCCTGCAGGATCATGCTGATCCTGCGGCCGCGATAACCGCGCATCTCGGCCCCGGTCTTGCGCAGCAGGTCCTCGCCGTCGAAGATCACCTGTCCGCCGGTTATGTGCGTGGCGGCGGGCGGCGTGAGCCTGAGCACCGACAGGCAGGTCATGCTCTTGCCCGAGCCGGACTCCCCGACCAGCCCGAGCGTCTCGCCCGGCATCAGGTCGAAGGACACGTCGTCGACCGCGTTGCCGAAGCCGCGCTTGCCGCCGATGCGCGTGACGAGGTTGCGGACCTGAAGGATGGGCTGCGCCTGTTGCGTCATGTCAGACATTCCTCAACTGGGGATCGAGCACGTCGCGCAGCCAGTCGCCGACCGTGTTGTAGGAGAAGACGACCAGCAGGATGGCCAGGCCGGGCATGACCGAGATCCACCAGGCGGACTCGATGTAATCCAGCCCCTCGGCGACCATGCCGCCCCAGGTCGGGGTCGGCGGCGGCACGCCGGCGCCGAGGAAGGTGAGCGAGGCCTCGACGATGATGGCCCAGCCCACCTGGAGGGTACACAGCACGACCAGCGTGTTGAGGATGTTGGGCAGGATGTGCCGCCACACGATGTAGGCGCCGCCGGCGCCGGCCACGCGCGCCAGCAGGATGTAGTCGCGCTCCTTGATCGCCAGCACCTCGCCGCGCACCAGCCGCGCGAAGCGCGCCCACAGCACCAGGGCGAGGACGACGACGACCACGGTGAAGCTGGGGCCCACCGTCACCGCCAGCACCAGCGCGAGCAGGATGCTCGGGAAGGCCAGGAAGCCGTCGGCCGAGCGCATGACGAGCGCGTCGATCCAGCCGCCGCGATAGCCGGCGACGAGGCCGAGCACGGTGCCGATCAGGCCTCCCAGCAGGATGGTGGCCACGGCCACGCCGAGCGAGATCTGCGTGCCGAGGACGATGCGGCTGAACACGTCGCGCCCGAGGCGGTCGGTGCCGAGCGGATGCTCCCAGCTTCCGCCGGCGAAGACCGGCGGCATCTGCCGCGCCGCCGGGTTGATGCCGAGCGGGTCGTGCGGCGCCAGCACGTCGGCGAAGAGCGCCACCAGGACGGTCGCGGCGACCATGGCGAGCGGCAGGAGCGGCAGGCGCCGCAGCCGGGCGAACCTGCGGATCGAGGTCAGGGTCATTGCTCAGGTCCTGATGCGCGGATCGATCAGGCCGTAGCTGACGTCCACGAGGAAATTGATGCCGACGATGATCGCGGTGTAGACGAGCACCGAAAGCTGCAGCACGGGGAAGTCGCGCCACAGGGTGGACTCGTAGGCGAGATAGCCGAGGCCCGGCCAGCCGAAGACGACCTCGATGACGACGCCCGAGGCGATGATGACGCCGTACATGAAGCCGATGAAGGTCACGACCGGGATCAGCGCGTTGCGCAGCGCGTGCTTCCACACGACCACCGGCTCGCGCAGCCCCTTGGTGCGGGCGAGCTTGATGAACTCGGCGTCGAGCACCTCCAGCATCGACGAGCGCAGCAGGCGCACGATGCCGGCGCTGATGCTCCAGCCCAGGACGAGGCTGGGCAGGACGTAGTGCTGCCAGCCGCCGACGCCGGAGCTGGGCAGCCAGCGCAGCCACACCGCGAAGATCAGGATCAGCACGATGCCGAGCCAGAAGGCCGGCGTCGACTGCCCGAGAAGGGCGAAGCCCATGCTGAAGCGGTCCCAGCCGCGGCCGCGATGCACGGCGGCCATGACGCCGAGCGGCAGGCTGATGAGCAGCGCCACCGCGAGGCCGGCCGTGGCGAGCAGCAGCGTGCGGCCGACCCGGTCGAAGACCAGCTCGGTGGCCGGCGCGCCGGTGCGGATCGACACGCCGAAATCGCCCTGCACGGCATCGCGCAGGAAGATGAGATACTGCTCGGCGATCGGCCGGTCCAGGCCCATGCGCTCGATGTAGAGGGCGCGCTCGGCCGGCGTCGCGTCGGTGGGCAGGACGAGGTCGGCCGGGCTTCCCGACGAGCGGGCGAGGACGAAGACGATCAGGCTTGTCACCAGAAGGGTGGCGAGGGCCTGGACGAGGCGCGACAGGATCAGGCGGGTCATCGGGGCTCCCCTTCGTCGGGAAGGCGCACGCCGCCGACGTCGACGACGCCGTGCGGATGCGCGGCCATGCCGGCGACGCCCGGCCGCCAGCCGACGACGACGTTGGACGCGAACAGGGCGACCACCGGCAGGTCCTCGCGCAGGATGCGCTGGATCTCGGCGTAGAGGGCGCGCCGCTCGCCGTCGTCGGTGCCGTGGCGCGCCCGCCGCGCCAGTTCGTCCACGCGCGGGTTGACGTAGCGCCCGGCGTTGAAGGCGCCGTCGCTGCAGAACTCGCGGCGCAGCATCGTGTCGAAATGCGGCCGGCTGGCGGTTCCCTGGATCGCCATCTGCCAGTTGCCGTGGGTGTACATGTAGGGCCACCAGGGCGGATCGTCGTAGGCGGTGCTCGACAGGCGCACGCCCACCTCGGCGAGGTCCCGGGCGATGCGCGCCTCGACGGCGGGCAGCGGCGCCGTCGTGGGGTGGGCGACCACGATCTCGATGCTGTCGCCATGGCCGGCGGCCTGGAGCAGGGCGCGCGCCCGGGCCGGATCGTGGACGATCGGCTCCACCGGGTGCGCCCACGGATCGTCGTGCGGCAGGAGGCCCTCGCCCGCCCGCGCCTGCCCGCCCATCACCTCGCGGATCAGGGCGTCGCGGTCGACGGCGCAGGCGACCGCCTGGCGAACGCGCACGTCGTCGAACGGCGGCCGGCTGCAATCGAAGCACAGGAGCACGCGCGCCTGCGACGGCGCGACCATGGTCCGCAGCAGGCCCGCCGCCTCGAGCCCGGCGGCGGCGAAGCCGGGCACGCTTTCGACGATGTCGGCCTCGCCGCGCTCGATGGCGGCGATGCGGGCGTCGCTGTCGGGAGCGTATTCGATGCGCAGGGCATCGGCGTTGCCGGCGCCGCGTCCGCGGCCGTCGACGTGGCGCAGCATGGAGATGTGGCTGCCGCGCCGCCATTCCTCCAGCTTGAACGGACCCGTGCCGCAGGGCTGCGCGGCGGTGTCGTCGACGATGTGCGTGCGCCAGGCCAGATTGTGGAGGAAGGCGTCGTTGGGGACGTCGAAGACGAACTCCAGATGATGCTCGCCCAGAACGCGCACCTCGGCGAGGCCCTCATAGTCCTGATGCAGGATCGAGTCGCTGCGGCCGTCGAGGATGTGGCGGAAGACGCGGGCGACGTCGCGCGCGGTGCAGGCGCGCCCGCTGTGGAAGGACGCGCGCGGGTCCAGCCAGAACGTGTACCGCCGGCGGCAGGGCGACACGTCCCAGCGCAGCGCAAGCTCGGGCCGGATCACCCCGTCGTGGTCGATGCGCACGAGGCTCTGGCACAGGATCTTCAGGATCACCGTGGCGGCACTGGAATCCGAGTTCAGCGCATTGGGCGCCAGCGCGATGGCCTCGTGCTTGAAAAGTAGCCGCAACGTCCGCATGTCGGTGCCTGTTTCCTCCATTCCCTCCTCCCTTGCCGGAAGGCTTGGTCTCCTCTATACACACCATTGGGATACCAAGAAAGAGCCAAATGAATTTTATTATTTCAAAGGCACCTGGCGGCAACGGGAAACTCGCAAGGCACCGGCGCGCCGACCTCACAAGCGGCACCGTCGGGGCGCCGGCGTGCCGGTATCATTGCCCGATCGATGAATCGTAGGATGCAAAGAACATGGAAATCAGACTGGACGGCCGCTCGGCCCTGATAACCGGCGGCAGCACGGGCCTCGGCCTTGCCATGGCCAAGGAATTCGCCGCCAGCGGCGCGGACGTGGCGATCGTGGGGCGTCGCCCCGACGTGCTGGAGGAGGCCCGGCGGGAGATTGCGGCCGTCGCCGCCGCCGCGCGCGTCCACGCCGTCGCCGCCGACGTCGCCACGGCCGAGGGAACCGATCTGGCGTTCCGCTCGACGGTCGCCGCGCTCGGGAAGGTCGATATCCTCGTCAACAATGCCGGCAAGTCGCAGGTCGGGGCGTTCGAGGACCTCACCGACCGGATCTGGCAGGAGGATTTCGACCTGAAGCTGTTCGCGGCGGTCCGGCTGGCGCGCGCCACGCTTCCGGCGATGAAGCAGCGCGGATGGGGCCGGATCATCAACGTGCTGGCCACGTCGGCGAAGACGCCGCGCGCCGGCACGGCGCCGACGGCCGTTTCCCGCGCCGCGGGCCTGGCGTTGACCAAGGTGCTCGCAGGCGAGGGCGCGCCGCACAACGTGCTGGTGAACGCGCTGCTGGTCGGCCTGATCGACAGCGACCAGTGGATGCGCCGGCACGCCGCCTCGGGCCAGGACGTCACCTACGAGGAGTTCCTGGCCAGGATGGGCGCCGGCGTCCCGCTCGGGCGCGTGGGAAGCGCCCGGGAATTCGCCAGCATCGCCTGTTTCCTCGCCTCCGACGCCGCCGGCTACATCACCGGCACGGGGATCAACGTCGACGGCGGCGCCTCCCCGGTCGTCTGACCGGCGCGAGGCCGGCCGCCTTTCGGCCGGGAGCGGCACGCCTCAGGAGGACGAGGAGGAGCGGCGGGCGGCGATGTCGACCACCGGCTCCTCGTCATCCTCGACGCAATGGTCCGAGAAGACCGGCCAATCGCCCTCACCTGAAGACACGGCTGCCCCCGGGCACAGAACGGGCCTGCGGGCCTATTGCCCCGCTCCGGTCGAGGCGCGGGGCAGGTAGGTCTCGACCAGCGACGCCATGTGCGCGTCGCGGGAGGCGGCGCTCTCGCCGCCCATGACCACGGCGACGATGCGCCTGCCGCCGCGCCCGGCCGAGGTGGCGAGGTTGAAGCCGGAGGCGCGGATGTAGCCGGTCTTCAGCCCGTCGACGCCGGGCACGCGGCCGAGCAGGCTGTTGTGGCCGCGCACGACCCTGCCGCCGAAGACGAATTCGCGGTTGGCGAAATAGTGGTAGTGGTGGGGAAAGCGCGCGCGCAGCGCCACCGCCAGCACCGCCATGTCGCGGGCGGTGGTGCGCTGGCCCTCGTCGGGCAGGCCCGACGCATTGCGGAAGACGGTGCCCGTCATGCCGAGCTGGCGCGCCTTGGCGGTCATCATCCGCGCGAACGCCTCCTCGGAGCCCGCCAGCCGCTCGGCCACCGCCACGGCGACGTCGTTGGCCGAGCGCACGCACAGCGCCAGGATCGCCGAGCGCGCGTCGATGCTGCCGCCGCGCTTGAAGCCGATCTTCGAGGGCGGCCGCGCCGCGGCGAAGGCCGAGACGGGAATCGCCTCGTCGAGGCGCAGGCGGCCGTCGTCCAGCGCCTCGAACAGAAGATAGAGCGTCATCATCTTGGCCAGCGAGGCCGGATAGCGCGCCTCGCCCGAGGCGCGCTCGTAGAGCACCTTGCCGGTGCGGGCGTCGACCACGATGGCGGCGTACTTGTCGGACGCGAGCGGCGTCACCGCCGATTGCATCACCCCCTGGGTGGTGCAGGCCGACAGGAAGACGATCAGGGCAAGGAGCGCGGCGAAGCGGCGAGGAAGGGTCGTCGAGACCCGCGATGCGTGCAAGTTTCCCACCCGGCTGTACGTGGACGACCCGTCTGCTTCCCCCGTGATCCCCGGCCGCAGGGCGGTGGTCGCCCTTCCCGGAACCGCTCGAGCCCGAAGCGGGCGGATGATGCCCCAGCGCCGGCTGGCCCGCAACCCCGGCCCGCAACGCCGGAGCGGGCGGCACGAACGAGAACGGCGGCGACCCCTCCGGGCCGCCGCCGCATCCGCTGCCGTCGCCGTCGCGGGATCAGGCCGCCGGCTGGCGCGTCTTGCGCAGATAGGGCAGGATGGTCTCGAAGCCGCCGAAGCGCCTGATCGCGTCCTCGTCGGAGACGGCGCCGGTGATGATGACGTCCTCGCCCTGCTTCCAGTTGGCGGGCGTCGCCACCTGGTGCCTGGCGGTCAGCTGGATCGAGTCGATGGCGCGCAGGATCTCGTCGAAGTTGCGGCCCGTCGTCATCGGGTAGGTCAGGACCAGCTTGATCTTCTTGTCCGGGCCGATGACATAGACCGAGCGCACGGTGGCGTTGTCGGCCGGCGTGCGGCCGTCCGACGAGTCGCCGGCATCGGCCGGCAGCATGTCGTAGAGCTTTGCCACCTTGAGGTCGCGGTCGCCGATCAGCGGATAGCCGACGTCGAAGCCGGTGGCGATCCTGATGTCGTCCTTCCACTTGTCGTGGCTCTCGACCGGATCGACCGAGATGCCGATGATCCTGGCGTTGCGCCTGGCGAACTCGCCTTCGAGCCCCGCCACCGCGCCGAGCTCGGTGGTGCAGACCGGGGTGAAGTTCTTGGGGTGCGAGAACAGGACGGCCCAGCCGTCGCCGATCCAGTCGTGGAAACGGATGGGGCCGTGGGTCGTCTCGGCGGTGAAATCGGGGGCGATGTCGTTGATGCGCAGACCCATGGCGGTCTCCTTGATGTCCGAGGGCGTCGTGGCCAACAGATAGGTCCTGGCGCGGCGCGCGGCGAGGCGCGCAAACGCCGGAAATCGGCATTTCCCGGAAAATCGTCCCATGGAATCGCCACCCTCTGGAATTTCATTCTCGCAACCGGCGCAAGGCAGGCCGAGGCGGGCGGCGGGAGGCCCGACCGTCCCGGAGAACGTCATTCCCCGTATCGCCGATCGGCGGGATTTCATTCCCTCGGCGGGGAGGGATCGGCCCGTCGCGCCGCGGCGTAATGCGCCTTGAGGCGGGCGAGATCGCCGGCGCTCCATCCCGCCGGCCGCGTCACCGCCACCCACGGCTCGACATGGTGCTCCGGCGCGAAGACATGGCCGAAGCCCATCGGCGAGGTGGTGGCGAGCGCCATGTCGAGGCCGAGCTGGAGCAGGGTGACGATCGGGAACCAGCGGAACGCATCGGAGACGTCGGGGCCGCGCGGCCGCTCCAGCCAGGGTGGGGCGCGCCAGGCGGCGTCGGGCCGGAAGAAGGTGACGGGGTCGCTGGCATATTGCAGGAACACGATGCGCAGCGGCCCCCAGGGACCGTCGCGCCCGGCAAGGCCGTCCTGGTTGGCGAAGCGGATCACCGAGCCGTCGCGGAAGCGCGGCAGCCAGGCCGGCGAGCCCGGCTGCCGGCCGGCCGTCGCGTTTCGCCACGTCTCGGCGGAGAAGGGCGCGCCGACCCACAGCGCGCCGTCGAAGGGGTCGCCGAGCACGTCGTACAGGTCGGCCGACAGGTCGGAGTTGAGCGCGCCGAGGCTGAGCCCGTAGAGATAGAGGCGCGGGCGGCCTTCGCGCGGCAGGCCGGTCCAGTGGTCGTAGACGGCGCGGAACAGCGCCCGCGCCGCCTCGGAGCCGTAGGCGGGTTCGAACAGCAGCGACAGCCAGCTCGTCAGGTAGGAATATTGCAGCCCCACCGTCGCGACGTCGCCCCTGTGCAGCACCTCGAGCGGCTCGACGGCGGCGGTGTCGATCCAGCCGGTGCCGGTCGGCGTGGCCAGGACGAGGATCGAGCGGTCGAAGGCGCCGACGCGCCGCATCTCGGCCAGGGCGAGCCGCGCCCGCTCCTCGACCGTCCCGGCCGAGTTCAGCCCGACATAGACGCGGATCGGCTCCATGGCCTCGCCGCCGGCAAGCGCGCGGATATGCGCGGCCGAGGGCGTCGAGCCGACGAACTGCCGCCCGGCGCGGCCGAGGCTCTGCCACGAGACGAGCGAGGCGAGGCTGCCGGTCCTGCCGGGATCGGCCGGCTTCTCGACATCCGGCTCGATCAGGGCGTCGAAACGCTGGAAGGAGGCGTCGACGACCCTGAGCGCGCCCTTGAAGAGAAGGCCGTCGATCGCCGTCCAGAAGACGAGGATCGCGATGGCGGCTCCGGCGGCATTGGCGATCCGGCGCGGAATCCGCCGGCCGAGCCGGCCGGCGACGGCGCCGAGGATCGCGACGAAGAGGCGCGCGACGACGAGGATGGCCACGAAGGCCAGCGCGGCGATGGCGGCGACCTCGGCCGGGCGGGCGCGCTCGACCGGCGGCAGGTCCATGAGCAGGCGCACCGAATCCTGGAACGTCGAGGCGCGCCACAGGAAGACCGCGGCGGCGAGCGCGCAGGCGGCGAGGCCGGCGCGCCTGGCCGCCGCGACATGGCGCGCCGGCGGGGCCGGCAGCTCGAGATAGGCCCACAGCCAGGACAGGAACGTGCCGACGCCGTAGCCGGCGGCGAAGGAGCAGCCGCTGAGCACGCCCTGGAGCGCGAAGCCGCGCGGCAGAAGGCTGGGCGCCAGCGAGGCGACGAAGAACAGCGTGCCGACGACCGCGCCCGGCAGGCTCAGGCCCCGCAAGGGGCGCGAGATCAGCTTTCCCAGTCGTTTCGCGCGTGCGGTCATCGCCTTTCCCGCATGGTTGGCCGCTCCCGGTTCGCCGGCCGGTGTCGACGGCCGGGCGCGAGGGTCGAGGTGTCGCGGGGGGCGCCGCGCGGCCCCGTGTCCTATGCCGGCTCGCGCACCTGATAGTCCTTGACCGCGGCGAAGCGGATCGCCTTCCAGCGCTCGGCCTCGTAGTTCAGGCCGAACTCGTGCGGGGCGAGGAAGACGGGATCGCCGTCGAGGTCGCGGGCTATGTCGCCGCGATGGGCGTCGATGAAGCGTTCGAGATCGACCCTGGCGTCGGCGGCGATCCAGCGGCAGACGGAAAAGCGCGCCATCTCGAAATCGACCGGCAGGCCGTATTCGATCTTCAGCCGCTCCTTCAGCACGTCGAGCTGGAGGGCGCCGACGACGCCGACGATGGCCGGCGAGCCGTCCTCGGGCGAAAAGAGCTGGACCACGCCCTCCTCGGCCATCTGAAGTTGGGCACGCCGCGGAACAGGATCTCCTCGCCCTCGGTCAGCGTGTCGCCGATCCTCAGCGTGCCGTGGTTGGGGATGCCGACCACGTCGCCGGCATAGGCCTCGTCGGCGGTGATGCGCGAGCGGGCGAAGAAGAACTGCGGCGCCGACAGCGGCATCTGCTTGCCGGTGCGCACCAGCGTCGCCTTCATGCCGCGCTGGAGCGTGCCGGAGCACACGCGCACGAAGGCGATGCGGTCGCGGTGGTTGGGGTCCATGTTGGCCTGGATCTTGAAGACGAAGGAGGTCATCTTGTCCTCCGTCGCCTCGACCGTGCGGCTGTCGCCTTCCTGGGCGCGCGGCGGCGGCGCGAAGGCGCCCAGCGCCTCGATCAGGTCGCGCACCCCGTAGTTGCGCAGGGCGGAACCGAAATAGACCGGCGTCAGGTGCCCCTCGCGGAAGGCGTCGAGGTCGAAGGGCCGGCAGGCGCCGCGCGCCAGCTCCAGCTCCTCGATGAAGTCGGGCCGCTCGTTCTCCGGCAGCAAGCCGGCGGCGCGGTTGGAGTCGGGCCCGTGGACCGGCGTGCGCTCCGTCTCGTCGTCGCCGCGCCGCACCGCGTTCTGCGCCAGGTGGTAGGTGCCCGCGAAGGTGCGGCCGCGGCCGATCGGCCAGGTGACGGGCGCGGTGTCGAGCGCCAGCTTCTCCTCGATCTCGTCGAGGATCTCGAACGGGTCGCGGCTCTCGCGGTCCATCTTGTTGACGAAGGTGACGATGGGGATGTCGCGCAGGCGGCAGACCTCGAACAGCTTGAGCGTGCGCGGCTCGATGCCCTTGGCGGCGTCGATAACCATCACGGCGCTGTCAACCGCGGACAACGTCCTGTAGGTGTCGTCGGCGAAGTCCTCGTGGCCGGGCGTGTCGAGCAGGTTGAAGACGTGGTCGCCATACTCGAAGGTCATGACCGAGGTGACGACGGAGATGCCGCGCTCGCGCTCGATCTTCATCCAGTCGGAGCGGGTCTGGATCCTGTCCTTCTTGGCCTTGACCTCGCCGGCGAGCTGGATGGCGCCGCCGAACAAAAGCAGCTTCTCGGTCAGCGTCGTCTTGCCCGCATCCGGGTGGGCAATGATCGCGAAGGTGCGGCGGCGCGCCACCGCGCCTTCTATCGTTTCGGCCATAGATCGGGATTCCCCTGGATGGCGCGGCTTATAGCGGCGCGCGCGGCGGCTGTCGAACGGAAACGGCCCGGCCAGCGCGCGGGCTTACACCGCCATCGCCAGCGCCGCGGCGCGCGCCGGCTGGAACGCCTCCGTGGCCATGCCGTCGCGCGTCATGGTGACGAAGCTGCCCGAGGGCACGCAATGCCAGTTCGGCCCGTCGCGGTCGAACGGCTCGGAGACGAGGCAGCGCCCCGTGGCGCCGCGGAACGCGCCGGCGTAGAGCGTCGGCGCGTTGCCGACGGTGGAAAAGCGCACGGCATGGAGCCGCTCGCCGTCGGAGAAGGCGGCCGTCAGCTTCAGCGCCGGGTCGAGACCGGCCCTCAGCGAGGCCTCGATCACCTGCCCGGCGGCGCGCTCGGCCGCGCCGTGCGGGTCGTCCTCCAGCCCGCCCGCCAGCATCATCAGGAAGAACAGCTCCGAATCGGTCGCGCCGCGCCGCTCGGCATAGAGCGCGTCGGGCAGGCCCTGCTCCAGCCCGCGGCGCAGCCGCTCGAAGCCGCCGATCTGGCCGTTGTGCATGAACGACCAGCGCCCGGACACGAAGGGATGGCAGTTGTCGCGGCTGGTGGCGCCGCCGGTCGAGGCCCGCACATGGGCGAGGAACAGGCCGGAGCGGATCTGCCGGCACAGGCTCTTGAGGTTGCAGTCCGACCAGGCCGGCAGCACGTCGCGGTAGAGGCCGGGCTGCGGCCGGTCGCCATACCAGGCGATGCCGAAGCCGTCGCCGTTGGTGGCGGTCTTGGCCTCCAGCGCGTGGTGGCTCTGCGCGATCAGCGAGTGGCACGGCGCGGTGACGATGTCCTCGAGAAAGACCGGCTCGCCGAGATAGGCCGCCCATCGGCACATGGCTGCTTCTCCGTTGTCGCTGTTGTCAGCGTATCGCGCGAAACGGCAAGAAACCGTGAATGCGGCGAAGGCGTGAAAGCGCTGAACAAGCCGCGCCGCGCGATTGACCGCGCGCGCGGGCGACGCCATAGCTGCCGCCATGACCGACACGCCCCGCCCCGCTCCCGCCTCCGGCTCCCCCATCCTCGGCGTCGTGCGCCTCGCCCATGCCGGGGGCCTCGCGCTTCCCGCCTACGAGACGGCCGGCGCGGCCGGCCTGGACCTGCGCGCGGCCGTGCCCGGCGACCGGCCGCTGATCCTGCTGCCGGGGCGGCGCGCGGCCGTGCCGACCGGGCTGGTGCTGGAGATACCGCAGGGCTTCGAGGGCCAGGTGCGGCCGCGCTCCGGGCTGGCGCTGAAGCACGGCATCACCTGCCTGAACACGCCCGGCACGATCGACTGCGACTATCGCGGCGAGGTCAAGGTGATCCTGATCAATCTCGGCGACGAGGATTTTTCCGTCGAACGCGGCATGCGCATCGCCCAGCTCGTCATCGCGCCGGTCTGCCGGCTCGACGTCGAGGAGCGCGACAGCGCCGGCGACACCGCGCGCGGGGCCGGCGGCTTCGGCTCCACCGGCACGGCCTGAGCTTGCCCCGCCCGGCAATTAACGATTGGATTTTGCGTCCTGTTCTCTAAGAATACCGGCTCGAGGGCGAGCGCGCGGAGGAGCGGCGGCCGCCCGAAAGGAACCGACAGGGAGGAACCGCATGAAGAATATCGCTCGCAATCTCGTCGCCGCCGGCGCGGCCGCGCTGGTCATGGGCCTCGGCGCCACCACGGTGAAGGCGCAGGAGTTCATCAACGTCCTGACCGGCGGCACGTCGGGCGTCTACTACCCGCTCGGCGTGGCGCTGTCGGAGATCTACGGCCAGAACATCGAGGGCGCGCGCACGCAGGTGCAGGCGACGAAGGCGTCGGTGGAGAACCTCAACCTGTTGCAGGCCGGCCGCGGCGAGATCGCCTTCACGCTGGGCGATTCGCTCAAGGAGGCCTGGGCCGGCAACACCGAGGCCGGCTATCCCGGCAAGCTCGACAAGCTGCGCGGCATCGCCGCCATCTATCCCAACTACGTGCAGATCGTCGCCTCGAAGGAATCCGGCGTCACCACGCTGGAGGACCTCAAGGGCAGGAGCCTTTCGGTCGGCGCGCCGGCCTCGGGCACCGAGCTCAACGCCCGCGCCATCTTCGCCGCCGCCGGGCTCGCCTACAGCGACCTCGGCAAGCTCGAATACCTGCCCTTCGCCGAATCGGTGGAGCTGATCAAGAACCGCCAGCTCGACGCCACGCTGCAGTCGGCCGGCCTCGGCGTCGCCTCGATCCGCGACCTCGCCACCTCGGTGCCGATCAACGTCGTCGCGGTCTCGCCGGAGATCGTCGAGAAGATCGGCGCGCCCTTCATCGCCGCGACGATTCCGGCCGGCACCTATGATGGCCAGAGCGAGGACGTGCCCACCGCCGCGGTCGGCAACTTCCTCGTCAGCCACGACGGCGTGTCGGAGGAGACCGCCTACCAGATGACCAAGCTCCTGTTCGAGAACCTCGACAAGATGGCGGCCTCGCACGCCGCGGCCAAGGCGATCGATGTCCAGAAGGCGCTCGACGGCATGCCGGTGCCGCTGCATCCGGGCGCCGAGCGCTACTATCGCGAGGTCGGCGTCCTGAAATAGGGACCTGCAACCGCCGGCGCCGCCCCTCACCTGCCTGGCCTTCATCCTCTCCCCGCGGACGGGGAGAGGAGAGACCGCCGCAACGCTGCCGCTTCCCCCTTCTCCCCCGTCCGCGGGGAGAAGGGACCCGAAGGGCGGATGAGGGGCGGCGGCGAACACCCAGAAGCAGCGACCCGGGAGAAACCATGAGCGACACGAAGGCCGCAGGGCCGATCATCCTTCAGGACTCGGCCGAGGAGCCGATCGAGGGCCTGCCGGCCGGCTTCGGCGAGGGCCTGCCCGGCCGGATCGCTTTCTGGATCGCCGTCGTCTTCTCGCTGTTCCAGCTCTGGACCGCCGCCTACGGCACCCTGCCCAGCCAGGTGGTGCGGGCCATGCATGTCGGCTTCCTGCTTCTGCTCGGCTTCGCGCTGTTCGGCAACCTGGTGGCGAAGACGCCATGGGGCCGGGTCTGGTTCTGGGGCCTCGGCATCGCGGGCTTCCTCACCGGCATCTACAACTGGGTCGAGTACGTGCCGCTGATCCACCGCTCGGGCTTCCTCACCCCGCTGGACCTGACGGTGGGCGCGGTGACGATCGCGCTGGTGTTCGAGGGCGCGCGGCGGCTGATGGGCCTGCCGCTGACCATCATCGCCGGCGTCTTCCTGGCCTACTGCTTCTTCGGCAACTACCTGCCGGCGCCGTTCATCCACCGCGGCTATCCGTGGGAGATGATCATCGAGCATTTCGGCTTCGGCACCGAGGGCATCTACGGCACGCCGATCTACGTCTCGGCCGCCTACATCTTCATCTTCGTGGTGTTCGCCGCCTTCCTGGAGCGCGCCGGCATGCTGGCGCTGTTCAACGATTTCGCGCTCGGCCTCGTCGGCTCGTGGCGCGGCGGACCGGCGCAGGTGTGCACGCTGTCCTCGGCGCTGATGGGCACCATCTCCGGCTCGGGCGTGGCCAACGTCGTGGCCTCGGGCCAGTTCACGATTCCCTTGATGAAGAAGTTCGGCTTCCGCTCGGCCTTCGCCGGCGGGGTGGAAGCGACCTCGTCGATGGGCGGCCAGATCATGCCGCCGGTGATGGGCGCGGTCGCCTTCATCATGGCCGAGACGCTCAACGTTCCCTATGTCGAGGTCGTCAAGGCGGCGCTGATCCCGGCCGCGCTCTATTTCGGCGTCTGCTTCTGGATGGTGCATCTGGAGGCCGGGCGCGCCGGGCTCGGCGGCATGGACAAGGCGTCGCTGCCCGACCCGTGGGCGGCGGTGCGCCAGCACTGGCCGCTGGTGCTGCCGCTCGGCATGCTGGTCTACCTGCTGTTCGCCGGCTACACGCCGATCTTCGCCGGCACGATGGGGCTGGCGCTGATCGTGGTGCTGATCCTCGGCACGCCGCTCGCCGCGCTCATCGGCCCGTTCGCCTTCCGCATGGTCTTCTGGGTGGCGCTCGGGCTTGCCGCCGCCGCCTTCATGAAGTTCGGCATCAACGTGCTCGCCGCCGTCATCGCCGCGCTGGTCGCGGCCTGCGCGCTGTTCAAGGGCGGCCGCGAGACGCTGATCATCTGCCGCGATTCGCTCGCCGAGGGGGCCAAGAACGCGCTGCCCGTGGGCATCGCCTGCGCCATCGTCGGCATCGTCATCGGCACGCTGACGCTGACCGGCATCGCCTCGACCTTCATCGGCTTCATCATCCGCATCGGCGAGAACAACCTGTTCCTGTCGCTGGTGCTGACCATGCTGACCTGCCTGGTGCTGGGCATGGGCATCCCGACCATCCCCAACTACATCATCACCTCGTCGCTGGCCGGGCCGGCGCTGCTGGAGCTCGGCGTGCCGCTGCTCGTCAGCCACATGTTCGTGTTCTATTTCGGCATCATGGCGGACCTGACCCCGCCGGTGGCGCTCGCCTGCTTCGCGGCCGCGCCGATGGCCAAGACGTCGGGCCTGCGAATATCGATACAGGCGACCAAGCTCGCCACGGCCGGCTTCGTGGTGCCGTTCATGGCCGTCTACACGCCGGCGCTGATGCTGCAGGACGGCGGGCCGATGGCGGAAGCGTGGGGCTACTGGGTCGAGGTCGCCTACATCGTCTTCAAGGCCTGCGCCGGCATCGCGCTGTGGGGCGTGGCCGTGGTCGGCTTCCTGTTCGACCGGGCGACATGGTGGGAGCGCCTCGCCTGCTTCGCCGCCGGCGTGCTGCTCGTGCTCGCGCTGCCGATCACCGACGAGGCCGGCTTCGCGCTCGGCGCGGCGGCGGTGGCGGCGCACTGGTGGCGCACGCGCCGCCACGACCGCGCCGAGCCCGCCGCGCCGTGAGCCTGCTGTGCGTGATCGCCGGCGGCAAGACCGTGGCGCTGGCGGCGTCCGCCTTCACGCTCGCCTGGACGCATTCGGTCGAGAAGACCGAATGGCGCGAGGCGTGGCGGCTGACGCCGGCGGGGCTGGAGCTGGTGGAGGCGCGGGTGAAGGGCTCGGGCGCCGGCATCGATCCGCCCGCGGGCGCGGTGCTGGAGGACGGCTGGTGGGTCTACGCGCCGGCCGTGGCGCCGCTGCCGCGGCTGGCGCTGGCGGCATCGGGCGCCACCGCCTCGGGCTGGTCGCTGTGCGCGCGCGGCGCGTGCGTGACGCTCGGCGCCGAGCCGGGCAAGGCGGTCGTGGTCGAGCCGTGCAGGGAATAGCTCAGCGGCAGGAGCCGCGCGCCCGGGCGCAGGCCGGGCCGGGGCCGCGCATGTAGTAGCGCTCGGGCCGGTAGGTCGGCGCCAGAAACTCGCGCACCGACAGCGCGATGGTGAAGATGCGAGCCGCGATCGTCATTGACTTCAAACCCTGTCCCGTCGGATGTCCCTTCCGATTGCGAACCATGGTAGCCGGCGCCGGTGAATAAGCCGTGAACGAGATGTTAATCTGTCGCCGTTTGGCGCGCGAATCATGGCGCGATTGCGCAGATTTGGCGGATTCTGCGTGGCGGAACGCGGATTGCGCGGCGCTGTTGCACAAGTGCCACGCAAAAGGGGGCGAAAGCGGCGTCCGGCCGCATGGCCCGGTCGCCTCGCCGGGTGCCGCGTCCGGCGGATAACGGCACGCGGCCCGCCTTCGCCACCAGCCTCGACTCCGCCGCCTTTTCGTGGCACTTGGCCGCAATGGTCCTCGACATCAAGATATGCGGCCTCAAGACCGCCGACGCGCTCGCCGCCGCCCTCGACGGCGGCGCCAGCCATGTCGGCTTCATCTTCTTCGGGAAGAGCCCGCGCAACGTCGCGCCGGAGGAAGCCGGGCGGTTGCGGCGGGCGGCCATGGGCAGGGCCAAGGCGGTGGCCGTCACCGTCGATGCCGACGACGCCTTCCTCGACCGGATCGTCGCGGAAATGGCGCCCGACATGCTCCAGCTCCACGGGCATGAGACGCCGGAGCGGGTGGCCGGGGTCAGGGCGCGCTACCGGCTGCCGGTGATGAAGGCGCTCGCCGTCTCCGAGGCCGCCGACCTGGCGCTCGTCGAGCCCTTCCGCGGCGTCGCCGACCGCTTCCTGTTCGACGCGCGGCCGCCCAGGGATTCCGTCCTTCCCGGCGGCAACGGCGTGTCGTTCGACTGGCGGCTGCTCGCAAACCTTGACCGTGGCGTCGATTACATGCTTTCGGGAGGGCTCGACGCCGCCAATGTCGGCGACGCGCTGCGCCTTGCCAACCCGCCCGGCATCGACGTCTCGTCGGGCGTGGAAAGCGCGCCGGGCGTCAAGGACGCGGCGCTGATCGCAGATTTCCTGGACGCCGTCAGGACCGCGCGCGCAAGACCGGCCGCCTGACCCGCCCCGCATCCCCGAGGAGCAAGACCCGTGAACGCAACCGTCCAGCCGAACTCCTTCCGCGCCGGTCCCGACGAGGACGGCATGTTCGGCCTGTTCGGCGGCCGCTTCGTCGCCGAGACGCTGATGCCGCTGATCCTCGAGCTGGAAGCGGAGTGGAAGGCGGCCCGCAACGACCCGGCCTTCCAGGCCGAGCTTCAGGCGCTGTCGACGCATTATGCCGGCCGGCCGTCGAAGCTCTATTTCGCGGAAGGGCTGACGCGCCATCTCGGCGGCGCGAAGGTCTACTTCAAGCGCGAGGACCTGAACCACACCGGATCGCACAAGATCAACAACTGCCTCGGCCAGATCCTGCTGGCGCGGCGCATGGGCAGGAAGCGCATCATCGCCGAGACGGGCGCGGGCCAGCACGGCGTGGCCACCGCCACGGTCGCGGCGCGCTTCGGCCTTTCCTGCGTCGTCTACATGGGCGCCACCGACGTCGAGCGGCAGAAGCCCAACGTCTTCCGCATGAAGCTGCTGGGCGCCGAGGTGCGGCCGGTCGCCTCCGGCCACGGCACGCTCAAGGACGCGATGAACGAGGCCCTGCGGGACTGGGTGACCAACGTCGCCGACACCTACTACCTGATCGGCACCGCCGCCGGCCCGCACCCCTATCCCGAGCTGGTGCGCGAGCTGCAATCGGTGATCGGCCGCGAGGCGCGCGCCCAGATCCTGGAGCAGGAGGGCAGGCTGCCCGACATGGTCATCGCCGCCGTCGGCGGCGGCTCCAACGCCATCGGCCTGTTCCACCCCTTCCTCGACGACGCCTCGGTGCGCATCCTCGGCGTCGAGGCCGGCGGGCGCGGCCTCGACGGCATCGAGCACTGCGCCTCGATGAATGCCGGCCGGCCGGGCGTGCTGCACGGCAACCGCACCTATCTGCTTCAGGACGGCGACGGGCAGATCCTCGACGGCCACTCGATCTCGGCCGGGCTCGACTATCCCGGCGTCGGCCCGGAGCATTCGTGGCTGAAGGATTCGGGCCGGGTGGAGTACGTTCCCGTCCTCGACGACGAGGCGCTCGCGGCCTTCAAGCTGACGACGCGGGTGGAAGGCATCATCCCGGCGCTCGAATCCGCCCACGCCATCGCCCAGGCGGTCAAGGTCGCGCCCGCCATGCGCCCGGACGAGATCGTCATCGTCAACCTGTCCGGCCGCGGCGACAAGGACGTGCATACGGTGGCGAAGATGATGGACATGGAGATCTGACCGTGAAGGTCACGATTTACCACAACCCGGGATGCGGAACCTCGCGCAACGTTCTGGCGATCATCCGCGCCGCCGGCATCGAGCCGGAGATCGTCGACTACCTCGAAAACCCGTTGTCCCGGGACGCGCTGAAAAGCCTGTTCGCCAGCACCGGCCGGCCGGTGCGCGCGCTTCTGCGCCGCAACGGGACGCCCTATGACGCGCTCAACCTCGGCGACGAGGCCCTGTCCGACGACGACCTGATCGACGCGGTCGTCCGGCATCCGATACTGATGAACCGGCCCATCGTCGTGACCGATCTCGGAGCCGACCTGTGCCGCCCCTCGCAGACGGTGGAGAAACTGCTGCCGCCCGGGGCGCTGCCGAAAACCCATGTCAAGGAAGACGGCGAAATCGTTTCCTTCGCCGCCCACGAGGACGGAAAATGACCGAAACCCGCATCGATCGCCGCTTCGAGAAGCTGAAGGAGGAGGGACGGCCGGCGCTCGTCACCTACATGATGGCCGGCGACCCCGACTACGCCACCTCGCTGTCGATCCTCAAGGCGCTGCCGGGCGCGGGCGCCGACGTGATCGAGCTCGGCATGCCCTTCTCCGACCCGATGGCCGACGGCCCGGCGATCCAGGCCGCGGGCCTGCGCGCGCTGAAGGGCGGCCAGACGCTGGCGAAGACGCTGCGCATGGCGGCCGAGTTCCGCCAGGGCGACGACGAGACGCCGATCGTGATGATGGGCTACTACAACCCGATCTATGTCTACGGCGTCGAGCGCTTCCTCGCCGACGCCAAGGCGTCGGGCATCGACGGGCTGATCGTGGTCGACCTGCCGCCGGAGATGGACGCGGAACTGTGCGTGCCGGCGCTGAGGGCCGGGGTCAACTTCATCCGGCTGGCGACGCCCACCACCGACGAGGCGCGCCTGCCCAGCGTGCTCAGGAACACGTCGGGCTTCGTCTACTACGTGTCGATGACCGGCATCACCGGCTCGGCGCTGCCCGACACCGGCAGGGTCGGCGAGGCGGTCGGCCGCATCAAGGCGCACACCGACCTGCCGGTCTGCGTCGGCTTCGGCGTCAAGACCGCCGAGCAGGCGCGGGCCATCGGCGGCTCGGCCGACGGCGTCGTGGTCGGCACGGCGATCGTCAACGCGGTGGCCAACGTCATCGACGCCGGGGGCGGGCTGACCGCCGACCCGGCCGAGGCGGTGGCGACGCTGGTGGGCGGGCTCGCCCACGGCGTGCGCCGCGCCCGCCTTGCCCATGTTTGATTGCGAGCCGGACAGAAGAAGCGGAGAACGCCGATGAACTGGATCACCAACTACGTCCGCCCGAAGATCAACTCGATCCTCGGCCGCCGCGAGATGCCGGAGAACCTGTGGATCAAGGACCCGGAAACCGGCGAGATGGTGTTCCACAAGGATCTGGAGGACAAC
The DNA here is from genome assembly GCA_003577315.1 of Hyphomicrobiales bacterium. Lineage (GTDB taxonomy): Bacteria > Pseudomonadota > Alphaproteobacteria > Rhizobiales > Rhizobiaceae > Aerobium. The sequence continues at coordinate 77,419 of QEVK01000013.1, read as the reverse complement.
CAGTGGGTCATCCCCTCCTCCGGGCACCACATGAAGATCTCGGCCAGGGAGCGGCTGAAGTTCTTCTTCGACGGCGGCGCCTACGAGACGATCGAGAACCCGAAGGTCGCGACCGACCCGCTGAAGTTCCGCGACGAGAAGCGCTATATCGACCGGCTCAAGGACAACCGCTCCAAGACCGGGATGGAGGATGCGGTGCTTTCCGCCACCGGCGCCATCGAGGGCCTGCCCATCGTCGCCGTCGTGCAGGACTTCGCCTTCATGGGCGGCTCGCTCGGCATGGCGGCCGGCGAGGCGATCATCAAGGCGTTCGAGACCGCGGTGGCGCTGCGGCGGCCGCTGGTACTGTTCTCGGCCTCGGGCGGGGCGCGCATGCAGGAAGGAATCCTGTCGCTGATGCAGCTCGCCCGCACCACGGTCGCGGTCGACCGGCTGAAGGAGGCGGGCCTGCCCTATGTCGTGGTGCTGACCAACCCGACCACCGGCGGCGTCACCGCCTCCTACGCCATGCTGGGCGACGTCCACATCGCCGAGCCCGGCGCGGTGATCGGCTTCGCCGGCGCGCGCGTGATCGAGCAGACCATCCGCGAGAAGCTGCCCGAGGGCTTCCAGCGTTCCGAGTACCTGATGGAGCACGGCATGGTCGACATGGTGGTGTCGCGGCTTGCGATGAAGGAAACCGTGGCGCGCCTGCTCCGGATCTTCGTCGGCCAGGCCGAGCCCGACGCCGCGCCGCTGGCCGAGCCCGCGCCGGCGGCGACGCAGGGCCAGCCCGCGGCGTGACGACAAGCGGCCTCGGGCCGGATCGGATCGGGTCGCCATGACCTCCAGCACCCAGGCGGCGCAAGCCGCCATCGAGCGGCTGATGAGCCTCCACCCCAAGGGCTACGACCTGTCGCTCGAGCGCGTGACGCGCCTGCTCGAAAGGCTCGGCAACCCGCAGGACCACATGCCGCCGGTGATCCACATCGCCGGCACCAACGGCAAGGGCTCGGCCGCCGCCTTCTGCCGCGCGCTCCTGGAGGCGTCGGGGCGCATCTGCCACGTCCACACCTCGCCGCACCTCGTCAACTGGCACGAGCGCTTCCGCCTCGGCGCCGAGGGCGGCGGCAGGCTGGTCGAGGACGCGGTGCTGGCCGAGGCGGTCGAGCGCGTGGCCGGGGCGAACCGCGGCCAGACCATCACCGTGTTCGAGATCCTGACGGCGGCGATGTTCGTGCTGTTCTCGCAGCATCCGGCCGACGCGGCCATCGTCGAGGTCGGGCTCGGCGGCCGCTTCGACGCCACCAATGTGGTGGCGCGGCCGGCCGCCAGCGTCGTCATGCCGATCTCGCTCGACCACGAGGCATGGCTCGGCGACCGGGTGGAGCTGATCGCGGCCGAGAAGGCGGGCATCATCAAGCCCGGCTGCCCGGTGGTGGTCGGCGCGCAGGAGCACGACGCGGCCCGCGACGTGCTGGTCGACACCGCCGAGCGGCTCGGCTGCCCGCTCTTCGTCTACGGGCAGGATTTCCTCGCCTTCGAGGAGAACGGCCGGCTCGTCTACCAGGACGAGGGCGGGCTGCTCGACCTGACGCTGCCGCGCCTGCGCGGCCGCCACCAGCACGCCAACGCCGCCGCCGCCATCGCGGCCGTCAGGGCCGCCGGCTTCGAGATCGGCCACCGCGCCGCCGACCGCGCCATGGCGCGCGTCGACTGGCCGGGGCGGATGCAGAAGCTCGCCGAGGGCCGGCTGGTCGAGCTGGCGCCGAAGGGCGCGGAGATCTGGATCGACGGCGGCCACAATCCCGGCGCCGGCGCGGTCGTCGCCGAGGCGCTGGCCAACGAGGAGGACCGGCGGCCGCTGCCGCTGGTCATGATCGCCGGCATGATCGGCACCAAGGACCAGACCGGCTATTTCCGCAATTTCACCGGCATGGCCCGCCACGTCTTCACCGTGCCGGTCAACGACAGCGACGCCGGCGTGCCGAACGACGAGCTGGCGGCAAGGGCGCAGGCGGCGGGGCTTTCGGCCGAGCCGGTGGCCTCGGTGGAGAACGCGCTGATGGTGCTGCGCGACGGCTGGGACCGCCAGAGCGAGCCGCCGCGCATCCTGATCGGCGGCTCGCTCTATCTCGTCGGCGAGGTGCTGCGCAGGAACGGCACGCCGCCGCAATAAGGACGCCCGCCCGCGGTTTCCGGCCCCCGCGGGACGGCCGCGGCGCTCAGGCCTCCGGCGACAGGCGGGCCCGCAGGGCGTCGATCTGCGTCTCGGCGAAGACCTCAATGCCGTTCTGCCGCAGCAGCGCCGCCGTCACGCCCGCGCCGGCATGCCTGCGGCCGCCGAAGCCGCCGTCATGGATGAATCCGCTGCCGCATGACGGGCTGCCGTCGATCAGCAGCGCGAACCGGCACCCGTTTTCCTGCGCAAGCGCCAGCACGGCCCGGGCGCCCTCGACGTAGCGCGCCGTCACGTCGGCGCCGGTCAGCTCGACGACCCGCGCCGCGCCCGCCAGCACCGCCTCGCCAGACGCGCCGGCGGCGATCTCGGCCGGCGGGCGCGGCACGCCGAAGCCGGCCATCAGCTCGGGACAGACCACGACGAGCCGCCCCTGCGTCCGCCACTCATCGAGGACGGGATGCGCGACGGCCTTCGCCGAGCCGTTGTAGCGGACCGGACGGCCGAGAAGGCAGGCGCTGACGAGGATTCTGGAGGTCATGGCCGGGCCCGGAAAAACGAAGCCGCCCGCAACGTCCGTCGCGGGCGGCCCGAGCGTGCGAGCCCTGCAACCCGGCTCGCGCCGGATCAGGCGACGGCGCCGCCGATCCAGGCCGACAGCGCGGTCTTGGGCGCCGCGCCCACCTTGGTGTCGGCGACGGCGCCGTTCTTGAACAGCATCAGCGTCGGGATCGAGCGCACGCCGTACTGGGCGGCGAGCTCGGGGTTCTCGTCGATGTTGAGCTTGGCGATCTTGACCTTGCCGGCATATTCGGACGAAAGCTCCTCGAGCGCCGGGGCGATCATCTTGCACGGGCCGCACCATTCGGCCCAGAAATCCACCACCACGGGCTCGGCCGACTGAAGCACGTCTGCCTGGAAGCTGTTGTTGTCGACGGTGACGGTGGCCATATCGCTCTCTCCTGAAGATCGGTTCGCCCGCCCATGTGGGGCGCGCCGCTGGCAAGTTCAAGCGCCGTTGTCTCACGCCGCCGTGAGTCGGGCAAGCGCGTCGGCGAGGACGTCGCCGGCGAGCGGCACGAGGCGCGGACCCTCGACATAGACCAGCGCCGCGCGGATTTCCCGGCCGGGATAGAGCGGGGCGACGAGCGCGCCGTAGACGGCCATCTGCGCCACGTGCGCCGGCGGCACCTCGCCCGGACCGGCGGGCGCGGGCCGGCCGGTCTTGAAGTCGACCACGAGCACGGCATCCTGCGTCACCGCCAGGCGGTCGATCTTGCCGGAGACGGCGCGCGGCGCGCCGGCGACCGCGACCGTGCCCATCACTGCCACCTCGGCCCGCGAGCCGGGCGCGAAGATCGGCGCGAAGGCCGGATCGCCGAGCACGCGCTCCACCGAGGCCCACAGGCGCTCGCGCTCGCCCTCGGGCCAGGCCGCGCCGATATGGCCGAGATAGCGCAGCGCCGCCGCCTCGCGCCGGGCGGGCTCGACGCCGGGCAGCATCTGCAACAGGCGATGGGCGGCGACGCCGCGCTCGAGCGCCAGAGACGGCGCGTCCTCGGCGTCGAGCACCGGCGAGCGCGCCGCGGCGAAACCGGAGTCCGGCTGCGGCTCGACGACCGCGCCGGCGCCGGAGGGAGCGAGCGGCCGCGGCAGGACCGGCGGCGGCGGCAGCTCGCCGAACAGGGCGGCCGGCGGCGGGGGCGGCGCTTCCGCCTCACGCCCCGCCGCCTCGCCAGCGGCGGGACGCGCCGGCGGCGGCGTCACCGCATAGCGCAGCACGGTTTCGCCCGTCGCCGGATGGACCTTTCGCCGCGTGGCCGGCGCATCGGCCAGCGCGCCTTCGACCATGGCATGCCAGGTGCCGCCCCTGCGGCCCCTCGCGCCGTGATAGCCGCAGACGATCAGCCGGTCCTCGGCCCGCGTCATGCCGACATAGAGCAGGCGGCGATATTCCTGCTCGGCCTTGCGCCTCGCCTCGGCCTCCAGCCCGGCCGAGAAGCTGTTGGCGGCGCCGGCGGCGGCGCGCCACAGGAAGCCCCTGCCGCCCCACGCCCCTGCCGGCGCATCGAACGGCATCAGCCGCGGCAGATGGCTGGGCGAGAACGGCGCTGCGCCGCCGTCGACCAGGAACACCACCGGCGCCTCCAGCCCCTTGGCGGCATGGGCGGTCATGATGCGCACCTCGCCGCGCGTCTGGTCCATCTCGCGCTTGACCTGCGGCCCGCCGCCGTCGAGCAGCGCGACCAGCGCCTCCAGCCCGGCGACGCCGGTCTTCTCGGCCGCGAGGCAGAAATTGAGGAACTCGTCGACGACGTCGCCGGCCTCCGGCCCCAGCCGTGCGATGAACCTGCTACGCAGGCCGTCGCGGGCAAGGATGGCGCAGAAGAAGGAGAAGGGCGAGCCGAAGCCGGCCTCGCCGCGCCAGCGCGAGATCGCCGTCCACGCCTCGCGCGCCTTGCCGCCGGCCCCGGCCGCTTCGTGCAGGGCCGCGAGCAGCGACCCCGGACGCCCGGCCGCCAGCGCCAGCAGCTCCTCCTCGTCGAAGCCGAAGGCGGGGCTCTTCAGAAGTGCTGCCAGCGACAGGTCGTCGTCGGGCTGGAGGCAGATGCGCGCGATCGCCAGCAGGTCCTGCACCGCGATATGGCCGGTGAGCAGCAGCCGGTCGGCGCCGGCGACCGGGATGCCGCGCTCCTTCAGCTCGCGCGACAGGGCATGGATGAAGCGGTCGCGCTTCCTGACCAGCACCATGACGTCGCCGGAGGTGATGAGCCGGCCCTTCTCGCCGATCCTCTCGCCGCTGTCGATCCAGTGCGCCACCGTTGCCGCGATCTGCCGCGCCAGCCGCACCGCCGGGGCCGAGGCGTGGTCCACGGCCCGGGTCCAGTCGTCGGGCTCCTCGACCTCGACCGGCGACAGCGACGGCCAGACCTCGACATGGCCGGGCGCGTTGTCGCGAATGGCGAGATGCCCGACGGGCTCGGGGTCGCGGGTCAGGCCGTCGCGGTTCTCCTCGGACGCGAAGACGAGATCGACCGCCGACAGCACGTCCCATGTCGAGCGGAAGGAGCGGGCGAGCCGGACATGCTCGAAGCGGCCTTGCGCCGCCGTCACCTTCTCGCGGAAGAAGCGGCCGCCGAGCGCGAAGGATTCCGGCTCCGCGCCCTGGAAGGAATAGATCGACTGCTTCTCGTCGCCGACGGCGAAGACGGTGCGGGTCGCCTCGCCGCGCGCGCCGCGGCCGGCGAAGAACTCGGCGGCCAGCGCCTTCACCACCGCCCACTGGTCGGGGCTGGTGTCCTGCGCCTCGTCGAGCAGGATGTGGTCGATGCCCCTGTCGAGCTTGTACTGCACCCAGGCCCCGGCATCGCGCCGCGAAAGCAGCGCCACCGTGCGCACGATCAGGTCGTTGAAGTCGAGGAAGCCCCGCGCGCTCTTCAGCCGCTCGTAGCGGGCGATCAGCCAGTCGGCGACGACCAGCGCCGCGCGCGTGCCGGACAGCATGGACAACAGCGCGATGCGGTCGCTTACCCTGTCTATTTCGGAAGCGAAACGATCGAACTCGCCCGGCAGCTCGGGGAAGAACTCGCCGACGCCTTTCGCCATGACGTTGCGGGTCGACTTCGCCGCCCACGCGCCGCCCGCCTTCCTGGTCAGGAACAGGCCGCGCAGGGCGTCGAGCCGTTCCAGCGGGTCGGCGAGCCTTGCTGCGGCGGCAAGCCCGGCGGCGAAATCCTGCGCCGTCGTCTTGCCGGCGCGGACGGCGCGGTCGCCGAGCGCGGCGGCCAGCGCCGGCGTGAAATATCCGTCCGGCCAGACGGCGGCGGCAAGCCCGGCCGGCGTTTGCGCGCCGGAAAAGCCGAACGCCTCGAACAGCGGCGTAAAATGCGGGCCGCCGTCGCCGATCTCGACGATGAAGCGCCTGAGCGCATCGCGCCGGGCGACGATGGCCGCGAGCAGCGCCTCCAGCCCGCTTTCGCCGCCGAGCTCCAGCACGGCGGCGAAGGCGTCGGCCAGCGCGGAGCCCCCGGCGGGATCGGCGGCGTCGGCGATCATCTCGCGCCGGGCCTCGGCCAGCAGCGCGGCCTCCATCTGGCCGTCCAGCATCTCGAAATGGCCGGCGATGTTGGCCTCGAGCGGGAACTGGTGCAGCACCGCCTCGCAGAAGGCGTGGATGGTCTGGATCTTCAGCCCGCCCGGCGTCTCCAGCGCGCGGGCGAACAGCCGGCGGGCGAAGGCGATCCTGCCGGCGTCGGGGATGCTTCCTTCCAGCTCGGCGATCTCGCGCGCCAGCTCGTCCTGCGGCAGCGTCGCCCAGCGCGACAGGTTGCGGAAGACGCGGCCGGCCATGTTGGCGGCGGCGGCGCGGGTATAGGTCAGGCACAGGATGCGCGAGGGGTCGGCGCCGCCGAGCAGCAGGCGGATGACGCGCTGCGCCAGAACATGCGTCTTGCCCGAGCCGGCATTGGCCGACACGAAGGCCGACAGCGACGGCTGCGCGGCGGCGGCCTGCGCCCTGCGCGTGTCCTCGGGAACGACGAAGCCGCTCATGCCTGCCTCATGGGCCGTCGCCTCCGGCCTCGTCGCCGTCGCCGCCGGCCGACCATTCGAGCACGCGGGCGAGATGGTCGTAGTCGCCGCCGACGTCGCCCTCGCGGAACGGCAGGGCGCGAGAGAGATAGCCTGTCGTTTCGCTTCCGTAATGAGCGAGCAGCCGCTCCAGCCGTGCCCAGGCCTCCGTCGACAGCTCGACCGCCGACTTCACCTGGCGGTCGTATTCGAGGATCGATTCCTCGACCACGTCGCCATTGGCCTTCATGCGCACATGGGCGAGCTCCGAGGGCGCGCAGGCCCCGGCCTCGGCGAAGGCGCCGCGCATCAGCAGCGCGCCTTCCAGCGCGAGCTGGGGGCTGAGAAGCGTGTGGGCCTGCGCCTTCGACGGCGAGGCGCCGGTCTTGAAATCGAGGATGTCGGCCATGCCGGCGGGCCGCAGGTCGATGCGGTCGGCGCGGCCGGAGAGCGTCGCCCCCGTCGCGCCGACCGGCGTTGCTTGCGCCCTCGCCTCGGCGATGCGCCGCAGGGTGCCGGCCGGGCGCGCGCGCTCCCAGGCGACGAACTTTCCCGCCATGCGCGCGAAGCGCGGCCACCACACCGCGTCGATGTCGGGCGGCAGGGCGCAGGCGTCGAATTTTTCGCGGCCGATCTCGAGCAGCCGCCTCTCGGCATCCGGCGCCGCCGGGTCGGTGCCGGACAGGGCGAAGGCATGGACGATGTCGTGGAACAGCGTGCCGCGCTCGGCGGCGCCCGGATCGCGCAACAGCGGCTCCAGCGCCTCCAGCCGCAGGATGCGGCGGGCATAGACGGCATAGGGGTCGCGGCGCAGCGTCTCGATCTCGGTGACGGAAAAGCGCGTCGGGCGAAGCCCGAGCGGCGGCTTCGGCTGCGGCCGCGGCGCGAAGGGCACGGATGCCGCGTCGTCGAGGCCGCGCGCCCAGGAAAGCAGCGCGCCGCCACGCGCGCAAGCACCTTGAAGCGCCGCCTCGCCGGCGAAGGTCTTCAGCCGTTGCAGCCAGCGCGAGGGCAGCGCCGGCGCGTCGCCGGCGCGCGCGGCGCGGGCCAGCACCACCTTTGTCGTGCCGAGCGCCATGACGAAATCGTGCGCGGCAAGGCCGATGCGCCGCTCGGGCGGCTCCAGCTCCAGCCCGGCCTTCATGAAGCGCGACATGAAGCGGTCGGGCTCGGCCTTGCGCGGCCACGAGCCCTCGTTCAGCCCGCCCAGCACCAGCGTGTCGACCGATTGCAGCCGCGCCTCCAGCGCGCCCCAGATGGCGACGCGGGGATCGCCGGCCACCGACGGCTTGACCGTCTCGCCGGCGACGAGCGCGGCGAAGACTTCGGGCCACTCGCCGGCCTCGACCGGCAGGTCGGCGCTCGCTGCGACCAGCGCGCGCAGGAAGGCGGCGAGCGCCTCCCCGGCATCGCCGCGATAGAGTCCGGCAAGGCCGTCCGCCTCGTCGCGGCCGAGCGCCTCGAAGGCGACGACCGAGGCGCGCGCGAGCCCGGTCAGCGTCGCGCGGCGGCCGCGCAGCGCGACGAGCGGCGCGATCGCCGCCTCGACGGCGGCGAGAAGGGCGCGGGCGTCGGCGAGCCGCTGCGGCGACAGCCGCGCGTGCCAGAAGGGCTTTCGCGGGTCGGCGGCGAGCGCGACGAGCCGCTGCTCGAAGGAGGCCGCGAGGCCGGCGATGTCGGGCCGGCCGGCGCCGCCGCGCAGGGCGACCAGATCGACCGTCTCGGCCGCCCGGCGGGCGCGCGCGCGCGCCATGCCGGCGCAAAGCAGCGGATGCTTGAGGAGCGACAGGATCGCCACCGCGTCGCCCGGCCGCAGCGCGGCTTCGAGCGCAAGCCGCAGCAGCGCGGCCGGCGGCGTCTGGGCGAGCGGCGTGCCGCCGGAATCGTCGGCCTCGATGCCGAAGCGGCGCAGCTCGGCCGCGACCCGGCGCGCCAGCTCGCGGTCGCCGGTGACCAGCGCGGCCGTCCCTTCCGCAAGCGCCACCCGCAGCGCGACCGCGATGGCCAGCGCCTCCTCGCGCTCGTTGGCGGCCTCGAGCAGGGTGAGCCCGTCGAAGGCGGCGGCATCGACGGGGACGAGCCGCCGCCCGGCCCAGGCGTCGGTGGTTTCGGCCGGGCGCAGCGCCTCGGCGACGACGGCCATGCGCGCGGCGAGCGCCGGCGGCGGCGCGGCAAGCTCCTCGACCTCGCCGCGCGGCAGGCCGAGCACGCAAAGCAGCTTCTTCAGCCCCGCCTGCGGATGGCCGAAGCCGGCGGCCGAGCCCTCGTGGTCGCCGATCGCGGCCCAGCTTTCGTCGTCCATGGCGCGGTCGAGGCCGGGCAGCACCACCGCGCCCGCGGGCAGGCGCGAGATCGCCGCCAGAAGCCGGGCGGTGGCGGGGATCGAGCCGGTCGAGCCGGCGGCGATCACCGGGCCGGCGGGCGGGGCGCGCGAAAGCCGCTCGGCCTCGGCGAGGATGGCGGCGTTGCGGTGGGCGGCGGGGCTGGAGCGGTCGCGCTCGGCAAGCAGGGCCGGCCAGGCGCCGGTGACGATCTCGAGGAACTCCAGCGTCACCTGCCACCAGTTGGCGAGGTCGGCCGGCACGAGGCCCGCCAGGCGCGCCCAGTCGGCGCCGCCGGTCTCGACCTCGTCCATCAGCGCGGCGAGGTCGCGCGCGAGCCAGATCGAATCGGAGAGCGAGGCCGGCACCACCACCTCCTCGCCGAACAGGGCGGCGACATGGGCCGGCAGCCGCCGCTTCCATGCCTGCACCAGCGGGCTCAGCAGAAGGATACGGTCGAGCCCGCCGATGGGCGGCTTCAGCGCCAGCGCCGCCTCGCCGGCCTCGCCGTCGAACAGCGGCGCGTCATCGTCGAACTCGCCGAGCGGGCGGATCGAGGGCAGGATGGCGGCGCCCCCGCCCAGCCTGTCGACGAAGACGCCGCGCAGCGCGCGCGCGGCGCGGCGCGTCGGCACGTAGATCGTCGCCTCGGCGAGCCGGAGCGGGTCGCCGTCATGGGCGAAGCCCGGCACGAGGCGGCCCGCCAGCAGGGCGTCGGTTAGGGTGGGCAGGAAGGGCGCGCCGGCCGGTATCGACAGGACGCGCGGCGTCATGGCGCGCAAAAGCGCGCCACCGCGGCCTCGGCGGCGGGAATCGCGTCCGGCGTGCCGACCGTGATCCAGTGGCCCTGCATGACCCGTCCGTAAAGCCGCCCGGCGGCGATGGCGCGGTCGAAATAGAGGTTGAGCGAATGCGGCTCGGCCGCCGCGCCTGCGAAGATGCGCGGGTGGAGGATGCCGACCCCGGCATAGATCAGCCCGCCGGCAGCGCCCTTCGCGCGCGCGAGCCGCCCGTCCCTGCCGAGCAGGAAGTCGGTCGGGCCGCTGTGGCCGGTGGCGTCGTCGGGGCGGGCGAGCATGAGCAGACTATCCATGCGGCCGCCGTCCCAGGCAAGGGCGAGCCTTTCGAGATCGGAGCCGTCGCGGTCGATCCAGAACGTGTCGGCGTTGAGGACGACGAAGGGCTCGCCGCCCAGCGCCGGCAGCGCCCTGACGATGCCGCCGGCCGAATCGAGCAGGCGGTCGCGCTCGTCGGAGACGACGATCCTCGGCGCGGCGCGGGCCTTGACATGCGCGGCGATCTGCTCGCCGAGATAGTGGACGTTGACCACCGCCTTCTCCACGCCGGCGGCGGCGAGCGCGTCGAGGCCGCGGTCGAGCAGGGTGCGGCCGGCGACCCTGACCAGCGGCTTCGGCATGGCGTCGGTCAGCGGCCGCATCCGCTTGCCGAGACCGGCGGCGAGCACCATTGCCGTCTTCGGCACCATGTGGGGCGCCGCGCTCACAGGATGCCCGCCCTGGCATAGAAGCCGCGCAGTCCGGCCAGCGCCGGGTGGGCCAGCGCGCGGGAAAGATAGTCGCGGATGCGCGGCAGGTGGGCCATGTAGCCCGGCTTGCCGTCGCGCTCTTTCAGCCGCACGAAGATGCCGAGAATCTTGGAGTTGCGCTGCGCCGCCATCACCGCATAGGCGGCCTCGAAGGCTTCCCGGTCGAACCCGCTGCGCGCCGTGCAATAAGCGTCGATCACGGCGCGCTCCAGTTCGGGCGAAACGTCGACGCGCGCGTCCATGGCGAGCGATGCGACGTCGTAGGCGGCCGGGCCGATCACCGCGTCCTGGAAGTCGATCAGCCCGAGGCGGTCGCGGCCCTTGCGGCCGGCCCGCCAGATCAGGTTGGGCGAGTGGTAGTCGCGCAGCACCAGCGTTTGCTCCGCCCCTTCGAGGAGATCGAACGCCTGCGCCCATGCCCCGGCGTAGGCCGCGCGGACCTCCTCGTCCACGGGCCGTCCCGACGCATGCGGCAGATACCAGTCGATCAGAAGCCCGGTCTCGATGGCGAGCGCGCCGCGGTCGTAGGCCGGGACGTCGTGGACGACGCCCTCGGCGACCGCGATGCGGCGCGGCCATTTTTTCGCGTGCATCTCGGCGAGAAGCTCGGCGGCGGCGGCGTAGCGCCCGGCAATCGGCCGGCGGTCGGCGTCGAGGATGCCTTCGGAACCCAGATTCTCGACCAGCAGCAGGCCCTGCTCCAGATCCATGGCGTGGATCCCGGGCGCGCAGAAACCGGCCTCGCGCAGCGCCGTGGCGATGGCGACGAAGGGGGCGACCGATTCGGCCAGATGCGCGATGCGGCTGTAGGGCTTGCCGTCGCGGATCGGCGGGCCGTCGGGCCGTCGCGGCGAATCCATCAGGATGACCGGGTCGCGGCCGGTGAGCGACACCGTCTCGTAGGCGCGGGCCGAGGCGTCGCCGGTCAGGAAACGGCGCGCGGCGGCGCCAAAGCCGGAAGCGTCGAGGAAGGCGCGGATGGCGAGCGAGCGGCCGAGCCGGTCCATGAAGGCCGGCGGGCCGGATACCGCCACGGCGCGGCCGGCGCCCTCCTCCGACAGCGCCACCGTCACCGCGTCGGCCGGCAGCGCGTCCGCGGCGCGCTCGGGCCACTCGACAAGGGCGGCGCCGTCCGCCAGCGCCTCGGCAAGGCCCAGCTCCTCCAGCTCCTCGGCCGAGGCGATGCGGTAGAGGTCGAAATGCCGGACCGGCACGCGGCCGTCATAGTGCTGGACGAGGGTGAAGGTCGGGCTCGGCACGTCGAGATCGTCGTCGCCGGCGAGCGCGCGCACGATGGCGCGCGCGAGCGTGGTCTTGCCCATGCCGAGGTCGCCCGAAAGCAGGACGGCGTCGCCGGGCGCCAGGATGGCGGCGATGTCCTCGCCCAGCCGGCGCGAGGCGTCCTCGTCGGCAAGGGCGAGCCGCAGCGTGCGTCTTTCCATGCGCGTCACTCCGCGGCGGCGCGGAATCCTTCCGGCGCCATCGGGAAGCGGCAGATGACGGTGGTGCCGCGGCCCTCGCCGGTGTCGATCGCCACCCGGCCGCCGTGCAGCTCGACGAAGCTCTTGACGATGGACAGGCCGAGGCCGGCGCCGCGCCGGCGGCCGCCATTGGCGTGCGGCTCGAAGCGGCGGAAGATGCCGTCGAGCACGTCGGGCGGGATGCCCGGCCCGTCGTCGTGGACGGAAAACGCGATGCCGTCGGCGTCGCGCGCGCAGGAAAGCCGCACGTTCGAGCCCTCCGGTGCGTAGTTGGCGGCGTTGGAGAGCACGTTGAACAGGATCTGGCGCACCCGGTTCTCGTCGGCGTGGAAGGAGACGGGCGCGTCCGACAGGTCGATGACGAGGCCGATGCCGTGCTCGCGCAGCCGCTCGGCGACGAGATCGGCGGCCGAGCGCACGGTGCGCTCGACCGGGACCTCGGTGATGTCGAGCTCCATGACGCCGGCATCGACCGTGGCGAGGTCGAGGATGTCGTCGACGATGGTCTCGAGCTGCGAGGACGAGGTGGCAATGTGGTCGACATAGTCGCGCTGGCGCGCGTTGAGCGGGCCGGTGATCTCCTGCGCCAGAAGCTCGGTGAAGCCGATGATGTTGGTCAGCGGCGAGCGCAGCTCGTAGGAGACGTGCTGGATGAAGTCGTTCTTCAACTGGTCCGCGCGCTCCAGCGCCTCGTTCTTGTCCTTGAGCATGCGCTCGACGTTGACGCTGTCGGTGACGTCGAAGAAGGTGGTCATGACCTGGCCGTTGGGCAGGTGGACGAGCGCGTAGCGCAGGACGGTGCCGTCGTTGAGCTCGACCTGGCCGTCGCCGTCGCGGCGCTCCTCGTCGAAGCCGGTGGCGGCCGCCGCCATCTCGCTCCACGGGCTGTTGCGCGCCAGCGCCTCGCAGGCCGCCCTGATGGCGGAAATGTGCGTGCCGGGCCGCGCCAGCTCGGCCGGTATGCCCCACAGCGCCGAGAAGGCGGGGTTGGACAGGCGCACGCGCCCGTCGGAGCCGAACACGGCCACGCCCTCGGCGAGGTTGTCGAGGGTGACGCCCTGCACCCGCAGCACCGTGTTGTAGCGGCTTTCGAGGTTGATCTTCTCGGTCAGGTTCTCGAACACCCAGGTAACGCCGCCGTCGGGCTGCGGGTTGGCGACCACGCGCAGCGTGCGCCCGTCGGGCAGGTGCCACAGATGCTCCTGCGGCTCGACCGAGCGGTAGGCGGAAAGCAGGGTCTCCTTCCAGCGCCGCCATTCCGGCTGCTCGGCGAGCCGGCCCTCGCTGCGCAGCCGGTCGAGCAGGAGCGTGTGGTCCGGCCGGCTGTCGAGAAAGCCGTGGTCGAGCTCCCACAGCTTCTGGAACGCCTGGTTGTGGAACAGAAGCTTCTGGTCGGTGTCGAAGATGGCGACGGCGGTGTTGAGCGTGTCGAGCGTGTCGGCATGGCTGCGCACGGTGCGCTCGTAGCGCGCGCGCACGCCCTCGATCTCGCTGATGTCGCAGGCCAGCCCGGCCGAGCCGTCGCGGCCGGCGAAGTCGGTGATGGCGAAGACGCGGCGGTCGCCGCCGATCACCGTCGACAGGTTCTGCGCGAAGACCGGGCTCGACAGGTGGCCGTGGGCGACCTGCCCGCGCGCGGCGGTGCCGAGGAACTCGCGGTTCTCCTCCACGGCGGCGGCCGGGGTCGGCGCCTCGACGGCGGCGGCGTAGGCGGCGTTGACCCAGGCGAGCCGGCCGTCGCCGTCGCGCAGCCAGGCCGGCATGTCGAGCGCGTCGAGCAGGCCGAGCAGGCTGTCGGCCTCGGCCTGGAGGCGCCGGTGCCGCAGCCTGAGCTCGGCATGGTCGCGCCGCTCCTGCGACAGCGACACGAAGCGCACGGCGACGTGGCTGGCGGCGGCGCGGCCCTGCGCCTCGAGCGGCATGCCGCGCGCGGTCTCGATGGCGAGGTCGAAGCCGTGCCGGCCGTCGCGCAGGCCGGCGATGGCGCGCTCCAGCGCCGAAGCGCTTGCCGGGGCCAGCCAGCGGCCGAAGGCGAGGAAGGTGGCGCGGTCCTCGGGCACGCCCGGCACGTCGAGCGCGCCGACGAGGTCGGGCTTGCGGCCGTCGCCCGACCACACGAGCACGCGCTGGTCGCGCAGGTTCAGAAGCGCCTCGGCGCGCTGCAGCGCCGCGTCGAGCTCGGCGACGCGGCCGCGGAACTCCACGTTCTCGGCCGCCGTGCGGCCGCGCTCGCGGATCAGCAGGATCGCCGACAGCATCGCCGCGCCGGTGACGCCCACGAACAGGGCGAACTGGATCACCTCGACGGCGCCGATGGCGAGTGGCGCGGCGAGAGCGGCGGGGTCGGCCTCCTGCGCGAGCGCCGCCGCCGGCCAGGCGATGCCGGCGAGCGCGAGACCGAGGGAACGCGCAAGACGGCCCGCGCGCGAATCCCCGCCGCGGCCGGCGCCGGATTTCCGCGCATCCAGTCGGTCTTGCCCTGCCATGTAAATGTCCTCTCCGCCGCCGCGGGCGAAACCGCCCAGAAAGGACGCGCCCCGATGGGTCTCCCCGTTGGTTTCCCGACCCTGGGAGCGTCGCGAATCACGCCACTCTATCGTGCAGCCGATTCCCCGTGAAGGCGAGGCAGGCGCAAAAAGGGGCCGGACGGGACAGGCCCGTCCGGCCCCGATCTAATGCGGGGAATGGTTAACAATCAGTAGCGATAGTGGTCCGGCTTGAACGGCCCCTGCGGCGGGATGCCGATATAGGCGGCCTGCTCGGGCGAAAGCTCGGTCAGCTTCGCCCCGACCTTGGCGAGATGCAGGCGCGCCACCTTCTCGTCGAGGTGCTTGGGCAGCACGTAGACCTCGTTGCCGTAGTCGCCGCCGCGGGTCCACAGCTCGATCTGGGCCAGCACCTGGTTGGTGAAGGAGGCCGACATGACGAAGCTGGGATGGCCGGTGGCGTTGCCGAGATTGAGCAGGCGGCCCTCCGACAAAAGGATGATGCGCTTGCCGTCGCTGAACTCGACGAGGTCGACCTGCGGCTTGACGTTGGTCCATTTCAGGTTGCGCAGCGCCTCGACCTGAATCTCGTTGTCGAAATGGCCGATATTGCCGACGATCGCCATGTCCTTGAGCCGGCGCATGTGCTCGAGCGTCAGCACGTCCTTGTTGCCGGTGGCGGTGATGACGATGTCGGCGCCGGCCGCCGCCTCGTCCAGCGTCACCACCTCGAAGCCGTCCATCGCCGCCTGCAACGCGCAGATCGGGTCGACCTCGGTGACCTTGACGCGGGCGCCGGCGCCGGTCAGCGACTGGGCCGAGCCCTTGCCGACGTCGCCGTAGCCGCACACGACGGCGACCTTGCCCGCCAGCATCACGTCGGTGGCGCGGCGGATGCCGTCGACCAGGGATTCGCGGCAGCCATACTTGTTGTCGAACTTCGACTTGGTCACCGAGTCGTTGACGTTGATGGCCGGGAAGGGCAGCAGCCCCTTCTTCTGGAGCTGGTAGAGCCGGTTGACGCCGGTGGTGGTCTCCTCGGTGACGCCGCGGATCGCCTCGCGCTGCTTCGTGAAGAAGCCCGGCGTCGCGGCCATGCGCTTCTTGATCCGGTCAAAGAGGATCTCCTCCTCCTCGCTGCCCGGCTTCGACAGGACGTCCTCGCCCGCTTCCGCGCGGGCGCCGATCAGGATGTACATGGTGGCGTCGCCGCCGTCGTCGAGGATCATGTTGGACAGGCCGCCGTCGGGCCACTGGAAGATGCGGTCGGTATACTCCCAGTATTCGGTGAGCGATTCGCCCTTGACGGCGAAGACCGGCGTGCCGCCGGCGGCGATGGCCGCGGCGGCGTGGTCCTGGGTGGAGAAGATGTTGCAGGAGGCCCAGCGCACCTCGGCGCCCAGCGCCGTCAGCGTCTCGATCAGCACCGCGGTCTGGATCGTCATGTGCAGCGAGCCGGAGATGCGCGCGCCCTTGAGCGGCTGCGCGGCGCCGAACTCCTCGCGGCAGGCCATCAGGCCCGGCATCTCGGTCTGCGCGATCTCGATCTCCTTGCGGCCCCAGTCGGCGAGGCCGATATCCGCTACCCTGTAATCCTGGCCGCTCATGCGTTCGCTCCAATCATCATCGGGAATTGCCTGCGCCGCCCGCCGGCGCGGCGCGTCCGGCCAGGCGACTAGCACGGAAACGGGCAAACCGGCAACCGAGACATAAAGAAATCTTTATATGGTGAATCCGCGCGCGGGCGCGGCCCTCAGGCTTCCTCGCCGAAGCGCGAGGCGACCAGCTCCTCCAGCGCCGCCATCAGCGCGGCGGCGTCGGGCCCGCGCGCGGTGACGGCGATCGAGCAGCCGGGGCTGGCGGCCAGCATCATCAGCCCCATGATCGAGGTGCCGCCGACGCTCATGCCGTCCTTCTCGACCTCGACGGTGGCGTCGTAGTCGCCGACGAGCTGGACGAAGCGGGCCGAGGCGCGGGCGTGCAGCCCGCGCTTGTTGACGATGGTCAGCTCCTTGCGGACGACCTCGCCTGCTTCCTTCCTGCTTGCCGTCTCGCTCATTTGCCGCTGAGAACCTGGCTGGCGACGTTGATGTACTTGCGGCCGGCGGCCTGCGCCTCCTGGAGCGCGAGCGCCATGTCGTCGCCGGTGCGCACGCTCGTCAGCTTGATGAGCATCGGCAGGTTGACGCCGGCCACCACCTCGACCTGACCGGCGCGCATCACCGAGATGGCGAGGTTGGACGGCGTGCCGCCGAACATGTCGGTGAGGATGATGACGCCGGCGCCGGTGTCGGCGCGGGCCACCGCCTCGACGATGTCGGCGCGGCGGCGCTCCATGTCGTCGTCGGCGCCGATGCACACGGTCTCGAAACTCGCCTGCGGCCCGACGACATGCTCGACGGCGAGGCGGAACTCCTCGGCCAGGCGGCCGTGCGTGACGAGGACAAGGCCGATCATGCGGCGCACCGGCCCGCGCGGCGCGGCCGCGCCATGCGGGCGGATCTCACGAAACGGGCTTCCGGCAGAAGGCCGCACTCCGCACTGTCAGAACAGGTCAACACCTACCCCCGTCATATGCGCTCGCACAGCCGCTCCACTCCGGCGGACCCGGCCGGCTCGCAGGGAGCGCTATCTTGTCAGCGGCGGGGCCATTGACAAGCCCAAAAATGCCCGGTTCCAGGCCAAATTGCCGCAGAGTTGGGCACACCCGGCTAAAAGAGCCGGCCGCCGGGAGATGCGGCGCGGGGCGCGAGCCAGGCGGCGAGCGCCCGCGCGGCGCCGGCGGCGTCGCCCTCGGCGAGATCGAGGCGCGGCAGCGCGAGGCCGAGCACCGTCTCGACCGCGTCCTCGACGGCGACGCGCGGAGCGGCCTCGCGCGGCACCAGCCGCACCGCGCGGTCGAGGACCGCGCGCCGCTCATGCGCGGCCGGCGCCGGGCCGAAGCCGCGGATCTCGACCAGCCCGGCGATCGGCTCCGGCACCTCGGCGACGAGCCGGCCGCCGGCCGCCGCGACCCAGACGCGGTCGTCGGCGACGAGCGCGGCGAAGCGGCCCCGCGCCCGGAAAAGCCCGATCAGGGCGAGCGCCAGCGACGACTTGCCCGCGCCCGAGGGCCCCAGGATCAGGATGCCCGCCGCGCCGGCGACGACGGCGGTGGCGTGGAGGTTGACGCGGCCCCCCGTTTCCCCGGCCTGCGGTGCGGCGGCGGCCATCGACCCGGCCGTCATGCTTCGGCCGGCAGGGTGACGACGAAGCGCGCGCCCTTGAACTCGCCGGGCTTGGCGCCGGCGATGTTCTCGGCCGTCAGCCGGCCGCCATGGGCCTCGACGATCTGGCGGCTGATCGACAGGCCGAGGCCGGAATTCTGCCCGAACGCCTCGCCCGGGGGCCGGTCGGTGTAGAAGCGCTCGAAGATGCGCTCGATGTCGTCGACGCGGATGCCGGGGCCGTTGTCGTCCACGGTGACGACGACGTGGCGCGGCGCGCGCGACAGCGTGATCAGGATGCGGCCCTTGTCCTCCGGCACGAAGGAGCGGGCGTTCTCGATCAGGTTGGTCAGCACCTGGCCGAGGCGCAGGTCGTGGCCCGAGACGGTGAAGTCGCGCCCGGTCTGGCCCTTCCTGGCCGTGCGCACCTGGATGTCGACCGCCTTGCGGCCGCGGCCGGCCTCGCGCGAGGCGTCGGCGATCTCGGTGGCGAGCTTGAGGAGGTCGACGCGGCCGGCATCCTCGCGGGCGAGCTCGGCGTCGAGGCGCGAGGCGTCGGAGATGTCGGTGATCAGCCGGTCGAGGCGGCGCACGTCGTGCTGGATCACCTCCATCAGCCGCTCGCGCGAGACGGGGTTCCTGGCCAGCGGCAGCGTCTCGACCGCGCTGCGCAGCGAGGTCAGCGGGTTCTTCAGCTCATGGCTGACGTCGGCGGCGAAGCTCTCGATGGCCTCGATGCGGGCATAGAGCGCGTTGGTCATGTCGCGCAGCGCCACCGACAGGTTGCCGATCTCGTCCTGGCGGTCGGAGAAGTCGGGAATCTCCTCGCGGCTCTTGACGCCGCGCCGCACGCGCACGGCCGCCGCCGCCAGCCGCCGCAGCGGGTTGGCGATGGTGGAGGCGAGCAGCATCGACAGGATGGCGGTGACGATGGCGGCCACGGCGAAGACGCGCAGGATGGCGCGGCGCTCGGCCGCGACGATCTTGTCGATGTCGCCGCCCTGGGTGGACAGCATCAGCGCGCCCAGCACCGCGCGGTAGCGCTGGATCGGCACCGCGACGGAGACGATCTGCTCGCCCTGCTCGGTGACGCGCACCAGCGTCGCGGGGCTGCCCTGCAAGGCGGTCATCACCTCGGGGAAGGCGGTGCCGCTGCCGCCGGGCGGCTCGCGATAGACCGGCAGGTCGGAGCGCGCGAACAGGCCGACGAGGAACTTCTCGGCCTGCCTCAGGAGGCCGGGCTCGTCCTGCGCCACCGGCGGCAGGTCGTAGCGCAGGATCTGGCCGCGCGAGTAGAGCGCGCGCGAATCCAGCAGCAGCGAGGCGTCGCGGTCGAAGATGCGGCCGCGCGTGTCGGTGGGCGAAAGCAGCCGGCGCAGCACCGGCGCCACCCGCTCGGGGTTGATCGGGAAATGCAGGCTGTCGAGCTGGCCGCTGTCGGGCGGCAGGCTCTCGCCGGCCTGCAGCTCGAGCAGCTTCTCCGGGTCGATGGTGATGGCGTCGGTCTCGACCGTGGCCGAGGCGGCGATGGCGCCGGCGATGATCTCGCCCTGCGTGCGCAGGCTGTCGATGCGCGCCTGCACCAGCCCGTCGCGGAACTGGTTGATGTAGAGGATGCCCACCACCATCATGCACAGCGCGGCGAGGTTGAGCACCAGGATGCGCCGCGTCAGGCTGGAGAACACGTAGTGGCCGAGCACGCGGCGCAGCCAGACGAACAGCCGCGACAGCGGACGGGCCCTGCCGCCGGCCGCCGGCCTCGCCGCCGTCTCGCTCGTCATGTCGGACGCCATGGGCTCCCTCGGGGTGGTCTACCGGGCGCTCACGCCTCGCGGAAGCGGTATCCTACCCCATAAAGCGTTTCGATCATGTCGAAATCGTCGTCGACGGCCTTGAATTTCTTGCGCAGCCGCTTGATGTGGCTGTCGATGGTGCGGTCGTCGACATAGACCTGCTCGTCATAGGCCGAATCCATCAGCGCGTCGCGGCTCTTGACCACGCCGGGCCGCTGGGCGAGCGCGTGCAGGATCAGGAACTCGGTCACGGTCAGCGTCACCGGCTCGCCCTTCCAGGTGCAGGTGTGGCGCTCCTGGTCCATGACGAGCTGGCCGCGCTCCAGCGACTTGGCCTGCTGGCCGGCCGTCTTGGCCCCGGCCTCGCGGGCGTTGGCCCGGCGCAGCACGGCGCGCACCCGCTCCACCAGCAGGCGCTGCGAGAACGGCTTGCGGATGAAGTCGTCGGCGCCCATCTTCAGGCCGAACAGCTCGTCGATCTCGTCGTCCTTGGAGGTGAGGAAGATCACCGGCATGTCGCTCTTCTGGCGCAGGCGGCGCAGAAGCTCCATGCCGTCCATGCGCGGCATCTTGATGTCGAAGATGGCAAGGTTGGGCGGCCGCGCCGACAGGCCCTCCAGCGCGGAGGCGCCGTCGGTGTAGGTCTCCACCCGATAGCCCTCCGATTCCAGCGCGATCGAAACGGACGTCAGGATGTTGCGGTCGTCATCGACCAGCGCGATCGTTGCCATGTCAAGCGGCTCCCTCATGAGCGGGCGTCCCTTCCTGCTTCACGAAGGGGCCATAAGCGGACAAATTGGGTACAAATTGTGGCAAGCGGCCCTTCTCCGTTCGCTGCGGATGTCGTGGCGCCACCGCCGCTGCGCCGCCCGCCGGGAACCCGGCGGCCCGCCCGCGCGCCGCCATTATGCCCGCGCCGCCCCAAGATATGAACAGTTACAACCGATTTAAACCCGGCCTGAAAAGTTTAAATCGATTAATGATTTGAAATCAATGGACTTTTCTGTTTGTGGACCTGTCACCTTCGGCGGAGCGGCGTTTTTTGCCCCTCCGGGCGGGGGCGAATGGTATTATCGGCTCCTGCATCGGTGGTGAAGAATGAAGGAACTCGGCCTGCGCAACCCGGCGAACGGGATCGAAACCGGCGGTCTGAAAACGACCGGGACGGTCCACTACAATCTCGGCGCGGCCGAGCTTTCCGAGCATGCGGTGCGCCGCAACGAGGCGCGCTTCTCGGCCCACGGCGCGCTGGTGGCCACGACCGGCCAGCACACCGGCCGCTCGCCCAGGGACAAGTTCGTCGTCCGCGACACCTCGACCGACGCCAGCGTGTGGTGGGACAACAACAGGCCGATCACGCCCGAGCAGTTTTCGGCTCTCCGCGACGACTTCCTCGCCCACGCGGCCGGGCTCGACCTCTACGTGCAGGACCTGGTGGGCGGCGCCGACGAGGCCAACAGCCTGCCTACCCGCGTCGTCACCGAATATGCCTGGCATTCGCTGTTCATCCGCAACCTCCTGATCCGCCCGTCGCGCGAGGCGCTTTCCTCCTTCGCGCCGAAGCTGACCATCATCGACCTGCCGTCCTTCCGCGCCGACCCGGCGCGCCACGGCACCCGCACCGAGACCGTCATCGCCGTCGACTTCCAGCGCATGCTGGTGCTGATCGGCGGCACGGCCTATGCCGGCGAGATGAAGAAGTCGGTGTTCACCGTGCTCAACTACCTGCTGCCCGAGCGCGGCGTGATGCCGATGCACTGCTCGGCCAATGTCGGGCCGGACGGCGACGCGGCGGTGTTCTTCGGCCTGTCGGGCACCGGCAAGACCACCTTGTCGGCCGATCCCTCGCGCACGCTGATCGGCGACGACGAGCACGGCTGGGGCGAGAGCGGCATCTTCAACTTCGAGGGCGGCTGCTACGCCAAGACGATCCGGCTTTCGGCCGAGGCCGAGCCCGAGATCTTCGCCACCACGCGCCGCTTCGGCACGGTGCTGGAGAACGTGGTGCTCGACGACACGCGCGTGCCCGACTTCGACGACGGCTCGCTCACCGAGAACACGCGCTGCGCCTATCCGCTCGACTTCATCCCCAACGCCTCGGCCACCGGCCGCGCCGGCCACCCGAAGAACATCATCATGCTGACGGCCGACGCCTTCGGCGTGATGCCGCCGATCGCGCGGCTCACGCCCGCGCAGGCCATGTACCACTTCCTGTCCGGCTACACCGCCAAGGTGGCCGGCACCGAGCGCGGCGTGACCGAGCCGGAGGCGACGTTCTCGACCTGCTTCGGCGCGCCGTTCATGCCGCGCCACCCCTCCGAATACGGCAACCTCCTGCGCGACCTGATCGCGCGCCACGGCGCCACCTGCTGGCTGGTCAACACCGGCTGGACCGGCGGCGCCTACGGCACGGGCAGCCGCATGCCGATCAAGGCGACGCGGGCGCTGCTGTCGGCCGCGCTCGACGGCTCGCTCAACGACGCCGAGTTCCGCACCGATCCGAGCTTCGGCTTCGAGGTGCCGGTTTCCGTGCCCGGCGTCGACGGCGCCATCCTCGACCCGCGCTCGACCTGGGCCGACAAGGCGGCCTACGACGCGCAGGCGGCGAAGCTCGTCGGCATGTTCGTCGCCAACTTCGCCAAGTTCGAGGCCCATGTCGACGCCCACACGCTCGACGCCGCGCCGCGCATCCGCGAGGCGGCCGAGTAGGAGGCGCCCTCCAGCCCGTCCCCGAGGCCCGGAGCGATCCGGGCCTTTTCTTTCGCCGCGCGCGGGGCGATGCTTGGCGCGCATCGAGGGAGAGCCTGCCATGACCGGGGAGCGGCGGATCGCGATCGCGCCGGACGTCTCGATCCACGAGGACGAGCTTCAGGAAAGCTTCATCCGCGCCTCGGGGCCGGGCGGGCAGAACGTCAACAAGGTGGCGACGGCGGTGCAGCTGCGCTTCGACGCCGCCGCATCGCCCGGCCTGCCCGAGCGGGTGCGGCAGAACGCGCTGAAGCTCGCCGGCCAGCGCGCCACCAAGGACGGCGTCATCGTCATCGAGGCCGCCCGCTTCCGCACCCAGGAGAAGAACCGCGCCGACGCCCGCGACCGGCTGGTGGCGCTGCTCGCGCGCGCGGCCGAGCCGCCGCCCAAGCCGCGCAAGAAGACCAGACCCTCGAAAGGCGCCGTGGAGCGGCGTCTGAAGGAGAAGGCCGGCCGCGCCGGCGTCAAGCGCATGCGCGGCAAGGTGAGCGCCGAATAGGGCGCGCCAAAGGGCGGCCGCGCCTTTTGCGCTTCCATTTTGCCTGGCGCTGCGCCACATTCGGCCCGAGGGACACGGATTTTCAGCAGCAGGAATGGAGATTGCGGCATGGGTATTTTCGATTTCGTCAAGTCGGTGGGCCAGAAGCTCGGCATCGGCGGCGAGGACGAGGCGCCGAAGGTCGAGGAACTGAAGAAGGAGCTCGACAAGCACAATCTCGGCACCGACAAGGTCGAGATCGAGGTGGTGGGCGACAAGGCGATCCTGAAGGGCTCGGTCGCGGACCAGACCGCCTTCGAGAAGGCGGTGATCGCCGTCGGCAACACGCTCGGCGTGTCGAAGGTCGAGACCCGGCTCACCGTCGACGAGACCGGCGGCACCGAGAAGGAGCCGGTGTTCTACACGGTCAAGAAGGGCGACAATCTGTGGAAGATCGCCGAGGCCCATTACGGCAAGGGCAAGGGCGCCAGGCACACGGTCATCTTCGAGGCCAACAAGCCGATGCTGACGCATCCCGACAAGATCTATCCCGGCCAGGTGCTGCGCATCCCGGAGCTGGATCAGGCCTGATCCGCCGGCTTCGGCGCGACGGAATACCTCCGGCGGCGCAAGGCCGCCGGATTCGTTTCGGGAGCCTGACGGAGATGGCGGACGAACTGCCGCCCGGCACGCGGCATTTGCCGGGCTTTCTCGACCGGGCCGCGCAGGAGGCGCTGGTCGAGGACATCCGCGCCGTGGCGGCGCGGGCGCCCCTCTACGCGCCCGTCATGCCGCGCACCGGCAGGCCGATGAGCGTGCGCATGACCAATTGCGGGCCGCTCGGCTGGGTGACCGACAGGGAGCGCGGCTATCGCTACCAGCCGACGCATCCCGTCACCGGCGCGCCGTGGCCGCCGATCCCGCCGCGCCTTCTCGACCTGTGGGCGGCGGTGGCGGATCACCCCGCGCCGCCCGAAGCCTGCCTCGTCAACTTCTACGAAGGGTCGGCGAGGATGGGGCTGCATCAGGACCGCGACGAGCAGGCGCTCGACGCGCCGGTGGTGTCGGTGTCGCTGGGCGACGCCTGCCTGTTCCGCATCGGCGGCGCGGCGCGCGGCGAGCCGACCCGGTCGCTCAGGCTCGAAAGCGGCGACGTCTTCGTGCTGGGCGGCGAAGGGCGGCTCGCCTTCCACGGCGTCGACCGCATCTATCCCGGCACCTCGACGCTCCTGAGGAACGGCGGCCGCGTCAACCTGACGCTGCGGCGGGTGACAGCTGCCGACGGGCAGGACCGGCTCACAGCTTCCTGAGCGCCACTTCCTCGACCAGATGGTCGGCGCCCTTGCGCAGGATCAGGTCGGCGCGCGGGCGCGTCGGCAGGATGTTCTCGCGCAGGTTCCTCAGGTTGATGTTGGCCCACAGCCCCTCGGCGATGGCGCGGGCGGCGTCCTGCGACAGCTGCGAGTAGCGGTGGAAGAAGGATTCGGGGCTCCTGAACGCGGTCTCGCGCAGCCGCATGAAGCGGTCGATATACCATTTGTGGATCAGCTCCTCCTCGGCGTCGACATAGATCGCGAAGTCGAAGAAGTCGGAGATGAACGGCACGATCTTGCCGTCCTTCGGCATGTCGCGCGTCTGGAGCACGTTGATGCCCTCGAAGATCAGGATGTCGGGCCGGTCGATGACGACATACTCGTCCGGCAGCACGTCGTAGGTCATGTGCGAGTAGAGCGGCGCGGACACCTTCTCCTCGCCCGACTTGATCGCCGACAGGAAGCGCAGCAGCGCGCCGACGTCGTAGCTTTCGGGGAAGCCCTTGCGCTCCATGAGATTGTGGGCGCGCAGCACCTCGTTGGGGAACAGGAAGCCGTCGGTGGTGACCAGCGCCACCCTGGGGCTGGAGGGCCAGCGCTGGAGCAGCTCCTTCAGGATGCGCGCGGTGGTGGACTTGCCGACCGCCACCGAGCCGGCGATGCCGATGATGAACGGCGTCTTGACCGCGTCGCCGCCGTTGAAGAACACCTGCCGCTGGCGGAACAGGAGCTGGCTCGCCTCGACATGGGCCGAAAGCAGCCGCGACAGCGACAGGTAGATCTTGCGCACTTCCTCGAGGTCGATGGGGTCGTTGAGCGAGCGCAGCCGCCTGACCTCGTCCTCGTTGAGCGTCAGCGGCGTGTCGTCGCGGAACTGCGCCCAGCGCTCGGCGGTGAAGACGCGGTAGGGCGAGTATTTCTCGATAGCGGCGCGGTCCATCGGCGTGTTCCCCGAAAACCCTGTCAGCGTGCGGCGCGGGACGCCTTCTCGGCGAGGCCGGATTGCCCGGTGCGCGCCTGAAGCTCGGCCAGCACCTCGGAAAGCGGCACGCCGGAGATCGCCAGCACCACCACCAGGTGGTAGAGGAGATCGGCGCTCTCGCCGACGAGCCCGGCGCGGTCGCCCTTGACGGCGGCGATGGCCGCCTCGACCGCTTCCTCGCCCAGCTTCTGGGCGGCCTTGTCGATGCCCTTCTCGAACAGCCTGGCCGTCCACGAATCGGACGCGCCGGACCGGCCGCGCGCGACGACGATCCTCTCCAGGTCGTTCAGCGAAAACTCGGCCACGGGTCCCTCCCGTCTGTCAGCCGTCACGGCCTTGCGCCGCAGCGTCGAACCGGACTGCAATTCCCGCTTTTGCCATGTGCGCCTTGGCTTGCGCAATGGTGTAGGTGCCGAAATGGAAGATCGAGGCGGCGAGAACGGCCGTCGCGTGGCCGTCGCGGATGCCCTCGACCAGATGGTCGAGCGTGCCCACGCCGCCCGAGGCGATGACCGGCGCGCGCACGGCGTCGGCCACGGCGCGGGTGAGCGCGATGTCGTAGCCGGCCCTGGTGCCGTCGCGGTCCATCGAGGTGAGCAGGATCTCGCCCGCGCCGCGCTCGACCATGGCCACCGCGAACTCGACCGCGTCGATGCCGGTCGCCGTGCGGCCGCCATGGGTGAAGATCTCCCAGCGCGCCGCCTCGCCCTCGCGCGAAACCTTCTTGGCGTCGATGGCGACGACGATGCACTGGTTGCCGAACTTGTCGGCGGCCTCGGTCACGAAATCGGGATTGTTCACCGCCGCCGTGTTGATCGACACCTTGTCGGCCCCGGCCAGCAGCAGCTTGCGGATGTCGGCGACCTGGCGCACGCCGCCGCCGACGGTCAGCGGCATGAAGCACTGCTCGGCCGTGCGCGCGACCACGTCGAAGATGGTCTCGCGGTTGTCGGACGAGGCGGTGATGTCGAGGAAGCACAGCTCGTCGGCGCCGGCCGCGTCATAGGCGCGCGCGGCCTCCACCGGATCGCCGGCGTCGATCAGGTCGACGAAGTTGACGCCCTTGACGACGCGGCCGTCCTTGACGTCGAGACAGGGGATGATGCGGGCCTTGAGGGTCACGACGTTCGCTCCTTCGCCTCGCGCAGCACCGTTAGCGCCTCCCGGGCGTCGATGCGGCCGTCATAGAGCGCGCGGCCGGAAATGGCGCCCTCGAGGCGGCGCGCGTCGGGCATGGTCATGCGCACGATGTCGGCCATCGAGGCGAGCCCGCCCGAGGCGATGACGGGAATGGAGACCGCCTCGGCCATGTCGATGGTGGCGTCCCAGTTGATGCCGGCCAGCACGCCGTCGCGGTCGATGTCGGTGTAGACGATGGCCGCGACGCCGGCGCCCTCGAACTTTCGCGCCAGCTCGATCGCGCCCAGCTCCGAGGCCTCGGCCCAGCCCTCGACCGCGACCTTGCCGCCGCGCGCGTCGATGCCGACGGCGATCCTGCCGGGAAACGCCCGGCACGCCTCCTTCACCAGCCCGGGGTCGCGCACCGCCACCGTGCCGAGGATGACGCGGGCCAGCCCCTTGTCCAGCCATGCCTCGATATGGGCGAGTGAGCGGATGCCGCCGCCGAGCTGGACCGGGTTTCTCGTCGCCTTCAGGATGGCCTCGACCGCGGCGCGGTTGCGGCTTTCGCCGGCGAACGCGCCGTCGAGATCGACCACGTGCAGCCACTCGAACCCCTCTTCCTCGAAGGCCCGGGCCTGCGCGGCCGGGTCCTCGTTGTAGACGGTGGCGCTCGCCATCTCGCCCAGCCTGAGGCGGACGCACTGGCCTTGCTTGAGGTCGATGGCGGGGAACAGGATCATCGCGTCACACACCCTCGACAATGACGAGCCGCGCTTTCGCGGCGTCCTTCCGGTATTCCATCGCCGCCCTGTATTCGGGCGAGCGATAGCATTCGACCGCCCTGTCGTAGCTGTCGAACTCGATCACCACATGGCGGGTGCCGGCCGGCTCTTCCGGCTGCTCGTTGCGGCCGGCGCGCACCACGAATTTCGCGCCGTACTTCTCGAAGGCGACGGCGTTGGCGGCCACATAGTCCTTGTAGGCTTCCGGGTCGGTCACATCGACCAGCCCGATCCAGTAGCCTTTCTTGCTCATTTGCCTGTCTCCCTCACGGCTTCCAGCGCAGGAAATTGGCGATCAGCGCCAGCCCCAGCGCCTGGCTCTTCTCCGGGTGGAACTGGGTGCCGGCCTTGTTGTCGCGCGCCACCGCCGCCGTCACCGGCCCGCCATAGTCGGTGACCGCGACGACCTCTTGCGGCCGCGCCGCCTCCAGATGGTAGGAGTGGACGAAATAGGCGTGCAGACCGCCCTCGCCGGTCGGGATGCCGGCAAGGAGCGGATGGTCGTGTTTCACGTGAATCGTGTTCCAGCCGATCTGCGGGATCTTGAGCGACGGGTCGGCCGGCACGATCTCCTTCACGTCGCCGGCGATCCAGCCGAGGCCCCTGGTCACGGTCTTCTCCAGCCCGCGCTCCGACATCAGCTGCATGCCGACGCAGATGCCGAGGAAGGGCCGGGCCCTGGCGGTGGCGGCCTCCTCGATGGCCTCGACCATGCCGGGCACGGCGTCGAGGCCGGCGCGGCAGTCGGCATAGGCGCCGACGCCGGGCAGCACGACGCGGTCGGCGCTCGCCACGCGGCCGGCCTCGGAGGTGACCTCGACGGTGGCGGCGATGCCGGCCTCGCGGGCGGCGCGCTCGAAGGCCTTGGCCGCCGAGCGCAGGTTGCCGGAACCGTAGTCGATGATGGCGACGCGCATGTCAGCCCCTTCCGGGATAGGAGAACAGGCCGAGCGCCGGACCGACGGGCGGGCGCGGCGGCGCCACCGGCGCGGCGGCGGCAGCCGGCCACACGGCTTCCTCGCGCGCATCCTCCTCCTCGTCCGCCTCGGCGAGATAGCGGATCTCGGCGTCGCCGGCATTGTCGGCCTCGACGACGCCCCAGTCGCGCCAGCCGCGACGGCGAAAGGCGGCGAGCCTCAGCGCCGGTCCCTCCAGCCCGACATAGAGCGCGACGAGCAGCGACAGGGCCGGCGCGGCATTGCCGAGGCCGGCGACCGAGCCCGCGCCGGCGAGCGCCATCGACACGGCGACGACGAGGAGGGCCTCGATCCACAGGCGATGAAACAGCAGCCACAGCGCCGGCACCAGGAAGGCGAGGAGATGGAAGCCGTCGCGCACCAGCACGGCCTTGTCCTTCGCCTCGCCCGCGCCCGCAGGCGGCTCCATCACCACATAGCTTGCCATCGCCGCCTATCCGTTGAGCGTGCCCTTGGTGGACGGGATCGCGCCTTCCTGGCGCGGGTCGTGCTCGACCGCCGCGCGCAGGGCGCGGGCCACCGCCTTGAAGCAGGTCTCGGCGATGTGGTGGTTGTTGGCGCCGTAATGGTTGGTCACGTGCAGCGTGATGCCGGCGTTCTGGGCCAGCGCCTGGAAGAACTCGCGCACCAGCTCGGTGTCGAAGCTGCCGATCTTGGGCGCGGAGAAGGAGACCTGCCAGACGAGGAACGGCCTGCCCGACACGTCGAGCGCGGCGCGCGTCAGCGTCTCGTCCATGGCGAGGTCGATGGAGGCGTAGCGGCAGATGCCGCGCCGCTCTCCCAGAGCCTTCGCGATCGCCTGGCCGAGCGCGATGCCGGTGTCCTCGACGGTGTGGTGGTCGTCGATGTGAAGGTCGCCCTTGGCTTCGACGCTCATGTCGATCAGCGAATGGCGCGACAGCTGGTCGAGCATGTGGTCGAAGAAGCCGACGCCGGTCGACATCGACGACACGCCCGTGCCGTCGAGATCGACGCTGACGGCGATCTCGGTCTCGTTGGTCCTGCGCGAAACGCTTGCCGTGCGGCCGGCCATGATCGACCCCTTTCCTCATCGAAGGCGAAGGCGTCTTAACAGCAAGGCCCGGCGATGGAAAGCGCGATGGGCGAGGCGGTCGCGGCGCGGTCTTTGCATTCGCGGCCGCCGCACATACATAGGCTGACATGCGGCCGGCGCTGCTTGTCCATGGCCGGCCGAAGACAGGATCGGAGATGATATGTCGAATGACCTGACCATGCACGCGACGACGATCGTCACCGTGCGCAAGGGTGGCAAGGTGGTGATCGCCGGCGACGGCCAGGTCAGCCTCGGCCAGACCATCATGAAGGGCAACGCCAGGAAGGTGCGCCGCATCGGCGACGGCAAGGTGATCGCCGGCTTCGCGGGCGCCACGGCCGACGCCTTCACCCTGCTCGAGCGGCTGGAGGCCAAGCTGGAGCAGTATCCCGACCAGCTCACCCGCGCGGCGGTCGAGCTCGCCAAGGACTGGCGCACCGACCGCTACCTGCGCCGGCTGGAAGCCATGATGCTGGTGGCCGACAGGAGCGTGACGCTGGCGCTGACCGGCACCGGCGACGTGCTGGAGCCGGAGGACGGCGTGATGGCGATCGGCTCGGGCGGCAACTACGCGCTGGCGGCGGCGCGCGCCCTGATCGACACCGACAGGGACGCCGAGGACATCGCGCGCAGGGCGATGCAGATCGCGGCCGACATCTGCGTCTACACCAACGCCAATTTCGTCGTCGAGACGCTGGACGCCGAATAGGCGCCGGCCGCACCATCCCCCGACCGCGCAACGCAACGAACCGCACGCGAGCGAGACCTGACCAGAATGACCAGCTTTTCCCCCCGCGAGATCGTCTCCGAACTCGACCGCTACATCATCGGCCAGAAGGAGGCCAAGCGCGCCGTCGCCATCGCGCTGCGCAACCGCTGGCGCCGCCAGCAGCTCGAAGGCCAGATGCGCGAGGAGGTGATGCCGAAGAACATCCTGATGATCGGCCCCACCGGCGTCGGCAAGACCGAGATCTCGCGCCGGCTGGCCAGGCTCGCCGGCGCGCCGTTCATCAAGGTGGAGGCGACCAAGTTCACCGAGGTCGGCTATGTCGGCCGCGACGTCGAGCAGATCGTGCGCGACCTGGTGGAGGCGGCCATCGGGCTGACGCGCGAGAAGATGCGCGAGGACGTCAAGGCGCGCGCGCACCTGAACGCCGAGGAGCGGGTGCTGGAGGCGCTGGTGGGCAAGACCGCGAGCCCGGCGACGCGCGATTCCTTCCGTCGCAAGCTGCGCGACGGCGAGCTCGACGAGCGCGAGATCGAGATCGAGGTGGCCGACACCGGCTCGCCCTTCCCGGGCCTGGAGATTCCCGGCATGCCGGGCGCCAATATCGGCGTGCTCAACATCGGCGACATGTTGCAGAAGGCGATGGGCGGCGGCCGCACCAAGACGCGCAAGACCACGGTCAAGGAATCCTACGGCCTGCTGATCAACGACGAGTCGGACAAGCTGCTCGACCAGGACGAGGTGGTGCGCCGGGCGCTGGAATCGGCCGAGAACGACGGCATCGTCTTCATCGACGAGATCGACAAGGTGGCCGCGCGCAGCGACATCTCCGGCGGTCCCTCGCGCGAGGGCGTGCAGCGCGACCTGCTGCCGCTGGTCGAGGGCACGACGGTCGCCACCAAATACGGGCCGGTCAAGACCGACCACATCCTGTTCATCGCCTCGGGCGCGTTCCACGTCTCCAAGCCGTCGGACCTGTTGCCCGAGCTTCAGGGCCGGCTGCCGATCCGCGTCGAGCTCCGGGCGCTCGACAAGGACGACTTCCGCCGCATCCTGACCGAGACGGAGGCGAGCCTGATCAAGCAGTATGTGGCGCTGATGGCGACCGAGGGCGTGACGCTTTCCTTCACCGACGACGCCATCGACCGGCTGGCCGGCATCGCCGTCGAGTTGAACGCCAGCGTCGAGAACATCGGCGCGCGGCGGTTGCAGACGGTGATGGAGCGGGTGCTGGACGAGATCTCCTTCACCGCGCCGGACCGCGGCGGCTCGCAGATGACCATCGACGCCGACTATGTCGACAAAAACGTCGGCGACCTCGCCAGGAACACGGATTTGTCCAGATTCATCCTGTAAGGGAGGGACCGGGCAAGGCGGCGGCCGACCGGCCGAGGGGTTCTGACACGAGCGTGAACGGGCGGACCCTCGACTTGAGCGGCGGCGGCAACTATTTTGCCCGTCCGCCGTTCGTCCCCCCGGAAAGCGCAGAATGACCCTCACAAGCCGGCTGTTCGTGTTCCTGTGCATCGCCGTGGCGGCCGCGCCGGCCGCCGCCGCCACGCTGGTCCCGCCCGGCAACCGCAACGCCACGCAGCCGGCCGTTCCCGCCGCCTCGGCCAGCCGCACCAGCGCGCTGAACTCGACCTACGAGGCGAAGTACCGCAAGGTCTATGCGCTGCTCCAGAACGACGGCGCGCTGCGCGCCAAGATCGTCGCGGTCTCGGCCCAGTACGGCATCGACCCGATGCACGTGGTCGGCGCCATCGTCGGCGAGCACACCTACAATGTCGACGCCTACGACCGGCTGCAGACCTACTACATCAAGGCCGTGTCCTATCTGGAATCGCGCTTCACCTTCTCCCACGGCGGCGAGACGGTCGGCGAGTTCGTCAAGCGGCCGCAATTCTCGGCCTGCGGCGGCAAGACGGACAGCTACGACCTGTGGACCTGCCGCGAGGCGGTGTGGGACGCCAGGTTCCGCGGCAGGACCGTGGACGGAACGGCCTTCCCCGACAACCGCTTCAGCGCCGTGTTCTTCCAGCCCTTCTATGCCGGCCAGACATTCGGCATAGGCCAGCTCAACCCTTTGACCGCGCTGCAGATGAGCGACATCGTCGCCAGGGTGTCGGGCCTGCCCGGGCTCGACCACGACAACCCGCAGAAGGTCTACCAGACGATCATGGACCCGGACCTGACGCTGGCCTATGTCGCGGCGACGCTGAAGAAGTCGATCGAGGCCTATCGCGACATCGCAGGCTTCGACATCTCGGAAAATCCCGGCATCACCGCCACGCTCTACAATATCGGCAACCCGGAGGCCCGCGCGCGCGCGCTCAGGGACGAGAACCGGAAGCGCGCGCAGGCGGGCGAGAGCCCGCGCCTGCCGCAGGAGAACTATTACGGCTGGCTGGTCAACGACCGGCTGGACGAGCTGAAGAAGCTGTTCTGAGCGGGCTGGCGCGGGCCGCTGTCAGCCGGCGCGCCTCTCCATCTCCTCGAGGCGGGCGACGAGCTCGTCGATGTCGGCCGCCGACAGGCTGCCGATCGCGCCGGCCAGCCGGTTGGCGAGCAGCGTCGCCTGCGGCGACAGGCCGACGGTGTCGACGGTCACGCGCGGGTGGGACGCCACGGCGAGCCGCTGCAAATCCTCGGCCTCGTCCCAGATGACGTTGAAATAGCCGACGATCTTCTGGATCAGCGGCCAGCTCGGCACGCCGCGCCGGCCGTGCTCCAGCGCCGACAGGTAGGCCGGGCTGACGCCGAGCGCGGCCGCCATCTCCTTCTGGGTGACGCCCTTTTCCTCGCGCATCGCGCGCATGCGCTCGCCGAACGGGGTCATGACCATCCTTCCCCGGTCGCTCCGTCCTTGCGGCGCAGCCGCACATAGAGCGCGCCCGAGCCGCCATGGCGGGGGGCGGCCGGCTCGTGGGCGCTGACCAGCCCGCGGAACGGCGGCGTCGCCAGCCAGCCCGGCACAGCCCGGCGCAGCACGCCGTCGCTGCCGAGCGAGGCGCCCTTGCCGGTGACGACCAGCACATGGCGGCGGCCGCCGGCCTGGGCGCGGTGCAGGAACGACAGGAGCAGCGCGTGCGCCTCGGTCTGGGTCAGGCCGTGGAGGTCGACCTTGCCCTCGATCGGCAGCCGGCCCTTCGCCAGCCTGGCGCGGGTCGGCCGGTCTATGCCGTGCTTCGGCGCGGCGGCCAGCCTCGCCGGCGCCGGCACCGGCGGCTCCGCCGGCTTCGGCGCGGCGCGCGGCGCGGCCTCCAGCAGGACGGCAAACTCCTCCGGCCCGGCGTCCTCGTCCTCGACGCCCTTGCCGGGAAGCGGCGTCACCGATTTCGCCACCCGCCTCCACAGGACGCGGTCTTCCGGCGACAGCCGTTCCTTTCGCGACCGGCCGCTCACGCGCCGCCTCCGGCAAGGCCGCGCGGCAGGAGCGCGAAGAAGCGGGCGGGATGGCGCACCACGCCGGCGATCTCGCCGGCCGCGTCGCCGCAGCCGGCGAACAGGTCGCCGCGCGCCGGGCCGACGATGGCCGAGCCGGTGTCCTGCGCGATCATCAGCCGGCGGAACGGTCCGCCGCCGAAGGCGGCGAGCGACGGCGCGTCGATGAAGAACGGCGTGGCGAAGGTGTGGAGCAGCCGGTCCACCGCCAGCGAGCGGCCGGGCGTCAGCGGCACCCTGGCCGCCGCCACCGGACCGAGCGCGGGATCGTCGACCCCGGCCTCGCGGAAGAAGATGTAGGAGCGGTTCTTGTGCAGGATCTCGTCCACCCGGCCGGGGTTTTCCCGGAACCAGGCGCGGATCGACTGCATCGTGACCTCATCGCGCGCAATCTCGCCGAGCCCGGCCAGCACTCGGCCCGGGCCGGTGAAGGGGTGGCCGGATTTCGCGGCATAGGTGAGGCGCTTCGCCGTGCCGTCGGGCATCGCCAGCCGGGCGCAGCCCTGGACGTGGACGAAGAAGGCGTCGACCTTGTCGGCGAGCCACGCCAGAGGCCTCGCCCGCGGGCCGAGCGCGCCGGCCTCGATGGCGGCGCGGTCGAAATATTCGACGATGCCGCTTTCGGCCCTGCGCCCGAACGCGACGGCCGGGTCGAGACCCGCGGGGCGGTTGCCGTCGTCGATCCCGACCAGATCGTCGGGCGGGGCGAGAAGCGGCACGCGAAAATGCGGCGTCCTGACCGGCGAGGCCGGAAGCTGCGGCTCGTAGAAGCCGGTGACGAAGCCGGCTTCGTCGCCGTCGGCAACCACCAGGAACGGGGAAAAATGCCGCTCGAAGAAGTCCCGCGCCCGCCCGGCGCCGAGGGGCTTGCGGGCGGCCTCGGCGAAGGCGAGGGCGAAGGACGCCGCCTCGACGCCGAGCGAGCCGGTGCGGTAGGGCGTCTTCAGGGCGTGGGCGGCGCTGCGGGCAAAGGCGGCGAAGGCCGCGTCGTGGTCGTCCGCCTCCCACCCCGGGATGTCGCCGAAGGCGACGGCATGGAACAGGGGAGCGGCGGGCATGCGCGGGCCGTGCGCTCAGTCGTCGGCTTCGGTGGCCACCAGCTTCCAGTTGGGATCGCGGGAGCGGGTGTCGCGGGCGAAGGTCCACACGTCCTTGACCTCGGCGACGGTCTCCGGGTCGCCGTCGATCACCTCGCCGGCGGCGTTGCGGGTGGCGGAGACGAGCTGGCTGACGACGCGCAGCGTGACATGGGCCTCGCTGCCCTTCATCTCGGCGTTGACGATCTCGGCCTTGTCGATGCCGACGAAGGAGGACTGGATCTTCTCCGAGCGGCTCTCGCGCTCGGAGATGGCGGCGACGAAGCCGTCATAGACCTCGCGCGACAGAAGGTTCTTGAGCGTGCGGCGGTCGCCGTCGGCATAGGCCATGACGATCATCTCGTAGGCCATCTTGGCGCCGTCGACGAAGGATTTCGGCTCGAAGGCGGGATCGGCGTCGCGGATGGCGCGCAGGCTGCGGTTCAGCTCGGTGCCCGGCCGGGCGACGGCGTCGATGGCGGCATAGGCGGCCTCGGCCTCCGCGCCCTTGCGGCGCGGCAGCGACACCACGTTCTCCGACTGCTGGGCGGGATCGCCCCTGGCGTCGTTGCGCGGCGAGCTGTAGGGGTCGAAGGGCGGCCGCTCGCTGCCGGTGCGCCGGCCCAGCACGTTGCGGAGCTGGAAGAAGATCACGATTGCCGCGACCAGGAAGAAGATCGTGCCGAAGTCGAAAAATTCCATCGTTACCGCCAAACCCTTTCGCCCGGCGGAGGCATCGCTTCGCCGGCGGTTCTTTTGCATATAGAACGCATCAGGCGATCATTCAAATCAAAGCGACGACATCCTATCTGCAACCGGAGGGCGGAAAGGCCGCCCGGACCCCAATCGCGCTCCCGCGCCAGCCGGAAAGACGACCGTGCCGCTTCTACCGCTTGTCCTCATCGCCCTGCCGCTTCTGGAGATCGCCGGCTTCGCGCTGGTCGGCAGCCTGGTCGGCGTGCTGCCCACCGTGGCGCTGGTCGTGGCCACGACGGCGCTCGGCGCGGTGCTCCTGCGCATCCAGGGCCTCGGCGCGCTGACCCGCATCCGCGCGACGATGGAGGCCGGCGGCGCGCCGGGACGCGACGTCGTCCACGGCGTGATGATCGCGCTCGCCGGGGTGCTGCTCGTCATCCCCGGCTTCCTCACCGACGCGCTCGGCCTGGTCCTGTTCCTGCCGCCGGTCCGCGAGCTGGTCTGGCGCTTCCTGAAGTCCCGCATCGTCGTGGTCGACACCGCCCGCGGCGAAGGGCGCGGCTTCCGGCGCGAGGGCCCGCGCACCATCGACCTCGACGCCGACGACTTCGCCCGCAAGGACGGCCCGCCGCCGTCGCGGCCGACGATCGACGACGACCGCTGAAGCAGGCCGTCGCGGTCGGGGTCGCCATGCTTGCTTGTCACGCCGGGCGCGCCATGCTAGCCAACCGCGCGATCTGATACCGGCCGCTGTCGGCTGAAGCAGGAGGATTTCGGCCGATGGCCAAGCAACCCGAAGAAACCACGCCCCCCCCGGCCGGCGCCGCCAAGGCCGGAAACGGCACGCAGCCCTCGCTCAACGTGCTGGCGCAATACGTCAAGGACCTGTCCTTCGAGAGCCCCGGCGCGCCCAACTCGCTGCGCGCGCGCGACAAGGCGCCCGGCATCAACATCAATGTCAACGTCAACGCCAATCCGCTGACGCAGACCGAGTACGACGTGACGCTGACGCTCGCCGCCAAGGCGTCGGTCGACAGCGAGGTGCTGTTCAACGTCGAGCTGGTCTATGGCGGGGTGTTCCGTGTCGCCGGCTTCCCGCAGGAGCACATGCTGCCGCTGCTGTTCATCGAGTGCCCGCGGCTTCTGTTCCCGTTCGCGCGCCAGATCGTCGCCGACTCGACCCGCAACGGCGGCTTCCCGCCGCTGATGATCGACCCGATCGACTTCGCGCAGATGTTCCAGCAGCGCATGGCCGAGGAGCAGGCCAAGGCCAAGGCGGCGCAGCCGAGCTGAGCCGGCGCCTCCTTCGCGCAGCAGGACCGAGAACGGGCCCGGCCGCAAGCCGGGCCTTTCTCTTTTTTGCCTGATCGTTTCACGGAAACGATGAAACGATCCATCTCTTTGTTTTCACGCAATTCCTGACGGAAAACCGCTTTGCGCTTTTCCTGGAATTGCTCTATTGCGCCGCCTCGCCGCGACAGGCGGGATCGACCTCGCGCCAGATCGCGGCGTCGCCGATCTGGGCGACCAGCCGCGCATGGGCCTCGATCTCGGCCGGCGACAGGCGGGAAGGCAGCGGATGCTCGCGCTGGCGCGCGGCGCAGACGCCGGGCTCGACCTCGCCGGCCGCCACGACCGCCTCGACCTGCACCTCGAGGCTGAAGGCGGCCTGCTTGCCGCCGATCAGCTCGATATAGACCTCGGCGAGCAGCTCGGAGTCGAGCAGCGCACCGTGCCGGGTGCGGTGGCTGTTGTCGATGCCGTAGCGCCGGCACAGCGCGTCGAGCGAGTTCGGCCCCATCGGGTGCTTGCGCCGCGCGATGGCCAGCGTGTCGATCACCCTGGCCGGATCGATCCGCGGCTGGCCGATCCGGGCGAACTCGGCGTCGAGGAAGCCGATGTCGAAGCCGGCATTGTGGGCCACCAGCATCGCGCCGTCGATGAACCCGGAAAGCTCGCCGGCAAGCTCGGCGAAGGTCGGCTTGCCGACGAGGTCGGCGTCGGAGATGCCGTGCACGGCCAGCGCGTCGGGATGGACGGGGCGGCCCTGCGGGTTGAAATAATGGTGGAAGGTGCGGCCGGTCGGGAAGCGGTTGACGAGCTCGACGCCGCCGAACTCGATGATGCGGTCCTCGCGGGCGTCGAGCCCGGTGGTCTCGGTGTCGAAGATGATCTCGCGCATCGCCTGATTCGCTCCTTCGCCGCAGGATGCCGGGGCGAGAGCCGCGCGGCAAGGATCGGGCGGACTTTTGTTCTTCCGCAATTGCGGACGAAAAAGTGGTTCACACTTTTCCTGGATCGCTTCAGGCCGGGCTTTTCCCCGCAAGCGCGGCGACCAGCGCCTTCACCGCGGCGCGGGCGGCCTCCATGCCCTGGCCGGTGTCGATGACGTGGTCGGCGCGGGCCCGCTTGTGCGCATCCGGCACCTGGCGGGCGAGGATGGCGGCGAATTTCTCCCCGGTCATGCCGGGGCGGGCGAGCACGCGCGCGCGCTGCACCTCGGGCGGCGCGGTGACAACCACCACCTGGTCGACGCGGTCGCGGCCGCCGGTCTCGAACAATAGCGGGATGTCGAGAACCGCGAGCGGCGCGCCGGCGGCGCGGTGGCGGGCGAGGAAGGCGTCGGCGTCGGCGCGCACCAGCGGATGCACGATCTTCTCCAGATCGCGCAGCGCCTCCGGCTTGCCGATAACGGCCGCCGACAGCCTTTCGCGGTCGACCGTGCCCTCCACCACCGTGCCGGGAAAGCGCGCCTCGATCAGCGGCGCGGCGACGCCGGCATAGAGGCGGTGGACGGCCTCGTCGGCATCGTGCACCGGCACGCCCTCGTCCATGAACATCCTCGCCGTGGTCGACTTGCCCATGCCGATGGAGCCGGTGAGCCCGAGGACGATCATGCGTCTTTCTCCAGATCGGCGACGATGCGCTCGCGCAGCGCCGGCGTCACCTGCGGTCGCGCGCCGAACCAGCGCTCGAAGCCGGGCACGGCCTGGTGCAGCAGCATGCCGAGCCCGTCCACGCCGACGAGGCCGCGAGCCCGGGCGGCGGCGAGCAGCGGCGTTTCCAGCGGCACATAGACGATGTCGGCGACGATCGCGTCGCCCGGCAGCAGAGAGACGTCGAGCGGCAGCGCGTCCTTGCCGGCCATGCCGAGCGAGGAGGTGTTGACGACGAGGCCGGCGTCGGCGGAAAGCTCGCCGGCCGCGTCCCAGCCATGGGCTGAGACGCCCGGCCCGAAACGGTCGGCAAGCTCCTGCGCGCGGGCCAGCGTGCGGTTGACGAGGCGGATGTCGGCGAAGCCCGCCTCCTTCAGCGCAAAGACGACGGCGCGGGCCGCGCCCCCCGCCCCCAGCACCAGCGCCGTGCGCGCCTGCCGCCAGCCCGGCGCCTGGCTGTCGAGACTGGCCGCGAAGCCGTGGGCGTCGGTGTTGCCGGCGACGAGCCGGCCGTCCTCCAGCCACAGCGTGTTGGCCGCGCCGATGGCCTCGGCGGCGGCGTCGAGCCGGTCGGCCGCGCGGTGGGCGGCCTGCTTGTGCGGGATGGTGACGTTGCCGCCGACGAAGCCCGATCGCGGCAGGCCGCGCAGGAAGGCGTCGATGGCGTCGGGATGGACGTCGAGGCGCTCGTAGCTGCCGGCGATGCCCAGCGTCTCCAGCCAGAAGCCGTGGATCAGCGGCGAGCGCGAATGGGCGATAGGGTGGCCGACGACGAAGGCCCTGGGTGCGGCGGCCTCAGCCATCGATCGCCCCCAGCTTGCGCAGCTCGGCGAGCAGCGGCAGCAGCGGCAGGCCGACGATGGTGAAATGGTCGCCCTCGACGGCCTCGAAGAGCTGGATGCCCTCGCCCTCGATCTGGTAGGCGCCGACGCTTGCCAGCGCCCTGTCGCCCACCCGCGACAGGTGCCGGCCGACGAAGGCGGGATCGAGCGGGCGCATGGTCAGCCGCGCCACGGCGACATGACGCCACAGCACCTCGCCGTCGCGCGCCACGACCACGGCGCTGTTCAGCTCGTGCGTCCTGCCCGACAGCGCCAGGAGCCGGCGACGGGCCTCCTCCATGTCGCGCGGCTTGTGCAGCACGGCATCGCCGAGCGACAGCGTCTGGTCGGCGCCGATCACCAGCCGGCCGGGCAGGCGCTCCGACACGTCGAGCGCCTTGGCCTCGGCGAGGATGGCGGCGAGCTCCTGCGGCGTGATGCCGGAACCTTCGGTCGCGGCCTCGACCGTGCGCTCGTCGGGTCGCGGCGGAACGGCCTCGACGGCGACGCCGGCTTCCTCCAGCATCCTGCGGCGGAACGGGCTTCCCGAGGCGAGCACGACGGGCTCGGATGCGGCGGCCTCGGGCTCGGCGGGTTCAGGAACAGGTCCCGGCATGTTCGGCGTCCTCCATGGCCGCGCCGTTAGCGCGTCTTGCCGCGCAAGGCAACGATGGCGGCGGCCGTCTCCTCGATGGAGCGGCGGCTGACGTCGATCATCGGCCAGCCGTGGCGGGCGAAGATCTGGCGGGCGTAGACCAGCTCCTGGGCGATGACGCCGCGGTCGACATAGCTTTGCGAATCGTAGCCGACCGAGGTGCCGAGCACGCGGTTCTGGCGCACATGCGAGATGCGCTCGGCCGTCGCCACCAGCCCGACGACCAGCGGCCGCCCGGCGTCGACCACGCTTTGCGGCACCGGCACGCCGAGCACGATGGGGACGTTGGCGGTCTTGATGCCGCGATTGGCGAGATAGAAGCTGGTCGGCGTCTTGGAGGTGCGCGAGATGCCGAGCAGGACCACGTCGGCCTCGTCGACGCTGTCGAGCATCTGGCCGTCGTCGTGGTCCATGGTGAAGTTGAGCGCGTCGATGCGGCGGAAATAGTCGGCGTCGAGCACGTGCTGGGCGCCGACGCGCCGGCCGGCGGGCAGGCCGAGATAGGACTGGAACACGGAAAGAACCGGCTCCAGCACCGAGACGCAGGGCAGGCCCATGGCCGCGCAGCGCTCGTCGATGATGCCGGCGAGCGCCTTGTCGATGACGGTGTAGAGAACGATGCCGGGGGCCTGGTCGATCTCGTCCAGCACCTTGAGGAGCTGCCTTTCGGTGCGCACCAGCGGATAGATGTGCTCGATGGCGCGCGCGTCCTTGTACTGGGCCGAGACGGCGCGGCCCGCGGCCAGGAGCGTCTCGCCGGTGGCGTCCGAAATCAGGTGAAGGTGGAAGAAGCGCTGCTGTTTGTTCACAAGGACATCCGGGGCCTGTTGGCGACTGTGGAAAAACGGGACCCGTTGGCGACCCCGACGCGCAGCGACTGTATCAGACGCCGGTTTGTCCACAATTCGCCCTGCCCTGCAAATCTTCAGCGCGCTGTGGAAGAAAACGGGGACGGCCGGGCGGGCCGATCGCCTATCCACAGGCGGGCATTGCCCGAGGCCTGTTGCAACCGCATGTTTTTCCTTGGAGAATCGAAACGATCCCCGTGATCCCGCGACTGGCGGAACCTGCGGGTGCGGCGCTTTGCGCGTTGAGTTGGCTCGTCCCGGCGGGGACAAGCCGGAATTGTCGATTCCAACAGAGTCGTAGAATCAGAAGATTCCTTTAAAAGACTCTTCTTTGGTTCGGGCGCCCAATGCGGAGAAGGTGAAGCATGGCCGAAAGACGCATCGTCCTCGACGTCCTGAAAGGCGAGACCGCATGTCCGCCGCCGGTATGGATGATGCGGCAGGCGGGCCGCTATCTTCCCGAATACCGCGCGACGCGGGCGAGCGCCGGCAGCTTCCTCGACCTGTGCTACAACCCCGACCTCGCCGTCGAGGTGACGATGCAGCCGATCCGCCGCTTCGACTTCGACGCCTCGATCCTGTTCTCCGACATCCTCGTCGTGCCGCACGCGCTCGGTCGCGACCTGCGCTTCGAGGAAGGCAGGGGGCCGCTGATGACGCCGATAGAGCCGCGGGAAGTGGCCCGTCTGGCCGATATCGGGGACGATGCGTTTCACGTGAATCTGGAGCCGGTCTACGAGACGGTGCGCCGGCTGCGGGCCGAATTGCCGGCAAGGACGACGCTGCTCGGCTTCTGCGGCGCGCCGTGGACGGTGGCGACCTACATGATCGCCGGCCACGGCACGCCGGACCAGGCGCCGGCGCGGCTGTTCGGCTTCCGCGACCCGCGGGCGATGGCGCAGCTGCTCGACATCCTCGCCGAGCGGGCGGCCGGCTATCTCATCCGCCAGATCGGGGCCGGGGCCGACGCGGTGCAGATCTTCGATTCCTGGGCGGGCGTGCTCGACGAGGCGGCGTTCGAGGCCTGCTGCGTGCGCCCGGTGAGGAAGATGGTCGAGAAGATACGGGCGGTGTTTCCCGACACGCCGATCATCGGCTTTCCCAAGGGCGCGGGCTCGCTCTACGACGACTATCGCCGCAAGACGGGGGTGACCGCGCTCGGCCTCGACTGGAGCGTACCGCTGTCGCAGGCCAGGTGCCTGCAGGCCGACGGCGCGGTGCAGGGCAATCTCGACCCGCTGCGGCTGCAGGCCGGCGGCCGGGCGCTGGAGGAGGGCGTGGAGGCGATCCTCGGCGCGCTGTCGGGCGGCCCGTTCGTGTTCAATCTCGGCCACGGCGTGACGCCGCAGACGCCTATCGAGCATGTCGAGACCATGGTGCGGCTGGTGAAGGAGGCCCGGCGATGAGCGACGACAGCGCCCGCAAGGCGACGATCCGCGCCGTGGCGGCGATCGTCGCGACCGCGGCCCTGGCCGGGCTTCTGTTGTGGGTCGATCCCGGCGCCTACTATGCCTGGATCAAGGCGATCCACGTCATCGCCGTGATCTCGTGGATGGCGGGCATGCTCTACCTGCCGCGGCTCTTCGTCTACCATGCCGACGTTCCCGTCGGCTCGGCGCAGTCGGAGACCTTCAAGGTGATGGAGCGCCGGCTTCTGCGCGCCATCATCAATCCGGCGATGCTGGTCGCCTGGATCGTCGGCCTGTGGCTGGCCTGGGAGGGCTTCGGCTTCTCCGGCGGCTGGCTGCACGCCAAGATCGCGGCGGTGCTGGCGCTTTCGGCCGTGCATGGCTATCTTTCGGGCGCGGTGCGCAAGTTCGCGCAGGACCGGAACACCAGGCCGGCGCGGCACTGGCGCATCGTCAACGAGGTGCCGACGGTGCTGATGATCGCCATCGTCATCCTCGTGGTGGTCAAGCCGTTCTAGGAACCGTTCCCGGGGGCGGCCCTCGCCGGCCGCCCGAAGCCTGCGGCGATTCTCGCCTTGCGGTTTTCCGGCAGGGGCGCTAAGAGTCGCATCCTTCCTCCCCGCATGGCGTCGTGTATTTCTGTCCCGCGCAGACGTTCTCCACGCACACCGCCGCCCCGCGCCGCCTTCGTCTTTCCATTCCAGAGTCCGCAACATGCAGGAAATGAAACTACAGGAGCTGAAGAGCAAGGGTCCGACCGATCTGATCGCCTTTGCCGAATCGCTCGAGGTCGAGAATGCCAGCGTCATGCGCAAGCAGGAGCTGATGTTCGCGATCCTCAAGAAGCTGGCCGCCCAGGACATCGAGATCATCGGCGAGGGCGTGGTGGAGGTGCTGCAGGACGGCTTCGGCTTCCTGCGCTCGGCCAACGCCAACTATCTGCCCGGCCCCGACGACATCTACATCTCGCCCTCGCAGCTTCGCCGCTTCTCGCTCAAGACCGGCGACACGGTGGAAGGCCCGATCCGCAGCCCCAAGGAGGGCGAGCGCTATTTCGCGCTGCTGAAGGTCAACACCATCAATTTCGAGGACCCGGAGAAGATCCGGCACAAGATTCATTTCGACAACCTGACGCCGCTCTATCCCAACGAGAGGTTGAGGATGGAGACCGAGAACCCGACCGGCAAGGACCTGTCGGCCCGCGTCATCGATCTGGTGGCGCCGCTCGGCAAGGGCCAGCGCGGCCTGATCGTGGCGCCGCCGCGCACCGGCAAGACGGTGCTGCTGCAGAACATCGCCCATTCGATCGCCACCAACCATCCCGAAGCCTATCTGATCGTGCTCCTGATCGACGAGCGGCCGGAGGAGGTCACCGACATGCAGCGCTCGGTCAAGGGTGAGGTCGTGTCCTCGACCTTCGACGAGCCGGCGGTGCGCCACGTGCAGGTGGCCGAGATGGTCATCGAGAAGGCCAAGCGCCTGGTCGAGCACGGCCGCGACGTGGTCATCCTGCTCGATTCGATCACCCGGCTCGGCCGCGCCTACAACACCGTGGTGCCGTCCTCCGGCAAGGTGCTGACCGGCGGCGTCGACGCCAACGCGCTCCAGCGGCCGAAGCGCTTCTTCGGCGCGGCGCGCAACATCGAGGAAGGCGGTTCGCTGACCATCATCGCGACCGCGCTGATCGATACCGGCAGCCGCATGGACGAGGTGATCTTCGAGGAGTTCAAGGGCACCGGCAACTCCGAGATCGTGCTCGACCGCAAGGTCGCCGACAAGCGCATCTTCCCGGCCATGGACATCCTCAAGTCCGGCACCCGCAAGGAGGACCTCCTGGTGCCGCGCCAGGATCTGCAG
The DNA here is from genome assembly GCA_003577315.1 of Hyphomicrobiales bacterium. Classification (GTDB taxonomy): domain Bacteria; phylum Pseudomonadota; class Alphaproteobacteria; order Rhizobiales; family Rhizobiaceae; genus Aerobium. The sequence goes on along the minus strand of QEVK01000013.1, from coordinate 33,934 downwards.
AAGATCTTCGTGCTGCGCCGCATCCTGGCGCCCATGGGCACCACCGACGCCATCGAGTTCCTCATCGACAAGCTGAAGCAGACCAAGACCAACGCGGACTTCTTCGATTCGATGAACACCTGAGCCGGCTCAGCCGCGAGGTTGCAGCAGGGCTCCCAGCCCGGCGTCGTCGCGCACCGGCGGCAGGCAGGTCTGGCCGACGCACAGCCACGCGCCGGGCGCGGACGTGTCGATCACCGTGCCGTCCGGCAGTTTCACCGTTCCGCCCCCGGGTTCGGACGGGTGGACGATGTCCGTCCGCGTCCGGTCGGGAAAGCGATTCGCTGCCGAAACGAGGCTGGAATCGCGGGCGCCCACGAGGATGAGCTTCTTCGGTTGCCGCGCGATCGCTGCAGCGTGGACGATGCCGGCCTGGCCGTATCGCTGGCCGGCGGCGCGGCGGCTGGCGGCTTCGGCGGCGTCGACCGCCCGCTCGTGCAGGCGGTGATCGGAAGTGGCCATCGCGAGCCGGGTCATCGCCTCGACGATCTGGGCGGTGGACGACGGCACGGCATCGTCGACGTCGCCGCGGATGCGCATCGGCACGTCGGCGCTGTCGGCGGCGGTGAGATAGTGGCCGACGCCGTCCTCGTCGCCGTGCCGGCGGTCGAGCGCGGCAAGCCACTGCCGGGCTTTGGCCAGGCAGGCGTCGTCTCCGGTCGCCTCGCTGAGCGACACGGCTGCCGCGATCATCGCGGCGTAGTCGCTGGCAAGGCCGGGAAAGAGGCGCCGTCCGCCGGCGACGGAATGCGGCAGACGCTCGCCGTCGGCCGATTCGGCAACGAAACGAAACGCATCCTTCGCCAGATCGAGCCAGTCCGGGCGCGCGAACTGGCGTGCGGCGCGGGCGAGCGCGGCAATCGTCAGGCCGTTCCAGTCGACCAGAACCTTGTCGTCGCGGCCCGGCCGGGCGCGCTGGCTCCGCGCGTCAAGCAATCTCGCTTTCATCGCGAGAATGCCGGCGTCGGCGTCGGCGTAACCGGGCGCGGACAGGCGATGCAGGATCGGCTCGCCCTCCCAGCCGGACGGCTGCGCCAGGCCGTAGACATCCAGAAAGCGGTCGGCGTCCTTTCCCAGAATGCGGACGATCTCGTCGCGCGTCCACAGGTAGAACCGCCCTTCCTCGCCGTCGCTGTCGGCGTCGAGGCTGGAGGCGAAGCCGCCGCCCGGCAGTCGCATCTCGCGCGAAAGCCATGCGACGGTTTCCTCGATTCGATAACGAAACGATTCGTCGCCGGTTTCCGCATAGGCCCAGCCGGCGAGGTCGATCAGCTGGGCGTTGTCGTAGAGCATCTTCTCGAAATGCGGCACCAGCCATGCCGCGTCGGTGGAGTAGCGGCACAATCCGCCGCCGAGATGGTCGTAGATGCCGCCGGAAAGCATCGCGCGCAGGCTCGTCGTCACCGCGTCGCGATGGGCTGTGGCGCCGTTCTGCAGCCAGCTCAGCCGCATCACCTGCATCATCGGCGCGTTGGGGAACTTCGGCGCGCCGCGAAGCCCGCCCCCGTCGCGGTCTATCATCGAGTGGATCGCCTCGGCATAGGCTTCCAGCCCGTCGGGTTCCGCGGCGGCGTCGGCCGGTCGGGGGGCGAGCTGCGCCGCGACGTGAACGCTCAGCGCTTCCGCGCTGCGGTCGAGCTCGTCGCGTCGTTCCTCCCACGTCTTCGCGACGGCTTCCAGCACGGCGACGAAGCCCGGCCGGCCGTAGCGCGCTGCCTTCGGGAAGTAGGTGCCGCCCCAGAACGGCCGCGCGTCCGGCGTGAGGAACATGGTCAGCGGCCAGCCGCCCTGCTCGCCCATCGCGGTCAGCGCCGCCATGTAGATCTGGTCGATGTCCGGCCTTTCCTCGCGATCGACCTTGATGTTCACGAAAAGCCGGTTCATGACGGCGGCGACGGCGTCGTCCTCGAAGCTCTCATGCGCCATGACATGGCACCAGTGACAGGCGGCGTAGCCGACCGACAGCAGGATGGGGCGTCCGAGCACGCGGGCCTCGTCGAGCGCGTCGCGGGACCACGGCCGCCAGTGGACGGGGTTGTCGCCATGCTGGCGCAGATAGGGGCTGGTCTCGTCGGCGAGGAGATTGCGTTGAGGAAGGCTGGTCATGCGTCACCCTCTTGTGAAAGCTAACCTAGGGCGCGGCCGATGAAGGGGCAATCGCCATTCCGCGATACGATCTTTGCGCTGTCGTCGGGCGGGCTGCCGTCGGGCGTGGCGGTGATCAGGCTGTCGGGACCGCACGCCCGCGATGCGGCGGTCCGCATCGCCGGCGGCGTGCCGCCGCCGCGGCGCGCGGTTCTTCGTTCCCTGCGCGACGGCGACGGCCTCGCGCTCGACCGCGGGCTGGTGCTGTGGTTTCCGGGGCCGGCGAGCTTCACCGGCGAGGATTGCGTGGAGCTCCACATTCATGGCGGACGCGCGGTGGTCGCGGCGATGCTGCGCGCGCTCGGTGCGATGCCGGGGCTTCGCCAGGCCGAAGCGGGGGAGTTCACCCGCCGCGCCTTCGTCAACGGCAGGATCGACCTGACCGGCGCGGAGGGGCTGGCGGACCTGATCGCCGCCGAGACGGAAACCCAGCGCCGGCTGGCGCTCGACAACGCCGAAGGCGGCCAGCAGGCGCTCTACGCCGCCTGGCGCAGGCGGCTGCTCCATGCACGGGCGATGATCGAGGCCGAGCTCGACTTCGCCGACGAGGCCGACGTCCCGGGTTCGGTCTCCGAACGGGTCTGGGCGGACATGCGCGCGCTTTGCCGGGAGATCGACGAGCATCTCGGCGGTTATCGCGCGGCCGAGATCGTGCGCGACGGGTTTCGCGCGGTGCTGGTCGGTGCGCCGAATGCCGGGAAATCGAGCCTGCTCAACGCGCTCGCCCGGCGCGATGTGGCCATCGTCACCGAGGTCGCCGGCACGACGCGCGATCTTGTCGAGGTGGCGCTCGATCTCGACGGCGTGAAGGTGCTGGTCACTGATACCGCCGGGCTTCGCGAGACCGACGACAGGGTCGAGCGCATCGGCGTGGAGAGGGCCGTCGCCGCCGCCGGGCGCGCGGACCTCGTGCTGGAGCTGGTCGATTCGTCTACGCCCCGGCAAGAGGGGATCAGACGGACGTGGCAGGCGTCCGCGTTGCGTGTGGCGACAAAAAGCGACCTGCCGGGATCGAGGGTCGACGGCTTCGATCATGCGATCTCGGTGGTGACGGGCGAAGGGCTCGGTCGGCTTGTCCGGGATATCGCGACGCGCGCGCAGTCGGCGGCGGCGACGCAAGGGTCGATCGTTCCGACCCGGCTGCGGCATGTCGAGTTGCTGCGCACGACGAAGGACCATGTGCTCGATGCGCTGATACCGCACGATCTCGAGCTTCGTGCCGAACAGTTGCGCCTTGCCTGCGATGCGTTGGGGCGGATCACCGGCGCGGTCGATGTCGAGGAGCTGCTGGGCGTGATCTTTTCGGAGTTCTGCATCGGCAAGTGACTCACGTGAAACAGTGCGCGTCGGCCCGGTCGTGACTCACGTGAAACACCGGCGCCGGCGCGCCGAAATCCGTTTCACGTGAAACAAGCTTGACTTGAAGCCGGCCGGGGGACATTCCTGCGCCCAACGAAACCGGGACCCACCCATGCGTCGAGACTACGATGTCATCGTCATCGGCGGCGGCCATGCCGGCTGCGAGGCGGCCGCTGCGGCCGCGCGTGCCGGCGCCGCCACGGCGCTGGTGACGATGGCGCGCGGCACCATCGGCGCGATGTCGTGCAACCCGGCCATCGGCGGCCTGGGCAAGGGCCATCTCGTGCGCGAGATCGACGCGCTCGACGGCCTGATGGGGCGCGTCGCGGATGCGGCCGGAATCCAGTTCCGGCTGCTCAACCGCCGCAAGGGCCCGGCGGTGCGCGGGCCGCGGACGCAGGCCGACCGCAAGCTCTACCGCCAGGCGATGCGCCGCGCCATCGACGCGCAGCCGATGCTCGACGTGGTCGAGGGCGAAGTCCTTGATCTGGCGATTGAAAACGGGCAGGTCGCCGGTGTCGCGCTGGCCGATGACCGGGTGGTCGCCTGCGGGTCCGTGGTGCTGACGACGGGAACCTTCCTGCGCGGCCTGATCCACATCGGCGCCGAGCGGTTCCCGGCGGGGCGCATGAACGAGGCGGCGTCCGTCGGGCTGTCGGCGACGATGGCGCGGCTCGGCTTCGCGCTCGGCAGGCTCAAGACCGGGACGCCGCCACGGCTCGACGGCCGCACCATCGACTGGGCGTCGCTCGACCGCCAGCTCGCCGACGACGATCCGGTGCCGTTCTCGCTGCTGACCGGGCGAATCGACAATCCGCAGATCGCCTGCGGCGTGACGCGCACCACCGCGCGCTCGCACGACGTCATCCGCGCCAATCTCGACCGTTCGGCGCTGTACTCCGGCGCCATAGAGGGCATCGGCCCGCGCTATTGCCCGTCGATCGAGGACAAGATCGTCAAGTTCGGCGACCGCGACGGCCACCAGATCTTCCTCGAGCCCGAGGGGCTGGACGACGACACGGTCTATCCCAACGGCATCTCGACATCGCTGCCGCGCGACGCGCAGGCGGCGCTGGTGGCGTCGATCCCCGGGCTGGAAAAGGCGCGCATCCTGCAACCCGGTTATGCCATCGAATACGACCATGTCGACCCGCGCGAGCTGGATCGCTCGCTGGAGACGCGGCGCGTGCCCGGCCTGTTCCTGGCGGGGCAGATCAACGGCACCACCGGCTACGAGGAAGCGGCCGCGCAGGGCCTCGTGGCCGGCCTCAACGCGGCGCGAAGGGCCGGCGGGCTCGATCCGGTGCTGTTCGGGCGCGGCGACGCCTATATCGGCGTGATGATCGACGATCTGGTCAGCCGCGGGGTCAGCGAGCCTTACCGCATGTTCACGTCGCGGGCCGAGTTCCGGCTGTCGCTGCGCGCCGACAATGCCGACGAGCGGCTCACGCCGAGGGCGATCGAGCTGGGCATCGCCGGCCCGGAGCGGATCGCCCGCTTCCGCGCCGCCGAGCGGGCGCTGGCCACCGCGCGCGATGCGGTGCAATCGCTGTCGCTGACGCCGAACGAGGCGGCGCGCTTCGGCATCGCCCTCAACCGCGACGGCCAGCGGCGCACGGCCTACGACCTGCTTTCCTATCCCGACATCGACCTCGCGCGGCTGGCCGCGATCTGGCCGGCGCTGGCCGACATACAGGCCCCGGTGGCGGAGCGACTGGAAACGGAAGCCCGCTACGCGGTCTATCTCGAGCGGCAACGCGCGGATGTGGCGGTGCTGAGACGCGAGGAGGCGCGGACGATTCCGAGCGATCTCGATTTTGCGCGTCTTCCCGGCCTGTCGAACGAGCTGAAGCAGAAGCTCGCGGCCCGGCGGCCCGGCTCGATCGCCGAGGCGCAGCGGATCGACGGCATGACGCCGGCTGCGCTCGCCATCCTCCTCGCCGCCATCCAGGATATGGACCGGCACAGCCGGGGCGCGGCATGAGCGACAGGATGGCGGAGCTCCGTCACGTGGCCGGAACGGTTTCACGTGAAACGCTGCGGCGGCTCGAAGCGTTCGAGGCCGAGTTCCGCCGATGGGCGGCCCGCATCAATCTCGCCGCGCCCTCGACGCTCGATGTGCTGTGGCAACGCCACATCCTCGACAGCGCCCAGCTTTTCGCGATCAAGCCGCAGGCGACGGCGTGGCTCGATCTCGGCTCCGGCGGCGGATTTCCCGGCGCGGTGCTGGCGATCCTGCTGATCGAGCGGCCGGGCGGGCGGATCGAGCTGGTCGAGAGCAACAACAAGAAGGCCGCCTTTCTGAGGGCGGTGCTGGGCGGGCTCGGCGCGCCGGCGACGGTGCATGTCTGCCGCATCGAGGAGGCGTTCGCCCGCACCGCGCCGCCGCAGATCGTCACGGCGCGGGCGCTGGCGCCGCTGCCGCGCCTGCTCGACCTCGCCGCCCCGTGGCTGGCGCAGGACGGGGCCGGGGCGACGGCGCTTTTCCACAAAGGCCGGGAATACGCGGCGGAACTGGCCGAAAGCGGTGACGCCTGGCGATTCGATCTGGTAGAACACGCAAGCAAGATCGACCCGGCGGGCCGCATCCTCGAAATTTCGGGGCTGGCGCGCGTCGTCCCGGCGGGCCGTGGCAACGATACCCTTCGGCAGGCCGGCTCATGACCCCGCGAACCCGCATCATCACCATCGCCAACCAGAAGGGCGGCGTCGGCAAGACCACCACCGCGATCAATCTGGCGACGGCGCTGGCGGCGATCGGCGAGCGCGTGCTGATCGTCGATCTCGACCCGCAGGGCAACGCCAGCACCGGGCTCGGCATCGACCGCCAGGACCGGACGGTGTCGTCCTACGACCTGCTGATCGGCGAGGCGGACGTTGCCACCGCCGCCATGGCGACCGCCGTGCCGGGCCTGTCGGTCATTCCCTCGACGCTCGACCTGCTCGGCATCGAGATGGAGATCGCCGCCGCGCCGGACCGCGTGCTGCGGCTGCGCAACGCGCTGCGCCAGCCGGCGGGCGAGGGGCCCGGGTTCAGCTACGTGCTGATCGACTGCCCGCCGTCGCTCAACCTCCTGACGCTCAACTCGATGGCCGCCGCCGATTCGGTGCTGGTGCCGCTGCAATGCGAGTTCTTCGCGCTCGAGGGTCTGAGCCAGCTCCTGCAGACGGTCGAGCAGGTGCGCAACTCGATCAATCCGGACCTGACCATCCAGGGCATCGTGCTGACCATGTTCGACGGCCGCAACAACCTCGCCAACCAGGTGGTCGAGGATGTGCGCGCGCATATGGGCGATACGGTCTACGAGACGGTGATCCCCCGCAATGTGCGGGTGTCGGAAGCGCCGTCCTACGGCAAGCCGGCGATCCTCTACGACCTGAAATGCACCGGCAGCCAGGCCTATCTCCAGCTGGCGTCCGAGGTGATCCGGCGCGAGCGCCGGCTGCGCGCGGCCTAAGCCGGAAGGCGGCGGCAGATTCGATACGAAGGCGAAACGATGCGGGAATCCTCATGAGCGACGATCCTTCCAGAAAGCGTCTCGGGCGTGGCCTCGCCGCCCTGATCGGCGAGATGGACAAGCCCGTGCCGGCCGCGGCCGCGCCGCGGATCGGCGCCGACAGCCGCGTGCCGATCGAGTTCGTGGGCCCGAACCCGCGCAATCCGCGGCGCAGCTTCGCCGAGGCCGACCTCGCCGACCTCGCCCAGTCGATCCGCGAGCACGGCATCGTCCAGCCGGTGGTGGTGCGGCCCGCCGGCAGCGGTCGCTACGAGATCATCGCCGGCGAGCGGCGCTGGCGGGCGGCGCAGCGCGCCGGGCTGGCGGAGCTGCCGGTCATCATCCGCGACGTCGACGACCGGGTGGCGCTGGAGCTGGCGATCATCGAGAACGTCCAGCGCGCCGATCTGAACCCGGTCGAGGAGGCGCTGGGCTACCAGCAGCTCATCGACGAGCACAACTACACCCAGGCCGATCTCGGCCAGGTGATCGGCAAGAGCCGCAGCCATGTCGCCAACACGCTGCGGCTGCTGAAGCTGCCCGAGTCGATCCGCGACATGCTGGTCGACGGCTCGCTTTCGGCCGGCCATGCGCGCACGCTGGTCACCGCCGAGGACCCGGCCGCGCTGGCGCGGCGGATCGTCGAGGAGGGCCTGTCCGTGCGCCAGGCCGAGGCGCTGGCGCAGGAGCCGGCGCGCACGCCCGGCGAGACGCGGCGTTCCGCGCCGCTGCCGAAGGATGCCGACACGCTGGCGCTGGAGAAGGCGCTGTCCGACGCCACCGGCCTGAAGGTGACGATCAGCCACGGCCAGAAGGGCGGCGAGCTGAAGATCGCCTACCGCACGCTGGAGCAGCTCGACGACATCTGCCGCCGGCTCGGCTCGTAGCGGCCGAAACCGGAAATCCGCTCCCGGCGCGGGGCATTCCGCCGCTTCCGTGACATAGGGAGCGGTTCATAATATTGTTTTTATTGTGCTTTCGGCCCTCGCCCCGGCGAGGGTTGCCTATCGGCCGCCGCGCGCCGATTCGACAAGAAGCGCCATCAGCGCCTGCCGCGCCGTGGCCACGGCAAGGTCGGGGCGCCGGCGCGTCAAGAGCACGGTCGCCTGCAGGCGCTCCAGCGCGCGGTCGAGGCCGGCGGCGCTCCAGCGTTGCAGCGCCGCCTCGACCAGCCGGCGGCGCGAGAAGAACACCGGCGGCCGGGCGGCGGCGACCACGGCAGAGGCCGGCCTGGCGGCCGCGTCCATCTCGCCGCGCATCAGCTGGAGAAGCTGGAACTGGCGCATGGCGGCGGCCAGCACCAGGAACGGGCTTGTGCCGGACGCGGCCAGCCGCGTGAAGCTCGCGTCGAAGGTCTGGCCGTTGCCGCAGAGCACGGCGTCGACGACATCGTCGATGCCGAGGCCGGAGACGTCGCCGGTCATGGTCCGGACGTCGTCCAGCCGCACCTCGCCGGCGCCGCGGCAGTAAAGGGCGAGCTTCTCGACCTCGCTGCGGCTGGCGAGGCGGTCGCCGCCGAGATTGGCGCGCAGCGCCTGCCGCGCCTCCAGCCCGATCGACAGGCCCTCGCGGGCGAGGATCTCGTCGATCACGGCGTCGATGGTCCTGCCGTCGTCGGCGTAGCAGGGCAGCGCCATGGCGGCCCGGCCGGTCTCGACGGCGCCGCGCAGCGGCGCGCCCTTCTTCAGGTCGCCGGCCTCGATCAGCACGACGGAGTCGCGCGGCGGCGCGGCGGCGAGCGCCTTCACCTCTTCGACGAGCTGCTTGTGCGCGGCGGCATTCTTCACCCAGATCAGGCGGCGTGCCGAGAACATCGGCACGGTCGCGGCCTCGTCGAGCAGGCGGCCCGGCACGGCGTCGAGCTCGGACGCCTCGATCCGAACGGACGAGAACGGATCGTCGGCGTCGAGGCCGGCGCGCTCGACGAAGGCCCTGGCGCGCTCGGCCACCAGCCCGCGGTCGGGCCCGTAGATCAGTACGATGCGGATGTCCGGGTCGGGCTTGCGCAGCCAGGAATCGACCTCGTGTGCCTTCTTCTGCGCCATGGGCTCCGGTTCGCGACCCCTCCGCTCGGGATCGGCCGCTATCTCCCTGTTCTTCCTTCGGTTCCGGCGCGGCGGGCAGGCGATGTCGTCGCGCCGTCGCCCGGTCCTGTCTAGCACAGGCGCGGGCGCAAGCCAGCCCGGTTTGCCGGTCGCGGGAACCTCGCACGGTCCGACGGCGTTGTCAGGCCAAGTTTCAGCAATCCATGGAGATGCGACCATGACCGACCCGAGGACTCCCGATCCCCGCCACACCGATCCCGCCTACGAGGATCGCCTGCACATGCGGCCGCCGCACACGGACCCGGCGGCCGACCCGCTGAGGACCGATCCGATCCTGTCGGACCGGCCGATGCACGCCAGCGGGCGCGGCGGGCTGATCGCCGCCGGCATCATCGCGGTGCTGCTGGTGATCGCGGTGATCGCCTTCAGCTCCGGCACGGCGACCGATCCGGGCACCACGGCGGTGATCCCCGACCAGACCGAGCAGACGATGCCCGGGACGACCGCCCCGGACGCCGCGCCGCAGCAGCCGGCCGAGCCGGGCAACCAGTAAGCCCGCCCCACGCGGCCGGCTGGTGCGCCAACCAAAAGGGGCAGGCCGATGCCTGCCCCTGCCGTGACGTTTCAGCCTTGCCGGCACCCAGGCCGGCGAGAGGGACCTACATGTGGATCGGCCTGGAGAAGGCGGCGAGCGCGGCCTCCTTCACGGCTTCCGACATGGTCGGATGGGCGTGGCAGGTGCGCGCCAGATCCTCCGAGGAGCCGCCGAACTCCATCAGCACCGCCGCCTCGTGGATCATCTCGCCGGCGCCGAAGCCGACGATGTGGACGCCGAGCACCCGGTCCGTCGCCTTGTCGGCCAGCACCTTGACGAAGCCCTCCGTCTGGAGCATGGCCCGCGCCCGGCCGTTGGCGGTGAAGGGAAACTTGCCGGCGGTGTAGGCGACGCCCGCCTTCTTCAGCTCCTCCTCGGTCTTGCCGACGGAGGCGACCTCGGGGCTGGTGTAGACCACGCCGGGGATGACGTCGTAGTTCACATGGCCGGCCTTGCCGGCGATGATCTCGGCCACGGCCACGCCTTCCTCCTCGGCCTTGTGGGCGAGCATCGGCCCCGCCACCACGTCGCCGATGGCGTAGATGCCGGGAATCGAGGTCTGGAAGCGGCCGTCGATGCGCACGCGGCCGCGCTCGTCGAGCACGACGCCGGCCTTGGCGAGCCCCAGCTCCTCCGTGAAGGGCTTGCGGCCGGTGGCGACCAGCACCGCGTCGGCCTCGATGGTCTCGGCATTGCCGCCCTTCACCGGCTCGAAGGTGACGGCGGCGCCCTTCCCGGCCTTCGCGACGCCGGTGACCCTGGCGCCGAGCCTGAACGTCATGCCCTGCTTGGCCAGCATGCGCTGGAACTGCTTGGCGACCTCGCCATCCATGCCGCCGAGGATGGTGTCGAGATACTCGACCACCGTGACCCTGGCCCCGAGACGCGCCCAGACCGAGCCGAGCTCGAGCCCGATGACGCCGCCGCCGACCACCACGAGGTGGCCGGGCACCTTCCCGAACTCCAGCGCGCCGGTGGAGGAGACGATCACCTTCTCGTCGAAGGCCACGTCGACGCCGGGAATGCCGGCGACGTCGGAGCCGGTGGCGATGACGATGTTCCTGGCCTCGATCTCCTGCGTCCCGCCGTCCTCGCCGGCGATCGCGACCTTGCCCTCGCCGAGCACGCGGCCGGTGCCGCGGAAGGTGTCGATCTTGTTCTTCTTCATCAGGAAGACGAGGCCCTTGGTGTTCTGCTCGACGGTGTTGAGCTTGTGGGCCATCAGCTTCCCGAGGTTGGCCTTCGGCTTGCCGATCTCGATGCCGAGGGCGTCGAAGGAATGCTCGGCCTCGAGCAGCATCTCGGTGGCGTGCAGCAGCGCCTTGGACGGGATGCAGCCGACATTGACGCAGGTGCCGCCGAAGGTGTCGCGCTTCTCGACCAGCGCCGTCTTCAGCCCGAGCTGGGCCGCCTTGATGGCGCAGACATAGCCGCCCGGTCCCCCTCCGATCACGATGACATCATAGCTCATGGCAAATCCCTTCTTCCGGCGGGCGCGCCCGCGCATTTCCTCGTTGCCGCGCCGGCCCCGGCGCGCTCATTCCTGGCACCCGCTCAGGGCGAACACGTCCCCGGGGGCCGATGGGGGTCCGGCCGCGTCGGCGACGGACGAAAGCCGCAGCGCGCGGCCGAGATCGGCGAGGATCAGCGTCCGGGGCGCGTCCGTTCCCTGCGCCGGCAGCGGGCTGACTTCGCCCCGCGCATCGACGGCGTAGATCACGCCCTCCCACACCGTGCAGGCGGCCAGCTCCTCGCCGGTGACGTCGCCCTCGGGGCAATCGCGCATCAGCATGCCGAGGGGCCGCGCCGGCTCCTGGCTCCACATCACCACGCCGTCGAGAACGACGCCCCGGTCCAGCACCATGCGGAAGCTGTTGGTCACGGCCGCGGTCGTGCCGGGGCGGAAGTCGATCCCGGCCCCGGTTCCGGCCTCGCTGTAGACGGCCAGCTCGATCGGGCAGGCCGCCTGCGCCGCGGCCGCCTGCGCGCCGAGCGCGGCCGCCAGCGCGGCGGCGCGCGGCAGGCTTGCGGAAAGGCCGGGTCGCTTGCGCATCATGACCGCCGTTTTGGCCTCCGCTGTCAGAGGTCGAGCACCAGGCGCTCGGGATCCTCCAGCGTCTCCTTGACGCGCACCAGGAAGGTCACCGCCTCCTTGCCGTCGACGATGCGGTGGTCGTAGGAAAGCGCCAGATACATCATCGGCCGGACGACGACCTGGCCGCCGACCACCATCGGCCGGTCCTGGATCTTGTGCATGCCGAGGATGCCCGACTGCGGCGCGTTGAGGATCGGCGTCGACATCAGCGAGCCGTAGACGCCGCCGTTGGAGATGGTGAAGGTGCCGCCCTGCATGTCGGCCACCGACAGCTTGCCGTCGCGCGCGGCCACACCCAGCCGGCCGATCTCCTTCTCGATCTCGGCGATCCCCATGGCGTCGGCGTTGCGCACCACCGGCACGACAAGGCCCTTGTCGGTGCCGACGGCGACGCCGACATGGCAGTAGTTCTTGTAGATGATGTCGGTGCCGTCGATCTCGGCATTGACGGCCGGGATCTCCTTCAGCGCATGCGTCACCGCCTTGGTGAAGAAGCCCATGAAGCCGAGCTTGACGCCGTGCTTCTTCTCGAACAGGTCCTTGTAGCGGGCGCGCAGGTCCATCACCGGCTTCATGTCCACCTCGTTGAAGGTGGTCAGCATGGCGGCCGTGTTCTGCGCGTCCTTGAGGCGGCGCGCGATGGTCTGGCGCAGCTTGGTCATGCGCACGCGCTCCTCGCGTCCCGCATCCTTCTCCGAGGACGGCGCCCGGGCGGCGGCCGGAACCGCGGGCGTGGCCGGGGCAAGGGCGGTGACGCCGCGCGCCACGGCGTCGAGCGCGTCGGCCTTCAGCACCTGGCCGCGCCTGCCCGAGCCGGCGACCTGATCGGCGGGAACGCCCGCCTCGGCCAGCACGCGGGCGGCGGAAGGCGACGGCGGCATGTCGGTCCTGCCGGCCGAGGGGGCGGGCGTCGCGGCCGCCGCCGCGGCCGGCTTGGCGGGCTCGGCCTTCGCCTCCTGCTTCTTCGCCGCCGGGGCGGAACCTTGCGCGCCCGCGCCCTCGGCGATGGTGCCGAGCAGCGCGCCGACGCCGACGGTCTCGCCCTCCTGAACCGCGATCTCGGCCAGAACGCCCGCGGCCGGAGCCGGGACCTCGACCGTCACCTTGTCGGTCTCGAGCTCGACCACCGGCTCGTCGGCGGCGATGGCGTCGCCCGCCTTCTTGAACCACTTGCCGATGGTGGCCTCGGTGACGGATTCGCCGAGGGTGGGGACGCGGATTTCAGTTGCCATTGTATCGTTCCGTTGCCTTGGTTCGCTTCAGCGTTGCCGTTGGTTACCTGCCCAGCGCATCTTCGAGGAAAGCCTCGAGCTGCGCCAGATGCTTCGACATCAGGCCCGTCGCCGGCGAGGCGGCGGCGGGGCGGCCGGCATAGCGCACGCGCTGGTGCTTGGCGTCGATATGGGCGAGCACCCATTCCAGATAGGGGTCGATGAACGACCAGGAGCCCATGTTCTTCGGCTCCTCCTGGCACCAGACCATCTCGGCGTTGCGGAAGCGCGACAGCTCGTTGATCAGCGCCTTGGCCGGGAAGGGGTAGAGCTGCTCGACGCGCAGCAGGTAGACATCGTCGACGCCGCGCTTCTCGCGCTCCTCGTAGAGGTCGTAATAGACCTTGCCGGTGCACAGCACGACGCGGCGGATCCTGGAATCCTTGACCAGCCTGATCGGCTCGTTGCCGAGATACTGCGCGTCGTCCCACAACAGGCGGTGGAACGAGCTGTCGCCCGACAGGTCCGCCAGCGTCGACACCGCCCGCTTGTGGCGCAGCAGCGACTTCGGCGTCATGATGATGAGCGGCTTGCGGAAGTCGCGCTTCAGCTGCCGGCGCAGGATGTGGAAGTAGTTGGCCGGCGTGGTGCAGTTGGCGACCTGCATGTTGTCTTCCGCGCACATCTGGAGGAAGCGCTCCAGCCGCGCCGAGGAGTGCTCCGGCCCCTGGCCCTCGTAGCCGTGCGGCAGCAGGCAGACGAGGCCGGACATGCGCAGCCACTTCCTCTCGCCGGACGAGATGAACTGGTCGAACACCACCTGGGCGCCGTTGGCGAAGTCGCCGAACTGGGCCTCCCACATGGTCAGCGCGCGCGGCTCGGCCAGCGAGTAGCCGTACTCGAAGCCCAGCACCGCCTCTTCCGACAGCATCGAGTTGATGACTTCGTAGTTGGCCTGCTGCGGTCCCAGATTGTTGAGCGGGATGTAGCGGCCCTCGTCGCGCTGGTCGTAGAGCACGGAATGGCGCTGCGAGAAGGTGCCGCGCTCCGAATCCTGGCCGGAAAGGCGGACCGGGTTGCCGTCCATCAGGATCGAGCCGAAGGCGAGCGCCTCGGCGGTGGCCCAGTCGATGCCCTCGCCGGTCTCGATGGCCTTGCGGCGGTTCTCGAGGAAGCGGGCGATGGTGCGGTGGACCTCGAAGCCGGCCGGAACCTCGGTCAGCTTCCGGCCGATCTCCTTCAGCGTCTTCATCGGCACGGAGGTCTTGCCGCGGCGTTGCTCGTCCTGGTTGTCGGCGGTGCGCAGGCCGGTCCAGGCGCCGTCGAGCCAGTCGGCCTTGTTGGGCTTGTAGCTCTGGCCGGCCTCGAACTCGCTCTCCAGATGCGCGCGCCAGTCGGCGCGCATCCTGTCGAAGTCGGCCTCGCCGATCAGCCCCTCGCCGACCAGCTTCTCGCCGTAGAGCTGCACCGTCGTCTTGTGGGCGCGGATGGCGCGGTACATGATCGGCTGGGTGAAGCCCGGCTCGTCGCCCTCGTTGTGGCCGAAGCGGCGATAGCAGAACATGTCGATCACCACCGGCTTGTGGAACTTCATCCGGAACTCGATGGCGATCTTGGCGGCGTAGACCACCGCCTCGGGGTCGTCGCCGTTGACGTGGAAGATCGGCGCCTCGATCATCTTGGCCACGTCCGACGGGTAGGGCGACGAGCGCGAGAAACGCGGATTGGTGGTGAAGCCGATCTGGTTGTTGATGATGAAGTGGACCGTGCCGGCGACGCGGTGGCCGCGCAGGCCCGACAGGCCGAGGATCTCGGCCACCACGCCCTGACCGGCGAAGGCGGCGTCGCCGTGGATGAGCAGCGGCAGCACCTTGGCGCGCTCCTCCTGCGGCACGATCTCCTCGCGCGTGCGGCCGTAGATCTGGTCCTGCTTGGCGCGGGCCTTGCCCATCACCACCGGGTCGACGATCTCGAGATGCGAGGGGTTGGCCGTCAGCGACAGGTGCACCTTGTTGCCGTCGAACTCGCGGTCCGAGGAGGCGCCGAGATGATACTTGACGTCGCCCGAGCCCTCGACGTCGTCGGGGGCGTAGGAGCCGCCCTTGAACTCGTGGAAGATGGCGCGGTGCGGCTTGGCCATGACCTGGGAAAGCACGTTGAGGCGGCCGCGATGGGCCATGCCCAGCACGATCTCCTTCAGCCCGAGCGCGCCGCCGCGCTTGATGATCTGCTCCAGCGCCGGGATCAGCGATTCGGCGCCGTCGAGGCCGAATCGCTTGGTGCCCTTGTACTTGACGTCGATGAACTGCTCGAAGCCTTCCGATTCGATCAGCTTCTGCAGGATGGCCTTCTTGCCGTTCTCGGTGAACTCGATGCCCTTGTCCGGCCCCTCGATGCGCTCCTGGATCCAGGCCTTCTCCTCGGGATTGGAGATGTGCATGAACTCGACGCCGAGCGTCGAGCAGTAGGTGCGCTTGAGGATGTCGAGCATCTGCCGCACGGTGGCGTATTCGAGCCCGAGCACGTGGTCGATGAAGATCGGCCGGTCGTAGTCGGCCTCTGTGAAGCCGTAGGCCTCCGGCGACAGCTCGTTGTAGTCCTCTTCCGGCTCGGCGAGGCCGAGCGGGTCGAGATTGGCATGCAGGTGGCCGCGCATGCGGTAGGCGCGGATCATCATGATGGCGCGCACCGAATCGCGGGTGGCGCGCAGCACGTCGGCGTCGGACAGGGCCGCGCCGCCGCTCGCGGCCTTCTCCTTCGCCTTCTTCTCGAAGTGCCTCTCGACCGCGCCCCAGTCGCCGTCGAGCGCCGAGACCAGCTCGCCATCGGCGGCCACCGGCCAGCCCGGCTTCCGCCACGACGCGCCCTCGGCCGCCCTGCGCACGTCGCCGGCGTCGTCGCGCAGGGCGGCGAAGAAGTCGCGCCACTCGGGATCGACCGCGGAAGGCTCGTCGAGCCAGGCGGCATGGAGCCTTTCGATGTAGTCGGCATTGCCGCCGTAAAGGAACGAGGTGAGCGAAAAGAGGTCGTTGGCCTGATCCTGCCGCGCCATCGCAATCATCGGAGCGCTTCCGCCCCGTCTCCTTGGTTCAAGCGGCCGCGCCGCGTTACGGGCGACGCCGCGCCCCGGTGTTCCCCCCTGACGGGGCGGTTTGTCCCGCCCTCATCTCAGTCGAATGTGCCGGGCGGATGACCGCCAGGCACCGTTTTTCCGCCATCGGCCGCGCGACCGCTCCTCCGGTCCCCGCGCCGTGGCCCCGGGCGTCCTGCGCCCGGAAAGCCTCAGCCTTTGATGGCCTCGACCAGCGTCTTGCCGAGCCGGGCGGGGGACGGGGAGACGCGGATGCCCGCCTCCTCCATCGCCGCGATCTTGTCTTCCGCGCCGCCCTTGCCGCCGGAGATCACCGCGCCGGCATGGCCCATGGTGCGGCCGGGAGGGGCGGTGCGGCCGGCGATGAAGCCGGCCATCGGCTTGCTTCGCCCGCGCCTGGCCTCGTCCTTGAGGAACTGCGCCGCCTCCTCCTCGGCCGAGCCGCCGATCTCGCCGATCATGATGATCGACTGGGTGGCGGGGTCGGCGAGGAACAGCTCGAGCACGTCGATGAACTCGGTGCCCTTGACCGGGTCGCCGCCGATGCCGACGGCCGTGGTCTGGCCGAGGCCCTCGTTGGTGGTCTGGAACACCGCCTCGTAGGTCAGCGTGCCGGAGCGCGAGACGACGCCCACCGAGCCCTTGCGGAAGATGTTGCCGGGCATGATGCCGATCTTGCACTCGTCGGGCGTGACGATGCCGGGGCAGTTGGGGCCGATCAGCCGGGACTTCGACTTCTCCAGCCGCGCCTTGACCTTGACCATGTCCATCACCGGGATGCCTTCGGTGATGCAGACGATCAGCGGGATCTCGGCCTCGATCGCCTCGATGATCGCGGCGGCGGCGCCTGCCGGCGGCACGTAGACGACGGACGCCGTGGCGCCGGTCCTGTCGCGGCCCTCGGCCACCGAGGCGAAGATCGGAAGCTTCTCGCCCTTCGAGCCTTCCCACGTCTCGCCGCCCTTCTTCGGGTGGATGCCGCCGACCATCTGCGTGCCGTGATAGGCCAGCGCCTGCTCGGTGTGGAAGGTGCCGGTCTTGCCGGTCAGGCCCTGAACCAGAACCCTGGTGTTCTTGTCGATCAAGATGGACATGCGGTTCAGTTCCCCTTCACGGCCTTGACGATCTTCTGGGCGGCGTCGTCGAGATCGTCGGCGGAAATCACGTTCAGCCCGCTCTCGTCGATGATCTTCTTGCCCAGCTCGACATTGGTGCCTTCCAGGCGCACCACCAGCGGAACCTTCAGCCCCACCTCCTTGACGGCGGCGATGACGCCCTCGGCGATCACGTCGCACTTCATGATGCCGCCGAAGATGTTGACGAGGATGCCCTTCACGTTCGGGTCGGCGGTGATGATCTTGAAGGCGGCCGTGACCTTCTCCTTGGAAGCGCCGCCGCCGACGTCGAGGAAGTTGGCCGGCTCGGCGCCGTAGAGCTTGATGATGTCCATCGTCGCCATGGCGAGGCCGGCGCCGTTGACCATGCAGCCGATGTTGCCGTCGAGCGCGACATAGGCGAGGTCGTATTTCGACGCCTCGATCTCCTTGTCGTCCTCCTCGGTGGTGTCGCGTAGCTCGACGATGTCGGGATGGCGGAACAGCGCGTTGTTGTCGAACGACACCTTGGCGTCGAGCACGCGCAGGCGGCCGTTCTCCATCACGATCAGCGGGTTGACCTCGAGCAGGCTCATGTCCTTCTCGACGAAGGCCCTGTAGAGGATCGGGAACAGTTTCTTCCCGTCCTCGGCGGCTTCGCCCGAGAGCCTCAGCGCCTCGTTGAGCCTGGCCACGTCGGCGTCGGTGACGCCGGCCTCGGGGTCGATCGCCACGGTGACGATCTTCTCCGGCGTGGCCTCGGCGACGGCCTCGATGTCCATGCCGCCTTCAGTGGAAACCACGAAGGCGATGCGGCCGACCGAGCGGTCGACGAGGATCGACAGATAAAGCTCGCGGGAAATGTCGGCACCGTCCTCGATATAGAGGCGGTTGACCTGCTTGCCGGCCTCGCCGGTCTGCTTGGTCACCAGCGTGTTGCCCAGCATCTCGCGGACGTTGGCGACGACGTCCTCGACCGACTTCGCCAGCCGGACGCCGCCCTTGGCGTCGGGGGACAGTTCCTTGAACCTGCCCTTGCCGCGGCCGCCGGCGTGGATCTGGCTCTTGACCACGTAGAGCGGGCCCGGAAGAGACTTCGCCGCCTTCTCGGCCTCGTCGGCGGAGAAGATCGCGACGCCCTCGGCGACCGGCGCGCCGTAACCCTTGAGAAGCTGCTTCGCCTGATATTCGTGAATGTTCATGCGTGCCCGCCTCCCTTACTGCTTCAGCGCCGGCGCGATTCCGGCGCAGGCCTCGCACAGCGCTTCCACCGACGCGACCGACTTGTCGAACATGCCCTGCTCGGCCTTGTTCAGCTCGATCTCGATGACGCGCTCGACGCCGCCGGCGCCGATCACCACCGGCACGCCGACATAGATGTCCTTGAGGCCGTACTGGCCCGACAGATGCGCCGCGCAGGGCAGCACGCGCTTCTTGTCCTTGAGGTAGGCTTCGGCCATGGCGATGGCGGAGGAGGCCGGCGCGTAATAGGCCGAGCCGGTCTTCAGCAGGCCGACGATCTCGGCGCCGCCGTCGCGGGTGCGCTGGACGATGCCGTCGAGCTTGTCCTGCGAGGTCCAGCCCATCTTGACCAGGTCGGGCAGCGGGATGCCCGCCACCGTCGAATAGCGCGTCAGGGGAACCATCGTGTCGCCGTGGCCGCCCAGCACGAAGGCGGTGACGTCCTCGACCGAGACCTTGAACTCGTCGGCGAGGAAATAGCGGAAGCGGGCGGAATCCAGCACGCCGGCCATGCCGACCACCTTGTTCTTCGGCAGGCCGGAGAACTTCTGCAGCGCCCAGACCATGGCGTCGAGCGGGTTGGTGATGCAGATGACGAAGGCGTCGGGCGCGTATTTGGCGATGCCGGCGCCGACCTGCTCCATGACCTTGAGGTTGATGCCGAGCAGGTCGTCGCGGCTCATGCCGGGCTTGCGCGGCACGCCGGCGGTGACGATGCACACATCCGCGCCCTCGATGGCCGAATAGTCGTTGGCGCCGCTGTAGCGCGCGTCGAAGCCGTCGACCGGCGAGGACTGCGCGATGTCGAGGCCCTTGCCCTGCGGCACGCCTTCCGCGATGTCGAACAGCACGACGTCGCCGAGTTCCTTCAAGCCGATCAGATGGGCGAGCGTGCCGCCGATCATGCCGGAGCCGATGAGGGCAATCTTGTTTCGAGCCATGGATGGGTTCCCTTGCGAGTGCCGGTCAGCGATCGCGCCGGCCTGGAAAGATGGTGCCGAGACGTCTCATCCGGGCACGGGAGGCCGCCCGGATCGGGCTTCGCATAGACGTATCGGACAAAAAACTCAACCAATTCTTGCCGTGCAAGCAGTTTCAAATGTTTAGATGTATTTTGACTTACGTAAACGTAAGAGTTACAGGGCAAATCTCAAGGCTGGCGGCGGGGATCGGGGCTCGCTGGCGGGGGCTCATCGGGCCGCGTCCCGCTGGCGGGCGCCGTCGAGCCAGTCGCGGCTCTGCATCTCGGTCAGGCGCGAGGCGGTGCGGGCGAACTCGAACACCTCGGCGCCGGTGGTGCCGCGATAGAGCGCTTCGGGCGGACCTTCCGCGCTGGCGACGAGCCGCACGCGGCTGTCGTAGAGCGTGTCGACCAGCAGGATGAAGCGCTTGGCCTCGTTGCGCCGGTCCTGGCCCATGACCGGGATATGGTCGAGGAACAGCGTGTCGAAGCGCGAGACGATGGCGAGATAGTCGCGCGCGGCGAGCGGCGCGCCGCACAGCTCGGCGAAGGTGAAGCGCGCGGTGGAGCCGGCGGCGCGCGGCACCGCCACCTCGCGGCCCTTGACCGGGATCGTCTCGCGATGGACGGCGCGGCCGGCGGTGGCCGCGGTCCAGGCCGCGTCCATCTCGGCGTCGGCCTCGGCCCCCAGCGGGGTGACGTAGACCTTCATCCGCTCCAGCCGGCGGCGGCGGTGGTCGGTCGGGCCGTCGAGGTTCAGCACCCTGGCGTGGCGCTCGAGGATGCCGATGAAGGGTTCGAACAGGCCGCGGTTCAAGCCGTCGCGGTAGAGGTCGCGCGGGGCGACGTTGGAGGTGGCCACCAGCACCACGCCTTCGTCGAACAGGGCCGAGAACAGCCGCGACAGCACCATGGCGTCGGCGATGTCGGTGACGGCGAACTCGTCGAAGCACAGCACCCAGGCTTCCTCGGCCAGGGCTTTCGCCACCGGCGGGATCGGGTCGCTCTCCCTGGTCTCGCCGCGCTTGAGCTTCTCGCGGTGCTTCTGGATGCGGTCGTGGACGTCGGCCATGAAGTCGTTGAAGTGGGCGCGCCGCTTGCGCCGCACCGGGACCAGCTCGAAGAACAGGTCCATCAGCATGGTCTTGCCGCGCCCGACCTCGCCGTGGACGTAGAGGCCCCTGACCGGCTCGCGCGCCGGCCGCCGCCTGGCGAACAGCCAGCCGAGCGCGCTCTTCTTCGCCGCCAGCCGCTTGACCGAAAGCTCAGCGATCAGCCGGTCGAGCGCCTCGACCACCTCCATCTGCGCCGGGTCGCGGCCGATGACGCCGGTTTCCTCCAGATGGTCGTAGGCCTGACGGACGGTGCGGAAGGGCGACAGCCCGTCATGCGGGGACATCGGTGCGGGTGGATCCTGATATGCCGGCCTGCGCCGGCTCTGCCTGATATGCCGGCGGCTTGCGCCGGCCGGGCTCGATGCGCCGGGCGGGCCGGCCGGGGGTCAGCGCGACAGCGAGATGGGCTGGCCGGTGCTGGTCTGGCCGTCGAAGCGGTTGCCGCCGGAGGAGTAGAGCCTCGCAAGCACGTTGCCGCTCTCGTCGTAGAGCGCGAGCTGCTTGCCGGCGACGTTCCACGACTTGACGCCGTCGAGCGGGGCGGGGCAGCGCAGCGGGCCGGCGCGGAAGCCCTGGCCGAAGCGCGTCTGCGGCGTGGCCACGCGGCAGCTCTGGCCGGAGACGGACGCATTCCAGACGCCGGCGACGCTGCCGGCCGAGATGTCGGCCGCGTTCTGCTCCAGCGCGGCGATCTGGGTGCCGTCGGCGGGCGGCGCGTTCTCGGCGCCGGGCGCCTCGGGGAACTGCGAGGCGTCGGTGGTGCCGGGCTGCACGGGCGGCGGAAGCTGGCCGGCCGTCACCGTGCCGGCCGGCGCGGCCGGAAGCGGCGCCGGGCGCGTGTCGATGCGCGAGAAGCGATCGCTCTGGCAGCCGGCCAGCGCCAGCGCCAGAAACGAGGTTGCGACGAGGACGCCGCCTTTCGTGAAACCCATCCATTCCCTCCGTCGAGGCGGGGAGCGCCTCACAGGCCGTATCGAATCCCTTCAATCGCCAGAATAATGGCGATCTTTTGGAGAATCCAACGCGCAGGGTTAACAAAGCGTTCCTTTGCCGCGCGGCGGCGGCGCCGCGCGAGACTGGTAATCGGCCGCCTTTTCCGCCATATAGCGGCGCATGAGCGCGCGCGCCCCCTTCGCCAGGATGAACGGCATCGGCAACGAGATCATCGTCGCCGACATGCGCGGCCGCGCCGACCGCGTCACGCCCGCCGCCGCGGTGGCGCTCGCCGCCGATCCGGCCACGCGCTTCGACCAAATCATGGCGATCCACGACCCGCGCACGCCCGGCACCGACGCCTATATCGACATCCTCAACGCCGACGGCTCCCCGGCCCAGGCCTGCGGCAACGGCACGCGCTGCGTGGTCGCCGCCCTTTCGGCCGAAACCGGACGCAAGGAATTCACCTTCGAGACCGTGGCCGGCATCCTCGCCACGCGGGAGCACGGCGACGGCGCGATCTCGGTCGATCTCGGCAAGCCGCGCTTCGGCTGGCAGGACATTCCGCTGGCCGAGGAGTTCCGCGACACGCGCGCCATCGAACTGCAGATCGGGCCGATCGACGCGCCGGTGCTGCATTCGCCCTCCGTCGCCTCGATGGGCAATCCGCACGCGATCTTCTGGGTCGATCGTGACGTGTGGTCCTACGACCTCGAGCGCTTCGGGCCGCTGCTCGAGAACCATCCGATCTTCCCGGAGCGCGCCAACATCACCATCGCGCAGGTCACCTCGCGGGAGACGATGGCCATCCGCACGTGGGAGCGCGGCGCCGGGCTGACGCTGGCCTGCGGCTCGGCCGCCTGCGCGGCCGCGGTATCGGCGGCGCGCACCGGGCGCACCGGGCGCACCGTCACCGTCACCGCCCCCAGCGGCGGCAGGCTCGTCATCGAATGGCGCGCCGACGACCACGTGATCATGACCGGCCCGGCCGAATGGGAGTTCTCCGGCCGCCTCGACCCCGCCACCGGCGCGTGGGAGCGCGACGTCGAGGGCGCGGCATGAGCGGAAAGGCCGGCATCGACATCGTCACCTTCGGCTGCCGGCTCAACGCCTACGAGTCGCAGGTGATGCGCCGCGAGGCCCATGCCGCCGGGCTCGATACGCTCGAAGGCGGGGCCGTCATCGTCAACACCTGCGCGGTGACGGGCGAGGCGGTGCGCCAGGCAAGGCAGGCGATCCGCAAGGCCCGGCGCGACAACCCGGCCGCGCGCATCATCGTCACCGGCTGCGCGGCCCAGACCGACCCGGCCGGCTTCGCCGCCATGGACGAGGTCGACCTCGTGCTCGGCAACGAGGAGAAGCTCAAGGCCCACAGCTACCGCGCGCTGCCCGATTTCGGCGTCAACGACTTCGAGAAGGTGCGCGTCAACGACATCATGGAGGTGCGCGAGACCGCCTCGCACATGGTCGACGCCATCGAGGGCCGGGCGCGCGCCTTCGTGCAGGTGCAGAACGGCTGCGACCATCGCTGCACCTTCTGCATCATCCCCTACGGCCGCGGCAACTCGCGCTCGGTGCCGATGGGCGGCGTGGTGGAGCAGGTGAAGCGCCTCGTCGGCAACGGTTATGGCGAGGTGGTGCTGACCGGCGTCGATCTCACCAGCTATGGCGGCGACCTTCCCGGCAGCCCGCGGCTCGGCCGGCTGGTCAGGACGATCCTGAAGCAGGTGCCCGACCTTGCCCGGCTGCGGCTGTCGTCGATCGATTCCATCGAGGCCGACGACGAGCTGATGGAGGCGATCGCGACGGAGGCGCGGCTGATGCCGCACCTGCATCTTTCGCTCCAGGCCGGCGACGACATGGTGCTGAAGCGCATGAAGCGGCGGCACAGCCGGGACGATTCGATCCGCTTCTGCGCCGAGGCGCGGCGGCTGCGGCCCGACATCGTGTTCGGGGCCGACATCATCGCCGGCTTCCCGACCGAGACCGAGGCGATGTTCGAGAACTCGCTTCGAATCGTCGAGGAATGCGGGCTGACGCATCTGCACGTCTTCCCCTTCTCCGCGCGCGCGGGCACGCCGGCGGCGCGCATGCCGCAGGTCGACCGCGGCGTGGTCAGGGAGCGGGCGGCGCGGCTGCGGCAGGCGGGCGAGCGCGCGTATCGCCGGCATCTCGACAGCCTCGTCGGCAGCCGGCAGCGGGTGCTGGTCGAGCAGGACGGCATCGGCCGCACCGAAGGCTTCGTCCTGGCCTCGCTCGGCGACGGGCGGCCCGGCGAGATCGTCGAGGCGACGGTTTCCGGCCATGACGGCGACAGGCTGATCGCCGCGCGCGCCGCGGTCCGGGCGGCCTGAGGCGAAGGACGGCGACGGGATGGCTTTCGGCTTCATCAAGAAGATCTTCACCTTCGGCAGGAACGAGGTCGAGGAAACCCAGACAGAAGCGGAAGGAGCGCGGCAGCCTCCTGCACCGGCCGCGCCGGAAATCCCGGCGGCCGTTCCCGCCGAGACGCCGGCCGCCCCCGAGCCCACCGTCCCCGATCTTCCCGCGGAGCCGGACATCGCGCCCCCGGCCCCGGTCGAGGTGCCGGAGGAGACGCCGGCGCCGGAACGCCCGGATGTGGCCGAGCCGTCGCCGCCCGGGGCTCCGCCGGCTGCGCCCGTCGCCCCGCAAGCGCCCCCGGCGCAGGTCCCGCCGCCGCCCGTGAAGCCCGGGCCGGAAGTCCCGGCCGAGGCTGCGCCCGGCCCCGCGCCCGAAACCGCGCCGGCCGAGGCCCTGCCCACGCCCGTCGCGCCGTCCAGGGTCACGGTCGCCAAGGCGGTGGAGACGAAGGCGCAGCCCGCCCCCGCCGCCGCGCTGGCGCCCGCGCCGCGCACGCCGTGGTTCCAGCGGCTGACGCAGGGGCTTTCGCGCTCCTCGCGCGAGTTGAAGGAGTCGATCTCCGGCGTCTTCACGCGGCGCAAGCTCGACGAGGACACGCTGCAGGATCTCGAGGACGTGCTGATCCGCGCCGATCTCGGCATGGAGACGGCGATCCGCGTCACCGACGCGCTGGCGTCGGGCCGCTACGGCAAGGACATCTCCGACGAGGAGGTGCGCGGCGTCATGGCGGCCGAGATCGAGAAGGTGCTGGCCCCGGTGGCGCTGCCGCTGGAGCTCGACCTGTCGCACAAGCCGCATGTCGTGCTCGTCGTCGGCGTCAACGGCACCGGCAAGACCACCACCATCGGCAAGCTCGCCGCCAAGCTGACCGCCGGCGGGCTCAAGGTGACGCTGGCGGCCGGCGACACCTTCCGCGCCGCGGCAATAGAGCAGCTGAAGATATGGGGCGAGCGCACGGGCTCCGAGGTGGTGGCCTCGAAGCTCGGCGCCGATGCGGCCTCCCTTGCCTTCGACGCCTACGAGAAGGCCAGGGACGCCGGCTCCGACGTGCTCGTCATCGACACGGCCGGGCGGCTCCAGAACAAGGCCGAGCTGATGGCGGAGCTGGAGAAGATCGTGCGCGTGCTCGGCAAGCACGACCCGGACGCGCCGCACACCGTCTTGCAGACCGTGGACGCCACCACCGGCCAGAACGCCCTCAACCAGGTCGAGATCTTCCGCAACGTCGCCGGCGTGAACGGACTCGTCATGACCAAGCTCGACGGCACGGCGCGCGGCGGCATCCTCGTCGCCATCGCCGCGAAGCACAAGCTGCCGGTCTATTTCATCGGCGTCGGCGAGCAGGTCGACGACCTGGAGCCCTTCTCGGCCGGCGACTTCGCGAAAGCCATCGCGGGAGTGAACTGATGAGCGAGCCGATCTTCGAGCGCGACCCGTCCGACCCGAAGAAGAAGGAGGTCGCCCCGCTCCTCAAGCTGGCGCTGGAGCTCGGGCCGCTCATGGTGTTCTTCTTCGCCAATGCGCGCGGCGAATGGCTGATCGGCAAGTGGCCGGCGCTCGGCGCCTTCGGCGGGCCGATCTTCCTCGCCACCGGCCTGTTCATGATCGCCACCGCCATCGCGCTCACCGCGTCATGGATGCTGACGCGCTCGCTGCCGGTCATGCCGGTGGTATCGGGCGCGGTGGTGTTCGTGTTCGGCGCGCTGACGCTGTGGCTTCAGGACGATCTCTTCATCAAGATGAAGCCGACCATCGTCAACTCGCTGTTCGGGGCGGTGCTGCTGGGCGGATTGCTGTTCGGGAAATCGCTGCTCGGCTACGTGTTCGGCGCCGCCTTCCGGCTCGACGCCGAGGGCTGGCGCAAGCTCACGCTGCGCTGGGGGCTGTTCTTCTTCTTCCTCGCCGTCGCCAACGAGGTGGTGTGGCGCAATTTCTCGACCGATTTCTGGGTGGCGTTCAAGGTGTGGGGCATCATGCCGATCACGCTCGTCTTCACCTTCACCCAGATGCCGCTGATCATGCGCCACTCGCTGGACGAGAAGCCGGCCGAGTAGCGGCGCGGCTCAGCCAGTCCACTCGATCCAGCGGCCGTGGAAGTCGCATTTCGCCAGCCGCCGCGTCTCGCCGCCCGGCCACAGGGTCAGGCTGAGCGTCGCGAAGCCGTCCTTCGGATCGCGCGGCTCCATGCGCAGCCGGGCGATCGGGGCCTCGCGCGTCGCCGCCGCGCCCGCTTCATCCAGAGCGGCGAGAAGGCTGTCCTTGGTCTCGCGCGGCAGGTACTGCCACATGATCGAATGGAAGAGGACGAAGGCGGCATTTCCGGGCCGCGCCGCGAGCTGACGCCGCACGAAACCGGCGGCGTCGGCCGTCTCCAGCGAGAAGGGATGACGCCGCGCCAGCGCGATGGCGCCGTCGAGCCGTTGCAGCCGCGCGGCCTGGTCCGGCCAGACATAGGAGCGCAGCCGCGTGCGGCCCTCCGCCGTGGCGACGTCGACCGGGGCGATGTCGCAGCCCCGCCGCGAATGGACGACGAGGTCGCCGGCGAGCGGCAGCGCCGGCGAGCGCAGCTCGGGTTCCATCGTCACCGGCGATGCCGGATCGCCCCACGACAGCGCGCCGTAGCGATAAAGGAAACGGTCGAACAGCAGGTTGAGCCCGCCGCTCGACCCGATCTCGGCGAGCGCCAGCGGCAGGCCGGTCTCGCGCGCTATCGCGAGGAAGCCGGGCAGCAGCATCGCCGAGCGCGCGATCTCGTTGGTCTGCGGCGCCGAATCCAGACCGGCCGCCAGCGCCTCGTCGTGCCGCGCCAGCGCGCCGGCCACGGCCGCCGAAAGCGCGCCGTCGTCGACGCCGTTCGCAGGATAGGCCGCGACGAGCGCCGGATCGCGCTCCTCGATGACCAGACGGTGCAGGCCGCCGCACAGGCGCAGCGCGAGCGCGTCGGCGCGCGGATCGCCCGGCCAGGCGAGCACGCGCCGGCCGGTAAACGGCGAGCCGAGCGCGTCGCAGGCGGCGGCCTGCTGCTCGAAATGCGCGGCGATCCCGCCGGCCGGAGCCATCGCGGGGCGCGCCGTCAGGTGCGCCGCGCCACCATCATCTTCTTGATCTCGGCGATCGCCTTGGCCGGGTTCAGGCCCTTGGGGCACGCCTGAGTGCAGTTCATGATGGTGTGGCAGCGATAGAGCCGGAACGGGTCTTCCAGGTTGTCGAGCCGCTCGCCGGTCGCCTCGTCGCGGCTGTCGATCAGCCAGCGATAGGCCTGGAGCAGCACGGCCGGGCCGAGATAGCGGTCGCCGTTCCACCAGTAGGACGGGCACGAGGTCTGGCAGCAGAAGCACAGGATGCACTCGTAGAGGCCGTCGAGCTTCTCGCGGTCCTCGCGGCTCTGGCGCCACTCCTTCTCGGGCTCCGGCGACACGGTCTGAAGCCAGGGCTGGATCGAGGAAAGCTGGGCATAGGGCACGGTCAAATCCGGCACGAGGTCCTTGACCACCGGCATGTGCGGCAGCGGATAGACCCTGACCGCGCCCTTGATCTCGTCGGCGCCCTTGGTGCAGGCCAGCGTGTTGGTGCCGTCGATGTTCATGGCGCAGGAGCCGCAGATGCCCTCGCGGCAGGAGCGGCGCAGCGTCAGCGTCGGGTCGATCCTGTTCTTGATGTAGAGCAGGCCGTCGAGCACCATCGGCCCGCAATCGTCCATGTCGACATAATAGGTGTCGACGCGCGGATTGTCGTCGTCGTCGGGCGACCAGCGGTAGATGCGGTATTCGCGCAGGTTGGTCGCGCCCTCGGGCTTCGGCCAGGTCTTGCCTTCGTTGATGCGCGAGTTCTCGGGAAGGGTGAGCTCAACCATTGTCTTTCCCTCCGATCAGTAGACGCGCTTCTTCGGCGCGATCTTGGCCGGATCGATGCCGCCTTCGTCCACCGGCAGCATGGTCTCGGTATGCACCGCCCGGTAGTCGAGCCTGACCTTGCCCGCCTCGTCGACCCAGGCCAGCGTGTGCTTGCGCCAGTTCTTGTCGTCGCGCTCGGAGAAGTCCTCGCGGGCATGCGCGCCGCGGCTTTCCTTGCGCGCCTCGGCGCCGTAGACGGTGGTGATGGCGCAGGCCATCAGGTTCTCCAGCTCCAGCGTCTCGACCAGGTCGGAGTTCCAGATCATCGAGCGGTCGTGGACCTTGACGTCCTTCAGCTCGCCCCAGATCGCCGAGATGCGCTTGCAGCCCTGCTCCAGCGTCTCCTGCATGCGGAAGACGGCGGCGTCCTCCTGCATGGCGCGCTGCATCTTCTCGCGCAAGACGGCCGTGGGTGTGGAGCCATCGGCGTGGCGGATGCGGTCGAAGCGGTCCATGATCTTCTCGACCGCCTGCTCGTCGATCGCCGGAATCGCGCTCTTGCGGTCGATGACCTGGCCGGCGCGGATGGCGGCGGCGCGGCCGAACACCACGAGGTCGATCAGCGAGTTGGAGCCGAGGCGGTTGGCGCCGTGGACCGAGGCGCAGCCGGCCTCGCCCACCGCCATCAGCCCGGGCTGGATGCGCTCGGGATGGTCGTGGTCGGCGTTCAGCGCCTCGCCCCAGTAATTGGTCGGGATGCCGCCCATGTTGTAGTGGACGGTCGGCAGCACCGGGATCGGCTCGCGGGTGACGTCGACGCCGGCGAAGATTTTCGCCGACTCGGAGATGCCCGGAAGACGCTCGTGCAGCACGGCCGGGTCGAGATGGTCGAGGTGCAGGAAGATGTGGTCCTTGTTGCGGCCCACGCCGCGTCCCTCGCGGATCTCCAGCGTCATGCAGCGCGAGACCACGTCGCGGCTGGCCAGGTCCTTGGCGGACGGCGCGTAGCGCTCCATGAAGCGCTCGCCCTCGGAATTGACCAGATAGCCGCCCTCGCCGCGCGCGCCCTCGGTGATCAGGCAGCCCGCGCCGTAGATGCCGGTGGGGTGGAACTGCACGAACTCCATGTCCTGCAAGGGCAGGCCCGCGCGCGCGACCATGCCGTTGCCGTCGCCGGTGCAGGTGTGGGCCGAGGTGGCGGAGAAGTAGGCGCGGCCGTAGCCGCCGGTCGCCAGCACCACCATCTTGGCCGCGAAGCGGTGGATGGTGCCGTCGTCGAGGTTCCACGCCACGACGCCGGTGCAGACCCCGTCGGTCATGATCAGGTCGAGCGCGAAATACTCGATGAAGAACTGGGCGTTGTTCTTGACCGACTGGCCGTAGAGCGTGTGCAGGATGGCGTGGCCGGTGCGGTCGGCGGCCGCGCAGGTGCGCTGCACGGGCGGGCCGTCGCCGAAATTCTGCATGTGGCCGCCGAAGGGCCGCTGGTAGATGCGCCCGTCCTCGGTGCGCGAGAACGGCACGCCGTAATGCTCGAGCTCGTAGACGGCGGCCGGCGCCTCGCGCGCCAGATACTCCATGGCGTCGACGTCGCCCAGCCAGTCGGAGCCCTTGACGGTGTCGTAGAGGTGCCACTGCCAGTGGTCCGGCCCCATGTTCTTGAGCGAGGCGGCGATGCCGCCCTGGGCGGCGACGGTGTGCGAGCGGGTGGGGAACACCTTGGTGATGCAGGCCGTCTTCAGCCCCTGCTCGGCCATGCCGAGCGTGGCGCGCAGGCCGGCGCCGCCGGCGCCGACGACGACGACGTCGAACGAATGGTCGACATAGGTGTAGGCGCTGCCGGTGACCGCCGGCCGGGTGAGGTTCTTTCTGGATTCGGCCACCGCCTCAGCCTCCGAATGCGATCTTGAGGAGGGCGAAGATGCAAGCCGCGCCCACGATCAGGGAAAAGAAGACGTTGAGCATCAGCAGCGTCACGTTGAGGAGCTTGCCGTGGACGTAGTCCTCGATGATGACCTGCATGCCGAGCTTCATGTGGTAGAGCCCGGCGACGAGCATCAGGCCGAGCACGACCGCGACGAAGGGGTTGGCGAGCGTGGCGCGCACCTCTTCGTAGGAGGCGTCGCTCAGCGCGACCAGCAGCCCGACGAAGAAGAGGGTGAGCGGCACGAGCGCCACCGCGGTCATGCGCTGGTGCCAGAAATGGCCGGTGCCCTCCCTGGCCGAGCCGAGGCCGCGCGCGCGCGAGGCCGGGGTGCGGAAATCGGTTGTGTGGGGGTCGCTCATGGTCATGCCCCCCGCACGAGATAGCCGATGACCCAGACCAGCAGCGTCAGCGCCGCGGAGACGAAGGGCATCGCCCTGGCCACCCTGGTGGAAGCGTGCTTGTCGAAGCCGGCGCCGGTGTCCCACACCAGGTGGCGAAGGCCGCCGATGAGGTGGTGGATCAGGGCCCAGGTGTAGCCGAGCAGCACCAGCCGGCCGATCCAGGAGCCGTAGGCCCAGGCGACCGCGTCGAACCACTCCCGCGACGTGGCGGCGGCGATCAGCCAGGCGGCGACGAGCAGCGTGCCGAAATAGAGCCCTGCGCCGGTGATGCGATGGACGATCGACATCGCCATGGTGGGAATCAGCCGGTAGACCTGCAGATGCGGCGAAAGCGGCCGCGCGCGAGGCCTTGCGTGGGTGGCTGCGGATTTGCTCATGGCTCCCCCAATCTCGCGGCCGTGCCCCGGAGCCTCTTGGATGTGATGGAACGAGTCCTGGCGGCGGCCTATGGCTGCCGCTTTCTAATGCGGATTTTGCGTCGCGTCAAAGCCGGAAAACCAAGTTTTGCCGCCCGTTTAGCGCAATGTACGCAACCGCGCCGAGGCGGCCGTCGGGTTCAATCGTTTGAAGTCGGAACGGAGCCGCGACTCACTGCCGGCAGGTCATCGGCTCGCGCCCGGCCTTCATCCACAGCGCCTCGCCGCCCTCGACGACGAGCGCGACATTGCCTTCGCCGAAGCGGTTGGCCTGGGTCGGCGGCGAGGCGGGCAGGTCGTAGCTGGCGCCTTCGGCGTCGACCAGGCGCACGGCGCTCGTCATGGATTCGACCGTGATGGTGCCGTCGTCGCCGCAATCGTAGGTGGCGCTGCGCGGCCTTTCCGGCGCGGCGGCGAGCCCGGGGCCGGTCGGGCTCTGGCCGCCGTCGGCGACGCAGGCGGTCAGCCCCAGGGCGATGCCGGCGGCCAGCACGAGATCGAGGGCGCGGCGGCCCGCTCGAGGATTCGCTGTCATGGGCGCGAGACTTACCGCCAATCGCGGCGAAAGATCAACGGCCCCCGGAGCGGCCCGAAGGACGGCCCGCAGGAGCGCCGCTACTTGCCCTCGAAATGGATGACGTAGGACGTCCATTCCGCCGGGCCGGCGATCTGCTCGTAGAGGCGGCGGCCGTCCTCCGGCTGGCGCGGGGCGTTGAGAACGAGCCGCGACCAGCCGCGGTCCTCGGCCTGGTCGGCGAGCAGGTCGACCAGCGCCTTGGCGATGCCCTTGTTGCGGTGGTCGTGATGGACATAGAGGTGGTCGACCTGGCCGGTGCGCAGGCCGGAGATGGGGTCGGGAAGGTCGGCGAAGATGGCGAAGCCGACCAGCTCGGCGTCGATGCGCGCGCCGATGATCTCGGCCGCGCGGTCGCGCAGCAGCGCCTCGGCGTGGAACTCGTCCGGCGCGCGCGGCGCGCCGCGCTTGAGCGCCTGGGCGTAGGCGGCGAGCAGCGGCGCGAGCTCGCGCGCCTCCGCCGGGCGCAGGAGCGAGATGTCGATCTGGTGATCGGAGGCCATGGTCCTTCCCTTCGCTGTTCCTTGCCGCGCGCCGGTCCGGCCGGCTGCGGCGTTAACCATATAGTCCAACCGCGGCGCGCGCACGCCCGCCGGCTCTTAACAAAGGTTAATAAGGCGTTAAACTCCGATTTCGAGGGTGCTTCGGCGCCTCGCGAAAAACAGGAGCGAACGCCATGCGCATGTCCATCGGCCTTGCCGCCGCCGTCGCGGCGGTCCTGCTCGCCGCCTCCCCGGCCGCCGCCGGCGACGGCAGGGACCGCGTCCACGCCGACAGCTTCGGCAATCTGGTGATCCACAGCGCCGCCGGCTACAAGCGCATCATCGTCGGCATGGGCCACGTCGCCGAGGCCTATCAGCTCACCGGCTCCTATTACGAGCCCGAGAACGTGGAGGCCGCCGCGCACCGTCCCGCGCGCCGCTGCTGGCGCCCGCCCTATGTCTGGCACGGGCGCAGCCACATGTACGGCCTTCGCGAAGGCGAGGTGCCGCAGGCGCCGCTGGTCTGCGAGTAGGGCCCCGCTCCCGCGGAGGCATGCGGCCGGCTTTCGGGCGCGGTCGCGCCGGGCCGCACCACCTTTTCGATGAGGTCGTGAACGGTGCCGCGCGGGACGCGCCCGTGCCCAGAGTGGCGGGTGCCCGGACAAGTCCGGGCTGCCGCATCGTCGATTGGTTCTGGCCGCATTTGTGCGACGTCGGGCGATTCCGCCCGACTGCAAGATGCTCCGGTCCCGGCTATGCGGCGCCGAACGCGCCGGGCTGGCGCCGGGTGTGGCTGACGCGCACGCAGTCGCGCCCGGCACGCTTGGCCGTATAGAGCGCGCCATCGGCCCGCGCCGTCAGCGAGGCGGCCGCTTCTCCCGGCGCGATCTCGGCGACGCCGAAGCTGGCGGTGAAGCATTTCTCCGGCGGGAAGCCCTCGATGCTGCGGCCGGCGAAGGCCGCCCGCACCGTCTCGGCGAACAGGCGGCCGGCCGCCAGGTTGCTGCCCGGCAGCAGCACGGCGAATTCCTCGCCGCCGATGCGGCCGAGCACGTGGTGTCCGGCCGAAACCTCGCGCAGCGTGGCCGCGAAGGCGGCGATCACCCTGTCGCCGGCGGCGTGGCCCCAGGTGTCGTTGACCTTCTTGAAATGGTCGAGGTCGCAGATGACGATCGCGATCGGCATGCCGTTCGCCGGCCGGCGCTCGACGATGTCGTTGAGCCGCTCCTCGAAGCCGCGGCGGTTGAGCAGGCCCGACAGCGAATCGGTTTCCGAGCGGGCGGTGATGTCCTTGACGATGTCGAGGATCAGCATGGCGAGCAGCAGCAGGGCGGTCGCCACCACCAGCACCGTGCCCATCGATTGCGAGACCATGGCGTAGGTGGTGCCGATATAGTCGCGCGGGGTCGCGCCCGAGCCGCCG
Source organism: Hyphomicrobiales bacterium (assembly GCA_003577315.1). GTDB lineage: Bacteria > Pseudomonadota > Alphaproteobacteria > Rhizobiales > Rhizobiaceae > Aerobium. The sequence goes on along the minus strand of QEVK01000013.1, from coordinate 1,071 downwards.
AGCGCGGCGACCAGGAACGGCTTCGACAGATAGTGCAGCGCGCTCAGGCCGAGGAAGCCGATGAGGAGGACGTCGACCGGCCTGCGCCCGGCCGGCCGCGTGGCGGCAGCCCGCACCACGATGGAGAGGCCGACGGACTGCATCAGGAAATAGGGACCCTGATAGAGGAAGTTGCGCAGGAAGCTGCCGCGCGGCATGTCCTGGAGAAAGGCGCTGGCGACGACCGAGACGACGACGAGCGCCGCCGTCAGCAGGCGCGGCGGCTCGATCTCGTAGCGCCGCGCCAGCCCGACATTGAGCAGGATCAGCGTGACGAGGAAGGCCATGTGCCCGACGAAGACGCCGACCTTGATGTTGGTGAAGATCGGCAGGAGGAACTCGGCCACCGCATAGGCCATGCCCATCGCATAGGCGGCGGCGAACCAGCGCGCGGAGCGGTAGCGGCGATCATAGAGCGCGATCAGCACGAAGCTGGCGCAGAAAAGCCCCGCAACCGCGAGGTTGATGAGAAGGATGAAGCCTGCGCCCGTCATGTCCGGAACCCTACCGCGGGCGCATGATCGGACAGACGGCCGAAAATCCGGTTAACGCGCCGCGCGTCACCGCCCCTGGCACCGGCCGCTGCCTGCCTCCTTGGGCGACCCCGATGACCGTCGCCTCCCCGGTTTCCCTTTCGAGCGGCTCCAAGCGCCATTGCCTTCTTCGCCCTCACGTCCTTCCGCCCCGCCGCCCGCACCCGCTACTCCTGCTCCCCCGCCCCCGCCCCCGCCCCCGCCCCCGCCCCCGCCGCATGCCTCCTGACGGCTTCTCCGCGCCGCGTCGTCCTGCGTGCTTTGCGGCATTCGGTCACGAAATCGTCGCCGTCCGATCGTCCGCCGGTTCCGGTTGCGATGCGCGAAATGGGCGTTGCTTTTCCTGTTGCAATCGCGGGTAAGTTCGGCCATATAGGCGCGGCTTGCGGCGGTTGCCGCACGAGCGGGTGTAGCTCAGGGGTAGAGCACAACCTTGCCAAGGTTGGGGTCGAGGGTTCGAATCCCTTCGCCCGCTCCAGAAATCTCAAGAAAATCAATG
>QEVK01000012.1 GCA_003577315.1 Hyphomicrobiales bacterium | reverse complement strand
GCGACGGGCCGCGGCGGCGCGGGCTGGACCGGCGGCGGCGCCGGCCGGGGCGCGGGTTGCGCATGGGTGCGCGGCTGCCCGGCCGCCTCCTCGGGCGCGTGGCCGTGCGCGTGGCGCACATGCGCCTCCTCCTCGGCGACGCGGCGGGCGGGGGCGATCATGCGGATGTTCTGCTCGACGACGACGTCGGTCGGCCCGCCGATCAGGATCAGGTGCTCGACGTCGTCGCGCCGCACCAGCACCAGCCGGCGGTGGCTGTCCACGGCGGTGGCGTCCATCACCGCCAGCCGCGTCTTGCGGTTCCTGCCGCCGGCGACGAAGGTGCCGACGCTGAGGCCGCGGGCGATGCGGATGACGACCAGGAGCACCAGAAGCACGATCAGGGCGGCGATGGTCCACATCAGGGCGGCGGCATAGTCCGGTCCCACCACGCTTTCCAGCCATCCCTTCATGTCGCCCTCCTTGGCGCGCGCTTCGGCGCTTGTCCTGTCGCGCGCGACACTAGACCCCGCCGCCCCGCGCGGCAAGATTTGCCTGCCGAAGCTTGAGCGAAGCCTGTGCGCTGCCGCTCCCGGCCTTGCGGCCCGGGCTTGCGGATTGCGAACGCCATGATGTATGCCGGGCCATTCCCCGAACCGTTATGGCCCCACCGTCGAGGCCATGTCAGGCAGGAAGCGAATGGCGAGAGAAACCGGCGGTCAGGCCCGTCCCGCTCCGATCGTGGACCAGAGCACGCGGCCCGGTGCCATCGTTCGCCTGCTCATCTTCATCGTCGTGCTGATCCTGGCGGCGATCGCCTTCGTCCTGTTCCGCGACCGGCTGGGCGACCCGTTCCTGCTCGGCCTGCTCGGCATCCTGGCGATGATCGGCGTCGGCTTCCTGTTCACCGCCGCCATCGGCTTCATCCAGATCGCCCCGCGCTCGACCGCAGACGAGCTGGCGCGCTCCTTCGTCGACACGATGGGGCAGGGCCTCGTCGTCACCGACGTCAAGGGCGGCATCGTCTACGCCAACCGCGCCTATGCCGAGATGACCGGGGCGGTCTCCGCTCCCGACGTGCGCACGGTCGAGGGCCTGCTGTCGGACAGCCCCGAGGCGTCGCCCACCGTCTACCGGCTCGCCGCCGGCCTGCGCGACGGCCTGGCCGGCGACGGCGAGTTCCGCCTGCCGCGCGCCATCCGCCCCGGCGCGGAGGCGCGCGCGCACTGGTACCGGCTCAAGGCGCGCACCTTCAAGGTGCCGGGCTATCGCCAGCCGCTGTCGGCCTGGCAGATCGCCGACATCTCGGCCGAGCGCGCCGAGCAGGAGCGCTTCTTCCTCGACCTTCAGAAGGCGATCGACCATCTCGACCATGCCCCGGCCGGCTTCTTCGCCGCCGACGCCGACGGCCGCGTCACCTACATCAACGCCACGCTCGCCGAGTGGCTGGGCATCGACCTCGCCTCGTTCACGCCGGGCGCCGTCACGCTCACGCAGATCGTCGCCGGCGACGGCATGGCGCTGATCCGCTCGGTGCGGGCCGATCCCGGCCAGACGCGCAACGCCGTCATCGACCTCGACCTCGCCACCACCGGCGGGGCGGCGCTTCCCGTGCGCTTCATGCACCGCGTCAGCGCCGGCCGCGACGGCGCGCCCGGCCCCTCGCGCACCATCGTGCTCAACCGCAACCAGGGCGAGGACGCCTCGGCCGACCTGCGCGCGGCGGAAGTGCGCTTCACGCGCTTCTTCAACTCCACGCCGATGGCGATCGCCGGCATCGACGGCGAGGGCCGCATCCTGCGCACCAACGCGCCGTTCCTGTCGCTGTTCTCGCCCGCCGTCGACCGCGACATGCTCGACCGCAGGATCAAGCTGGAGACGGTGATCCACCCGCGCGACCGCGCCGCCTTCGAGACCGCGCTCGCCAGGGCGCGCCAGCATCAGGCCGACATCGCGCCCATCGACACGGTGCTGCCCGACAACGAGGAGCGCCACATGCGCTTCTATGTCAACGCCGTCGCCGACGCGGCGGCCGGCGAGGGCGCGGAGGAGGCGGCGATCGTCTATGCGGTCGAGACCACCGAGCAGAAGGCGCTGGAAGCCCAGATGGCCCAGAGCCAGAAGATGCAGGCGGTCGGCCAGCTTGCCGGCGGCATCGCCCACGACTTCAACAACGTGCTGACCGCCATCATCATGGCGTCGGACCTGCTGCTCGCCAACCACCGGCCTTCCGACCAGTCCTTCCCGGACATCATGAACATCAAGCAGAACGCCAACCGCGCCGCCTCGCTGGTGCGCCAGTTGCTGGCGTTCTCGCGCAAGCAGACGATGCGGCCCGAGGTGCTGAACCTGACCGACGTGCTGGCCGACCTGCGCATGCTGCTCTCGCGCCTCGTCGGTAACGAGATCAAGCTCGGCGTCGAGCACGGCCGCGACCTGTGGCCGGTCAGGGCCGACATCGGCCAGTTCGAGCAGGTGATCGTCAACCTCACCGTCAACGCCCGCGACGCCATGCCCGACGGCGGCACGCTCGCGGTGCGCACCCGCAACGTGCCCGAGGCGGAATGCGCCGCCTTCGGCCATCGCGAGCTGCCGGCGGCCGACTACGTGCTGGTCGAGATCGAGGATTCGGGCACCGGCATCCCGCCGGAAGTGGTCGGCAAGATCTTCGAGCCGTTCTTCACCACCAAGGAGGTCGGCAAGGGCACGGGCCTGGGCCTGTCGATGGTCTACGGCATCGTCAAGCAGACCGGCGGCTTCATCTTCTGCGTGTCGGAGCCGGGCAGGGGCGCGACCTTCCGCATCTTCCTGCCGCGCCATATCCCCGAGGCGCGGCCCGAGACCGGCGCTCCCGCCGAGGCGGCGCCGGAGAGCGGCGCCGGAAACGGCGGCGCGAACGGCCCCGCGCCCCGCGCCGCGTCGGCCGCGACCGACCTGTCGGGCTCGGCCACCGTGCTCCTCGTCGAGGACGAGGACGCCGTGCGCATGGGCAGCGTGCGCGCGCTCGCCTCGCGCGGCTACACCGTCCACGAGGCGTCGTCCGGCGTCGAGGCGCTGGAGCTGTTCGAGGAGCTGGACGGCAAGGTCGACATCGTGGTCTCCGACGTGGTGATGCCGGAGATGGACGGGCCGACGCTGCTCGGCGAGTTGATCCGCCGCCAGCCCGACATCAAGTTCATCTTCGTCTCCGGCTATGCCGAGGATGCGTTCGCCAGGAACCTGCCGCAGGAGGCGAAGTTCGGCTTCCTGCCCAAGCCCTTCACGCTCAAGCAGCTCGCCACCACCGTGAAGGAAATGCTGGAATCGTGACCGTTCCCGCCGCCATCGCTCCGATTTGAATCAAACTGACGGGTGCGCCTGAACCGAACCGTTACGGCTCCTCGGCTAGAACGATGGGCGAAGGGTCGTCGCATTGCGCATCAGGGTTTCTTGAATGCTCGTCACGGGTTCTCACCATTCGCATCATTTCGAGCGCGCGCCGGCGTCGAGGCAGGCCGCCGGCGGCCAGCCGCAGGCCGCGCCGCGCGACGATGCGCGCGAGGCGGCCGGGCGGCCGGCTCATTTCAGCATGATCTCGACCATCAGCCCCGGCTCGCTCGCCGCCGCCTACCAGGCGTTGCGCGCCCGTCAGGTCGGCGACGATGCGGGCGCGATGGCCGCCATGCCCGCCCGCGACCCGGCGATCCTGTCGGGGCTCGGCATCCCGGCCGCGCTCGACGCCTATGGCGAGGTGCTCGACGCCGACTGATCCGGGCAGGGCGGGGCAGGAATGTTGCGTTCGCGCAACAGTTGCGGTCCTGCCACCTTTCCGCCTCACATCGCCCAAGCCATGGCCCCAATTGACCCGCAGTGACGGAACCGGCGTTCAGCAGAAACGTTCGCATTGCAACGATAACGAGTTCCGGATTTCTCCTCATGTGTGTCAAGACCGCCTCCCCGCGACCGGATGGGGCCTCCTCGGCCGGCGCGATGTCGCGCCGGCTGTTCCTCGTCTCCATGCCGGCCTTCCTCGCCGCCTGTTCCACGACCGGGGGAGCGGTGCAGACGCTGGCGCCGGCCGGGCCCGACCCCTATTACGTCGCCATGTACGGCCCGATACCGGACGAGAGTTTCCCGCTGCCGGCGACCGACATCTCCAGGGTCGAGCCGCGCTTCCTGCGCCAGCAGGTGGACTATCACCGCTCCGAGATGCCGGGCACCATCGTGATCGATACCGCCAACCGCTTCCTCTACCTCGTGCAGGAGGGCGGCAAGGCGATGCGCTACGGCATCGGCGTCGGCAAGGCGGGCCTCGAATTCGAGGGCACGGCGCGTGTGGCGCGCAAGGCCCAGTGGCCGCGCTGGACGCCGACGCCGGGCATGATCGCGCGCGAGCCGGCCCGCTACGGGCAATATGCCGGCGGCATGGAGCCGGGACTGACCAACCCGCTCGGCGCCCGCGCGCTCTATCTTTTCCAGGGCAACCGCGACACGCTCTACCGCATCCACGGCACATCGGAGCCCTGGTCGATCGGCCTTGCCGTGTCCTCGGGCTGCATCCGGCTGTTCAACCAGGACATCATCGACCTCTACAACCGCGTCGCGCTCGACACGGTCGTGGTCGTGCTCCAGGACGAGCCGCTGATGTATCCGCAAAAGGAGGTGCCGCAATGGGTGGCGCGCCAGATCGGCGTCGACCCGCAGCAGCCGGCGGCGCAGGCCGCCACCGCCGCCCCGCCGTCCACCACCTCGGCCTATCCTTCGCCCGACGCCGCCGCCGGGCCGCGCCGGCCGGCCGTCAGCATCTGACGCCTCAACCCTCGTCCGTCCGCGGCGGCCGCCCCCGTGAGCCGCGGCCGAAGGTGTAGCCGGTCTCCACCGCCCGGCCGCCATACTTCTCCCTGAGCGCGTCGATGGCGCCCTCGGCCAGCGCGCGCTTGCGCGAGCCCTCGTCGATCAGGTCGGGCGGGTCGGCGCGCGCGTTGTCGCAAAGGTCGGTGACGCCGATGCCGAGCAGGCGGTAGCGCGTGCCGTCGGCCTCCCTGCGCAGAAGCTCCAGCCCGGTCGAGAAGATGCGGTCGGCCAGCCGCGTGGCGTCGGCCAGCCGCCGGTTGCGCGTCCTGATGCGGAAATCGGCGGTCTTGAGCTTCAGCACCACGGTCCGCCCGGCGATCCCCGCCTTCTTCAGCCGCGCCGACACCTGCTCCGACAGCGCGCGCAGGATCGGCGTCAGCTCCTCGGCCGAGGCGATGTCGGTGTCGAAGGTGGTCTCGGCCGAGACGCTCTTGGCGTCGTGGCCGGGATTGACGCGGCGCTCGTCCTGCCCGCGCGACAGATGGTAGAGCCTGTCGCCGATGACGCCGTAGCGGCGCATCAGGTCGTCGCGCCCCTTCGTCTGCAACTGGCCGATGGTGGTGATGCCGTCGCGCTCCAGCGTGGCGGCGAAGGCCTTGCCGACCCCCCAGATCGTCGACACCGGCCGCCCGGCCAGGAAGGAAAGCGCCTCCGCCTCGCCGATGACGGAGAAGCCGCGCGGCTTCTCCAGATCCGACGCCACCTTGGCGAGGAACTTGCAGTAGGACAGCCCGACCGAAGCGGAGATGCCGATCTCGCGCTCGATGCGCCGCGCGAAGTCGGCCAGCACCAGCGCCGGCGGCCGCCCGTGCAGGCGCTCGGTGCCCGACAGGTCGAGGAACGCCTCGTCGATGGACAGCGGCTCGACCAGCGGCGTCAGCGCCTGCATCATCGCCCGCACCTGGCGGCCGACCGCGACATATTTCTCCATGTCGGGCTTCAGCACCATGGCGTCGGGGCAGGCTTCCAGCGCCTTGAACATCGGCATGGCCGAGCGCACGCCGCGAATGCGCGCGATGTAGCAGGCGGTGGAGACGACCCCGCGCTTGCCGCCGCCGACGATCAGCGGCCGGTCGCGCAGCTCGGGCCGGTCGCGCTTCTCGATGGCCGCATAGAAGGCGTCGCAGTCGATATGGGCGATCGCCAGCCGGTAGAGCTCGGGGTGTCGGGCGAGCCGCGGGCTGCCGCACGACTGGCAGCGCTGCCTGGCCGTGCGCTGCGGCGTCAGGCAGTCGCGGCAGAAGCCGTGCTCGGGATCGTGGGCGGCAATGGGCATGGCTGCGAACGCAACGGGAACGTGAGCGATCCTAGCCGAAGCCGGCGATGCGGCCAAGGTGCCGGCGCTCTCCGCCTCACAGATCGAGCACGGCCGCGATCCTGCCGCCGGCCTCCGTCCAGTCCATGACGATGGCGGCGTCCGGCGGCGGCGCCGGCGCCAGCGTGCGCAGCGAGTTGTCCGCCATCAGGTGGAAGAGATGGGCGTCGGCGACCTCGCGGCGCGCCGAGGCGAGGTTGTGGGGCATGTCGTCGACGAAGGCGACCGCCCGTCCGGTCTCGCCGCGCAGGCGGCGGATGGCGGGGCCCTTCTCCATCTCGGTCGTCAGCAGCGGGTAGGGCAGGCCGAGGCGGTCGAGAAAGGCGCGGCGCGTGTCGCGGTGGCGGTGCGGCATGGCGGTGAGCAGCACCACCTCGGCGTCGCGGGCGATCGCCGAGACGGCCTCGCGCGCGCCGTCCACCGGCGTCTGCCAGTCGGTCTGCGCGCCGAAGAAGCCGTCGAGCAGCGCCGAGATCCTCTCCTTCTCGATGGCCGCGCCGGTCTCGATGTCGAAGACGTTGCCGAACAGGCGGAAGGTGGTCAGCCGCAGCCTGAGACCGTGAGCCTCCAGATAGCGCAGCAGCGGCCCCACGAAGTGCAGGAGCACGTCGTCGACGTCGAGCACGAGCAGCGGCCTTCTGTCGCGCGACAGCGCCTCGATCTGGAGCAGCGTCTGCGGGTCGAGGCTCATGTCGAGGCCTCGAAGCGGTCGTCGCCGAACGGCAGGGCCCGCAGCGCCGCCGCCACGCGCGCCGGCGGGTTGCCGCTCGCCTCGCAGAAGGCGGCCAGCGTCGGCTCGTGCGCCATCAGGAATTGCAGCACGCCGGCGAGGAAGCCGGGCTCGCGCGCGGCCTGCCGGATGCGGCCGGCATCGATGCCGGAGATCGCCAGGAAGCGCGGCAGCAGCACCGGGTCGGCGGCCACGAAGCCGAGCGCGGCGACCGCCATCTGCTCGGCCGATTCCGGGTCCATCCTGTCGGGGTCTGAAGTGCGCATGGGCCGGCTGTAGCCCGGTCGGGCCGGACCGGCAAGCCGGGTTTGCCATTCGTCAATCAAATTGCGCTAACGTTGCGTCCGGTTTCAGGAGGCTCGCCGGCCGCACGGTCCGCGAAGCAGGCCCTGACGGGGTAGGGGAAGCATGCCGAAGAAGGTGATGATCGTCGAGGACAACGAGCTCAACATGAAGCTCTTTCGCGACCTGATCGAGGCTTCCGGCTACGAGACGGTGCGCACCCGCAACGGGCTCGAGGCGCTCGACCTCGCCCGCACGCACCGGCCCGACCTGATTCTGATGGACATCCAGCTCCCGGAAGTCTCGGGGCTGGAGGTGACGAAATGGCTGAAGGAGGACGACGAGTTGCGGGCCATCCCGGTCATCGCCGTCACGGCCTTCGCCATGAAGGGGGACGAGGAGCGCATCCGCCAGGGCGGCTGCGAGGCCTATATTTCCAAGCCGATCTCGGTGGCGCGGTTCATCGAGACGATCAAATCCTATCTGGGTGACGCATGATGCCTGCCCATGCCGCCCATTGGGAGCCCGTTACGCCATGACAGCCCGTATCCTCGTCGTCGACGACGTTCCCGCCAATGTGAAGCTCCTGGAGGCGCGGCTGCTTGCCGAATACTTCGAGGTGCTGACCGCCTACAACGGCGCCGAGGCGCTCGAAGCCTGCGAGAACGGGCGGGTCGACGTCGTCCTGCTCGACGTGATGATGCCCGACATGGACGGTTTCGAGGTCTGCCGCCGGCTCAAGGCCGACGCCGCCACCCAGCACATCCCGGTGGTGATGGTGACCGCGCTCGACCAGGTGAGCGACCGCGTGCGCGGGCTCGAGGCCGGCGCCGACGATTTCCTGACCAAGCCGGTCAACGACCTGCAACTGATGACGCGGGTCAAGAGCCTGGTGCGGCTGAAGACGCTGACGGACGAGCTGCGGCTGCGCGCCGCGACCACGCGCAACATCGGCATCGAGGAGCTGCTCAGCCGCCGCAGCGCCACCGCCGAGGTCGCCGCCAGGGTGCTGCTGGTCGACGAGCGCGCGGCCTCGGCCGAGCGCGTCGGCAAGATGCTGCGCGGCCGCTGCGAGCTTTCCGTCTCCACCGACCCGAACGAGGCGTTCTTCCGCGCCGCCGACGGCGACTTCGACTGCGTCATCGTCTCCACCGCCTTCAGCGACTACGATCCGCTCAGGCTGTGCTCGCAGCTGCGCACGCTCGACCGCACCCGCTTCGTGCCGATCATGCTGCTCGCCGACGAGGGCGAGGAGGCGCGGCTGGTGCGCGGCCTCGACCTCGGCGTCAACGACTATCTCGTGCGGCCCATCGACCAGCACGAGCTGATCGCCCGCCTCACCACGCAGGTGCGGCGCAAGCGCTACAACGACCACCTGCGCGCCTCCGTGGCCCAGACCATCGAGATGGCCGTCACCGACGGGCTGACGGGCCTGCACAACCGCCGCTATCTCGACAGCCACCTCGCCACGCTGTTCGAGCGGGCGCGCAACCGCGGCCGGCCGCTGTCGCTGATGATCACCGACATCGACCGCTTCAAGTCGATCAACGACACCTTCGGCCACGACGTCGGCGACGAGGTGCTGCGCGAGTTCGCCACGCGCCTGCGCAAGAACGTGCGCGGCATAGACCTCGCCTGCCGCATGGGCGGCGAGGAGTTCGTCGTGGTCATGCCGGATACGGACGGCCAGATCGCCGGCAAGGTCGCCGAGCGCATCCGCGCCCAGATCGCCGACACGCCCTTCGCCGTCGGAGAGGACGGCCAGACGATCCCGGTTACGGTCAGCGTCGGCGTCACCGCCATGATGCAGGGCGCCGACACGGTGGAGGCGATGCTGAAACGCGCCGACATCGCGCTCTACGAGGCCAAGAACGGCGGCCGCAACCGCGTGGTGGCCGCCGCCGCCTGACGCCCGCCGGCCCCCGGGGCCGCCGCTCCTCCGCATCGCCAGGGCCCGGCGCGCCGCCGCTCGGAAATTTACCCTGTTTGCGGAGATTCGCGGCGATAGTTAAGAAATTGTTGATTTTCCAGCGCCTTTGAGCAAATCTGTCAGTGGGCGATACGGGAAGGGGCATGGAGGGGCCTTGCAAGGCCCACCTTCGCTTTTCCGCAGCGCAGATACCCCATGATGCTCAGGTCCGCCGCATCTCCTGGGTCCGTGGGGTCGGCCGGCCGGCGCTGGCACATAGTGGCCTCCTCGTACCGCTGCCAGAGTGCCGACCGGCCCCCAATTCCAAAGCGCAGACCCGGCGCGCCGAACGGCCTGCCGCCGGGACATCGCGCCGCAACGGCAAGCCGGATCGTCTCGCCGCCATCATGACGCACGCGGCGGGGCGGTTCGGCTTCTGCGTTGCGGCGCGCGGGTTCCGGGCGACGCGCCGGATGCGGTGCTGCCGGGAGAGGGTGCCGCTGGCGCGCGGACGCCGGCTCGCCAACGAAAACGCCGCCCGAAAGGGGCGGCGTTTTCGTTTCCGGTCGCAGGGATGCGAAGACTACTTGATCTTCGTTTCCTTGAACTCGACATGCTTGCGGGCGACGGGGTCGTACTTCCGCTTGGTCATCTTCTCGGTCATGGTGCGGCTGTTCTTCTTGGTGACGTAGAAGAAGCCGGTGTCCGCGGTGGACAGAAGCTTGATCTTGATGGTCGTAGCCTTGGCCATTTTCGTGTCCGCTGTTCTTGAGGATAGGTCGCCGCATGGGTTCGGGCGGCGAGCCCGGCTGCGGAAAACTCGCGCGGAGACATAAAGCAGGATCGCGGAAAGTCAAGTCCGTTCGTGCGCGCCCGTCGCCGCGCGCGCCGCGAACCTGCCTGCGGCCCCTCCTTCGCTTCGCGGCTTTGCCGCTAGAAGGTGATCCTGACCGAGGCGGCGCTGCGTTCGGCCTCGCCGTGGAACACGGCCTCGATGTTGTTGCCGTCCGGGTCGAGCAGGAACGCCGCGTAGTAGCCGGGATGGTAGGGCCGCTCGCCCGGCGCGCCGTTGTCGCGGCCGCCGTTCTTCAGCCCGGCCTTGTGGAACGCCTCCACGGTGGCGCGGTCGGCCGCCTGGAAGGCGAGATGGTGGCGCCCCGTCGGCCGGCCGAGCGCCGCCTGGCTGTCGATGGAGGAGACGAACAGCTCGTCGGCCCAGAAGAAGTCGTCGGCGACGCCGCCGAGCGGGATGTCGAGCGCGCCGAGCACGGCCTCGTAGAAGCGGCGGCTGGCGGCGAGATCGGAGACGACGAGCTGGATGTGGTCGATCAGCCGGCCGCGATGGATTTCGTTGGTTTCCATGTCGCAATCCTCCTGTGCGCCCCGGCGCAGGATAGTTGCGGCGATGCCGCCGTCAATGCGCGGCGGTCAGGATCGCCGCGCGCCGCCGCTCAGCCGGACGATCGCCAGGACGAGATAGGCGGCGAAGAACAGCGCCAGCGTCCAGGCGAAGCCGTTCGGCCCGGCGAGGTCCATGCCGATGCCGATCGCCTGCGGGCCGATCAGCATGCCGATGCCGTAGCACAGCACGAAGGCGGCGTTGGCGGAGGCGAGGTCGCGGCCCGACAGCTTGGAGCCCAGATGCGCCAGCCCCACCGTATAGAGGCCGGCGACCACGCCGCCCCACAGGAAGAGGACGGCGGCGCTCGCGTGCCAGTTTCCGGCGACGGCCGGCAGCGCCAGCACGCCGGCGAGGCCGACCGAGGCGCAGATGGCGAGCAGCACGCGGCGGTCGCGCATGCGGTCGCTGACCAGGCCGAGCGGTATCTGCAAAAGCACGTTGCCGAGGCCGACGGCCGTCAGCAGCAGCGCCGCGTCCGCCTCGGAATAGCCGATGCGCGCGCCATAGACCGGAAACAGCGCGAAGCCGCCGGTCTCGACCGCGCCGAAGACGAGGACGGCGGCGGTGGCCGTCGGCACCATCCAGATGTAGCGGGCGAAGCCGCCGCTGCCGCCGTGGCCCGAGCCGGCGATGTCCGGGCTCTCGCGCCAGGCGAGGCTGACGGGCACGCCGGCGAGCGCGATCAGCACGAAGGCGATGCCGAACGGGGCGAAGCCGGCCGAGCCGATCTGGGCGAACAGCCACGGCCCGAAGGCGAAGCCGAGCGACAGCACCGTGGCGTAGATGCCCAGCACCAGGCCGCGCCGATGCGGCGGCGCCGAGGTCGATATCCAGAACTCCGACAGGATGAACAGGACGGTGAGCGCGAAGTGCAGCACCGCGCGCAGCGGAAACCACATCCAGAAATGCGGCGCGAAATAGAAGCCGACGAAGGCGAGCCCGCCGGCCACGATCATCGCCAGCATCAGCGGCACCACGCCGAAGCGCGCGGCGAGCGGGGTGGCGAAGGGGGAGGCGAGCACGGAGGCGATGCCGGCCACGGCCGTGTTGGCGCCGATGGCCGTCGCCGAATAGCCGCGCGTCTCGAGAATCACCGACAGGAGCGGCACGCCGAGGCCGATCGCCATGCCGACGACGCTGATCGAGGCGATGGCGGCGCAGATCGACAGCCAGCGCATCTGCGCCGCGTCGTGCCGCGCGGCCCCGCCCGGCGCGGCCCCGGCGGAGGACGTTTCGGCAGCGTCGTGTGAAGCGGACGGCGTCGTCGCCATCTTCGTCGCCTTCGGGATGGGGATGTCAGAGGATGTCGCGGCAGAAGCGGTTGTGCCGCATGTAGTAGAACGGCACCGGCGTGCCGGGCGAAAGCTCCGGGTCGTCGCGAAGGCGCGCCAGAAGCTCGGTCAGGACGGTGCGGGTGATCGTGGGTATGTCGGCCTCGGTCGCCTTGTGCAGCGGCAGCCACACGATCTCCTCCAGCTCGTCGGTGGGGCCGCCCTCGGCGAGCTCCACGGCGACGTCGTCGCGGAAGGCGGCGAGGAAGCGCGTGTCGAAGCGGCGCACCCGGCCGGGCGGCGTGATGGCGCGGGCGACGAAGCGCAACCCTTCGAGCGAGGGCATGACGTTGTGGTCGGCGAAGCCGCGCCAGTCGGGCTTGGCGGTCTCGAAGGCGCCGGGCCTGCCGATCAGCAGGCCGGCCTCCTCATAGGTCTCGCGCACGGCCGACAGCGCGATGGCGCGCGCGCGCGTCACGCTGGTGCGGCCGCTGGCGATCTTGGATTCGACGTCCGGGTGCAGCCCGGTCACGACGGGGATGCGGCTGTCGGCGGGGTCGGTGCGCCCGCCGGGAAAGACGAACTTGCCCGGCATGAAGGCGTGGCGCATGTGGCGGCGGCCCATCAGCACGCGCACGTCGTCGCCCTTGCGGTCGAGCAGGATCAGCGTCGCCGCGTCGCGCGGCCGCTTCGGCCCGGCGCCCAGCGCGAAATCCTTGTTCTCGGCGCGGTCGACCTCCGCGCGCGTCATGCCTTCCATGCCGATCCTGCCGCCTGTCATGATCGCCTCACAATTCGGGATGGGTTTCGAGCGCGTCGGGTTTGCCCGAAAATCCGTGCATCCTCAACGCCCATTGCAGGCCCACGACCGCGCCCTTGGTCGGTTGCAGCAGCGCGATGGTCATGACCAGCGTCACCGGCACCCAGATCGCGAGATGCTGCCATGTCGTCAGCTGGAAGGCCGTCTCCATGCCCATGAAGGCGCCGACGACGACGTGGCCGACGATGAAGATGACGAGATAGGCGGGCAGGTCGTCGGCGCGGTGATGGTGGTATTCCTCGCCGCACACGTCGCAGGAATCCGCCACCTTGAGGAATTTGCCGAACAGCCTGCCTTCGCCGCAATGCGGGCATCTTCCCCTGAAGCCGCGGCTCATCGCCTGCGCCAACGGCCGGTCGTGAGGGGCCGGCTGGCCGTAAACCTGGTCTTGCATCATCGCCTCCGGGAGCGGCCGCGGGGCAGCGGCCGTTGCGCGCGCGCCCTGCCGCGGCGCGCCTTGTGGAACGACTGTTTCGAGCCGGGCAGGGGCTTTGGCTCGCTCAGCATTTCGAAGCGCATGGCGCCGGCCATGGGCGCGACCTCGACGAGCCGCACCTCGACCTCGTCGGCGAGCTGGTAGCCCTTGCCGCTCCTTTCGCCGAACAGCGCGTGCGCCGATTCGTCGTACATATAGTAGTCGTCGCCGAGCGACGACACGGGGATGAAGCCGTCTGCGCCATATTGCGGAAGCTGGATGAACAGGCCGGCCTTGGTGACGCCGGAGACGCGGCCCTGGAAGCTCTCGTCGATCCGCGTCGCCAGATGCGCGGCGATCAGCCGGTCGACGGTCTCGCGCTCGGCGGCCATGGCGCGGCGCTCGGCCGCCGAGATCAGCGCCGAGATCTCCTCCAGCCGCTCCTCCTGGCCGTGCGAAAGCCCGTCCTTTCCAAGGCCCAGCGCCCCGATCAGCGCGCGATGGACGATCAGGTCGGCATAGCGGCGGATCGGCGAGGTGAAGTGGGCGTAGCGCCGCAGGTTCAGGCCGAAATGGCCGATGTTCTCGGCCGAATAGGCGGCCTGGCTCTGGCTGCGCAGCACCACCTCGTTGACGAGGACCTCGTGGTCGGAGCCCTTCACCCGCGACAGGATGCCGTTGAAGGAGGCGGGCTTCATCTGGGCCCCGCGCGCCAGCGGCAGGCCGAGCGTGGCCAGGAACTCGCGCAGGCTCTCCTGCTTGGCGAGCGACGGCGCGTCGTGGATGCGGTAGACCAGTGGGCGGCGCTTGCCTTCCAGCGTCTCGGCGGCCGCCACATTGGCCTGGATCATGAATTCCTCGATCAGCTTGTGGGCGTCGAGGCGGTCGGGCACGACGACGCGGTCGACCGTGCCGTCCTCCTTCAGCAGGATCTTGCGCTCCGGCAGCTCCAGCTCCAGAGGCTCGCGCGCGGCGCGGCCGCGCCTCAGCGCCGCATAGGCGTCCCACAGCGGCTTCAGCACCGGATCGAGCAGCGGCGCGGTCCTGTCGTCGGGCCGGCCGTCGATCGCGCCCTGGGCCTGCGGATAGGCGAGCTTCGCGGCCGAGCGCATCATGACGCGGTGGAAGGAGTGGCGCAGCTTGCGCCCGTCGGCGGCGAAGGTCATGCGCACGGCGAGCGCCGGGCGGTCCTCGCCCTCGCGCAGCGAGCACAGGTCGTTCGAGATGCGCTCGGGCAGCATCGGCACCACGCGGTCGGGGAAATAGACCGAGTTGCCGCGCCTCAGCGCCTCACGGTCGAGCGCCGAGCCTTCCGTGACATAGGCGGCGACGTCGGCGATGGCGACGGTGACGATGTGGCCGCCCGGATTGGCCTCGTCCGGGTCCGGCGCGGCGTGGACGGCGTCGTCATGGTCCTTGGCGTCGGCCGGGTCGATGGTGATCAGCGGCAGATCGCGAAAATCCTCGCGGCCGTCCATGGTCGCCGGCTTCGCCGCCTGCGCCTCGGCGATGGCTTCGGGCGGGAAGATGTGGGGAATGTCGTGGGCGTGGATGGCGATCATCGACACCGCCTTCTCGCTCTCCAGCGAGCCCAGCACCGACAGGACCTTCGCCCGCGGCAGGCCGTAGCGGCCGCTCGACACCTGCTCGACCTCGACCAGGTCGCCGCTTGCGGCGTTGCCGGCAAAGTCGGGGTCGACCACCAGCTCGGGCTGGCGGCGCTCGACCGGCTCGATGCGGAAGGAGCCGTCCTGGAGCTTGCGGAAGATGCCGAGAACCGCCTCGCGCCGCTTCTCGAACACCTTCATCACGCGGCCGGCATAGGCGGGGCCGGTTTCCTCGCCGGTCGGGAACACCTTGGCCAGCACGCGCTCGCCGATGCCGGGCGCGCGCGCCCTGTCGCTTCGCGAGGGGCGGATGGAGACCGTGGGCGCCGCGCCGTTGTCGTCCGGCCACTCCGAGGGGCGGGCCAGAAGCAGCCCCTCCGCGTCGCGGGAGACGATGTCGAGCACGACGACATGCGGCAGCGAGCCCGGCCGGGTAAAGCGCTTGGCCTTCTTTTCCAGCAGGCCCTCGTCCTGCATCTCGCGCAGCGTGTCCTTGAGCCAGATGCGGTCCGCGCCCTTCAGGTTGAAGGCGCGCGCCAGCTCGCGCTTGCCCGCCTGGTCGGGATTCTCGCGCAGGAAGGCCACGATCTCCTCGCGCGACGGCCGGAAGCCCTCGGACGCGCGTCCGCCTCTGCCCCCGGATATCCGTCTCGCCAAGTCGCGCTAGTCCTTTTTGCTGGCCGTCTTCTTCGCAGGCGCCCTGGCCGAAGCCTTTTTCGCGGCCGGCGCTTTCCGTGTCGCCGCCTTCTTCGCGCCGCCGCCCTTGCCGGCCCCGGTCTTGCCGGCCTTGGCCGCGATCAGTTCCAGCGCTTCCTCGACCGTCACCGTCGCCGGGTCCTTGCCCTTGGGCAGGGTGGCGTTGACCTTACCCCAGTTGACATAGGGGCCATAGCGGCCGTCGCGGACGGTTATTGGTCCACCGTCGGGGTGGTCGCCCAGCTCCTTCAGCGCCGCCGCCGCGACGCGGCCCTTGCCGCCGGCGAATTTCGACCTCTTCTCCGCGATCACGGTCACGGCGCGGTTGAGGCCGATGCAGAACACGTCCTCGACGGTTTCGAGATTGGCGTAGGTGCCGTCGTGCAGCACGAACGGGCCGTAGCGGCCGATGCCGGCCGAGATCATCTTGCCGGTCTCGGGATGCTGGCCGACGTCGCGCGGCAGCGCAAGCAGCGCCAGCGCCTTCTCGTGGTCCATGTCCTCGACCTTCCAGCCCTTGGGCAGGCTGGCGCGCTTGGCCTCCTTGCCGTCGCCGCGCTGGACATAGGGGCCGAAGCGGCCGTTCTTCAGGACGATCTCCTCCTGCGTGTACGGGTCCTTGCCGAGCGGCCTGTCGCCGGCCTCGCCGTTGGCCGCTTCGCCATTGCCGTTGGCGGCCTCGCCGAGCTGGCGGGTGTAGCCGCATTCGGGATAGTTGGAGCAGCCGACGAAGGCGCCGAACCTGCCCAGCTTGAGCGAGAGATTGCCGGTGCCGCATTTGGGGCAGATGCGCGGGTTGCCGCCGTCCTCGCGCGCCGGAAACACCAGCGGCGCCAGCTCCTCGTTGAGCGCGTCGAGCACGTCGGCGACGCGCAGCTCCTTGATCTCGTCGACATGGCCGGAAAAGTCGCGCCAGAAGTCGCGCAGCACGTCCTTCCAGGCGAGCTTGCCGTCGGAGATCTCGTCCAGCTTCTCCTCGAGCGCGGCCGTGAAGTCGTATTCGACGTAGCGCTCGAAGAAGCTTTCGAGGAAGGCGGTGACGAGCCGGCCCTTGGCCTGCGGCACCAGCCTGCGCCGCTCGATGGTCACGTAGTCGCGGTCTTCCAGCGTCTTCAGCGTCGCGGCGTAGGTGGAGGGCCGGCCGATGCCCAGCTCCTCCATCTTGCGGATGAGCGAGGCTTCCGAATAGCGCGGCGGTGGCTCGGTGGTGTGCTGCGTCGCCGTCACCGACCGGCGCGCCAGCGCCTCGCCGGCCGCGATCTGCGGCAGGCGGCGGCTTTCCTCGTCCTCGGCATCCTCGTCGCGGTTCTCGGTATAGGCGGCGAGGAAGCCGTCGAAGCGCACGACGGAGCCGACGGCGCGAAGGGCTGCGGTGCGGGCGCCGTTCACCGCCTCGATCTCGACCGTGGTGCGCTCGATCTCGGCCGGGTTCATCTGGCTGGCGATGGCCCGCTTCCACACGATCTCGTAGAGACGCGCCTGGTCGGGGTCGAGATATTTGCGCACGCTCGCCGGCGTGCGGCGGAAGTCGGTCGGGCGGATCGCCTCGTGCGCTTCCTGCGCGTTCTTGGCCTTGGTCGAGTAGTAGCGCGGCTTCTCGGGCAGGTATTTCTCGCCGAACTCCGCGCCGATGGCCGAGCGCGCGGCCGCGATGGCCTCGGGCGCCATCTGCACGCCGTCGGTTCGCATGTAGGTGATGAGGCCGGCCGCCTCGCCGCCGACGTCGACGCCCTCGTAGAGGCGCTGCGCCACCTGCATGGTGCGCGAGGCCGAGAAGCCGAGCTGCGAGGAGGCCGCCTGCTGGAGCGTCGAGGTGGTGAAGGGCGGGGAGGGGTTGCGCCTGGTCGGCTTGGCGTCGACCGACAGCGCCTTGAACGAGGCTCCTTCCAGCATCGCCCTGATGTCGGCGGCCTGGTCGGCGGTCTTGATGTCGAGCTTCTGGAGCTTCTTTCCCTCGAAGCCGGTCAGCCGCGCCTCGAACTCCTCGGTGCGCGGCGTGGCCAGCAGCGCCGCGATCTGCCAGTATTCCTCGCGCACGAAGCGCTCGATCTCGGCCTCGCGGTCGCAGACCAGGCGCAGCGCCACCGACTGCACGCGCCCGGCCGAGCGCGCGCCCGGCAGCTTGCGCCACAGGACGGGCGACAGCGTGAAGCCGACGAGATAGTCGAGCGCCCGGCGCGCCAGATAGGCATCGACCAGCGGCGCGTCGATGTCGCGCGGATTGGCCATGGCGTCGAGCACCGACTGCCTGGTGATGGCGTTGAAGACGACGCGCCGCACCGGCTTGTCCTTCAGCACCTTCTTCTGGCGCAGCACGTCGAGCACGTGCCACGAGATCGCCTCGCCCTCGCGGTCGGGGTCGGTGGCCAGGATCAGCGAATCGGCATCCTTCACCGCCCTGGCGATGTCGCCGAGTCGCTTGGACGAGGGGCCGTCCACTTCCCACGACATCGAGAAGTCGTCGTCCGGCCGCACCGAGCCGTCCTTGGCCGGCAGGTCGCGGACATGGCCGAAGGAGGCCAGAACCTTGTAGTTCGAGCCGAGATACTTGTTGATGGTCTTGGCCTTGGCCGGCGATTCGACGACGACGACATCCATGTGGTGACGCAGTTCCCCTTCGGCGCGGCAGCAATGGCGCGCGCCTTTAAAGCAAAGCAGACCGTGACATGGCCGTGCTTGACGGTTCGGTCAAGGGCCTTGCCCCATTTCCATCTGTTGCGGGAAGAATACAACCGGAAATCGTAGCTCCCACGATTGCAATTCCAGATAAATTCAATAAACTCTAATTCACGTGAAAGTTGTTTATCACACTACTGCAATCGACAGGCGAATCGGGGGAGGCAGGCATATGCGGCAGCAGCCAAACCGAAGACGCACGGAGACGCTCGACTACATGCAGGCCATGCTCGGCCAGCTTCGCACCATGGCCGAGGCCGAGCGCTGCGACATGCTCGCCTATCTGATCGAGATGGCCTATGTCGAGGTCAGCGACATCATCCGCGGCGAGCGCCCCTTACGGGTCGGGGAAGATCAGCGAGACGGCGCCGCCGGCGTGCCGTTCGAGTCGCCCGGCAAGATCAAGCTCCAGTAGCACCATGGCAAGCTGCGCCGGGTGCAGCCCGGTGTGGCGCAGAAGCTCGTCGATCCCGACGGGCGCGGGGCCCAGCGCCTGAAGCACGAGGGCGCGCTCGCCCTGCGCCGGCGGCGGCACGGCGGAGAAGTCGATGGGCTCCTCCAGCGGCAGCGCACCGCCGGCGGCCGGCGGCCCGCCCGACAGCGGCGCCAGCGCCCCGGCGACGTCGCGCGCCTCGGTGACGAGGATCGCCCCGTCCTTGATGAGCCCGTTGGTGCCGGCAGCGCGCGGGTCGAGCGGCGAGCCCGGAACGGCGAAGACGATCCGGCCCATCTCGCCCGCCAGCCGCGCCGAGATCAGCGAGCCCGACCGCATTGCCGCCTCCACCACCACCAGCCCGAGGCCGAGGCCCGCCACCAGCCGGTTGCGGCGCGGGAAGTCGCGGGCGCGCGGCTCCCAGCCGAACGGCATTTCCGAGACCAGCGCGCCCTCGGCGGCGATCCTTTCAGCCAACGCGACGTTTTCCGGCGGGTAGGGCCGGTCGAGGCCGCCGGCCAGCACCGCGACGGTGCCCGTGGAAAGGCTCGCCTCGTGGGCCGCCGCATCGATGCCGCGCGCGAGGCCGGAAACGATCGCGTAGCCCTCGCGGCCGAGCCCGGCGGCGAGCAGCCGCGCCATCCGTGCGCCAAGCGCCGAGGCGTTGCGCGCGCCGACGATCGCCACGGCGGGCGGCTGGAAGACCGCCGCCTTCCCCTTGATCGCGATCAGCGGCGGCGGCGCGTCCATGCGCCGCAGCATCGGCGGATAATCCGGCTCGCCGACCGCCACGAAGCGCGCGCCGAAGCGGCGGGCTGCCTCCATCTCCCGCTCGGCCTCGGCTTCGGAGGGGATGCGCGACAGCCGCGCGGCACCCCCGGCCAGCGCCAGCTCGGGCAGGGCGGCAAGCGCGGCTTCCGCCGAGCCGAAGCGGTTGATGAGGCCGCGAAACGACACGGGGCCGACATTCTCGGTGCGGATCAGCCGCAGCCAGTGGAGCCGCTGCCGGTCGCTGAGGCTCGGCCCTGCCGGCATCGCGCTCACTCCTTCCGGCCGATTTTCGATTCCGTTCCAGATAGAAGGCGGGAGATATTCGCGCGATGCGTGAAGAAGATGATGACGCTCATCGCCGCCAGCACGGCAGCGTGCCGGGGCTGGTCGAGCAGGTGGAGCGCGACCGGCGAGGCCACCGCCGCGACCAGCGCCGACAGCGACGAATAGCGCGTCAGGAAGGCGACGGCGAGCCACGCCGCGGCGAAGACGAGCGCCGCCTGCCAAGAAAAGGCGGCGAGCACGCCGAGATAGGTCGCCACGCCCTTGCCGCCCTTGAAGCCGAGCCAGACCGGGAACAGGTGGCCGACGAACGCGCCGAAGCCGGCGGCGATGCCCGCCTCCACGCCCCAGGGCGAGGCGACCAGCACGGCCGCCGTGCCCTTGAGCGCGTCGAGCAGGAGCGTGGCCGCCGCCAGCCCCTTGTTGCCGGTGCGCAGCACGTTGGTCGCGCCGATATTGCCGGAGCCGATCTTGCGCACGTCGCCCAGCCCGGCCGCGCGCGTGATCAGCAGGCCGAAGGGCACCGAGCCGAGCAGGTAGCCGAAGGCGAGCGCGAGGATGATGGTCGTCATGCGGATTCCCCCTCCCGGAATGCGCGCGCCGGCGCGGTGCGGCGTCAGGCGGCGTAGACTGTGCGGCCTGCCACCATGGTTTGCAAGACCTTGCCCTGGAGCCGCGCGCCCTCGAAGCAGGTGTTCTTGGAGCGCGAGCGGATGTCCTCCTCGCGCACCACCCAGGGATAGTCGAGGTCGACGATCGCCAGGTCGGCGGCGGCGCCGGGCGCGAGCGTGCCGCCGGGCAGGCCGTAGAGCCTGGCCGGCGCGGTGGACAGCGCCTCGACCAGCCGCATCAGCGGCACGTCGCCGTTGTGGTGGAGGCGCAGCGCAGCCGAAAGCAGCGTCTCCAGCCCGATCGCGCCGGAGGCCGCGTCGGCGAAGGGCAGGCGCTTGGTGTCCACGTCCTGCGGGTCGTGCGAGGAGACGAGGATGTCGACGGTGCCGTCGCGCAGCGCCTCGACCATGGCGAGGCGATCCTCCTCGGCTCTGAGCGGCGGCGACAGGCGGAAGAAGGTGCGGTACTCGCCGACGTCGTTCTCGTTGAGCGTCAGGCTGGCGATCGCGGCGCCCGCCGTCACCGGCGCTCCGTCCGCCTTGGCGCGCGACACGGCCGCCGCCGACATGGCGGTCGAGATCTTGGCGGCGTGGTAGCGCCCGCGCGTCAGCCGCGCCAGCATCAGGTCGCGCTCCAGCGGGATGGCCTCGGCCTCGCGCGGGATGCCGGGCAGGCCGAGCCAGCTCGCGTAAAGCCCCTCGTTCATCACCCCGGAGGAGGCGAGGTCGGGGTCCTGCGTCTCGTGGTCGATGACGGCGCCGAAGTCGCGGGCATAGGTCAGCGCCCGGCGCATGACGAGGCTCGACGCGATGGTGTGCCGCCCCTCGGTGAAGGCGACGGCGCCGGCCTCGCGCAACAGGCCGAACTCGGTCATCTCGCGGCCTTCGAGGCCCCTGGTGATCGCCGCCGCCGGGAAGACGTTGACCAGCGCCGTGTCGCGCGCCGTGCGCAGCACGAACTCGACCAGCGCCACGTCGTCGATCACCGGCTCGGTGTCGGGCATGGTGATGATGGAGGTGACGCCGCCGGCCGCGGCGGCCGCGCTCGCGGAGGCGATGGTCTCGCGATGCTCCGCGCCCGGCTCGCCGACATGGACGCGCGCGTCCACCAGGCCGGGCAGCACGGCAAGGCCGGCGCAGTCGATGACGCTCGCGCCCTCGGGCGTGCCCTGATTGCGCGCGGCCGCGCCGGCGGCGAGGATCTTCCCGTCCTCGACGATGACCGTGCCGGTCTCGTCGAGATTGCGCGAGGGGTCGACGACGCGCGCGTTCTGGAAGACCGTGACGCTCATGCGGCAGCTCCGTCTTCGGCGTTGCGGCGCGGGTCGAGCAGCGCCTCCATCACGGCCATGCGCACCGCGACCCCCATCTCGACCTGCTCCTGGATGACGCTTTGCGGCCCGTCGGCGATGGCCGACGCGATCTCGACGCCGCGGTTCATCGGGCCGGGGTGCATGACGAGCGCGTCCTCCTTCGCCGCCTTCAGCTTCTCGGCGTCGAGGCCCCAGTAGCGGAAATATTCGCGCACCGAGGGCACGTAGGCGCCGGCCATGCGCTCGCGCTGGAGGCGCAGCATCATCACCACGTCGGCGTTCGCCAGCCCGTCCTTCATGGCGTTGAAGACCTCGACGCCCATCTGCGCGATGCCGGAGGGCAGCAGCGTCGAGGGTGCGACCACGCGCACCCTGGCGCCCAGCGCGTTGAGCAGGATGATGTTGGAGCGCGCCACGCGCGAGTGCGCCACGTCGCCGCAGATGGCGACGGTGAGGCCGGCGATGCGGCCGCGCGCGCGGCGGATGGTCAGCGCGTCGAGCAGCGCCTGCGTCGGGTGCTCGTGCGCGCCGTCGCCGGCGTTCACGACCGAGCAGCCGACCTTCTGCGCCAGCAGCGCCGCCGCCCCGGCCGAGGCGTGACGGATGACGAGGATGTCGGGGCGCATGGCGTTGAGCGTCATGGCCGTGTCGATCAGCGTCTCGCCCTTCTTGACCGAGGACGAGGCCACCGACATGTTCATCACGTCCGCGCCGAGGCGCTTGCCCGCCAGCTCGAACGACGATTGCGTGCGGGTCGATGCTTCGTAGAACAGGTTGATCTGGGTGCGGCCGCGCAGCGTCGACGCCTTCTTCTCCTTCTGGCGCGACAACGCCACCGCGTCGTCGGCGCGGTCGAGCAGAAGCCCGATGTCCATGGGGGAAAGGCCGTTGATGCCAAGCAGGTGGCGGTGGGGGAAGAGCGGGAAGGGGGCGCGCGCTGTCATGGCAAAGCCGTGCTATAGGCAAGCGCCGGGCAGCCGGCAAGACCGCGCGCGGCCATCCACCGGAATTTCCTCGCCCTGCGCGGCGGTTTGCCTGTAACAGTGCGCCCATGACGGAATCGGCCGTGCCGGGAATCGGCCGGAAGGATCGACGCACCGCTCGCAAGGCCACCGGGAGGCTTGAGGTGACACACGAGGTACTGAACCAGAGCCCGCCCCTGACCGGCTCCAACGCCTGGCGGGCCGACCCGCTTCTGGTGCAGTTCGCCGAGAACTGGCCGGAAAGGGTCCGCCGCGACCTGGAGCAGATCGGCCGCTATGTCCGCTCGGCCGAGGCGCAGGAGCTCGCCCGGCTCGCCAACACCGAGACGCCGAAGCTGAGGACCCACGACAGGCAGGGCCACCGCATCGATCTCGTCGAGTACCATCCCGCCTATCACGCCCTGATGCGCCGCTCGGTGGCGATGGGGCTGCACGCCTCGATCTGGGAGGACGCGCCCGACGAGGCCGGCCGCCGTCACCAGGCGCGGGCGGCGCGCTTCTACATGACCGCGCAGCTCGAATGCGGCCATCTGTGCCCCATCACGATGACCAGCGCCTCGCTGGCGGCGCTGATGGCGAGCCCGCGCCTGTTCCGCGAATGGGCGCCGCGCGTGACGAGCCGCAAATACGACCAGTCGCAGAAGCCGATGGCCGGCAAGACCGGCCTGACGCTGGGCATGGGCATGACCGAGAAGCAGGGCGGCACCGACGTGCGCGCCAACACCTCGCGCGCCAGCGGCGGCGGCAACCGCTTCCACGTGCTTGCCGGCCACAAATGGTTCATGTCGGCGCCGATGTCGGACGCCTTCCTGATGCTGGCGCAGGCGCAGGAAGGGCTTTCCTGCTTCCTGGTGCCGCGCCTGCGCGAGGACGGCGGCCACAACGGCCTGCGCCTGCAACGGCTCAAGGACAAGCTCGGCAACCGCTCCAACGCCTCCTCCGAGGTCGAGTTCGACGGCACGCTGGCCGAACTGGTCGGCGAGCCGGGCAAGGGCGTGCGCACCATCATGGACATGGTGACGCTGACGCGGCTCGACTGCGCGGTGGCGAGCGCCGGCATCATGCGCTCCGCGCTGGCCGAGGCCGTCAACCACACCCGCCACCGCAAGGCGTTCGGCACCTGGCTCGCCGACCAGCCGCTGATGCAGCGGGTGCTGGCCGACATGGCGCTCGACGTCGCGGCGGCGACGGCGCTGTCGATGCGCCTTGCCCGCTCGTTCGACGAGGCGGCGCGCGACCCGGCCGAGGCGGCCTTCGCCCGCACCATGACGCCGGTGGTGAAATACTGGGTGTGCAAGATCGCGCCGGCGCTCACCTACGAGGCCATGGAGTGCCTGGGCGGCAACGGCTATGTCGAGGAGGGCCCGCTGGCGCGCGCCTATCGCGAGGCGCCGGTCAACGCCATCTGGGAAGGCTCCGGCAACGTCATGGCGCTCGACGTCCTGCGCGTGCTTGCCCGCGCGCCGCAGCTTTTCGAGGAGGTGCTGGCCGGGATCGGCCGCGATCTCGGGCAGGCCGGCAAGGGGGTTCTGGGCGTGCTGCGCGCGGCCCTTCAGGTCGCGGCCTCCGACGAGGGCTCGGCCCGCATCCTGACCGAGCAGCTCGCGCTGTCGGCGGCCGCCGCGGAGCTGCGGCGGCTGGGGGCAGGGCGGATCGCCGACGCCTTCGTCGAATCGCGGCTGGCCGGCCAGTGGCGCACGAGCTACGGCATGCTCGACGCGCGCCACGACAGCCGCGCGATCCTCGACACGCTCTATCCCGACATGGACTAGGCATGCCCGAGGCGCGGCTCCCGCGCCTTCGTCCACAGGCGGCCGGCCGTTAACCTTAACGAATGGTTTCCGTTGCCGCGGGGATGGTGCGGGTCCACTTTCCCCGCTGTCGCGTCGTCGGCGCGGCGGTCCGTTGGAGCCCGCACCATGCGCTACATCCTGATCTTCTGGGCGGTGCCGATGGGCCTGTTCTGGGGCTGGTACTATCTGTCGTATCACGACATCAGCTTCGGGCTCCTGGTCCTCAGCCGCCAGGTCCACGACTACGCCTTCGGCTTCTACGGCGACATCCTCGGCATCGACCCGGCGACCATCGGCCCGATGGTGCTGCGCGCCTGCATCCTCGACACGGCGCTGATCTTCTCCATCTACGGCTTGCGCAAGCGCCGCGAGATCATGGCGTGGTGGAACGGTCTTCGGGCCGGCGTCGCAGCGCCGCAACCCGGTCGAGCGCCCCCTGCAGAATGAAGGCGGCGGCGGCGGAGTCGATGCGCTCGTCGCGCTTCCTGCGCGACACGTCCATCGCGATCAGCGCCCGCTCGGCCGCCACCGTCGACAGCCGCTCGTCCCAGTAGACGAAGGGCAGGGCGGTCAGCCGCTCCATGTTGCGCACGAAGGCGCGCGTGGCCTGCGCGCGCGGGCCCTCCGAGCCGTCCATGTTGACCGGCAGGCCGACGACGACCGCCGCGGCGCGCTCCTTCTCCAGCGCCGAAAGCAGCGCCTGCGCGTCGAGCGTGAACTTGCGGCGCGCGATCACCGGCCGCGGATGGGCGAAGGAGAGGCCCGCGTCCGACACGGCAAGCCCGATGGTTTTGGTCCCGAGGTCGATGCCGGCCAGCGTGCCGCCGCGCGAAAGCAGGGCGGGAACGTCGCTGATGTCGATCACCGGCATTTTTTGCTGGAGCCTCTTTGCCTTGCCGAAAGGCGCTTCTATCCTGCCCGGCGAGCGAAAGCGAGCCATGTGAGAAAGAGGCGAGCGAAAGCGAGCAGCCTGACACTGCGCCGCCTGACACTGCGAAGGGAGCACCTGCGATGAAGCTGACCTGGTACGGCCATTCCGCGTTCGCCGTCGAGGCGGGCGGCGCACGAATCCTGATCGACCCGTTCCTGACCGGCAACCCCTCATGGGGCAAGGGCTGGGAGGAGGTCGCCGAGGGCGCCACCCACGTTCTCCTGACCCACGGCCACAACGACCATGTCGGCGACGCGGCCGCCATCCTGAAGAAGACCGGCGCGCAGCTCGTCGCCAATTACGAGATCTGCATGTTCCTCGTCGGCCAGGGCGTCGGCGGCGACAGGATCAACCCCGGCAACACCGGCGGCACCGTCGATTGCGGCGGCTTCACCGTCACCTTCGTGCAGGCGCTGCATTCCTCGTCCTTCGGCGGCGAGGGCGGGGCCAACACCTATCTCGGCAACCCGCTCGGGCTGGTGCTGCACTTCCCGGACGGCCAGTCCCTCTACCATATGGGGGATACCGACATCTTCTCCGACATGGCGCTCATCAACGAGCTGCACGCGCCGAAGGTCGGCATCGTGCCCATCGGCGACCGCTTCACCATGGGCGGCGCGGTGGCGGCGCTCGCCTGCCGTCGCTTCTTCGGCTTCGAGGCGGTGATTCCCGCCCACTACGCCACCTTCGGCCTGCTCGACCAGACGGCGCAGAAGTTCGTCGACGGCATGGAAGGGGCGCAGACGAAGGTGCTGGTGCCGAAGATCGGCGAGCCGTTCGAGGTTTAGCGCCCGGCAGATCGCGCTGGCCGGCGTTGCGTGTTGCGCTGGCCCGGCTGCGCGGCTATAGCCCGGTCGAACGTTTCCCACCCTTTCGCCGGAGCAAGCCATGTCCGTCGACATCGACACCGTCAAGCGCGTGGCGCGGCTTTCGCGCATTGCCGTGACCGAGGAGGAGGCCGGCCGCATGACCGGCGAGCTGAACGTGATCCTCGGCTTCGTCGAGCAGCTTTCCGAGGTCGATGTCGAGGGCGTCGAGCCGATGACGTCGGTCATCCCGATGGAGATGAAGAAGCGGCAGGACGGCGTCACCGACGGCGACAAGGCGGCCGACATCGTCGCCAACGCGCCGGCCACGGAGGAGAACTTCTTCCTCGTGCCCAAGGTGGTCGAGTAGCGCCGCCCCGCCGGGCCTTCCCCGATTTTTCCAGAAGAAGCATCCGCGATGACCGACCTGACCACACTGACGATTGCCGAAGCGCGGGAAAAGCTGCGCGGCAGGGAGATTTCGGCGGCCGAGCTGACCGACGCCTATCTCGCGGCCATCGATGCCTTCAACCCCGTCTTCAACGCCTATGTCGCCGTCACCCACGACAGGGCGCGGCAGATGGCCAAGGCGTCGGACGAGAGGCTGGCCAGGGGAGAAGCCGGCGCGCTGGAAGGCATCCCGCTCGGCATCAAGGACCTGTTCGCCACCGAAGGCGTCCACACCCAGGCGGCCAGCCACATCCTCGACGGCTTCAGGCCGCGCTACGAATCGACGGTGACGGCCAATCTGTGGGCCGACGGCGCCGTCATGCTCGGCAAGCTCAACATGGACGAGTTCGCTATGGGCTCGTCCAACGAGACCTCGTATTACGGCCCGGTCAAGAACCCGTGGCGGGCGACGGGCTCCAATCTCGACCTCGTGCCGGGCGGCTCCTCGGGCGGCTCGGCGGCGGCGGTCGCCGCGCGTCTCGCCGCCGGCGCCACCGCCACCGACACCGGCGGCTCGATCCGCCAGCCCGCGGCCTTCACCGGCACGGTCGGCATCAAGCCCACCTACGGCCGCTGCTCGCGCTGGGGCATCGTCGCCTTCGCCTCCTCGCTCGACCAGGCCGGGCCGATCGCCCGCGACGTGCGCGACGCCGCGATCCTGCTGAGGTCGATGGCCTCGACAGACCCGAAGGACACGACCTCGGTGGACCGGCCGGTGCCGGACTACGAGGCCGCGCTCGGCCGCTCGCTCAAGGGCGTGAAGATCGGCATCCCGCGCGAGTACCGCGTCGACGGCATGCCCGGCGAGATCGAGGCGCTGTGGCAGCAGGGCATCGCCTGGCTGAGGGAGGCCGGGGCCGAGATCGCCGACATCTCGCTGCCTCACACGAAATACGCGCTTCCGGCCTACTACATCGTCGCCCCGGCCGAGGCCTCGTCCAACCTCGCGCGCTATGACGGCGTGCGCTACGGGCTGCGGGTGCCCGGCCGCGACATCGTCGAGATGTACGAGAAGACCCGCGCCGCCGGCTTCGGCCAGGAGGTCAAGCGCCGCGTCATGATCGGCACCTACGTGCTGTCGGCCGGCTACTACGACGCCTATTACGTGCGGGCGCAGAAGGTGCGCACCCTGATCAAGAAGGATTTCGAGGACGCCTTCCATGCCGGCGTCGACGCGATCCTGACGCCCGCCACCCCCTCGGCCGCCTTCGGCATCGCCGACCAGGAACTCGCCGCCGACCCGGTCAAGATGTACCTGAACGACATCTTCACCGTCACGGTCAACATGGCCGGCCTGCCGGGCATCGCGGTTCCCGCCGGCCTCGACGGGCGGGGGCTGCCGCTCGGCCTCCAGCTCATCGGCCGCCCCTTCGACGAGGAGACCCTGTTCGCGGCCGCCCACGCGGTCGAGCGGGCGGCCGGTCGCTTCGAGCCGGAGAAGTGGTGGTAGGCGGCACGCCCGCCTCTGCCCCCGATACCGCCGCTCGCCTTCAGCCCGCAGCCTCTGTTATCCTCCGCCCCGGATTCGGGCGGAAAGAGGTGCGCATGACGCGGGTGCCGCAGGTCGGGGACAAGGCAACGCGCCAGCCGCCGCCGCCCGATGCGCGCGTCTCCATCCGCGAGACGCCCGACGGCCTCGGCATCCACAATCCCGCCCGCCGCAACATCGTGGCCGTGCTGTTCTTGTCGCTGTGGCTCGCCGGCTGGGCCGCCGGCGAGGCGTTCGCCCTGTCGGAGCTGACGCGCGGCGGCAATATCGCCGGTGCGCTGTTCCTGCTGGCGTGGCTCGCCATCTGGACGCTCGGCGGCCTGGCCGCGCTCGCCATCGTGCTGTGGAACCTGTTCGGCTCGGAGCGGCTGTTCGTCACCGGCGGCGCGCTGGTCCGCTCGGTCGGCTTCGGCCCCCTGCGGCGGCGCAGGGTCCATGCGCTGGACGAGGTCGGCGACTTCCGCATCGTCGGCAAGGGCGGTTCCGGCGCGTTCCCCGTCGGCATGATCGGCTATCGGGCGCGGGGCCAGGACCGCACCCTCGGCCTCGGCATGAGCCGGGACGAGGCCGAGGCGGCGCTGGCGGCGATCCGCCGGGCGCTGCCGTTCCCCGACAGCGGGGGCAATCCGCCGCCGGCCGAGGAAGCGTGAACCGCGCATGTTCTTCTATCTTTCCAAGCTGTTCTGGATCGTCGTCCAGCCGATCAACCTGATCGGCATCCTCGTCCTCGCCGGCATCGTGCTGAGCGTCTTGCGCCTGCGTCGGCTGGGGCTGCTGTTCTCGCTGGCGGGCTTCGCCGTTCTGGCGCTCGGCGCGTGGACCAGCCTCGGCGCGCTTCTGCTGCATCCGCTGGAGGACCGTTTCCGGCGCCCCGATCCCGCGCCGGCGGAGGTCGCCGGCATCATCGTCCTCGGCGGCGGCTTCGAGGGCGCGGTGAACCTCGCGCGCGGCGGCTACGAGCTGAACGCCTCGGGCGACCGCTTCGTCGAGGCGGCGATCCTCGCCCGCCGCTATCCGTCGGCGCGCGTCGTCGTCACCGGCGGCACCGGCACGCTGGTGCTGGACGGCGAGGGCGACGCCGACACCGCGCCGCGGCTTCTGACGGCGCTGGGCGTGGCGCGCGAGCGGCTGGTGCTGGAGAGCCGCTCGCGCAACACCCACGAGAACGCGCTGTTCACCCGCGAGCTCGTGGCGCCGCAACCGGGCGAGACCTGGCTGCTGGTGACGTCGGCCTTCCACATGCCGCGCTCCGTCGGCCTGTTCCGCAAGGCCGGCTTCGACGTCGTGCCGTGGCCGAGCGACTACCAGACCGCCGGCACCGAGACCTTCGGCCCGGCGCAGGACAATGTCGCGGATTCGCTGCGCAACCTGAGCCTGGCGATTCGCGAGTGGATCGGCCTTCTCGCCTACCGCCTGACCGGGCGTATCGATGAAATATTGCCCGGCTGAACGGTCACGATTCCGCCATGCAGGTTGAGAATCCGTCAACAGGCGAACGTTATCTAATCGTTTGATTTCATACGGTTTCGTGCGGTTGAACCGATTCAGTCCCCGATCTTCGCCACGGTTTCGCCTTTTTGTGCGTTGCGAAAAGCCGGCTGAACGGCTAATGAACCGCCCAGACGGGTGGGGCCGTCGCGGCTTCATCTCGGGCCGCATTCGCGATCGAGACGGAACTGAAGACAGGAAAGACATGGACGAAAGCGTTCAGAAATCCTGCTGGGGCGTGACCGCCAAGGCAGTGATCGGCTTCGCCGGCATCATGATGCTGGCCTGGCTTTTCGGAGGCCCGGAAGTCGCTGTGGTTCTCGCCGGCGGCTGAACACAGCCCGGCAACGATACGGTTTTCAAGAAAGGGCGCGGCGTCAGGGCCGCGCCCTTGGTTTTTTTGGGGCCCCGCTTTCGCGTCTCGCGTCGCTGGCGGCGCAGCCCGTGTCGGTCGCCCTGTTGCGCAAGCGCGAGAAAGCGGCCAAACATCGCGGGGTGCTTTCGGAGACCGCGATGTTCCTTTCCGTGTTCGACCTGTTCAAGATCGGCATCGGCCCTTCCTCGTCGCACACGATGGGGCCGATGACCGCGGCGGCGCGCTTCCTCGACGAGATCGCGCGCGGCGACTGGCCGCGACCGGCCGGCGCGAAGGTGCACCGGCTCTCGGCCAGCCTGCACGGTTCGCTCGCCTTCACCGGCATCGGCCACGGCACCGACCGGGCGGTCATCCTCGGGCTGACGGGGCTGACGCCGCTGACCGTCGATCCCGACGCCGTCGAGGCGGTTCTGGCCGATGTCGCCGGGACGAAGCGCGTCGGCCCGCCCGGCCATCCCGTCTACCGTTTCGACCCGGCGACCGACCTCGTGCTCGACAGGAAGACGCCGCTGCCCGGCCACGCCAACGGCATGGCCTTCTGCGCCTTCGACAAGGCCGGCCGCATGTTGCTCCGGCGCGTCTACTTCTCGATCGGCGGCGGCTTCGTCGTGTCGGAGGAGGAGTTGCAGCGCCTGAAGGCCGAGGGGCCGGTGCGCGGCAGCGGGGAAAAGGGCGTGCCCTATCCGTTCCGCACGGCCAGGGAGATGCTGGCCATGGCGGCCAGAAGCGGCCTTTCCGTCGCGGCGATGAAGCGCGCCAACGAGGAGACCCGCATGCCTCGCGCAGAGCTCGACGCCGGCCTCGACCGCATCTGGGAGGCGATGCGCGGCTGCATCGAGCGCGGGCTGTCGCGCGAGGGCATCATGCCGGGCGGGCTGAAGGTCAAGCGCCGCGCCCGCCAGCTTCACGACAAGCTCCAGGAGGAGTGGAGCCGCAACCGGCCCAACCCGCTGCTCGCCAACGACTGGCTGTCGGTCTACGCCATGGCCGTCAACGAGGAGAACGCCGCCGGCGGCCGCGTCGTCACCGCCCCCACCAACGGCGCCGCCGGCGTGGTGCCGGCCGTGCTGCGCTACTGGCTGCACTTCCACGTCGAGGCCGACGCCGATTCGATCCGCGACTTCCTGCTGACGGCGGCGGCGGTGGGCGGCATCATCAAGCACAACGCCTCGATCTCGGGCGCGGAGGTCGGCTGCCAGGGCGAGGTCGGCTCGGCCTCGGCCATGGCCGCCGCCGGGCTGTGCGCCGTCATGGGCGGCACGCCGGCGCAGGTGGAGAACGCGGCCGAGATCGCCCTCGAGCACCATCTCGGCATGACCTGCGACCCCGTCGGCGGGCTGGTCCAGGTGCCCTGCATCGAGCGCAACGCGCTCGGCGCGGTCAAGGCCGTCACCGCCGCCTCGCTGGCGATCAAGGGCGACGGCACGCATTTCGTGCCGCTCGACGCGGCGATAGAGACCATGCGC
Source organism: Hyphomicrobiales bacterium (assembly GCA_003577315.1). Lineage (GTDB taxonomy): Bacteria > Pseudomonadota > Alphaproteobacteria > Rhizobiales > Rhizobiaceae > Aerobium. The sequence goes on along the minus strand of QEVK01000012.1, from coordinate 56,823 downwards.
CAGACCGGCATGGACATGAACGAGCGCTACAAGGAGACGAGCCTCGGCGGGCTCGCCGTCAATGTGGTGGAGTGTTGATGAAGGAGCGAATAGGGAGTAGCCAATAGCGAATAGGGATTGCCGCCGCCGGTGCGTGCGTCCATGCTGTTCCCTATTCGCTACTCCCTATTCGCTATTCGCTTCTCTTCCATGCCCTTGCACCTCATCAAACTCTGCGTCGGCTGCGACAGCGTCGAGGATCTCGAAGCGTGGATCGCCGAGGTTCTGGCCGAGAAGCGCAGCGCCGGCCTTCCCGTCGAGCAGTTCCACACCACGCGCATGGTGCCCAAGCGCGTCGACGACCTGCTCGACGGCGGCTCGCTCTACTGGATCGTCAAGGGCGGGGTGCAGTGCCGCCAGCGGCTCCTCGACATCCGCCCCTTCACCGACGCCGAGGGCATCGGCCGCTGCCGCCTGATCCTCGACCCGGCGGTGACGCGCACCGAGTGGCAGCCGCGCCGTCCGTTCCAGGGCTGGCGCTATCTCCAGCCGGCCGACGCGCCGGGCGATCTTGCCGGCGCCGGCACGGCGCAGGAGATGCCGCTGGCGCTGCGGCGCGAGCTTGCCGATCTCGGCCTGCTGTGAACCCGGCCGGGACTTGCAAGGCGCGCCCGCCCGCCACATCTTGCCTGTATGAGCGATGACAAGACACCCGCGCGCACCGGAGCCGGCGGCGAGCCGGCGGCAAGGCGGTCCGACACGGCCGCCATCGACGCCTTCGTGCGGCAGGCGCGCGCCCTGGCCACGCCTTCGGCGGAAAAGGACGGCGGCGGCCGGCTGATCCTGGCGCTCGACGCCACCATGAGCCGCCAGCCGACCTGGGACCTCGCCTGCACGCTTCAGGGCGAGATGTTCGACGCCGTCGCCAGGGCAGGGGGGCTGTCGGTCCAGCTCGTCTATTTCCGCGGCTTCGGCGAATGCCGCGCCTCGCGCTTCGTGCGCGACACCGCCTCGCTGAAGGAGCTGATGACGCGGATCGACTGCCGCGGCGGCAACACCCAGATCGGCAAGGTGCTGGCGCACACGATCAGGGAGGCGGAGCGGCAGAAGGTCAACGCGCTGGTCTATATCGGCGACGCCATGGAGGAGAACGTCGACGACCTCGCCGACAAGGCGGGCAGGCTCGGCCTGCGCGGCGTGCCGGTGTTCGCCTTCCAGGAAGGCCACGACCCGGCGGCCGAGACCGCCTTCCGCGAGATCGCCCGGCTTTCCAGGGGCGCATGGTTCCGCTTCGACCGCAGCGCCGCCTCCGCCCTGTCGAAGCTCCTGTCGGCCGTCGCCGTCTTCGCCTCGGGCGGCCTGCGGGCACTGGAGGCGCGGGGCCGGCCGGAGGACCGGCTGATGATCGAGCATCTGAAGAAGGCGGGCGGGCGCGAATGACGGTGATGTTCTACGCCGTCGCGGTGCTGCTGGTGCTGGGCCTGCTCGGCGCCGCCTTCATGCGCGTCGATGCGGCGCGGCTCGCCGGCGGCCTGCGGCTGGCCGGACCGCTCGTCGTCGGCATCCTCGGCGCCGGCCTCGTGCTTCTCGGCCGCGCCGGCCTCGGCGGCATGCTGGTCTCGGGCGCCCTTGCCTGGCATTTGCAGGCGCGCCGCCGCCATGCCGCGCGCCCGACGCCGGGCAGGCGCTCGACGGTGCGCACGGCCGCGCTCGAAATGGAGCTCGACCACGACAGCGGGTCGCTCGACGGCATCGTGCTCGCGGGGCGGAACGAGGGCAGGAAGCTGGGCGACCTGACGCTGGAGGAGCTGCTCGATCTCGGCACCGAGCTTGCCGCCGATGTCGAGAGCCGGCAGCTACTGGAAACCTACCTTGACAGCCACTTTCCCGTCTGGCGAGAGCACGCGAAGGCGGATGCGGGCGGGGGGCAGGCTGGCGCGCCAGGTTCTGGCGCCATGACCAAGCAGGAGGCCTACGAGATCCTTGGTCTTGAAGCGGGGGCCAGTCCGGCGGAAATCCGCAAGGCGCATCGCCGCCTGATGCAGCGCCTGCACCCCGATCTCGGAGGCTCCTCGTTCCTTGCGGCGCGGATCAACGAGGCCAAGGAAGTTCTGCTGGATGGTCACAAGTAGCTCCCCTTCGACGCGATACCAGACCGGGCGTTAAAGCTGCGCCGCGAAACAGTCGATCTTGCGCTTCTTGAGCGCGTTGCAGGCGTTCCATGCCTGCGTCTTGGAGGCGAAACCGCCGAAGCGCGCGCGATAGTAGAGGGTTCCCTTGTTCTCGAACTCCTCGATGAAGGCGTTGGCCGAGCCGAGGACGCCGGACGCTTCCTTGCCGGTGCGCACCAGCGCCGCGAAGGCCTCGTTCTGCGACGGCGAGGAGGCGATCTGCACCGCCCAGCCGGTCGGCCGCGTCGAGGCGGTCTGCATCGGGTCGATGGCGCCGTCGTCGGAGAATCGGTCGTCGAGCGCGGCGGGGACGGGAACCGGCGCGGAGGGAACCGGAACGGCCGCCGACGGCACCGGAATGTTCGGGGCCGGCGTCGGCGCATAGGCGGCGACGGTGGCCGCCGCCTCGACGCCCTCGCCGGTGGGGCGGAAGGCGGGCATGGGGATGTTCTTGCGCGGCAGCGACACGGCGGCGGCCGCCACCGCCGTCGTGCCGGGGGTGAGCGTGCGCGAGGCCACCAGAGGCCCGTTGTCCTTGCGCGAGGCGCGCGGCAGGTGCTCGCGCAGCAGCGCGGCCATGTGGTCGTCGCGGCTGCGCGCGCTCTTTCCGCCCATGACCACGGCGACGACGCTGCGGCCGTCGCTCTGCACGGAGGTGACGAGATTGAAGCCCGAGGCGCGGGTGTAGCCGGTCTTGATGCCGTCGACGCCCTTGATGCGGCCGAACATGCGGTTGTGGGTGGAGATGCGCTGCTTGCCGTAGGCGAAGGAGCGGGTGGAGAAATAGTCGTAGCGGCGCGGGAAGTGCTCGCGCAGCGCGACGCCGAGGATCGCCATGTCGCGGGCGGTCGTATACTGCTGGCCGTTGGGCAGGCCGTGCGCGTTGCGGAACTGCGTCGAGCTCATGCCGAGCTGCTTCGCCTTGGCCGTCATCATGCGTGCGAAATTGGCCTCCGAGCCGCCCAGCAGCTCGGCGACGGCGGTCGAGACGTCGTTGGCCGAGCGGGTGACGAGCGCGCGGATCGCCGTGTCGATCGTGATGGAGCCGCCGGGCTTGACGCCGAGCTTGGTCGGCGGCTCGCCAGCCGCGTTCTTCGAGAATGGAACGGGCGTCTTCGCGCTGATGCGCCCGGCCTCGATCGCCTCGAAGATGAGGTAGATCGTCATCATCTTGGTCAGCGACGCCGGATAGCGGCGGGCGTCGGCGTTGCGCGCGAACAGCACCTTGCCGGTGTTGGCGTCGAGGACGTAGGCGGCGTAGCGCGAATCCGCGGTGGCCTGTCCTGCGGTGCCGGCGATGACGACGGCCGCCGCCAGCAGCGCGATGATGAGCCTCGCATGCCCGGTGAATAGCGAAAGAAAGCTCGCCGACGCTTTACGCACAATCATACCTGCCACGCTCTGCCGTTGCCGATGAAAACCGGAGCGCCCCTGTCCGCACCCGTTGCGGCACGATAGCGGCGAGGCCGTTACCAATCGGTTTATGGTAACCGGCGCGTTCACCATTTCGCTCGACTTCAAATCAGCAAGCGGCCGCGCCGCGGGCCGGGGAGCGCCGCCGAAAGGCCACGGACTCGCCGCCGGACCGCCGCCCTTGACAATTTGTGCAGTGCAACATAAATAGGGTGCAACGCATTTTCGATGTGCGTCACCCCCTCAGAAAGGAACCCCCAATGGTTCAGTCGTTTGACGATGCCGGCAAGGCCGGCAAGGAATTCCTCGACGCCGGGCTGAAGAACTTCGCTTCGGTCTCGAAGAACGTTCAGGCCCTCGCCGTCGAGGCCACCGAGTATTCGCGCAAGGCGTTCGAGGACGGCGCGGCCGCGCTCGAGAAGCTCGTCTCGGCCAAGTCGCTGGAGAAGGCGGTCGAGATCCAGACCGAGTATGCCCGCCAGGCCTATGAGGGCTTCGTGGCGCAGTCCTCGCGCGTGAGCGAGCTCTACGCCGAGATCGCCAAGGACGCCTACAAGCCCTTCGAGTCGGTCGTCGCCAAGGCGAAGTGACGCCTCCGCGATTCGCCGTTCCGGGCCTTCGGGTCCGGTCATCGAACCCGGCCCGCTTCCGCGCGGCCGGGTTTTTGCCGTCCGGCGGGCCCGCGGGCGTCCGGCGGACGCGCAATTTCGCCGGCGGTGTGGCCGCGGCCATATTGTCAGCGTGAAAGAAGGGCTTAAAATTCCCGCAGGAGTGCCTACATGTCGCACCCTGGCAGGGTGTCAAGGAAGGACGATGTGACGACCGGCGGGCAAACCATGCTGAGCTTCGCGGCAAGGATGCAGGGCGACGACGAGCGCGGCGGCGGGCCGGGCAGGGGCACGGCGGTCATCGCCCGCACCAGGCCGAAGACCAAGAAGCCGTCCCTCTATCGCGTTCTGATCCTCAACGACGATTACACGCCGATGGAGTTCGTGGTGCACGTGCTGGAGCGGTTCTTCCAGAAGGACCGCGAGGCCGCGACGCGCATCATGCTGCATGTCCATAATCATGGAGTGGGGGAATGCGGGGTCTATACATACGAGGTCGCCGAGACCAAGGTGGCCCAGGTGATGGACTTCGCCCGACAGCACCAGCATCCGCTTCAATGCGTGATGGAAAAGAAATGAGGTTCTGAATGCCGGCATTCTCCCAAGGCCTCGAGCGGGCGCTGCACCAGGCGCTCACCTATGCCAACGAGCGCCATCACGAATATGCGACGCTGGAGCATCTGCTGCTGGCGCTGCTCGACGACGCCGACGCCGCAGCCGTCATGCGCGCCTGCAACGTCAATCTCGACGAGTTGAAGCAGACGGTGCTGAGCTATATCGACACCGAGCTCGACAACCTCGTCACCGGCTACGACGAGGATTCCAAGCCCACGGCCGGCTTCCAGCGCGTCATCCAGCGCGCGGTGATCCATGTCCAGTCGTCGGGCCGCGAGGAGGTTTCGGGCGCAAACGTGCTCGTCGCCATCTTCGCCGAGCGCGAGAGCCACGCCGCCTACTTCCTGCAGGAACAGCAGATGACCCGCTACGACGCGGTCAACTACATCTCGCACGGCATCGCCAAGCGGCCGGGCGCCTCGGAGGCGCGCGCCCCGCGCGGCGCCGAGGAGGAGGGCGGCGGCCAGCACGGCGGCGAGAGCGAGGAGGGCCGCAAGAAGCAGCAGCAGGACGCGCTCACGGCCTATTGCGTCGACCTGAACGCCAAGGCGCGCGCCGGCAAGATCGACCCGCTGATCGGCCGCGACAGCGAGATCAACCGCACCATCCAGGTGCTGTGCCGCCGCTCCAAGAACAACCCGCTCTATGTCGGCGACCCCGGCGTCGGCAAGACGGCAATCGCCGAGGGGCTGGCCAAGCGCATCGTCGAGGGCGACGTGCCCGAGGTGCTGGCCGACGCCACCATCTTCGCGCTCGACATGGGCACGCTGCTCGCCGGCACCCGCTATCGCGGCGATTTCGAGGAGCGGCTGAAGCAGGTGGTCAAGGAGCTGGAGGAGTATCCCGGCGCGATCCTGTTCATCGACGAGATCCACACCGTCATCGGCGCCGGCGCCACCTCCGGCGGGGCGATGGACGCCTCCAACCTGCTCAAGCCGGCGCTGTCGTCGGGCGCGATCCGCTGCATCGGCTCCACCACCTACAAGGAGTTCCGCCAGTTCTTCGAGAAGGACAGGGCGCTGGTGCGCCGCTTCCAGAAGATCGACGTCAACGAGCCGACCGTCCCCGACACCATCGCGATCATGAAGGGGCTGAAGCCCTATTTCGAGGACTTCCACAAGGTCAAGTACACCAACGAGGCGATCAAGGCGGCTGTGGAGCTTTCGGCCCGCTACATCAACGACCGCAAGCTGCCCGACAAGGCCATCGACGTGATCGACGAGACCGGCGCCTCGCAGATGCTGCTGCCGGAGGGCAGGCGCAAGAAGACCATCGGCATCCGCGAGATCGAGGCGACCATCGCCACCATGGCGCGCATCCCGCCCAAGACCGTCTCGGCCGACGACGAGAAGGTGCTGGCCAATCTGGATGCCGAGCTCAAGCGCGTGGTCTACGGCCAGGATACGGCGATCACGGCGCTGTCGTCGGCGATCAAGCTCGCGCGGGCGGGGCTCCGGGAACCGGAAAAGCCGATCGGCTGCTACCTGTTCTCCGGCCCCACCGGCGTCGGCAAGACCGAGGTGGCCAAGCAGCTCGCCGCCTCGCTCGGCGTCGAGCTCCTGCGCTTCGACATGTCGGAATACATGGAGCGCCACACCGTCTCGCGGCTGATCGGCGCGCCTCCCGGCTATGTCGGCTTCGACCAGGGCGGCCTGCTCACCGACGGCGTGGACCAGCATCCGCACTGCGTGCTCCTGCTCGACGAGGTCGAGAAGGCGCATCCCGACCTGTTCAACATCCTGTTGCAGGTGATGGACCACGGCAAGCTGACCGACCACAACGGCAAGCAGATCGACTTCCGTAACGTCATCCTCATCATGACGACCAATGCCGGCGCGGCCGATCTCGCCAAGGCGGCCATCGGCTTCGGCTCGTCGAAGCGCGAGGGCGACGACGTGGAGGCGATCAACCGGCTGTTCACGCCGGAGTTCCGCAACCGCCTCGACGCCATCATCCCGTTCGGCTCGCTGCCGGTGCCGGTCATCCATCAGGTGGTGCAGAAGTTCGTGCTCCAGCTCGAGGCGCAGCTCGCCGAGCGCCGCGTCACCTTCGAGCTGTCCCCGGAGGCGATCGCCTGGCTCGCCGACAAGGGCTATGACGAGCGCATGGGCGCGCGTCCGCTCGCCCGCGTCATCCAGGAGCACATCAAGAAGCCGCTGGCCGACGAGGTGCTGTTCGGCAAGCTCCGCAAGGGCGGCACCGTGCGCGTCACGGTCGGCAAGGGCGAGGCCGGGGACGATGTCCTCAAGCTCGACGCCATCGCCGACGAGGTGCCGGTCAGGCCGAAGAAGGAGGAGCCGGAACCCCGGCCCGAGCGGCGCAAGCCGGCGAGGAAGCCCGCTGCGAAGGCGAAGGAGAAGGCCGAGCCGAAGGCGAAGGATGGCGGAGGGCCGCGCAAGCGCAGCTCCGTGCCGCAGCTTCCGCGCAAGGTCTGACGGCGCGCGCTCTCAGGAGCCGGGCGGCGATTAGCCGTTTGTTAGAGGAAAGCCGGTAGCAAGGTCGCGTGAGCGAGGAACCGGCCATGCTTCTACACCGCGGCGAGCGTATCGTTGCGGCCGTCATCGCCCTGCTGTTCGTGGCGAACGGCTTCCTGATCCCGCGGTCGGCGGCGGCGCTGGACTGGGGCGGCTATGCCGTGTGCATCGCCATCGGCCTCGCGGCCGCCGCCCTCGGCCTGGCCTACAGGCGCAGCGGCCGCAGCGAGGAGATCGCGCTGGCCGCGACGGCGGCCGGGCTCTTCATCCTGTTCACGATCGTCGGCTCGCTCTTCAACCACCTGCTGCTGCCGGTGGGCGAAAGCCGCCTCGACGTCGCGCTGATGGCCATCGACGGCCGGCTCGGCTATTCCTGGCCGGACCTCGTGGCGGCGACCGCCGGGCACCCCGCGCTTGGGGCGCTCCTGCGCGTCGTCTATCTGAGCTCGCTCCCGCAACTGATCGCGGTGATCCTGCTCCTCGGGTTCGGCGGCCGCCGCGATCCGCTGCACCGCTTTCTCGTCACCGGCGTGTTCGGCGCGCTGATCGCCATCGGCATCTGGTCGGTCGCGCCCAGCTTCGGCCCCGCGGTCTACCACCCGGTCGCCGCCGAGACGGTGGAGGCGCTCGGCATGGTGGTCGGGCCGGCCTACGGCGCCGAGCTTGCCCGCCTGGCGGTGCAGGGTCCGACGCTCCTGTCGCCCACCGATGCGCTGGGGCTGATCGCCTTCCCGTCGTTCCACACGGTCATGGCCTGCATGGCGGTGTGGTTCACGCTGCCGTACAGGCGGCTGTTCCCGTTCTTCCTCGTCGTCAACCTGCTGATGATCCCGGCGATACTGGTGCATGGCGGGCATCATCTGGTCGACGTGCTCGGCGGCGTCGCGGTCTTCGCGCTGGCGCTGGCGATGGCGGGGCGCATCCTTCAGCCGCGGGCGGCCGCCGCGTCCGCCGTCACCCCGCAGACCTGAGCGGACGACGGGCGCCACCCCCGCGCGCATCGGCGAAAATGCCGGTCGCAAGCGCCGCGCCGGCGTGATATGGGGCGCGCCGATGCAAACCGCCGACCGCCGACCCACCGACCTCGAGACTTCCGGCCCCGCGAGCGCGAGCGACTATCGCCGCTGGTTCCTGCGAGGCGTGCGCGCATCCGTTTCGGTGCCGCTGCTGATCCTGATGAGCGCCTTCGTCGGCTTTGCCGGGCTGGCGCGCGAGGCCGGCATCTCGCTGGGAGAGGCCGTGTTCATGACCGGCATCGTCTGGGCGCTGCCGGCCAAGGTGGTGCTGATCGGCGCGATCATGACCGGGGCGAGCCTGCCGGCGGCGGCTTTCGCGGTGGCGCTGACCTCGGTGCGGCTGACGCCGATGGTGGTGTCGATCGTGCCCGAGCTGCGCGCGCCCGGGACGCGCCCCGTGGTGCTCTATCTCCTGTCGCACTTCGTCGCCGTCACCTCCTGGGTGCTGGCGATGGAGCACATGCGCGCCGTGCCGCGCCCGATGCGCACGGCCTGGTATTGCGGCCTGGGCGGCGCGCTGGTGCTCGTCAACATGGTCGTCGTGGCCGTGGTCTATTCGGTGGCCGGCAGCCTGCCGCCGACGCTGTCGGCGGCGCTGCTGATGCTGACGCCGCTCTACTTCCTGACCTCGCTGTGGGGGTCGGCGCGCGAGAGCGCCAGCCACCTCGCCATGGCCTTCGGCCTGGTGCTGGGGCCCTTGTTCCACGTGCTGACCCCGGGCTTCGACCTCATGGCCGCCGGCGTCGTCGGCGGCACGGCCGCCTATCTTCTCCATCGCGTCGGCCGGCGCGGGCGCCGCCGGGGCGGGGAGGGCGCGGCATGAGCTTCGCGGCCTTCGACGTCTGGTGGTGGCCCTACGCCTTCATCCTCGCCGCCGGATGGCTGGCGACGGACGGCTTCCGCTTTCTCGGCGTCTATTTCGGCGGCCGCATCGCCGACGATTCCGAGGCGCTGGTGGCCGTTCGGGCGCTGGCGACGGCGCTGGTCGCCGCCGTCATCGGCAATCTCGTCGTCTTTCCCTCGGGCTCGCTCGCCGAGGCGCCGGTCGCAATGCGCCTGTTCTCCGTCGCGGCCGGCTTCGCCGGCTATCTCGTGCTCCGCCGCAGCGTGCTCGCGGGCATCCTGACCGGCGAGGCCGTGCTGCTCGCCGGCCTCTACCTGATCGGCTTCGGCACCTAGACCGGGCGGCGCGTCAGGCTTCGGCCAGCGCCTCCCGGATCTTGCGGGCGTTCTCGGCCAGCACCGCCGGATCCTCCATCTTGCTTGCCGGCGGCTTCAGGCCGACGCCCTCGAAACGCGGGATGACGTGGACGTGCAGGTGGAACACCACCTGGCCGCCGGCCGGCTCGTTGAACTGCTGCACCGAGACGCCATCGGCGGAAAACGCCTTCATCACCGCGCGCGCCAGCTTCTGCGTCGTCGCGGCCACCGCCGCGAGGCTGCCGGTGTCGACATCGAGGATGTTGCGCGCCGCCTTCTTGGGAATCACCAGGCAATGACCGTCGCCGCGCGGCATGATGTCCATGAAGGCGAAGGTGTCGTCGTCCTCGTAGAGCTTGTGCGCCGGCAATTCGCCGCGCAGGATCTTCGCGAAGACGTTGTCGGTGTCGTAGACGGGCTGGCTCATCGTTTCCTCGTGATCTGCAAGGTGGTCGGCGCATGTTTCGGTGCTAGCGTCGCCGCCGTCAACCTCGGTTCGATGCGCAAGGGGCGCCCCGATGAATTACGTCTTTCTCGTGCTCGCCATCGTCTTCGAGGTCGTCGCGACCTCGGCGCTGAAGCAGTCCGACGGCTTCACCCGCCTCGCGCCATCGCTGGTCACGGTCGCCGGATATGCGCTCGCCTTCTATTTCCTGTCGCTTCCGCTGCGGGTGCTGCCCGTGGGCGTCATCTACGCGATCTGGTCGGGCGTCGGCATCGTCTTCATCACCGCCATCGGCTGGTTGTGGTTCAGGCAGCCGCTCGACGCCGCCGCGCTGATCGGAATGGCGCTCATCGTCGCCGGCGTGCTGGTCATCAACCTCTTCTCCGGCTCGCTGTCGCACTGAGGCGCGTCAGCCCTTCCTGAACGGGGCGTGCGCGTCGAGATACTGCCCCACCATCTCCACCTCGCGGCGCTCGCGCGACAGGTAGTCGGCGACGGCGTCGCGCAGGGCGGGATGGGCGATATGGTGCGCGGAGCGGGTGGTGACGGGCCGGTAGCCGCGCGCCAGCTTGTGCTCGCCCTGCGCGCCGGCCTCCACCGTCTTCAGCCCGCGCGCGATGGCGAAGTCGATGGCCTGGTGGTAGCAGACCTCGAAGTGCAGGAAGGGGTGGTCCTCGATGCAGCCCCAGTTGCGGCCGTAGAGCGTGTCGGAGCCGATGAAGTTGATCGCGCCCGCGATGTGGCGGCCGCCGCGCCGCGCCATCACCAGCACTATGTCGTCGGCCATGCGCTCGCCCACGAGCGAAAAGAAGCGGCGGTTGAGATAGGGGCGGCCCCATTTGCGGCCGCCGGTGTCCATGTAGAAGGCGAAGAAGGCGTCCCACACGGCTTCCGTCAGGTCGCTCCCGGTCAGCCAGTCGATCTCGATGCCGGCGGCAAGCGCCTCGCGCCGCTCGCGCTTCAGCGCCTTGCGCTTGCGCGAGGAAAGCGTGGCGAGGAAGTCGTCGTAGCTGCCGTAGCCCTCGTTGCGGAAGTGGAACTGCGTGTCGGTGCGATGGAGGAAGCCGGCTTCGCCGAGTGCCGCGATGTCGTCGTCGGCGGCGAAGGTGACGTGGGCGGACGATGCGCCGAGCCGCCCGGTCAGCGCCTTGAGGCCCTGCGCCAGCGCCGCGCGCGCCGCCGGGCCGGAAGCGTCCCGCCGCGCCAGCAGGCGCGGGCCGGTCGCCGGCGTGAACGGCACCGACACCTGAAGCTTGGGATAGTAGCTGCCGCCCGCGCGCTCGAAGGCGTCGGCCCAGCCGTGGTCGAACACGTATTCGCCCTGGCTGTGGCTCTTGAGGTAGCAGGGCGCCGCGCCGAGGAGCGCCCCGTCCGCTCCTTCGAGGCGAAGGTGCATCGCCTGCCAGCCGGTGCGCGCCACCGCGCAGCCGCTTTCCTCGAGAGCGGCGAGAAAATCGTGCGAGACGAACGGGTTGTAGGCGGTTCCCGACTCGGTTCGCGAAGCGCCGCCGAGCTTCCCCCACTCCTCGCGGGAAAAGGCCGCCATGCCCTGGACGGCGCGAAGGACGAAGCCGTCCCCGCCTTGCCTCGCCCGGTCGTGGCGTTCGTCGTTCATGGCGCTCCAGATATGCCGCAGCCGGCGCGATGCAAGGCGCTCACGCCTCGAAGCCCTCGAAGGTCATCTGGTCGGCATGGGCGAAGGTGGCCGCGCGCGTCTCCTCGTTGCGCACCGTCCAGGTGATGACCGGCATGGCGAGCCTGTCGCGCACGAAGGCGACGAAGGGGTTGGGCACGTCGAGCACGGAAAAGGAGACGAAGGAGATCGGGTGCGCCAGCATCGAGAAATGCGCCTCGAGGTCGGCCATCGTGCGCCCCTCGGCCGTCAGGCCGGCGGGGATGCCGGGCGCGTCGGCGGCGAAGCGCCGCACCAGCCAGTGGTCGAACGACATGATCGCGGCCTTGCCGCGATAGCCCTGAAGCGCCTTCGCCACGGCGGCGACCAGGCCGCCGTCCTTGCCCTCGACGCCCTTGAGCTCGATCACCAGCGGCACGCGGCCGCCGATCCGCGCCAGCATCTCGGCCAGCGTCGGGACATGGTCCTGCGTGCCGCCGATGCGAAGCTGCGCCAGCTCGGCCGCCGTCAGGTCGTGGACGAAGCCGTCGCGCCCGGCCAGCCGGTTGAGCACGTTGTCGTGGAACACGACCGGCACGCCGTCGGCGGAAAGATGCACGTCGCACTCGATCGCGTAGTCGCGCTCGACGGCCGCGTCGAAGGCCGACAGCGTGTTTTCCCAGCGCACGCGGTTCAGGTCGTGGAAGCCGCGATGGGCGATCGGCCTGCGGGTGAGCCACGAAATGTCGGCCATGGCCTAGTCGATCTCGACGATGGCTTCGATCTCGACCGGCGCGTTGAGCGGCAGCACGGCGACGCCCACGGCCGCGCGGGCATGCTTGCCGCGCTCGCCCAGCACCTGCGCCAGGAAGTCGGACGCGCCGTTCCCCACCAGATGCTGCTCGGTGAAATCCGGCGTCGAGGCGACGAAGATGCCGATCTTCACCAGCCGGGTAATCCTTTCGAGGTCGCCGGTCGCGGCCTGAAGCTGGGCGAGGACGTTGATGGCGCAGTGTCTGGCCATCTCCTTGCCGGCGGCCGTGTCGAGGTCGCGACCGAGCAGGCCGGTCGCCGCCAGCTTGCCCTCCGAGAAGGGAAGCTGGCCCGAGACGAAAAGAATCCTGCCGGCCTGCGCGAAGGGAACGTAGTTGGCAGCCGGGGCCGCCGCCGCCGGCAGCGTGACGCCGAGCGCTTCGAGGCGTTTTTGGATTGTGTCGCCCATGATCTATTCCTTATGCTGGCGCGCGGGGGGAAAGAGGCCGCGCGGCTACGCCATGCTTCTGCCACGAATGCTCCCTGTGGTGAATAGAGATTGCGGTTCAGCCGCGTGGAGACGAATGCCGATGCGCGCTGCGCTTGCCGCCGAACTTGTCCTTGCGACCGTGCTTTGCGCGCCCTTCGCGGCCACCGCCGCCGAGGCGCGGGCCGGCGCGCTCGTGCCGCACCGCGCCGTCTACGACCTTGCGCTCGACAGCGCCTCCGACCGCTCGGGAATCACCGGAATCACCGGCCGCATGGTCTACGAGTTCGGCGGCTCCGCCTGCGACGGCTACACGGTGACGTTCCGCTTCGTCACCCGCATCGACACCGACGAGGTCTCGCGCCTGACCGACCAGCAGACCACGACCTACGAGGACGGGGAGGGGCGGAATTTCAGCTTCGTCACCCGCTCCTTCGTCGACGAGACGCTCGACAGCGAGCTGAAAGGCTCGGCCCGGCTCGGCGACGGCGAGACCGTGGTGTCGCTGGAAAAGCCCAGGGAGGAGCAGTTCCGGCTGGAGGCGACGCGCTTTCCCACCCATCATCTGATGGAGCTGCTTTCCAAAGCGCGGGCCGGCGAGACCTTCTACGAGACCACGCTGTTCGACGGCTCCGAGGACGCCGACAAGGTGATGACGACCACGGTCGTCATCGGCCGCGAGGCGCGCGCCAAGGCCAACGATCCCGAGCTGAAGGCGCTGGCGTCGCTGGGCAAGGATGCGTTCTGGCCCGTCGACATGGCCTATTTCGATCTCGGCGAGGCCAATGCCGACGGCGAGGAGCTGCCGAGCTACCGCATCAGCTTCAAGCTGCACGAAAGCGGCGTGACGCGCGACCTCGTCATGGATTACGGCGACTTCTCCATGAGCGGCACGCTGGTCGACCTGTCGCTGTTCGACGCGCCGCAAAGGTGTACGCAATAGGCCGTCTCGCCCCGGCGCAGGCGACACGGTTGCGTTTTGCCGCGACAGCCTCTATATGCGCGCTCATTCCACACACGGGCTTTGGGTCTGCGACCGGGAGAAATCCGGCGAAGACCTCCGGTGGCGGCGGGGCGTGAAGCGGTTCCGGGAAAGGTGCGAAGCACGTTTCCGCGGGAATTGCGAGGAAAGAAAGCGCCCTTTCCGTCGATGGCCCGTGGAGGCGAACCGGAAAGGAAGAAACGAATGGCTCTGCCTGATTTCAGCATGCGCCAGCTCCTCGAGGCTGGCGTTCACTTCGGCCACCAGACCCACCGCTGGAACCCGAAGATGGCGCCCTACATCTTCGGCGCGCGCAACAACATCCACATCATCGACCTGTCGCAGACCGTGCCGCTCCTGCACCAGGCGCTCAAGCAGGTTTCCGACACCGTGGCCCGCGGCGGCCGCGTTCTGTTCGTCGGCACCAAGCGCCAGGCCTCCGACATCGTCGCCGAATCCGCGCGCCGCTCGGCCCAGTACTACGTCAACTCGCGCTGGCTCGGCGGCATGCTGACCAACTGGAAGACGATCTCCAACTCGATCTCGCGCCTGCGCAAGCTCGACGAGCTGCTCTCCGGCGAGGCACAGGGCTTCACCAAGAAGGAGCGCCTGAACCTCGAGCGCGAGCGCGAGAAGCTCGACAAGGCGCTGGGCGGCATCAAGGACATGGGCTCGACGCCCGACCTGATGTTCGTGATCGACACCAACAAGGAGGCGATCGCCATCCAGGAGGCCAAGCGCCTCGGCATCCCGGTCGTCGCCATCGTCGATTCCAACTGCGATCCCGACAGGGTCGACTTCCCGATCCCGGGCAACGATGACGCCGCGCGCGCCATCCAGCTCTACTGCGACCTGATCTCCAAGGCCGCCATCGACGGCATCGCCCGCCAGCAGGGCGCGCTCGGCGTCGACATCGGCGCCGCGGAGGAGGCCCCGGTCGAGCCGGCGCTCGGCGAGGAAGCCGGCCAGGCCCCGGCCGGGGAAAGCAAGGACGCCTGATCCTGCCGGCCGCCGAGGCGGCCGCCACGACGGAACCCAGTGACGGAACCGAAGCAGGCGCACCTGGACACCCACGGTGCGCCGCTCCTTTTGAATGACGGATTTGAAGAGGCGACAATGAGCATTTCTGCTGCACAGGTCAAACAACTGCGCGACATGACGGGCGCGGGCATGATGGACTGCAAGGCCGCGCTTGCCGAGACCGGCGGCGACATCGAGGCCGCGGTCGACTGGCTGCGCAAGAAGGGCATCGCCAAGGCCGACAAGAAGGCCGGCCGCACCGCCGCCGAGGGCCTGATCGGCGTCGCCGCCGACGGCGCCAGCGCCGTCGTGGTCGAGGTCAATTCCGAGACCGACTTCGTCGCCCGCAACGAGGCGTTCCAGGAGCTCGTGCGCGCCGTGGCGCAGGCCGCGCTCGGCACCGACGGCTCGCGCGACGCCGTGGGCGCCGCGATCCATCCGGCCAGCGGCAAGCCGGTCGACGAGGCGATCAAGGACGCCGTCGCCACCATTGGCGAGAACATGAGCCTGCGCCGCTCGGCCAGGCTTTCCGTGCCCGCCGGCGCGGTGGCGACCTACGTCCACAACGCCGTCGCCGAGAACCTCGGCAAGATGGGAGTCCTCGTCGCCATCGAGACGCAGGGCGACGCGGAGGCCGCGCGCGCCTTCGCCCGCCAGGTGGCGATGCACGTCGCCGCCACCAACCCGCTGGCGCTGACCGCCGAGGAGGTCGATCCGGCCGCCGTCGCTCGCGAGAAGGACATCTTCGCCGCCCAGGCGCGCGAATCCGGCAAGCCGGAGAACATCATCGAGAAGATGGTGGAAGGCCGCCTGCGCAAGTTCTTCGAGGAGGTCGTGCTGCTCAAGCAGGCTTTCGTGATCAACCCCGACCTGACGGTCGAGGCCGCGCTCAAGGCCGCCGAGAAGGACATCGGCGCGCCGGCGAAGATCGCGGGCTTCGTGCGCTTCGCGCTCGGCGAGGGCGTCGAGAAGGAAGAGACCGACTTCGCCGCCGAGGTGGCCGCCGCCGCCAAGGGGTGACGTCCAGCCCGCCTACCGCGCATCGATCGAGGGGCGCCGCGTGACATCGCGGCGCCCTTCGTGTATCGCCTGCACCGCGCCATCCACCGACGAGGAAATCCCATGCCGTCCAAGCCCGCCTTTCGCCGCGTTCTTCTCAAGGCCTCCGGCGAGGCGCTGATGGGCGAGCAGGGCTTCGGCATCGACGTCTCCGTCGCCGACCGCATCGCCGCCGACGTGGCCGAAGCCCGCGCCATGGGCGTCGAGGTCGGCATCGTCATCGGCGGCGGCAACATCTTCCGCGGCGTCGCCGTGGCGTCGGCCGGCGGCGACCGCGTCACCGGCGACCACATGGGCATGCTCGCCACCGTCATCAACTCGCTGGCGCTCAGGACCTCGCTGGTTAAGCTCGGCGTCGAGGCCGTGGTGCTGTCGGCCATCGCCATGCCGGAGCTGTGCGAGAGCTTCTCGCAGCGCCAGGCCACCGCCTACATGGACCAGGGCAAGGTGGTGATCTTCGCCGGCGGCACCGGCAACCCGTTCTTCACCACCGATTCCGCCGCCGCGCTGCGCGCGGCCGAGATCGGCGCCGACGCCCTGTTCAAGGGCACGCAGGTCGACGGCGTCTACACCGCCGATCCCAAGCGCGACCCCGCCGCCCGGCGCTACGAGCGCATCACCCATGACGAGGTCATCCGCGACGGGCTGGCAATCATGGATACGGCAGCAATTGCACTTGCGCGCGAGAACAACATTCCGATAATCGTCTTCTCGATCCATGAGAGAGGCGGCTTCGGCGCCATTCTGCGGGGCGAGGGCCACTGCACCATCGTCAGCGACGCCTGACGCCTTCGCCGTACCGCAAAGGACGGCAACGAGAAGCGAGAAATGCCGGCCCGACCGGCAGCGGAGAATCGGATGAGCAGCACCGGAGTGGACTTCAAGGATTTGCAGCGGCGCATGGACGGCGCGATCGCCGCCTTCAAGCACGACATCGCCTCGCTGCGCACGGGGCGCGCCTCCGCCAATTTGCTCGACCCGATCCAGGTGACGGCCTACGGCTCGCCCATGCCGATCAACCAGGTCGCCACCGTCAGCGTGCCCGAGCCGCGCATGCTCTCCGTCTCGGTGTGGGACAAGCAGCTCGTCGGCGCGGTCGACAAGGCGATCCGCGAGGCCAATCTCGGCTTCAACCCCATCGTCGACGGCACCACGCTGCGCATCCCGCTGCCGGAGCTGAACGAGCAGCGCCGCAAGGAGCTGGTCAAGATCGCCCATCAATATGCCGAGCAGGCCAAGGTCGCCGCCCGCCACGTGCGGCGCGACGGCATGGAGCATGCCAAGAAGGCCGAGAAGGACGGCGACATCAGCCAGGACGAGTCGCGCGTCCAGCACGACAGGGTGCAGAAGCTGACCGACGACACCATCGCCGCGATCGACGGCCTGCTGGCCGAGAAGGAAGCGGAGATCCTGCAGGTGTGATTGCGGTGCGCCGTCGGGGTCGGTCCCTCCCGGCCCCGATAGCACGCCGGCTACGGGTTCTCCTTGAAAGGGGCCGCATCGTGAAGCCTGCCCATATCGCGATCATCATGGACGGCAACGGCCGCTGGGCCAAGGCGCGCGGCCTGCCGCGCGCCGCCGGCCACCGCGCCGGCGTCGAGGCGCTGCGCCGCACCGTGCGCGCGGCCGGCGATTTCGGCATCGAGTGGCTGACCGTCTATGCCTTCTCGTCGGAGAACTGGTCGCGCCCCAAGGCCGAGGTCACCGACCTGATGGGCCTTCTGAAGACCTTCATCCGCCGCGACCTCGCCGAATTGCACCATTCCGGGGTGCGCGTGCGCATGATCGGCGCGCGCGACAGCCTTGCCCCCGACATACGCGACCTCGTCGAGGAGGCCGAGACGCTCACCGTCGCCAACAAGGGGATGAACCTCGTCATCGCCTTCAACTATGGCGGCCGCGACGAGATCGCCCGCGCCGCGCGCCAGGTGGCCGAGGCGGTGGCCGCCGGCACGCTCGATCCGGCCGAGATCACGCCCGAGGCCTTCGCCCAGTTCCTCGACACGCGGCTCATCCCCGATCCCGACCTCATCGTCAGGACCAGCGGCGAGCAGCGGTTGTCCAATTTCCTGCCGTGGCAGAGCGCCTATTCCGAGCTGGTGTTCATGCCCTGCTACTGGCCCGATTTCGGCGCCGATCAGCTTGCCGAGGCCATCGCCAGCTTCGCCGCGCGCGAGCGCCGCTTCGGCGGCGTCCCGGCCCGCACCGCCGCGTCATGAGCGGCCGGGCGGCAGCCAGCAACCTCCAGCAGCGCGTGCTGTCGGGCATCGTGCTCGTCGCCGTCGCGCTGGCGCTCACCCTTGCCGGCGGCGTCTGGTATCGCCTGCTCGCGGCGGCGATCGCCGGCGCCGTGCTCTACGAATGGCTGGCGATGTCGGCGCCGGCCGGGGCTCGGGCGCACCGCGCCGTCGTCGCCGTCCTGCTCGGCCTCGTTCTCGCCATGCTGCTGGCCGGCCTCCCGGCCTCGACGCTGCTCGTCGCGCTCGCCGTCGCGGTCGTGGCGAGCGCGGCCCATGCCGCCTATGCCGGGGCGGGCTTCTGGCCGGTGGCCGGCCTCGCCTATGCCGGCCTGCTCGGCATCTCGCTCGCGGCGCTGCGCGGCGGCGACGCGGCCGGGCTCTACGCCACCCTGTTCCTGTTCGCCGTGGTCTGGGCCACCGACATCTTCGCCTATTTCGTCGGCCGGGCGCTGGGCGGGCCGAAGCTCGCGCCCTCGATCTCGCCCGGCAAGACCTGGAGCGGCGCGCTCGGCGGAACCGCGGCCGCGATCCTCGCAGGCACGGCCGTCGCCTCCGGCCTCGGCTCGCCGCTCGGCTGGGTCGCGCTGGTGGCGCTGACGCTGGCGCTGTCGGCGGTCTCGCAGATCGGCGACCTGTTCGAATCCTCGATCAAGCGGCGCTTCGGCGTCAAGGATTCGAGCCAGCTCATTCCCGGCCATGGCGGCGTGATGGACCGGGTCGACGGCCTGGCGGCCGCCGCCGTCGCGCTGTTTTCGGTCGGCGCGCTTCTTGCCGGGCCGGACGCGCCCGCCGCCGCCTTCTTCGCCCGATGAGCGCGCCGAAAGCGCGGCCGTCGTTCTGCGAGCCGATCTACGGGTGGGAGACGTCGGGCCCGGACACGGGCGAGCTGGTGGGCTGGCTGATCGACAACCTCGCCGGCGACGTCGAAAGCTGGCCGGACCGGCTGGTGGAAGGCGAGCCCGGCCTGCCGGCGCGGCTGGCCCTGCTGTCGCATGAAAGGGGCCGCTCCGTCGCGGCCGGCTTTTCCGCCGGCGGCGCGCGGGGCGAGATCCGCGCCGAGGCCGACGCTTCCGGCTGGGTGCGGGTGACGGCGCGGACAGAGGACGGGGCGGTCTTCCGCGCCTGGCTCGACCGGCCCTTCGAGGAGTATCATCTGTGGCCGGACGACGCGGCGTTTTCCGTCCATGACGAGCCGCCCGGCCGCATGGGCAAGAGGCGCGACTGGATAAGTCTGTCCGCCGCCGCCTGGCCCGTCCTTTCGCCGCTTGCGCCGCAAGGCTGGGTCGCCATCGGCGTCGCCGGGCGCTGAGCGTGCCGCAAGCCTTGGACACGGATTCGCCGGTATTGGAATCGTATTAGGGCGATCGCAGCGCCGCAGGGATGAATGGGAGTCACCGTGACCGATTTCGCGAGCACGTTCTTCAGCTTCGACAACATCGTCTTCACGACCGTCATTCCGTTCCTGTTCGTGCTGACCGTCGTCGTGTTCGTTCACGAGATGGGCCACTACCTCGTCGGCCGCTGGTGTGGCATCGGCGTCAGCGAGTTCTCCGTCGGCTTCGGGCCGGAGCTGGTCGGCTTCCACGACCGCAGGGGCACGCGCTGGAAGCTGTCGGCGATCCCGCTCGGCGGCTACGTCAAGTTCCTCGGCGACATGAGCGTCACCAGCGACCCCTCCGCGCAGGAAGCCGGGGCGCTCAGCCCCGCCGAGCGCAAGGCCGCCTTCCACCTCCAGCCGGTGTGGAAGCGCGCCGCCACGGTGTTCGCGGGGCCCGCCTTCAACTTCCTGCTCACCATCGCCGTCTTCGCGGTGATGTTCTCGATCTACGGCCGCACCGTCACCGAGCCCACGGTCGCGGAGGTGCGGCCCGGCAGCCCGGCCGAGGCGGCCGGCTTCCTGCCCGGCGACCGCTTCGTCTCCGTCGACGGCCGGCGCGTGACGACCTTCGGCGACGTGCAGCGGCTCGTCTCCGGCCGCGCCGGCGATTCGATCGCCTTCGTCATGGCGCGCGACGGCGGCGAAGTGACGCTGACGGCGACGCCCGAGCTGGTCGAGCAGACCGACGCGCTCGGCAACGTCATCCGCATCGGCGTCATCGGCGTCGTCAACAACGAGGAGCTCGGCCAGCCGCGCCACATCGAGTACGGCCCGGTCGAATCGGTCGCCGAGGCGGTGAAGGAGACCGGCCACATCATCGTGCGCACGGGCCAGTTCCTGCAGCGCTTCGCGGCCGGGCGGGAGGACCGCTGCCAGCTCGGCGGGCCGGTCAGGATCGCCGACATGGCGGGAAGGGCCGCGGCGCTGGGCTTCGAATGGCTGGTGCAGCTCGTCGCCATCCTGTCGGTCGGCATCGGCTTCCTCAACCTCCTGCCGATTCCGCCGCTCGACGGCGGCCATCTCGTCTTCTACGGGCTGGAAGCGGCCATGCGCCGGCCCGTTTCGGAGCGGGTGATGGAGATCGTCTACCGGATCGGCATGTTCGCCGTGCTGGCCTTCATGGGATTCGTGTTCTGGAACGACCTGTTCGGATGCTGAGACATGAAACGCCGCAAACCGGCCGCCGGAAGCGTTGACCGCTCGTTTACCATGCCGCGACGCGGGCGTGACGCGAATGCCACGCCGCGCCTTTTAGTAAATACATGTTAACCCGGAGCCTTGCGTGTAGGGAAAATCCGGGTAATACGGTATGCGGACTGACCGCGCCGCCCGGTGTTCTCGCCGTGGGGACTACGAGAATAAAAGGTTTCAAAGCCCAATGAAGGCAGCTTCCAGTTTCCTGAGCGCCGTGTCGGCGGTGGCTCTTTCGGCCGGTTTCGTGTTCTCCGGCGCGACCGTCATGCAGCTCGCTTCCGCCACCGTCGCGGAGGCCGCGGTCGTCAACCGGATCGAGGTCCGCGGCAACCGCCGCGTCGACGCCGAGACCATCCGCAACAATGTCGACATCCGCCCGGGCCGCAACTTCAGCGCCGGCGACATCGACGAGGCCGTCAAGCGCCTGTTCGCGACCGGCCTGTTCTCCGACGTGCGCATCACCCAGAGCGGCTCGACGCTGATCGTCAGCGTCGAGGAGTATTCGATCGTCAATCAGGTCCTGTTCCAGGGCAACAAGAAGATCAAGGACGCGGACCTGTCGCGCCAGATCCAGCTCCAGCCGCGCGGCTCGTTCTCCGAGGCGCTGATGGCCGCCGACGCCGAGACGATCCGCCAGTCCTATGCCCGCATCGGCCGCGACGACGCCACGGTCACCACGCAGGTGGTCGATCTCGGCGACAACCGCGTCAACGTCGTCTTCGACATCCAGGAGGGCGGCCGCACCAAGATCACGGCCATCGAGTTCGAGGGCAACAGCGCCTATTCCGACGGCCGCCTGCGCGACGTGATCTCGACCAAGCGTTCGGGCATCCTGTCCTTCCTGTCGCGCAACGACATCTACGACGAGGACCGGCTGCGCGCCGACGAGGAGCTGCTGCGCCGCTTCTACTACAACCACGGCTATGCCGACTTCAGCGTGGTGTCGTCCCACGCCGAGCTCGACGAGGCCAACAACACCTACCGCATCGTCTTCACGGTCGACGAGGGCCGGCGCTACCGCTTCGGCTCGATCGAGGTCGAGAGCACCGTCGACGGCCTCGACGCCGAGACGCTGAAGGGCTCGCTCAAGACGCGCGAGGGCAACTACTACAGCGCCAGGTCGGTCGAGGAATCGCTGGTGGCGCTGGCGGAGCGCGCGGCCGGCCTCGGCTACGCCTTCGCGCAGGTGACGCCGCGCGGCGACCGCAACTTCGAGAACCAGACCATCTCGGTGGTCTATTCCATCGACCAGGGGCCGCGCGCCTATATCGAGCGCATCGAGATTCGCGGCAACGCCCGCACGCGCGACTACGTCATCCGCCGCGAGTTCGACATCAGCGAGGGCGACGCCTTCAACCAGGTCCTCGTCCAGCGCGCGAAGCGCCGCCTGGAACGCCTTGATTACTTTGCCAGCATCAACATCGCGACTGCGCCCGGCTCCGAGCCGGACCAGGTCGTGCTGGTGGTGGACGTGGTCGAGAAGTCGACCGGCGAGCTCTCGGTCGGCGGCGGCTACACGACGGGCGGCCAGGACAAGGGCTTCTCCGTCGAGGGCTCGATCGCCGAGCGCAACTTCCTCGGTCGCGGCCAGGCGATTCGCTTCTCCGCCGGCGGCGGCAGGAACTCGCGCAACTTCCAGTTCTCGTTCACCGAGCCGTACTTCCTCGGCCGCCGCATCGCCGCGGGCTTCGACATCTATCGCAGCACCGCCGAATACGACGATTACGAGACCCAGCTCACCGGCGGCACGGTTCGCTTCGGTCTGCCGATCACCCAGGCGCTGACCGCGCAGGTGGCGTACAATCTCGCGCAGGAGAAGTACGATTACACCGAGGACTGCGATCTCGATCTCGACGGCGTCCTGACCGGGACGGAGTGCCTCACCGGCGGCAACCTGCGCATCTCGCAGTATCTCAAGCATGCGATCGAGAACCAGAGCCCGTGGACCAAGTCGTCGGTCAGCGGCGCGCTGATCTACAACACGATCGACAACATGCAGTCGCCGCGCGACGGCATCTACGCCAACCTGACGCTCGAAGTGGCCGGCCTCGGCGGCGACGCGCAGTGGGCCAAGGTCTCCGGCCGCGGCACCTACTACAGGACGCTGTCGGATGAGATGGATCTCGTCGGCCTGCTGTCGGCCGGCGGCGGGCATATCGCGAGCTTCGGCGGCAGCGAGCTGCGGGTGTTCGACCACTTCCAGAGCAACGAGCGGATGATCCGCGGCTTCCGGCACAACGGCATCGGCCCGTATGACGACGGCACCGGCATCTCCGGCGAGAACAGGCACCTCGGCGGCACGACCTACTTCCACGGCTCGGCCGAGATGCAGTTCCCGCTGCCGGTCATCTCGGAAGGCCTCGGCTTCCGCGGCGCGGTCTTCGCCGATGCCGCCACGCTGTTCGGCAACAAGATCGAGCGCATCCCCGGCTCCAACATCGTCGGCACCGACATGGAGTGGCGCGCTTCCGTGGGTGCCAGCATCATCTGGGCCTCGCCCTTCGGCCCGCTGCGCGTCGACTACGCCGTTCCGGTCCTGAAGGAAGACGGCGACAGGGTCCAGAACTTCAATTTCGGCGTCTCGACCCGCTTCTAGCGTCGGGACGCGCGCTTCCGGGCCGTAAAGGCCCGGAAGAGAAGGCTTGCATGAGCGATCCGGTATTCTTCACGCCGTCGCGCCTTTTCACCGCCGGCGAGATCGCCGCGTTGACCGGGGCGCAGCTTCGCACGCCCGCGCATGCGAACAATGAGGTCTCGCTCCTCGCCCCGGCCGACCGGGGCGGGGCGGGCGCGCTGGTCTTCGTCGAGGGCAAGCGCAACGCCGGCATGGTCGCGGGCGTCGAGGCGGCGGTGCTGCTGTGCTCCGAGGATGTCGCGGCCGCCGCCCCCGAGGGGGTCGCGGTGCTGGTCTCCGCCCATCCGCATCGCGATTTCGCCATGGTCGGCCGGCTGATGTTTCCGTCCGCCGCCCGCCCGGCCGCGATGACCGGCGAGACCGGCATCTCTGCGGCCGCGCATGTCCATCCCGACGCGCTTGTCGAGCCCGGCGCCATCGTCGAGGCCGGCGCCGTCGTCGGCCCGGGCGCCGAGGTCGGCAGCGGCACGGTCGTCGCGCCCAACGCCGTCGTCGGGCCGTCCTGCCGCATCGGCCGCGACGGCTATGTCGGTCCCGGCGTGACGATCCAGCACGCGCTTCTGGGCAACCGGGTCGTCGTCCATGCCGGCGCGCGCATCGGCCAGGACGGCTTCGGCTATGTCGCCGGAGGCGGCGGCGTGGAGAAGGTGCCGCAGCTCGGCCGCGTCATCGTCCAGGACGACGTCGAGATCGGCGCCAACACAACCGTCGACCGCGGCGCATTGTCCGATACGGTGATCGGCGAGGGCACCAAGATCGACAATCTCGTCCAGATCGCGCACAACGTGCGCATCGGCCGTTTCTGCGTGCTTGCCGCCCATTGCGGCATCTCCGGCTCGGTCACCATCGGCGACGGCGCGATGCTGGGCGGCCGCGTCGGCATC
Source organism: Hyphomicrobiales bacterium (assembly GCA_003577315.1). Lineage (GTDB taxonomy): Bacteria > Pseudomonadota > Alphaproteobacteria > Rhizobiales > Rhizobiaceae > Aerobium. The sequence continues at coordinate 32,658 of QEVK01000012.1, read as the reverse complement.
GCCGACCACCTCGCCATCGGCAGCCGGGCGCAGATCGCGGCGGCCGCCGGCGTGATGACGGACGTTCCCGCCGGCGAGCGCTGGGGCGGCGTTCCGGCCCAGCCGATGAAGGAAACGATGCGCCAGATCGCCATGCTGCGCGCCATGGCCAGAGGCGAGGGGAAGGGAAAGCGAGATGGCTGAAGCCGCCGGCACGACGCTCGACAGCGTGGACATCCTCAAGCTGCTGCGGCTCCTGCCGCACCGCTACCCGTTCCTGCTCGTCGACCGCATCGTCGGGATCGACGGCGACAATTCGGCCGTCGGCATCAAGAACGTCACCTTCAACGAGCCGCATTTCCAGGGCCATTTCCCCGGGCAGCCGGTGATGCCGGGCGTGCTCATCGTCGAGGCGATGGCGCAGACAGCCGGCGCGATCTGCATCCGCTCCACCGGCGAGGACAAGCCGTCGCTGGTCTATTTCATGACCATCGACAACGCCAAGTTCCGCCGGCCGGTGGTGCCCGGCGACCGGCTGGAGATCCATGTGCGCAAGCTCAAGCAGCGCGGCAACATCTGGCGCTTCGCCTGCGAGGCGCTGGTCGACGGCGCCAGGGCGGCGGAGGCCGAGATTTCGGCGATGATGTCGCCCAAGCCCGCCGCCTGAAGGGGACGCCGATGAGCGCAACGCTGATCCATCCCAGCGCCGTGGTCGAGAAGGGCGCCGAGCTCGGCGTCGGCGTCGAAGTCGGGCCGTTCTGCCATGTCGGCCCGCAGGTCGTGCTCGGCGACGGCGTGCGGCTGGTCAGCCACGTCTCGGTCAGCGGCGTCACGACGGTGGGCGGCGGCACGCAGGTGCAGGCCTTCGCCGCGCTCGGCGGCCCGCCGCAGGACAAGAAGTACAAGGGCGGCCCGACCGCGCTCGACATCGGCGCCAATTGCGACATTCGCGAATCGGTGACCATGCATCGCGGCACCGAGCATGGCGGCGGCCGCACCACGGTGGGCGACAACGGCTTCTTCCTCGCCTATTCCCACGTCGCCCACGACTGCATCGTCGGCAACAACGTCACGCTGACGCATGGCGCCACGCTCGGCGGCCATTGCGAGATCGGCGACAACGTCATCGTCGGCGGCCTCGCCGCGATCCACCAGTTCGTGCGCGTCGGCCATCATGCCTTCGTGGGCGGCATGGCCGCCGTGGTCGGCGACGTCATCCCCTACGGCATGGCGGTGGGCAACCGGGCGACGCTGCGCGGCTTCAACATCATCGGGCTGAAGCGTTCCGGCATGAGCCGCGCGGATCTCGCGACGATGCGGGCCGCCTACCGCATGCTGTTCTCGCCCGAACGCACCGTGGGTGAGAACGTCGAGGCGGTGCGGCGCGCGTTCTCCGGCTCGCCCGTCGTGACGGACATCCTCGATTTCCTGACAAGCCGCGGCAAGAGGCAGTTCACGGTGCCGGCTCTGGGCGACCGCGGCGAGGCCGCCGGCGATGGCGGCGACTGACCTTTCGCCGCCGGCCGGCGCAGCGCCGGAAGGCCGCATCGCGGTCGTTGCCGGCGGCGGGGCGCTGCCCGTCGCCGTGGTGCGCACGCTTCTGACGAAAGGCGAGGCCCCCCTCGTCGCCGTGGTGGCGGGCGAGGCCACGGCCGCCGATTTCGCCGGCGCCGAGCGGTTCGACGTCGCCGTCGAGGATCTCGGCCCGCTTCTCGCCCGCTTGCGCAAGGAAGGCATCGGCAGGGTCATCCTGGCCGGCAGCATCGAGCGGCGGCCGCGCTTGTCCGCGATACGGTGGTCGCTGCGGCTTCTCACCAGCCTGCCGCGCGCCGCCGCCGGCCTGCTCGGCGGCGACGACAGCCTGCTGCGCGCCGTCATCGGCCTGATGGAGGCGAACGGCATCCGCGTCGTCGGCGCGCATGAGGTGGTGCCCGACCTGCTCGCCCCGCGCGGCGTGGTGACGCGCGCCGCGCCCTCCGCCCATGACCGCCGCGACATCGAGGCCGGCGTCGAGGCCGCGCGCGCCATCGGCCGGCTCGACATCGGCCAGGCGGCGGTCTCCGTCGGCGGCCGCGTCATCGCGATCGAGGGCATCGAGGGCACCGACGGCCTGCTGGAGCGCACCGCCGGCATGCGCGGCCACGGCCGCCTCGCGGGAAAGACCGGCGGCGTGCTGGTCAAGTGCTGCAAGCCCCAGCAGGACCGGCGCGCCGACCTGCCGGCCATCGGCCCCGACACCATCGGCGCGGCGCGGGCGGCCGGCCTTGCCGGCATCGCGCTCGACGCCGGCAGCACCTTCATCCTCGATTTCGAGCGCACGGTGGCGCTGGCCGACGCGGCCGGCCTGTTCATCGTCGGCGTGGAGCCCGGGGTGCGGTCATGAACGGCGGGCGCCCGTTGCGGATCGCCATCGTCGCCGGCGAGGAATCGGGCGACCTGCTCGGGGCCGATCTGGTCGCCGCGCTCGGGCGGATTGCCGGCCGGCCGGTGGAGCTCGTCGGGGTGGGCGGCCGCCACCTGCGCGAGCTCGGCCTCGAGCCGCTGTTCGACGGGTCCGAGATCGCGCTGATGGGCATCACCGCGGTGCTGCGCGACCTGCCGCGGCTGGCGCGCCGCATCCGCCAGACCGCCGATGCGGTGGCGAAGGCCGAGCCCGACTGCCTCGTCACCATCGACAGCCCGGATTTCTCCCTGCGCGTCGCGAGCAGGCTGCGCGCGGCCGCGCCCTCGGTGCCCATCGTCCACTATGTGTGCCCGAGCGTGTGGGCGTGGCGGCCGGGCCGCGCGCCGGCCATGCGCGCCCATGTCGACCGCGTGCTGTGCGTGCTGCCGTTCGAGCCGGAGGCGCTGGCGCGTCTCGACGGCCCGCAAGGCGTCTATGTCGGCCACAGGCTCGCCTCGCATCCGGGCGTGCTGGCGGCGCGCGCGGCGCAGCAGGGCAGGGCCGCCGCCCCGGGCGAGGCGCGCCGGCTACTCGTGCTGCCCGGCTCGCGCCGTGGCGAGGTGCGCCGGCTGCTCGGCCCCTTCGGCGAGACCCTGTGCCTTCTCGGCCGGCGCGGCGCGGTGTTCGAGGTGACCATTCCGACGGTGCCGCACGTCGCCGCGCTGGTCGAGGAAGCGGTGGCCGGCTGGCCGGTGCGGCCGCGCATCGTCGAGGACGAGGCCGGCAAATGGGCAGCCTTCGGCGAGGCCGACGCCGCGCTGGCCGCTTCCGGCACGGTATCGCTGGAGCTTGCGCTCGCGGGCGTGCCGCTGGTCTCGTGCTACCGCACCGACTGGATGTGGTCGGCGATGATGCGCTTCATCACCACATGGTCGGCCTCGCTGCCCAACCTCATCGCCGACTGGCCGGTGGTGCCGGAAGTCTACAACGAGTTCGTGCGGCCGGGCCATCTCGCCCGCCTCATCGAGCAGTTGTGGGCCGACACGCCGATGCGCGCCGCGCAGCTCGACGGCTTCCGGCAGGTTGCCGGGCGCATGGAAACCCCGCGCCCCTCGGGCGAGCTGGCGGCCGAGGCCGTGCTGGAGTGCATCGCCCGCAGGGGCTGAACCGGGGCGCATGAAAAAGGGCGCCGCCGGCGCCCTTCGTCCTTCCTGCCTTGCGGCCCGCGCCTCAGCGCTTGTCAGCGCTTGGCGATCGGCACGTAGTCGCGGGACGGATGCCCGGTATAGAGCTGGCGCGGGCGGCCGATCTTCTGGCTCGGGTCCTCGATCATCTCCTTCCACTGCGCGATCCAGCCCACGGTGCGGGCGAGCGCGAACAGCACGGTGAACATGGCGGTCGGGAAGCCGAGCGCCTTCAGCGTGATGCCGGAATAGAAGTCGATGTTGGGGTAGAGCTTCTTCTCGATGAAGTACTCGTCGGTCAGCGCGATCTTCTCGAGCTCCATCGCCACGTCGAGCAGCGGGTCGTCCTTGATGCCGAGCTCGCCCAGCACCTCGTGCGTGGTCTTCTGCATGAGCTTGGCGCGCGGGTCGTAGTTCTTGTAGACGCGGTGGCCGAAGCCCATCAGCCGGAACGGGTCGTTCTTGTCCTTGGCGCGGGCGATGAATTCGGGAATGCGCTCGACGGAGCCGATCTCGGCCAGCATGTTCAGCGCCGCCTCGTTGGCGCCGCCATGGGCGGGCCCCCACAGGCAGGCGATGCCGGCGGCGATGCAGGCGAACGGGTTGGCGCCCGAGGAGCCTGCCAGCCGCACGGTCGAGGTCGAGGCATTCTGCTCGTGGTCGGCGTGCAGGATGAAGATGCGCTCCATGGCGCGCGCCAGCACCGGGTTGACCTTGTACTCGTCGCACGGCACCGCGAAGCACATGTAGAGGAAGTTGGCCGCGTAGTTCAGGTCGTTCTTGGGGTACATGAACGGCTGGCCGATATAGTACTTGTAGGCCATGGCCGCGATGGTCGGCATCTTGGCGATCAGCCGGATCGACGCCACCATGCGCTGGTGCGGATCGGAGATGTCGATGGAGTCGTGATAGAAGGCCGACAGCGCGCCGACCACGCCGCACATGACCGCCATCGGGTGCGCGTCGCGGCGGAAGCCGGTGAAGAACTTCGACATCTGCTCGTGCACCATGGTGTGGTGCGTGACGCGATAGTCGAAATCGTCCTTCTGCGCCTTGGTCGGCAGCTCGCCGTAAAGCAGTAGGTAGCAGACCTCGAGGAAGTCGCCGTGCTCGGCGAGCTGCTCGATGGGATAGCCGCGATGCAGCAGCACGCCCTCGTCGCCGTCGATATAGGTGATCTTCGATTCGCAGCTTGCGGTGGAGGTGAAGCCGGGATCGTAGGTGAAGGCTCCCGTGCTGCTGTAGAGGGAACTGATGTCGATGACATCCGGCCCGACCGAGCCTTTTCGAACCTTGAATTCGGTGGTCTTGCCGTCGAAATCAAGCTTTGCGGTCGAACTGCTCATCACAATCACCTCTCAATCCAGGGCGCCCCGCCTGCAACATTCTTCAGTCATATCAAATGACAATCATCACCCGATTGCGCGCCCTTGCTATCCGATTTGCAGGGGCCTGCCAAGCGATTCCGCAGGCCGTTTTCCGCATTGCACCATGGCGCGCGGCAGCCTGGCTCAGGCTGCGATCTGGTCGCGCAAGCGGGCGAGGGACTCCTCGCGTCCGAGCACCGCGATGACGTCGAAGACGCCCGGAGAGGTCGAGCGGCCGGTGAGCGCGGCGCGCAGCGGCTGGGCGATCCTGCCGAGCTTGAGGCCCGTCCTTTCGGCGAAGGCGCGCACGGCACCTTCCGTCGAGGCGGCCGTCCATTCGGCCAGCGATTCCAGCTCCGGCAGCAGCGCCGCGATGGTGCCGCGCGCCTCCGCGTCGAGGATCTGCGCCGCCTTCTCGTCGAGGGAAAGCGGGCGCGACACGAACAGGTACTGGGCGCTGTCGGCAAGCTCGACCAGCGTCTTCGCCCGTTCCTTCAGCCCGGGCAGGGCGGCGAGCAGCATGGCCTTGTGCTGCTCGGTCGGCGCGGCCGGGATCGCGCCGCGCTCCTCGATGAAGGGCAGCGTGGCGAGGAAGCGGTCGAGCAGCGCGGCATCGTCGCTGCGGCGCATATAAAGCCCGTTGAGGGCCTCGAGCTTGGCGTAGTCGAAGCGGGCCGCGCCGCGGTTGACGTCCTCGATCTCGAACCAGCGCACCATGTCCTCGGTCGACATCACCTCGTCGTCGCCATGGCTCCAGCCGAGGCGGGCGAGATAGTTGCGCAGCGCCTCGGGCAGGTAGCCCATGGCGCGGTAGGCCTCGACGCCGAGCGCGCCGTGGCGCTTGGAAAGCTTCGCCCCGTCCGGCCCGTGGATCAGCGGGATGTGCGCCATCACCGGCACGTCCCAGCCCATCGCCTCGTAGATCACGGTCTGGCGCGCGGCGTTGGTCAGGTGGTCGTCGCCGCGGATGATGTGGGTGACGCCCATGTCGTGGTCGTCGACCACCACGGCGTGCATGTAGGTCGGGTTGCCGTCCGAGCGCAGGATGATGAAGTCGTCGAGGTCCTTGTTGGGAAAGCGCACGTCGCCCTGCACGCGGTCGCGCACCAGCGTCTCGCCCTCCTGCGGCGCCTTGATGCGGATGGCGGGCCTTGCGCCGGCCGGCGCTTCCGACGGGTCGCGGTCGCGCCAGCGCCCGTCATAGCGCGGCGGCCTCCCTTCCGCGCGGGCCTTCTCGCGCATCTCCTCCAGCTCCGCCGGCGTGGCGTAGCAGTGGTAGGCCCTGCCCGTGCGCACCAGCTCCTCGGCCACCTCGCGGTGGCGCGCAGCGCGGGCGAACTGCGACACCGGCTCGCCGTCCCAGTCGAGGCCGAGCCATTTCAGCCCGTCGAGGATGGCCGCCGTCGCGCCTTCCGTCGAGCGCTCGCGGTCGGTGTCCTCGATGCGAAGCAGCATCACCCCGCCGGTGTGCCGTGCGTAGAGCCAGTTGAACAGCGCGGTGCGCGCGCCGCCGATGTGCAGATAGCCCGTGGGCGAGGGAGCGAAACGGGTGACGACCTTGTCGGACATGACTTCCTGCCTGCCAGATGGGAGAATGCGGGCTGAGGCGCGCCCGGTGGTCTTTTGCCTGCGCTCATGTAGCATAGGCTCCTTGGCGTGCAAGCGGTTACCGGGCGGGGAGGGGCACGGGCGTGGAGGCAAGCCGGACTCGCATGGCGGACGAGCGTCGGCATTTCGCCGCGCCCGCGCCCGGCCTGCCGCCCGAAGCCCTGCCCTCCGAAGCCTTGCCGTCCGAAGCCTTACCGCCGGCCGCCGCGCCATCCGCGCCTCGCCCGCGACGGGCGGGGCTGCCCGTATCCCTTTCGCCGCTCGCGGGCCTGCCGTCCGCGCTTCGCCGCGCCTTCGACGGCGAGCTCGACCGCGGCAACGCCTTCCTGTTCGCGCCGGTGTTCATGGCCGCGGGCGCGCTCGCCTATTTCGCGATGCGCGAGGAACCGGCCTTCGCGCCGCTGCTTTTGTGCCTCGGCCTTGCCGCCGGCCTGTCGGCGGCGGCCCGGGCACGCCCGGCGCTGCGCGCGGCGCTGCTGGCGGCCGCGATGTTCTGCGCCGGCATGCTTGCCGGCAAGGTCGAGACCTGGCGGGCCGCGACGCCGATGCTGGGCGCCGAGATCACCACGCGGCTGACCGGGCGCGTCGTGCGCATCGAGCATCAGGCGACGGGCCGCGTGCGGCTGACGCTCGATGTCCTTGCCACCGAACGGCCGGTCCTGCGCTACGCGCCGCAGCGCGTGCGCGCCACGGCCCGCGCCGTGCCGGAAGGGCTGGCGCCGGGAGACGTGGTGCGCGGCGTCGCGCGCCTGATGCCGCCATCGGGGCCGGTGCGGCCGGCAAGCTACGACTTCGCCTTCGAGAGCTACTTTTCCGGCATCGGCGCGGTCGGCTTCTTCCTGTCCGGCCCCGAGACGGCGGCGACGGATGCGCCGCCCGACCTGCGCGCACGTGTCGCCGCGTGGGTGGAGGGCTGGCGCGGCCGCATGGCCGGGCGCATCGAGCGCCGGGTCGGCGGGCCGGAAGGCGCGGTCGCCGCCGCGCTGATCACCGGCGTGCGCGCCGGCATACCCGAGGAGATCAACGAGGCGCTGCGCATCACCGGCCTCTACCACGTCATTTCAATATCGGGGCTGCATATGGCGCTGGTGGCCGGCACGCTGATGGTGTCGCTGCGTGCCGCCTTCGCGCTGTTCCCGTCCTTCTCGATGCGCCGGCCGGTCAAGAAGTACGCGGCCGCCTGCGCCCTGCTGGCGACCGCGCTCTATCTCGTCATGTCGGGCGGCGACGTCGCCGCCCGGCGCAGCTTCATCATGCTGGCGGTGATGCTGCTCGCCGTCGTCTTCGACCGCGCGGCGCTGACGATGCGCAACCTCGCGCTTTCGGCGCTCATCATCCTGGCGCTGGCGCCGCACGAGGTCGTGGGGCCGTCGTTCCAGATGTCGTTCGCCGCCACCGCGGCCCTCGTCGCGGCCTATGCGGCATGGCGCGACCGTCGCGAGCGCCGCCCCGCGCGGGCGCGCGGGGCACGCGGGCGGGACTCGCTGCCGGCGGCCATGCTGCGCGGCGGCGTCGCCTACGCCGCCGGCCTGTCGATGACCTCCGTGGTCGCCGGCCTCGCCACGGCGCTGTTCACCGCCTGGCATTTCCAGCAGGTGTCGCCGCTCGGCCTCGTCGCCAACCTCGCGGCCATGCCGGTGGTCTCGGTGGTGGTGATGCCGATGGCGGTTCTGGCCGCGCTGGCGATGCCCTTCGGCCTCGAGGCGCCGCCGCTGTGGCTGATGGGGCAGGGCATCGCGGCGATGAACGCCATCGCGCTGTGGCTGGCCGGGCACTCGGCCTTCGACGCCACCGGCGCGATCCCGCTGCCGGCGGTGCTGGTGCTGACGGCCGCGCTCGCGGTGCTGACCATGGCCGAAAGCGCGCTGCGCTGGGCGAGCCTGCCGCTGATCGGCCTCGGCATCGGGCTCGTCGCCGCGCGCGGCCTGCCGGACGCCTTCGTGGCGGAGGATGCGGGCCTCGTCGCGCTGCGCCTGGCCGACGGGCGCATCGCGGTCAACCGCGACCGGCCGCGCGCCTTCACCATCGACAACTGGCAACGCGCCTTCGGCGGCGGCGAGATCGTGCGGCCGCAAAAGGCCGGCGCCGGATCGCGGGGGACCGCGGCATCCGGCGGCGGCGCCGCGCAGCCCGGCGAAGACGTCGCCTCGTCCGCCGAGGCCGGATTCTCCTGCGCCGGCGGCCTGTGCATCGCCCGCCGCGCCGACGGTGCCGTGATCGCCCATGCCGCGAACGCGGACGCAGCCGCCCCGGCCTGCGGCGATGCGAGCCTGATCGTCATCGCCGACGCCACGGCCGCAAATCCGTGCGCGCAACGCGGGGCGGCCGTCGTCACGGCTCGCGACCTCGCCCGGCGCGGCAGCGCCGAGATCGGCTTTCTCCGCGACGACAGGCGTCAGGGGCAGGGCGCCGCGAGCGCGCCGCCGCCTCTGCGCGCGGAAATCCGCTTCGCCATTGCAGAACCCTACCGGCCTTGGCACGGGCACCGCCGCTATTCGCGCGAGGCGAGGGGGCTTGCGCCCCACGAGCCGCCCCGGCGGCAGCCGCCGTCGACGCAGCGCCCGCGCCCACCCGATACGGTCTCACCCGATGCGGTCTCACCCGATACGGGCCGATCCGGCACGGACTGATCCGACATGGACCGACCCGGCACTCCCCGGTCCCGACACCGGGCACTCCGATACCGGGCAGTCCGGCGCAAACCAGCATGGCGCTGAAACGGGCGCGCCCGCGCGGATGCAGGACGGATCGGCATCGATCCGGTCGAACGGACTGCCCGACCGAACGACCCGCCGCCCCGGCGCGGAATCGCGGTGATATGCGGTGCAACGGCTCGCAATCGCGGCAGCCCGTCGCCCGCCGGCAATCGCCGCGAAGACGCGCAAGCACCCACCCCCGCGCACCGCCACGATATGTGCCGGCCACGGTCGCATATATCGGCGGGCCGCAGGTAGCCATGCCGCCCGGATCAGGACGCGCCCGGCCGCGAACCTTCCGCGCCGCGCGGGCTCTTTCCCGCCGCGCGCCGTCTTGCGGGCGCTTTCCAGGCGCGGAGACCGGCGCCTCCGGTTCAGTACCGTCGGATAAGCCCGACGAGCCGGCCCTGCACCTTGACCCGGTCGGGGCCGAAGATGCGCGTCTCGTAGGCCGGGTTGGCCGCCTCCAGCGCGATCGACGCGCCCTTGCGGCGGAAGCGCTTCAGCGTCGCCTCCTCGTCGTCCACCAGCGCCACGACGATGTCGCCGGGATTGGCGGTCTGGCCGTTGCGGATGATGACGGTGTCGCCGTCGAAGATGCCGGCCTCGATCATCGAATCGCCCTTGACCTCGAGCGCGTAGTGCTCGCCGCCCGACAGCATCTCCGGCGGGACGCTGATCGAATGGGTCTTGTGCTGGATCGCCTCGATCGGCACGCCGGCGGCGATGCGCCCCATCACCGGAATGGCGACGGAAGCGCCCGCGTCGTCGTTGCCGGCCGCCTGTAGCCGCGCCGCGGGTTCCGGTGCGCGGCCGAGGCTGCCCTGGATGACGCTCGGCGAGAATTTCCTGGCCGCGTTCAGCCCCGGCGCGATCGAATCGGGCAGGCGCAGCACCTCCAACGCCCGCGCCCGGTTGGGCAGGCGGCGGATGAAGCCGCGCTCCTCAAGCGCCGTTATCAGGCGGTGGATGCCGGACTTGGAGGCGAGGTCGAGCGCTTCCTTCATCTCGTCGAAGGACGGCGGAATGCCGGTCTCCTTCAGCCTCTCGTGGATGAACAGAAGCAGCTCGTGTTGCTTGCGCGTGAGCATCGCAGGTCCCTTTGGGAATCAGGTCATAAACAAAACCAGAACAAACACTATCTGTTCCAGTTGTGTTCCGCAACACGTTAAATTCCTGTCAACGCCGTGAGGTCGCCGACCCCGGCTCTACCGCGCGGCGCGGGGCCGCGGCTCAGCCGGCGCGGCCGGACGCGGTCGCGTCGAGCGTGACGACGCCGTCCTGCGCCGTCACCCACAGGGCGAGCCGGTCCTCGCCCTCGCGCCGCGCGTTGATGCCGACGGTCTGGCCGTCGAACAGCGGCGAGCGGCCGCGGAAGTCGAAGCGCTCCGGCAGGCTGCCGCCGAGCTCCTTCCGCGCCAGCCCGAGCAGCCACGTCGCCTGAAGCGGGCCGTGGACGACGAGGCCGGGATAGAGCTCCTCGTCTCGCGTATAGTCGCGGTCGTAGTGGATGCGATGGCCGTTGAAAGTGACGGCCGAGTAGCGCGCGAGCAGCACCGGCGTCGCCGCGATCTCGGCATGGACATCGCCACGCAGCGGCTCGGCCGGCGGCTCCGCCGGCACGGTCGGCGCGATGTCGCGATAGACGATGTCGTGCTCCTCGCAGAGCAGCAGCCCGCCCGCGCCGTGATATTCGTGCGCGACCGTGACGAAGCACAGCGCGCCGCTGCGGCCTTCCTTGACGTCGACGCCGCTGACGCGGGAACGGCGCTCGATCGTGTCGCCGACGCGGAAGGCGCCGTGGAAATGCAGCCGCCCGCCGGCCCACATGCGCCGCGGCAGCGGCACCGGCGGCAGGAAGCCGCCGCGCGCCGGGTGCCCGTCCGGCCCCAGCCTCGACATCGGCGCGATCTCGGGCGACAGGCACCAGTGGATGCCGGCCGGGGCCGGATCGCCTTCGGCAAGGTCCGCTGGCTCGTCGAGGATGGCGGCGAGGCTCATGGCAAGGCGCGGCGTGATCGTGTCCCGTGCCGAATGGGCGTTGCCGATCCAGCTTTTCAGGTGCGGCAGGTCGAGCGTTGCGGTCATCGTCTTTTCCTCAATAGGAACGCGGCAGGCCGGGGATGTGCCCGGCCACGTAGCTCAGGATCAGATTGGTCGAGATCGGCGCGACCTGGTAGAGCCACGTCTCGCGGAACTTGCGCTCGACGTCGTAGTCGCAGCCGAAGCCGCCATGGAACCGGAGGCAGGCATCGGCCGCCTCCCAGCCCGCCTTGGCGGTGAGGCACCTGGCCATGTTGGCCTGCGCGCCGCGGTCGAGCCCGGCGTCGAAGCGGGATCGGGCGAAATGGCCGCGCGCGGAGGGCGCTCCGGGCGGTCGGCCGGCACGAAAAGCGGCAGGGCGATGGTGTCGACGGGAGCGGCGCTCCGGTTGGTGGTCATCGTGGCGGATTCCGTTTGATCCGCCCAGCATCGGCTTTTTCAGGCATGATGAGAAATAGAGATTTACGCAGGCAGCGATACGGCGTTGCGATAGCCGGCCGCCGCGCGTCATATGCGTTCGTTATATAGGTTCGAGGAACGTGTCATTTGAAGCGATGGGTGTTTGGCCGATCTTCCCCCCGGTTCGAAGGCCGGTATTGCGCATCCATCGCCGCCACGCGCCACGAGCCGGTCGGCGTCGTCGCGGTTGCCCGGCCGCTTCATCGTTTCGATGAGACAGCGAAGTGGTCCGGCAACGTGGCGCGGCCGCGTTTTCCGGTTGACCGGGCTTCCCGGCCTTCTTATGTTCCGCCGCAATTTCGGGGCGCGCGCCGCGCCTTCGGGAGCGCGTAGCTCAGCCGGTAGAGCAACTGACTTTTAATCAGTAGGTCCTGGGTTCGAGCCCCAGCGCGCTCACCAAAAACAAAGCAAATTCAATATGTTTTGAGGGAAGCAAGGTTGCGGGCACAGCTTCGCCGCTTCATGTCCGCCTCGGCGTCGCCAGCTTCGCGCTCGCCGGCCTCGTCGTCGGCAAGGCGCGGGCGCAGGGATAGGCACGCGGCTGTTGCGCTGACGGGCCGCCGCTGCAGTCGCTCAGCGACCCTATGCCACGCTTTGGTGATTGGAGACGCGCGCGTCGAGCGTCTATATCAGGCGCGGGTTCTGATACGCTCGGAGTTGCAAGGCTCATGGCAATCGACATCGGCTATATGAGCGCGATCGGCGCGGGCGCGCTGTCCTTCCTGTCGCCCTGCGTGCTGCCGCTGGTGCCGCCTTATCTGTGCTACATGGCCGGCGTGTCGATCGACGACTTCCGCGGCAACGTCGCGGCGAACGCCGACGGCAGCGCCACGATGCGCGCGGCGCCGGCGCGTCTGGCGCTGGTGGGGGCGGCGGCGGCCTTCGTGCTCGGCTTCTCCACGGTCTTCATCGCGCTCGGCGCCGGGGCCTCCACCATCGGCGGCCTGCTGCGCGCCTTCCAGCAGGAACTGGCGCTCGTCGCCGGCATCCTCATCATCGTCATGGGGCTGAACTTCCTCGGCGTGGTGCGCCTTCCCTTCCTGTCGCGCGAGGCGCGGTTCCAGGGGCCGGGCAAGCCGGCCAACGCGGCAGCCGCCTATCTCATGGGCCTTGCCTTCGCCTTCGGCTGGACGCCCTGCATCGGCCCGGTGCTGGGGCCGATCCTGACGCTGGCCGGCGGCCGCGAGACGGTGGGCGAGGGGGCGATGCTGCTTGCCGCCTATTCGCTCGGCCTCGGCATCCCGTTCCTGTTCGCGGCGCTGTTTTCCGGCGCCTTCATGCGCTTCCTCGGCCGGTTCAAGGTGCATCTGGGCCGGGTCGAGAAGGTGATGGGCGGCCTGCTGGTCGCGGCGGGCGTGCTGTTCCTCACCGGCGGCGTGCAGGCCGCCGCCTACTGGCTGCTCGAGACGTTTCCCGGCCTGGCGCTGCTCGGGTAGAGGAGGGGCCGCACGGCGCGGCCCCTTGCGCCGGCCCGGCCGTGGATCAGTCGTTCCACGTTTCCATGCCGGCGACGGCATCCGGCGACGCATCCAGCGTCAGGCGGTTGTTCGCCCGGGTGAACTGGTCAAGCGGGATAACGACGTCGCGGTCGGCATAGCCGTTCTTGCCCTCGAAATCGACCACCAGCGCCGTCGGCGTGTCGGGCGCGGTGCCGACCACCTCCTCGACCTCGCCGATCTCGACGCCGGATGCGTCGTGGACGTCCCAGTCCTCCACCTGGTCGGCGGTGGCGCCGAACGCCGCCACATGCACGTTGTCGTCGATCTCGACCCATGCGGCCTGCGCCAGGGCGGCGCCGGCGATGAGGCTGCCGGCGGCAAGGCCGGCGAGGAATCGTCCGTAGGGCATCTGTGTCTCCTGTGTTGCGGTGCAAAAGGACAAACGCGCGCGGGCGCCAAAGGTTCGCTTGCGCCCGCGCCCCGGGGCAGGCGGCGGCGGAAACGAAAAAGGCGACCCGTGGGCCGCCTTCCGTGTCGCTGCGCCGGCCGGCCTCAGGCCATGGCCTTCTGGAGGTTCTCGTCGATCTTGTCGAGGAAGCCGGTGGTCGACAGCCAGGGCTGGTCGGCGCCGATCAGCAGCGCCAGATCCTTGGTCATGAACCCGGATTCGACGGTCTGCACGCACACGCGCTCCAGCGTCTCGGCGAAGCGCTTCAGCTCGGCATTGTCGTCGAGCTTGGCGCGGTGGGCGAGCCCGCGCGTCCAGGCGAAGATCGAGGCGATGGAGTTGGTGGAGGTCTCCTCGCCCTTCTGGTGCTGGCGGTAGTGGCGGGTGACGGTGCCGTGCGCGGCTTCCGCCTCGACGGTCCTGCCGTCGGGCGTCATCAGCACCGAGGTCATCAGGCCGAGCGAGCCGTAGCCCTGCGCCACCGTGTCGGACTGCACGTCGCCGTCATAGTTCTTGCAGGCCCAGACATAGCCGCCCGACCACTTCAGGCTCGAAGCCACCATGTCGTCGATGAGCCTGTGCTCGTACCAGATCTTCTTTTCCTTGAAGGCGGCGGCGAACTCGTCCTCGTAGACCTGCTGGAAGATGTCCTTGAAGCGGCCGTCATAGGCCTTCAGGATGGTGTTCTTGGTCGAGAGATAGACCGGGTAGCCGCGCAGCAGGCCGTAGTTCAGCGAGGCGCGGGCGAAATCGCGGATCGAATCGTCGAGGTTGTACATGGCCATGGCGACGCCGGAGCCCGGCGCGTCGAACACCTCGTGCTCGATCGTCTGGCCGTCCTCGCCGACGAACCTGATCGTCAGCTTGCCCTTGCCGGGGAAGCGGAAGTCGGTGGCGCGGTACTGGTCGCCGAAGGCGTGGCGGCCGACGACGATGGGTTGCGTCCAGCCCGGCACCAGGCGCGGCACGTTCTTGCAGATGATGGGCTCGCGGAAGATCACGCCGCCGAGGATGTTGCGGATGGTGCCGTTGGGCGACTTCCACATCTTCTTGAGGCCGAACTCCTCGACGCGGGCCTCGTCGGGGGTGATGGTGGCGCACTTGACGCCGACGCCGTACTTCTTGATCGCGTTGGCCGCGTCGACGGTGACCTGGTCGTCGGTCTTGTCGCGATATTCGATGCCGAGGTCGTAGTAGTGGAGGTCGATGTCGAGATAGGGGTGGATCAGCTTGTCCTTGATGAACTGCCAGATGATGCGGGTCATCTCGTCGCCATCGAGCTCGACGACGGGATTGTCCACCTTGATCTTCGCCATGAGAAACCCCTCAATGTTGGGAAAAGGGGGAGGTCCCCCTGCCGTTCGACTGGAAATGCGGCCTCTCATAGCACCGAGCGCAGTCGAGGCAAAGCCGGGGAAAGAGCGGAAATTCGGTCCCGCGGAGGGAGGCGCGGCGCATGGGTGCGAGGATGGATGTGAGGTTTGAAACGCACGAGGCGGGCGCCGTGCGCCTCAATGTCGCCATGGCCGGCGACCCGGCCGCGCCGCTGATCGTCTGCCTGCACGGCTTCCCGGAATACTGGGCCGGCTGGGCGCCGGTGATGGCCGGGCTTGCCGGCGATTTCCGGCTGGCCGCGCCCGACCAGCGCGGCTTCAACCTGTCGTCGAAGCCCGAAGGCGTGGGCAGCTACCGGGTCGGGCATATGGTCGCGGACCTCGCCTCGCTGGCCGACAGCCTGTCGCCGGGGCGGCCCTTCGCGCTCGCCGGCCACGACTGGGGCGCCTCCGTCGCCTATGCCTACGCCATGGCGCACCCGCGGCGGCTGTCGCATCTGGTGATCGCCAACGGCGTCCATCCGGTCTGCTTCCAGCGGGCGATCCTGGACGACGAGGCGCAGCGCCGGGCGAGCCAGTACATCAACCGGCTGCGCGCACCGGATGCCGAGGCGCTGCTGTCGCAGGACGGGTTCCGCCGGCTGCTGCGCATGATCGAGGGCTTCTCGCAGGCGCCGTTCATGGACGATGCGGCACGGGCCGCCTATGTCGAGGCGTGGTCGCAGCCCGGCGCGCTGACCGGCATGCTGAACTGGTATCGCGCCACGCCGCTCGTGGTGCCCCCGGTGGGCGAGCCTGCGGGTGAGGTGCCGATCCTCGCCATGCCCGACGACGCCTTCATGGTGAGGATGCCGCATCTCGTCGTCTGGGGCGAGGCCGACCGGGCGCTTCGGCCCTCCTGCCTCGACGGGCTCGACCGCTTCGCGCCGGACCTGAGCGTGGAGCGCATCGCCGATGCCGGCCACTGGCTGCTGCACGAGAAGCCGGCGCAGGTGGCCGCGGCGATCCGCGCCTTCCTGTCCCGCTGACCCGTTCCGTTTTGCCGCGATCTGTGCCAGTGGAACGGACCTGAACCTGCGAGGAACGGCATGGCTGGAACCGACCGCGAAAGGCGGATGATGAACGAAGGGCCGGCGATCGTCCTGGTCGAGCCGCAGCTCGGCGAGAACATCGGCATGGTGGCGCGCGCCATGGCCAATTTCGGCCTCGGCGAGCTGCGCCTCGTTTCCCCGCGCGACGGCTGGCCGAGCGAGAAGGCGCGCGCGGCCGCCTCCAAGGCCGACCACGTCATCGACGGCGTCGCGGTGTTCGAGACGCTGCGCGAGGCCATCGCCGACCTGAACTACGTCGTCGCCACCACCGCGCGCGAGCGCGACGGCTTCAAGCCGGTGCTGGGGCCGGTCGAGGCCGGCCGCAAGCTGCGCGCCTTCTTCGCCGCCGGGCAGAAGACGGGCATCCTGTTCGGCCGCGAGCGCTTCGGCCTCTACAACGAGGAGATCGGGCTGGCCGACGAGATCGTGACCTTCCCGGTCAATCCCGCCTTCGCCTCGCTCAACATCGCGCAGGCGGCGCTGCTGATGTCCTACGAGTGGATGAAGTCGGGGCTGGAGGCCGAGACCGACACCGCCTTCCGCGGCCCCGACATGCCGCCCGCGCCCAAGGAGGCGCTGCACGGCCTGCTCGACCATCTGGAGGCGGCGCTGTCGGCGCGCGGCTATTTCCGCCCCGCCACGAAGAAGCCCAGGATGGTCGACAATTTGCGCGCCGTGCTGAGCCGGCCGGGCTTCTCCGAGGCCGAGATCAAGGTTCTGCGCGGGGTCGTCGCCTCGCTCGACTATTTCTCGCCCGGCGAGCCGCGCGGCAGCGTCTATCCGCAGCGCAAGGCGAAGGCCGACATGAAGGCCCGCGCGGGCAAGGGGGAAGGGAGCGGGGCGGGCGGTGATGCGTGACAGGCCGATCCTGATGTTCGATTCCGGCGTCGGCGGGTTGACGGTGCTGCGCGAGGCGCGCGTGCTGATGCCCGACCGGCGCTTCGTCTACGTCGCCGACGACGCCGCCTTTCCCTATGGCCGCTGGGAGGAGCCGGCCCTGCGCGCGCACGTGGTCGAGCTGTTTCGCAGGCTGCTTGCCGAGCACGACCCCGAGATCGCCGTCGTCGCCTGCAACACGGCTTCCACGCTGGCGCTGGCCGAATTGCGCGAGGCGTTCCCGCAAACGCCCTTCGTCGGCACGGTGCCGGCGATCAAGCCGGCGGCCGAGCGCACCCGCTCCGGCCTCGTCTCGGTGCTGGCGACGCCCGGCACGGTCAAGCGGCAGTATACCCGCGACCTGATCGAGAAATGGGCGACGCGCTGCCACGTCCGCCTCGTCGGGTCGGACCGGCTCGCCGCGCTGGCGGAGGTCTACATGCGCGACGGCTTCGTCGACGAGGAGGCGGTGAGGGCCGAGATCGCGCCCTGCTTCGTGGAGATGGACGGGCGGCGCACAGACATCGTGGTGCTGGCCTGCACGCACTATCCCTTCCTCGCCAACCGCATGCGCAAGACCGCGCCGTGGCCGGTCGACTGGATAGACCCGGCCGAGGCCATCGCGCGCCAGGCGCTGTCGCTGCTCGCGCCGTGCGAGCCGGCGGGCGGCGGCGCGGCCGAGCCCGACATCGCCGTCTTCACCTCGGGAAAGCCCGACTTCCTCGCCCGCCGGCTGATGCAGGGTTTCGGGCTGGCCACCGGAACGCGATAGGGCGCGGCGCGTTTCACGGGCCAAGGAAAGGAGCGAGCCATGTCAATCGCGAAGAACACCATCTGCCTGTGGTACGACAAGGACGCCGAGGCCGCGGCCAGTTTCTATGCCGCGACCTTTCCCGACAGCGCGGTGACGGCAATCCGCCACGCGCCGGGCGACTATCCCTCGGGCAAGGCGGGCGACGTGATCACCGTCGAGTTCACCGTCGCCGGCATTCCCTGCATCGGCCTGAACGGCGGGCCGACGTTCAGGCACAACGAGGCGTTCTCGTTCCAGATCGCCACCGACGATCAGGAGGAGACCGACCGCTACTGGAACGCCATCGTGAACAATGGCGGCCAGGAAAGCGCCTGCGGCTGGTGCAAGGACCGATGGGGCATCTCCTGGCAGATCACCCCGCGCACCTTGAGCGAGGCGCTGGCCGTCGGCGGCGACGAGGCCAGGCGCGCCTTCGCCGCCATGATGGAGATGACGAAGATCGACGTCGCCGCCATCGACGCCGCCCGTCGCGGCTGACGGACCGGCCCGCCGGCCGCGTTGACATCGCCGCGAAGGTGCGGTAGTCAGCCGCCGGTCCCGCGCCGCAAGGCGTCGGGGTTTTTTCGACGTGTCCCGTGGACATCTTCGCAATGCGTGCGTGGGATGTCCTGTCAGGTTCCGCAAAAGGGAGCCAGAGGAGGGCGCGTTTCCTTCGCCCGAAGCGTGAGCTTTCGGGTACAACGTTTTGAAAGGGAATGCGATGAGCAAGCGCGAATCCGCAAAGTACAAACTCGACCGCCGCATGGGCGAGAACATCTGGGGTCGTCCGAAGTCCCCGGTGAACCGCCGCGAGTACGGCCCCGGCCAGCACGGCCAGCGCCGCAAGGGCAAGCTGTCCGACTTCGGCCTGCAACTGCGCGCCAAGCAGAAGCTGAAGGGCCACTATGGCGACATCTCCGAGAAGCAGTTCCGCAAGACCTACGAGGAGGCCGCGCGCCGCAAGGGCGACACGCCGGAGAACCTGATCGGCCTGCTGGAGTCGCGGCTCGACGCCATCGTCTACCGCGCCAAGTTCGTGCCGACGATCTTCGCCGCGCGCCAGTTCGTCAATCACGGCCACGTCAAGGTCAACGGCCGCCGCGTCAACATCGGCTCGTACCGCTGCAAGGCCGGCGACGTGATCGAGGTTCGCGAGAAGTCGAAGCAGCTCGCCATCGTGCTGGAGTCGGTCCAGCTCGCCGAGCGCGACGTGCCGGACTACATCGAGGCCGACCACAACAAGATGGTCGCCACCTACACCCGCGTTCCCGGCCTGTCCGACGTGCCGTTCGCGGTGCATATGGAGCCGAACCTGGTGGTCGAGTTCTACTCGCGCTGATTTCGGCTTTTCGCCTTCGCAATCGGGGCCGCGCTGTCGCAGCGCGGCCTTTTTCTTTGCCCGCCGCGCCTGTATGAGGTGGCGATGAACCTGCGCCTTTCACCCGATCCCGACACCGCCGCCGACGGCGGCCCCGACGATGCCGCCTGCCATCCGATGTTCCGGGCGGCGCCCTCGACGGTGGAGTTCAACAAGCTGAGGAAGCGGCTGCTGCGGGATGCGCGCCAGGCGCTGGACGACTTCTCCATGGTGCGGCCGGGCGAGCGCTGGCTGGTGGCGCTGTCGGGCGGCAAGGATTCCTACGGCCTGCTCGCGCTGCTGCTCGACCTGAAGTGGCGCGGCCTGCTGCCGGTCGAGCTTCTGGCCTGCAACCTCGACCAGGGCCAGCCGAATTTTCCGAAACACATCCTGCCGAATTTCCTGTCCGCCGCCGGCGTCGAGCATCGCATCGAGTATCAGGACACCTATTCGGTCGTCACCGACAAGATCCCGGAAAACCGCACCTATTGCTCGCTGTGCTCGCGGCTGCGGCGCGGCCATCTCTATCGCATCGCCCGCGAGGAGGGTTGCGCGGCCCTGGTGCTCGGCCATCACCGCGAGGACATCCTCGAGACCTTCTTCCTCAACCTGTTCCACGGCGGCCGGCTCGCCGCCATGCCGCCCAAGCTGATGAACGACGAGGGCGACGTCGCCGTGCTGCGCCCGCTCGCCTATTGCGCGGAGGCCGACCTTGCCCGCTTCGCCGAGGCGATGGCGTTCCCGATCATCCCGTGCGACCTGTGCGGCAGCCAGGACGGGCTCCAGCGCAACGCCATGAAGGCGATGCTTCAGGACATCGAGCGCCGGATGCCGGGCCGCAAGGACACGATGATCCGCGCGCTCGCCCATGTGCGGCCGAGCCATCTGCTCGACCGCGACCTGTTCGATTTTTCCGCCATCGGCGTCAGTCGCGAGTGACCGGCTGCACCGGCGCGCCGCGATAGAGGCGGCCGCGCTCGGCAATCGCCACCAGCGCCAGCGCCAGGATGGCCAGCCCGAAGAAGCCGGCGGCCAGCGGCGTCGTCGTGCCGTCGAAGGCCTGGCCGATCAGCGCGCCGATCAGCCCGCCGCCCAGCGTCTGGAGGAAGCCCTGCACGGCCGCGGCCGAGCCGGCGATGTGGCCGAGCGGCTCCATGGCGATGGAGTTGAAGTTGGAGCCGATCCAGCCGAACTGGAACATGGCCACCGCGAACAGCACCACGAACGGCACCAGCGGGATGTGGCCGTGCAGCGACCAGAAGAACCAGACGCCCGACACGATCATGAAGCCGGTCAGCGCCCCGTGCGACAGCCGGCGCATGCCGAACCGCACCACCAGCCGCGAATTCAGGTAGGACGACAGCGCCATGAAGCCGGCGACGAGCGCGAACAGGATCGGGAACATGACGCCGAGGCCGTAGATGCCGACATAGACCTGCTGCGCCGAATTGATGAAGGCGAACAGCGCGCCGAAGGCCGCCGTGGAGGCCAGCGTGTAGAGCAGCGACAGCCGGTTGGTCAGCACGACGGCGAAGGCCTTGCCGATGGAGGCGAGCGTGAAGGGCCGCCGGTCCTGCGGATGCAGCGTCTCGGGCATGCGGAATGCGGCCCACAGCGCGATCGCCGCGCCGATGGCGCCCATGGCGATGAAGATGAAGCGCCAGTCGCCGACGGCCATCATCACCTGGCCGATGGACGGCGCGACCACCGGGATGACCATGAACACCATGAAGATCAGCGACATGGTCTCGGCCATCTGGCGCCCGCCGAAGCAGTCGCGCACCATGGAGACGGCGATGACGCGCGTCGAGGCCGCGCCGACGCCCTGGATGAAGCGCAGCGCCAGCATCGCCTCGAAGGTCGGCGCGAAGCCGGCGGCGATGGCCGCCGCGACATAGACGACGAGCCCGAACAGCAGCGGCGCGCGCCGGCCGAACCTGTCGGAGGCCGGGCCGTAGGGCAGCAGCGCCGCCGCCATGCCGCCGAAATAGGCCGAGATGACGTATTGCCGGTGATTCTCGTTCTCGACGCCCAGGCTTGCCCCGATCTCCTGGAGGCCGGGAAGCATGATGTCGATGGCGAGCGCGTTGAGCGACATCAGCGCCGCGGCCAGCGCGATGAACTCGACGCGCGGCAGCGGCAGGCCGGTGGCCGGTCGTTGTCCGGTCCTGTCGTGCATGGCCGGAATTCTCCCGTTGAAACGACGATGCGCCGGCAAGCCGGCGCATCCGCTATGCTTGCTTGAGGTGAGGCGCGATTCAGACCGCGTTGCGCAGGCCCACGCCCTTGTCGGCGAAGAAGCCCTGCAACTCGCCCGCCTGGAACATCTCGCGCACGATGTCGCAGCCGCCGACGAACTCGCCCTTGACGTAGAGCTGGGGGATGGTCGGCCAGTTGGAATAGTCCTTGATGCCCTGGCGCAGCTCGTCCGAGGTCAGGACGTTGACGCCCTTGTAGTCGACGCCGAGATAATCGAGGATCTGCACGACCTGGCCCGAGAAGCCGCACTGCGGGAAGCCCGGCGTGCCCTTCATGAAGAGCACGACGTCGTTGTGCTTGACCTCGTTGTCGATGAAACCGGCGATGTCGCTCATCTGGCTTGTCCTTGTCTGCCGGGGGCAAGGCCCGGCGCACTGTTTCGCTGGGCCTTATCTAGGCCACAACGCCGCCCCGCGCAATCGCGCGCTACGAGACGCCCGGCCGCGACGGCGACCGGGTTGTCCCGTCCGGAGCCGTTCAGTCGGGCGCGCTCGTCTGCAACGCCAGCGCGTGCAGCACGCCGCCCATGTTGCCCTTGAGCGCGTCGTAGACCATCTGGTGCTGCTGCACGCGGGTCTTGCCGCGGAAGCTCTCGGCCACCACCTCGGCGGCGTAGTGGTCGCCATCGCCGGCAAGGTCGCGGATCGTCACGACGGCGTCAGGGATGCCCTGCCGGATGAGCCGTTCGATCTCGCGTGCGTCCATGGCCATGGCAGGTTTCCTTCTCAGTTGCCCATGAAGCCGGCGAACCAGCCTTCATGCGCTGCCTTCAGTTCTGCCACCGATATGGCACGCGCCTCGCCGAGCTTCAAGGACGGCCCGCCCGTGGTGCCGATCCACACGGCGGATACGCCGCTTCCCGGCGCGATCTCCTCGAGGAAACGCTCGACATCCGCGCGGCTCAGGGTCACCAGATAGCGACCCTGATCCTCGCCGAAGAAGGTGGCGGCCGGGTCGGCGCCGTCGGGCCGATTGACCGTCGCGCCGATGCCCGCGGCCATCGCCATCTCGGCCAGCGCCACGGCCAGGCCGCCGTCGGACAGGTCGTGGCAGGCGGTGGCGAGCCCGTCGCGGATCAGGGCGCGCACGAAGTCGCCCGCCTTGCGCTCGTGGGCCAGGTCGACCGGCGGCGGCGGCCCGTCATTGCGACCGAAGAGCTCGCGCATATAGGCCGATTGCCCCAGATGCGTGCCCCATCGCGCCGGCGCGCCGACGAGCACGATCGCCTCGCCTTCGGCCGCGAAGCCGATTCTCGCCATCCTCGCCCAGTCGTCGATCAGCCCGACGCCGGCTATGGTCGGCGTCGGCAGGATGCCCTGGCCGTTGGTCTCGTTGTAGAGCGACACGTTGCCCGACACGATGGGGAAGTCGAGCGCGCGGCAGGCCTCGCCGATGCCCTGAACGGCGCGCACGAACTGGCCCATGATCTGCGGCCGCTCGGGATTGCCGAAATTCAGGTTGTCGGTGGCCGCCAGCGGCAGCGCGCCGGTGGCGGTGAGGTTGCGCCAGCACTCGGCCACCGCCTGCTTGCCGCCCTGGTAGGGATCGGCCTCGCAATAGCGCGGGTTGACGTCGGAGGAGAAGGCGAGCGCCTTGGTCGCATGGTCCTCGACGCGCACGACGCCGGCGTCGCCGCCCGGAATCTGCAGCGAGTTGCCCTGGATCAGCGTGTCGTACTGCTCCCACACCCAGCGCCGCGATGACAGGTTGGGCGAGCCGACGAGCTTCGGGAGCGCATCCGCCACGTCCATGGCCGGCACGTCGGCAAGCGGGGCAGGGGCCTCCGGTTCCGTCCACGGCCGGTCGTATTCCGGCGCCTCGTCGCCCAGCTTCTTGATCGGCAGGTCGGCGACCTCCTCGCCCTGATGGAAGACGCGGAAGCGCAGGTCGTCGGTGGTCTCGCCGACCACGGCGAAGTCGAGCCCCCATTTGCGGAAGATGCCTTTCGCCTCCTCCTCCTTCTCGGGGCGCAGCACCATCAGCATGCGCTCCTGGCTTTCCGACAGCATCATCTCGTAGGCCGACATGCGCTCCTCGCGCACCGGCACCTTGTCGAGGTCGAGGCGGATGCCGAGATCGCCCTTGGCGCCCATCTCGACGGCCGAGCAGGTCAGCCCCGCCGCGCCCATGTCCTGGATGGCGATCACCGCGCCGGAGGCCATCAGCTCGAGGCAGGCTTCGAGCAGGCATTTTTCGGTGAACGGGTCGCCGACCTGCACGGTCGGCCGCTTCTCGTCGATGGAATCGTCGAACTCGGCAGACGCCATGGTGGCGCCGCCGACGCCGTCGCGCCCGGTCTTGGCGCCGAGATAGACCACGGGCAGGCCGACGCCCTCGGCCCGGGAGTAGAAGATCGCGTTCGCGTCGGCGAGGCCGGCGGCGAAGGCGTTGACGAGGATGTTGCCGTTGTAGCGGGCGTCGAACTGCACCTCGCCGCCGACGGTGGGCACGCCGAACGAGTTGCCGTAGCCGCCGACGCCGGAAACCACGCCGGAGACGAGGTGCCTCGTCTTGGGATGGTCCGGCTCGCCGAAGCGCAGCGCGTTCATCGCCGCGATCGGCCGCGCGCCCATGGTGAAGACGTCGCGCAATATGCCGCCGACGCCGGTCGCGGCACCCTGATAGGGCTCGATATAGGAGGGGTGGTTGTGGCTCTCCATCTTGAAGACCACGGCCTGGCCGTCGCCGATGTCGACCACGCCGGCATTCTCGCCCGGCCCCTGGATGACCCGCGGCCCCTCGGTCGGCAGCGTGCGCAGCCACTTCTTCGACGATTTGTAGGAGCAGTGCTCGTTCCACATCGCCGAGAAGATGCCGAGCTCGGTGAAGCTGGGTTCCCGGCCGATCAGGTCGAGGATGCGCTGATATTCGTCCGGCTTGAGGCCGTGCGCGGCGATCAGGTCTTCGGTGATAGGGATGTCGTTGCGTATGGTCATCATGTCGTCCGCGTGCTCACGCCGCGCCCTTTAGCCTATCGGGGCGCAGCTCGCATTGCCTGCCGCCCAGCGGCCGATGTCGTTGGAAATCCGCGCGCCCTCGGCCCCGTCCATCAGCGGCCCGAAGGCGCTGACGCGCCCGGCCGGGCCTTCGGCCTGCACGACGAGCAGCGGCCGGCCGCCGAAATTGCCCTTCGGCACGAGCAGGAAGCGGGGGCGGCCGGAGAAGGAATTCAGTTCGTTGGCGAAGCTGTAGCCGCGGAAGGCCGGATCGCCGCTCGCGAACCAGCAGCGGTGGGCGGCAGTCGCCACCTGCTCCATGTTGCGCAAGGCGGCGCTCTTGCCGGTTCCCGCCGCGCCGGGGCCGGAGGGCGGGGACTGGCAGGCGGCGAGGGAGGCGAGAAGCGCGGCGAGCAGGCCCGCGCCTGCGGTCTTCCTCACGCGGCGGCTCCCAGCACGCTCTCGAACAGCGGCCGCCCGTCGGTGCCGCCATGGGCGGCCTCGATCAGGTTCTCCGGGTGCGGCATCAGGCCGAGCACGTTGCCGCGCGCGTTGACGATGCCGGCGATGTCGTTGATCGAGCCGTTGGGGTTGGTTCCCTCGGCATAGCGGAACACCACCTGGCCCTCGCCCTCGATGCGGGCGAGCGTCTCTTCATCCGCGAAGTAGTTGCCGTCATGATGCGCCACCGGGCAGCGGATGATCTGGCCCTTTGCATAGCTCCGCGTGAATGCGGTGTCGGCGTTGGCGACTTCGAGCTTCACTTCGCGGCACACGAAGCGCAGCGAGGCGTTGCGCATCAACGCGCCGGGCAGGAGGCCGGCTTCGAGCAATATCTGGAAGCCGTTGCACACGCCGATCACCTTGACGCCCTTTTCGGCCTTCTTAGCCACCGCGCGCATGACCGGCATGCGCGCCGCGATCGCGCCGCAGCGCAGATAGTCGCCGAACGAGAAGCCGCCGGGGATGACGATCAGGTCGGCGTCGGGGATCTCGGTGTCGGTCTGCCAGGCGGTCGCGGGCGGGCGGCCGCCGATCTTGGTCAGCGCCGCGATCATGTCGCGGTCGCGGTTCAGGCCGGGGAGGAGGACGACGACGGATTTCATTCTGGCCTGTAGGGTCTCTGGGGTTCGGCGAGCTCGCGCAGTTCGAGACGTTTTTCGATACGGTCGAGACGCTGGTCGATGCGTGAGAGAATGCCGTAGATATTGTTGGTGTCGGTTTGAATGGACATGAGATGCCCTCTCATCGCATTCATCGCCTGCGAATGCTCCAGACCCACCGATTCGACGTTCGCCGTTCGCTGCTGAAGATTCTTCAGCACCTCGAAGATCAGCTCGTTCGTCACTTCCGCCATCGGAAACTCCCGGCGTCAGCCTATACTGATAGCATAGTTCTCGATCACCGTGTTCGCGAGCAGCTTCTCGCACATCGCCTTCAGTTCCTCCTCCGCCTTCGCCCTGTCGGCGGTGGCGAGTTCGAGGTCGAAGACCTTGCCCTGGCGTACCTGGCCGACGCCGGAGAAGCCGAGCGCGCCGAGCGCGCCCTCGATCGCCTTGCCCTGCGGGTCGAGAACGCCGTTCTTGAGGGTCACCGTGACACGGGCCTTGATCACTTTGCGTTTCTCCGGCTGGACCTAGTGGACGCTGCCCTTGTCGGGCTTGGAGGAGACCAGCACCGGGCCGGACGGGCG
This sequence comes from Hyphomicrobiales bacterium, assembly GCA_003577315.1. Lineage (GTDB taxonomy): Bacteria > Pseudomonadota > Alphaproteobacteria > Rhizobiales > Rhizobiaceae > Aerobium. Next base: position 6,713 of record QEVK01000012.1, on the reverse strand, counting down.
CGGCGGCTCGTTCTCGTTCATGATGCCGAGGCGGCGCGCCACTTCCTGATAGGCCTCGACCAGCCCGCCCATGTCGCGGCGGAAGCGGTCCTTGTCGAGCTTGTCGTTGGTGGCGATGTCCCACAGCCGGCACGAATCGGGGGAAATCTCGTCGGCCAGCACGACGCGCATCATGTCGCCCTCGTAGAGCCGGCCGAACTCGACCTTGAAGTCGACGAGCTGGATGCCGACGCCGAGGAACAGGCCCGAAAGGAAATCGTTGACGCGGATGGCCAGCGCCATGATGTCGTCGATCTCCTGCGGCGAGGCCCAGCCGAAGGCGGTGATGTGCTCTTCCGAGACCATCGGGTCGTCGAGCGCGTCGGCCTTGTAGTAGAACTCGATGATCGAGCGCGGCAGCACCGTGCCTTCCTCGATGCCGAGCCGCTTGGCGAGCGAGCCGGCGGCGACGTTGCGGACCACCACCTCCAGCGGGATGATCTCGACCTCGCGGATGAGCTGCTCGCGCATGTTGAGCCGGCGGATGAAGTGCGTCGGCACGCCGATGCGGTTCAGATGCGTGAAGATGTGCTCGGAGATGCGGTTGTTGAGCACGCCCTTGCCGTCGACGACCTCGTGCTTCTTCTTGTTGAAGGCGGTGGCGTCGTCCTTGAAGAACTGGATCAGGGTTCCCGGCTCAGGCCCTTCGTAAAGAATCTTGGCCTTGCCTTCGTAGATGCGGCGGCGACGGTTCATGGCGGTCTCTGGTCTTTGGGAGCGGCGGTGGGCGCGAAGGCTCCGGGTTGCGGCTGGGATGCGGTCCGCGACAGGGGTTCTCAAGCCGGTCTCTAGCGCAAACCCGCCTCGCGCTCAATCGTCAATCGGCGTGCGCGGGGCCAATCCAACGCAAATGCCGCACAGCCGCGCGGTCCCGCGCGTATTGACCGCGAAGCGGCCTTTTGGTTTGTGGTCCCAGCCCCCATATGGGCTCAGGGATTCGCCATCAAGCCGGAGGATATGGCATGGCCACCATGGACGACCGCAAGGACGCCTTCGAGAAGAAATTCGCTCACGACGAGGAATTGAAGTTCAAGGCCACCGCGCGCCGCAACAAGCTGCTCGGCCTGTGGGCCGCCGAGAAGCTGGGCAAGACCGGCGACGACGCGGAAGCCTACGCCAGGGAGGTCGTGGCCTCCGACTTCCAGGAAGCCGGCGATCACGACGTGTTCCGCAAGATCCGCGCCGACTTCGACGCCGCCGGCGTGGACCAGTCCGACCACCAGATCCGCCGCACCATGGACGAGCTGCTCGACGAGGCCATCGCGCAGGTCAAGCAGGCGTGAGCGCAATGACGCTTGCCCGGCGGCTCGCCGCCGGCGAAACCGTATTCACGGCGTGGTCGTCGCTGCCGGACGCGCTGGTGGCCGAGGCGCTGGCCGCGACCGCCATGGAGGCGGTGACGCTGGACATGCAGCATGGCGGCCATGGCGAGGACAGCGTCTTGCGCGCGCTCGCCCCCGTCATCGCCGCCGGCAAGCCGGCGCTGGTGCGCATCCCCGTCGGCCGCTTCGACATGGCCAGCCGCGCGCTCGACTTCGGGGCCGAGGCGGTGATCGCGCCGATGATCAACTCGCTGGACGACGCCCGCGCCTTCGCGGCGGCGATGAAATATCCGCCGGTCGGCGAGCGTTCGTGGGGGCCGAGCTTCGCCATGCCGCGCCGGGGCGGTGGCGACGGCAGCGACTGGCTGCGCCGCTCGGATGCCGAAACGCTCGCCTTCGCCATGATCGAGACGCGCGCAGCACTCGCCATCGTCGACGACATCCTGGCGGTGCCCGGCATCGACGGCGTTCTCGTCGGCCCCTCGGACTTCTCCATCGCCTGGACCGGCGGCGAGACGATGAACCCGTCGCTCGAGGACATGATGGAGGCCATCGCCCACGTCGCCGCGCGCGCCCGCGCGGCGGGCAAGCACGCTGCGATCTACGTGGTCGATCCCAGGCTTGCCGGCCGCTACGTCGCGATGGGCTACCGGCTGATCGCCATGGGCGGCGAGCATCGCTACATGGCGCTGGGCGCGGCCGCGCTGCTGGAAGCCGCCCGCGCGTCCATAACGGGATAGGGCGGCCTCACAGCCGCGTCAGGAAGCTCGCGAAGGTCATCGACCCTTCCGGCCACGGCCCATGGCCGGAATCGGCGTTGATATGGCCCGCCTCGCCGGCATCGATGAACAGCGACCCCCAGGCGCCGGCGATGTCTTCCGCCACCTCGAAGGCGCAGAACGGGTCGTTGCGGCTGGCGATGGTCAGCGACGGAAACGGCAGCGGGTCGCGCGGGTAGGGGCCGAAGGTCATCAGGTGCTTCGGCCGGATCGCCGGGTTGGCCACGTCCGGCGGCGCGACGAAAAAGGCGCCGGCCACCGGCCGCGAGGCCTGCCGCGCCGCATGGATCGCCGTCGGCACGCCGAGCGAGTGGGCGACCAGCACCGCCGGCCGCTCGCCCTCCTCGATGGCGCGCACCACGTTGGCGACCCAGTCGTCGCGCACCGGCTTCGACCATTCGGCCTGCTCCACACGCCGCGCGGTGGAAAGCCTGTCCTGCCAGCGGCTCTGCCAGTGGTCCGGCCCGGAATTGGTGTAGCCGGGGATGATGAGGATGTCTGCGTCCTTGACCTTCATGGCCGGCATGTAGCGAGGCGGCGGCACCGTTGCAACCGCCGCCCGCCGCCGGCCGTCACCCCGCCCGTCGTCTCCGCTGCGTGAACGGCGCGTCTTCCCCGCGCGGCATTGCGCTTTACCGGCCCGCACCCGATCTTCGAGGCTGGAACGATGCGGCCCGGCCGTACGCAACGGAGACGACGATGACCAATCTTCCTTTTGCCGCGACCACGCCGGTCAGCATCGGCCGCGTCGGCCTCAGGGCGCGCGACCCCGGCCGCCTGGCGGATTTCTACAAGGCCGCGCTCGGCCTGAAGGAGCTGCGCCGCGCCGGCGGCACGATCCACCTCGGCGTCGACGGGCGCGCGTTGCTCGAAATCGAGGGATCGGCGGCGCTGCGGCCGGACGACCCGCGCGCCGCCGGCCTGTTCCACACAGCCTTCCTGCTGCCCGCCCGCGCCGACCTGGCGCGCTGGGCGCGCCACGCCATCGACGCGCGCATCCCGATCGACGGCGCTTCGGACCATCTCGTCAGCGAGGCGATCTACCTGAACGATCCCGAGGGCAACGGCATCGAGATCTATGCCGACCGCGACCGCAGCGCATGGCCGCGCGAGGACGGTGCGATCCGCATGGCGACCGAGCGGCTCGACTTCGACTCGCTGATGGCCGAGATTCGCGACGGCGAGGCCGGCTGGAGGGGCGCGCCGGAAGGCACGGTGGTCGGCCATGTCCACCTGCGGGTCGGCGACGTCGCCGCCGCCGAGGCGTGGTGGAACGGGGCGCAGGGCCTCGACACCATCACCCACTATGGCGATCAGGCGGTGTTCCTGTCGTCGGGCGGCTACCACCACCACATCGGCGCCAACATCTGGCGCAGCCGGGGCGCGGGCCCGCGCGAGGCCGACCGCGCCGGGCTCGCCTTCGTCGAGCTGTCGTCGCGGCTGGCGACGGCGGAAAGCGTTGTGCGCGACCCGTGGGGCACCGAGATCAGGGTCAGGCCGGTCGCCGTGTGAGGCGGCCTACTTCCTGCCGTTGCCGGCAAGGGCCGCGGTCACGCCCAGCCCGATGAACAGCGTGCCGCTGACATAGCGCTCGAGCCGCAGATAGCCGGGGCTGCGCTTCAGCCAGTTGCCGGCCGTGCCGGCGGCGAGCGCGTAGCAGCCGTCGGTGACGAGGCCGAGCAGCGTGAAGGCAAGGCCGAGGATGGCGATCTGCATCGCCACGTGGCCGCGCCCGACATCGACGAACTGCGGCAGGAAGGCGAGGAAGAACAGCGCCGTCTTGGGGTTGAGCAGGTTGACGACGAAGCCGTCACGCAGGAGGCGGCCGAAATTGCGCCGGGGAAGGGTCATGTCGGCGCCCGGCTCCGGCGCGGGGCCGAACAGCTTGCGCAGGCCGAGCCAGATCAGATAGGCCGCCCCGGCATATTTGACGACGCTGAAGGCGAGCGCCGACGAGGCGAGCAGCGCCGACAGGCCCAGCGCCGCCGCCGCGACATGGACCAGCGTCGCGGCATGGATGCCGACGATCGAGATCAGGCCGGCCATGCGGCCCTGCTCGATGGACCGCGCGAAGATGTAGAGCACGGCGGGGCCGGGCACGACGAGCAGCACCAGCGCCGCGCCGGTGAACAGCATCATGTTCGCAGCCCCGGGAGTGACGATGTCCATCGCTCGCGCCTTTCGTCTCGATCCCGGAGCGTCATCGCGCCGGCAGCGCCACCAATCCAGAGCGCGAAGCGGCTGTCAATGGCACGAGGCCGCCGCGCGGGGTTCGCGCGGCGGCCTCGTGGGGATGCGATGGGAAACCGGCGGCCGCTCAGCTTTCGCCGAACACGCGCGCAAAGATCGTGTCGACATGCTTGGTGTGGTAGCCGAGATCGAACTTCTCCCTGATCCCGTCTTCGGAAAGCGCTGCGCGCACATCCTTGTCGGCGAGGAGTTCCTCAAGGAAATCAGCACCTTTTTCCCATGTCTTCATGGCGTTTCTCTGTACGAGGCGATAGGCGTCCTCGCGCGAGACGCCGGCCTGGGTGAGCGCGAGCAGCACGCGCTGCGAATGGACGAGGCCGCGGAACTTGTTCAGGTTCGCTTCCATGTTGGCCGGGTAGACCACCAGCTTCTCGACCACGCCGGTCAACCGCGCCAGCGCGAAGTCGAGGGTGATGGTGGCGTCGGGGCCGATCATGCGCTCGACGGACGAGTGCGAGATGTCGCGCTCGTGCCACAGCGCCACGTTCTCCATCGCCGGCAGCGCATAGGCGCGCACCATGCGGGCAAGGCCGGTCAGGTTCTCGGTCAGCACCGGGTTGCGCTTGTGCGGCATCGCCGAGGAGCCCTTCTGGCCGGGCGAGAAGTACTCCTCCGCCTCCAGCACCTCGGTGCGCTGGAGATGGCGGATCTCGATGGCCAGCCGCTCGATGGACGAGGCGATGACGGCGAGGGTGGCGAAGAACATGGCGTGGCGGTCGCGCGGGATGACCTGCGTGGACACCGGCTCCGGCGTCAGGCCGAGCTTTTCGGCGACATATTCCTCGACGCGCGGGTCGATGTTGGCGAAGGTGCCGACCGCGCCGGAGATGGCGCAGGTGGCGATTTCGGCGCGTGCGGCGACCAGCCGCTCACGGCAGCGGGAGAACTCGGCATAGGCCTGCGCCAGCTTGACGCCGAAGGTGGTCGGCTCGGCATGGATGCCGTGGCTGCGGCCGATGGTGACGGTGTCCTTGTGCTCGAAGGCGCGCCGCTTCAACGCCGCGAGCAGGGCGTCGATGTCGGCGAGCAGGATGTCGCTGGCGCGCGAAAGCTGGACGGCGAGGCAGGTGTCGAGCAGGTCCGACGAGGTCATGCCCTGGTGGACGAAGCGCGAATCCGGCCCGATGAACTCGGCCAGATGCGTGAGGAAGGCGATGACGTCGTGCCTGGTCTCGCGCTCGATCTCGTCGATGCGCGCCACGTCGAACTCGGCCTTGCCGCCCTTTTCCCAGATCGTGCGCGCGGATTGCGCCGGGATGACGCCGATCTGCGCCAGCGCGTCGCAGGCATGGGCCTCGATCTCGAACCAGATTCGGAACCGGGTTTCGGCCGACCAGATGGCGACCATTTCGGGACGCGAATAGCGCGGGATCATGAGGCTCGTCCTGACTGCGTTGGGGAAGACGCGCCGGCTGTAGCAGAGCGCGGCGGATTCCTCAACGCATGAAGGTCGGCGCGGGAGGGCTCAAAACCGGCCGGGAACCGCGATCCAGCGATGGTTCGGCCCCTCGAAGCCGACCGAGCGCACCGAGACCAGCACCGCGTAGACCGGGTCGCCACCCTCGGGGAAGAAGGTCTGCACCGCGCCCAGCCGGTAGCCGAGCGGGCAGTTGCGGCTCGCCGGGATCGAGGCGTCCTCGTGGACGAGCTGCGCCGCATCGCCCGGCGCAAGGCCGGGACGCACGAGCCGGAAGCCGACCGCCTGGCCGAGATCGTGGCAGTTCGCCGGCTGCTCGAGCGCGATCTCCTCCAGCCGGAACTCGAGCGGCGCGTCGATCGCCGGCATCACCGGCCGCGGGTTGACGGCGAGCCGGTACGGATCGGCCGAAAGCTCGGTGATCGCGTTGAAGCCGGCGGTGAAGCCGCGATGGCGCGCAAGCTCGGCGTCCGCCGCGATTGCCTGCCCGCGGCCGCGCGCCTCCTCGCGCGCGTCGTCCACCGAGGCGCTTTCGTCGTCGATGCGCACGCGGATCGGCGTGCCGGCCACGAAGCTGTCGCTCGCCGTGTCGATGTAGAAGCGGTTGGCGTAGGGAAAGCCGGAGCCGTCCTGGACGCCGTATTCCTCGAAGGCGAAGACGGAGCCGTCGGCGGTGAAGCCGAGGATGGCGAGCTCGGCGGCGTCGCCCGCCTCGGCGGGGCTGGCGAGGGCCGCGGCGGCCGCGACGGCGATGCCGGCAAACGTTCTCATCGTTGTGTCTCCTGTCCTTGCGGGCGTGCCGCGCGGCTTAGAGCGCCTAACAAAACCGTCCTTTTGCATTGAAGCATATGATTGCGGCTGCGATGAGGATGAAGGCTCGATAGAGATCGGCGTGTCGTTCGTATC
>QEVK01000011.1 GCA_003577315.1 Hyphomicrobiales bacterium | reverse complement strand
ACCGCGCCGGGCAGCCGCCCGCGTCCGGGCCGGCGGTCGCCCCCGCCATCGAGCGCCAGGCCACGGCCACGCCCGAGGCCGCCTCCCGGCAGGACGGGCCGGTGGCGGAACAGGCGGCGGAACAGGCGGCCGGCGCCGCGCCGGCGGCAATCGCCGCGCCGCGGCCGCCCATCGTCGCCGACACCGGCGCGCAAGCCGGCCCGGACCTCGACAGCACGGCGGCGATACCGCCAGCCCTCGGCCGCGCCCGGCCCGACCTCGCGCCCGACGTGCCGGTGGCCGAGACCGAGGACGACGTCGCCGCGCTGGAGGCGATCCAGAGCCGCGAGATCGCCGACGACCTGGGCGCGGCCGGCGCGGCGGAAGACACGGCCGGCGACGGGTCGACGACGGCGCAGGCCGCCGCCGCGACGCCGGCGTTGAAGCCCGCGACGGTCAACAGCGCCGTCAACCTGCGCGCAGCCCCCGACAACGACGCCGAGGTGCTGGTCGTGGTGCCGGGCAAGGCGGCGATCGAGGCCGAGGCCGATTGCGGCTGGTGCGCCGCCACCTATCAGGGCCGCTCGGGCTTCATCTACAGGAGCTTCATCGACTATCGCTGAGGCGGCGCGCGACCGACCTGCGCCTGCCGGCCGACGCCGGCGGGTCCACCCGGCCCGCACCGCAGCCGGCGTTCCGGCCCCGCAACGCAAGAGGCCCGGCGCGTGCGCGCCGGGCCTCCCGGTTCCCGTTTCGGGTTTTTGCGGCTCAGTTCTCGAGATAGTCGTAGGTGCCGTTCTTCCACTCGTAGAAGACGTAGCCCGGCAGCTTGACGTCGCCCTTCTCGTCGAAGCCCGACTCGCCGAGCACGGTCTTGAAGGTGCCGGTGTTCAGCGCCTCGACCACGGCGTCGAAGTCGGTCGAGCCGGCGGCCTTGACGGCGTCGGCCCAGGCCTGGATCGCCGCATAGGTGTAGAGCACGTAGCCTTCCGGCTCGATGCCCTTGGCGCGGAACTTCTCGACCAGCGGCTGCGCGTCGGGGTCCTTGCGCGGATCGGGCGAGAAGGTCATCAGCGTGCCCTCGCCGGCATCGCCGGTGATGGCCCAGTACTCGTCGGTGACCAGCGCGTCGCCCGAGACGAGCACGGTGTCCATGCCCTGCTCGCGCATCTGGCGCACGATCAGGCCGGCCTCGGTGTGGTAGCCGCCGACATAGAGCACGCCGATGCCCTCGGCCTTCAGCTTGGAGACCAGCGCGGTGTAGTCCTTCTCGCCGGCGGTGTAGGCTTCGTAGAGGGCCGACGTGCCGCCGAGCTTCTCATAGGCCGCCTTGGTGGCGTCGGCCAGGCCCTGACCATAGGCGGTCTTGTCGTGGATGAAGGCGACCTTCTTGTCCGGGAAGTTGTCGATCAGGAACTGACCGGCGACGTCGCCCTGCTGGTCGTCGCGGCCGCACATGCGGAAGATGCCCGGGCCGGGACGCTCGTCGGTGAAGACCGGGTTGGTCGAGGCCGGCGAGATCATCAGGATGCCTTCCTCGGCATAGACGGCCGAGGCGGGGATCGACGAGCCGGAGCAGAAATGCCCGGCCACGAGCTGCACGCCCTGGCCGGCGAACTGGTTGGCCACGGCCACCGCCTGCTTCGGGTCGCAGGCGTCGTCGCCGATCTCGAGCTTGAGCTGCTCGCCGAGCACGCCGCCCGCGGCGTTGATGTCCTCGACGGCCATCTCGGCGCCGGCCTTCATCTGCGCGCCGAACGACGCATACTGGCCGGTCATCGGGCCGGCGGTGGCCACGACGATGTCCGCAAGGGCGGGGCTCGAGAAAACCAGGCCGAGCGCCGCGCTTGCCAAAAGTACCTTCTTCATGATGACTCCCATAAACACCTGACGGTTCCCTGCGCCGGAGGGGATGGTGTTCTAGACCCGACCCCGGCGACCTGCGGGCGTTCCCTACCCGCTTGCCCGACATAAAAGCCCAATTCCCCTGCGAAATAAAGGCTTTCCTGTCGAAACCCCGTTGCAGCCCATCGGGCCCGGCGTTCCCCCGCGCCCGCCCCGTTCAGGCGGCGTCGCCGCGCTTCAGGAAGCCGTACTGGCGCTCCATCTGCCGTCGCCGCGTCACCGTGAAGCCGATGCCGGCGGCGATCAGCAGCACGATCAGGTCGACGACGTAGTAGTGCGGCGAAAGCAGCGTGCCGCGAAACAGCGCGAAATGGATGAACCGCGTCGCCGCCGCCAGAAGCACCATGTAGACGACGATGTGCATCGTGCCCTGCCACACGCTGGCGATGGCCCGGCCGGTGAGATACGCCGCGCCGCCGGCCAGCACCACCGTGACCAGCATGAACTCCCAGAAGGTGACTTCCCATATCAGCGTATTCTGATGTTCCATGGTCCGCTCCCTTCAGTGCCTTCCGCCTTCGAGATAGGCGGCGCGCACTTCCTCGCGCTTGAGCAACTCCGCGCCCGTGCCGCTCATGGTGATGTTGCCGTTGACCATGACGTAGCCGCGATGGGCGAGCTTGAGCGCGTGGAAGGCGTTCTGCTCGACGAGGAACACGGTCAGCCCCTCGTTGCGGTTGAGCTCCTTGATGACCTCGAAGATCTGCTTGACGATCAGGGGCGCCAGGCCCAGCGACGGCTCGTCGAGCAGGAGCAGCTTCGGCCGGCTCATCAGGGCGCGGGCGATGGCCAGCATCTGCTGCTCGCCGCCCGAGAGCGTGCCGCCGCGCTGGCCGGCCCGCTCCTTCAGGCGCGGGAACAGCTCGTAGACGCGCTTCAGGTCGTCCTCGAAATGCTGCGGCGGCACCAGCAGCGCCCCCATCTGCAGGTTCTCCATCACCGTCATGCGCGGGAAGATGCGCCGCCCTTCCGGCGACTGGGCGATGCCGCGCTTCATGATGTCGTGGGTGGGCATGCGGGTGATGTCGGCGCCATCGTAGACGACGGTGCCGACGCGCGCGCGCGGGTCGCCGCAGATCGTCATCATCAGCGTCGACTTGCCGGCGCCGTTGGCGCCGATCAGCGTGACGATCTCGCCCTGGTTGACGTCGAGGTCGACGCCGCGCAGCGCGACGATCTTGCCGTAATAGGTCTCCACCCCCCGCACCGACAGGAGCGGGCCCTGCGAAGCGTTGCTCATCGGCCCTCTCCCGCCTTGCCGTTGCCTTTGCCTTTCCGGGGCGCGCCCGGCTTCGCCGCCAGCGCCCTGGCCTGGCCCACCCAGTCCTCGCGCTCGATGCGGCCGGGGAAGGAAAGATAGGAGCCGACCCACGCGACCTCCTCGTCCTTCCATGCCGCGATCTGCTCGAAGTGCCAGATGCCGAGGCCGTTGAGCTTGCCGGCATTGACGGGGCCGATGCCCTTGATGCGGGTCAGGTCGTCCGCCCCGCCCGCGCGCGGCGCGTCGAGGCCGGCCGGCTTCGCGCCGGGGTGGCTGCCGGTCTCGGCCATCGCGGCCACGGCCTCGCCGACGTCCACGGCCGGCGTCTCGATGCCGGCCTCCACGGCCGCCTCCTCGCCCAGCGCCTCGACCACCAGCGAGGCGACCTCGGGCTTGTCCTCGATCTCCTCCTCCTCGACGCCGAGATAGGCGGCGATCACGGAGGGGTCGGTGCGCACGAAATCGGCGTCGCCGTCGGAGATCTTCACGCCGTAGTCGAGCACCACGATGTGGTCGGAAATCTCCATGACCACGCCCATGTCGTGCTCGATCAGCAGCACCGAGGTCCGGTGCTCCTTGCGGATGAACTGGAGCAGCGCGTTGAGATCCGCCGATTCGCGCGGGTTCAGGCCGGCGGCCGGCTCGTCGAGGCACAGGAGATGCGGGTCCGTGCACATGGCGCGCGCGATCTCCAGCCGCCGCTGGTCGCCATAGGGCAGGTCGGCGGCCGGGTCGTCGGCGCGGTCGATCAGGCGCACCCGCTCCAGCCAGTAGACCGCCTTGTCGATCGCCTCGGCCTCGGCCTTGCGGAAGCCCGGCAGATGCAGGATGCCGCCGACGGTGAAGGCCGACGCCAGCATCAGCGGGTTGTGCTGGGCAACCAGCAGGTTCTCCAGCACGGTCATGCCGCCGAACAGGCGGATGTTCTGGAAGGTGCGCGCCACCCTCGCATGCTTGGCGATCTCGAAGTCGGGCATGCGCTCGAGCAGGAACACGGAGCCGTCGGGCGTGGTGCGCCACTTGGCGCCGCTCATCGTGAGCTGGTCGACCAGCTCCTGCTGGCGGCCGGGGCCGTGGCGCATGACGATGCGCCCCTCGGTCGGCTTGTAGAAGCCGGTCACGCAGTTGAAGACCGTGGTCTTGCCGGCGCCGTTCGGCCCGATCAGCGCGGTGATCTCGCCGCGCCCGACATTGAACGACAGGTCGTTGATGGCGATCAGGCCGCCGAAGCGCATCGTCAGATGCTCGACGGACAGGATCGGATCGCTGTGCCAGGTCGCCCCGGTGGCGGACGTCGCGGCGGATGTTTCGGCGGTAACGACTTGTGCGGACATCAGTGACCCTCGCCCTGCGCGACCATGTCGGCCCCGATACGCTTCTTCTGCTTGTAGATCACCGACGGTTCGCGCGAGGCGATCAGGCCGCGCGGCTTCCACACCATGATCAGCACCATGGCCAGGCCGAAGATCAGCATGCGGTACTGCACGGGGTCGAAATCGGGACCGAAGATCTGGCTGAGGAAGCCGAGATTGCGCAGCATCTCCATGCCGCCGATCATGATGATCGAGGCGATGACGACGCCGACCTGCGAGCCGAGCCCGCCCAGCACCACGATGGCCAGGATGATGGCCGACTCGATGAAGGTGAAGCTCTCGGGCGAGACGAAGCCCTGCCTGGTGGCGAAGAACGAGCCGGCGAAGCCGCCGAACATGGCCCCGATGGCGAAGGCCGTCAGCTTGGTGTTCGTCGTGTTGATGCCGAGCGAGCGGCAGGCGATCTCGTCCTCGCGCAGCGCCTCCCAGGCGCGGCCGATCGGTAGCCGGCGCAGCCGCATCGTCACCAGATGGGTGACGACGGCGAGGATGAGGATGATGAAGTAGAGATAGACGAAGCGGTGGATGGTGGAGAACGGGATGCCGAAATAGTCGGCGAAGCCGCCCTCGCCGCGCGCGAACTCCAGCCCGAAGAAGGTCGGCTTCGGAATGCCGGAGATGCCGTTCGGGCCGCCGGTGAACTCGTACCAGTTGAGCAGCACGACGCGGATGATCTCGCCGAAGGCCAGCGTGACGATGGCGAGGTAGTCGCCGCGAAGCCGCAGCACCGGGAAGCCGAGGATGACGCCCCAGAACGCGGCCAGGATGCCGGCCAGCGGCAGCGCCGTCCAGAAGCCGATGAACTCGAAATGCGTCGACAGCAGCGCGAAGGAATAGGCGCCCAGCGCATAGAAGGCGACGTAGCCGAGGTCGAGCAGGCCGGCCAGCCCGACGACGATGTTCAGGCCCCAGCCGAGCATGACGTAGGTCAGGATCAGGATCGACAGGTCGATATACTGGCGCTGCTGGCCCGGGAAGAACGTCATGATGAAGAAGGGCAGCGCGACCGCCGCCGCCAGCATCGCCCAGTTCACCCAGCCGCTCATGTCGGGCAGCCTGGCGGCGGCGCGGGCGAGCCCGGCTCCGGCGCCGCTGCCCACGGGGGTGTCGCGGTTGAAGACGAGCAGGTTGAGCGCGAGCCTGACGCCGAACACGATCGCGATCGAGGCGAACCACAGGCCCCAGCGGGTCGAGAGCGCGAGCCCGCCGGGCGCGATGTCGGTCCTGAGCGCCAGGAAGAAGAAGCCGAGCACGGCGACGAGCAGGGCAGCGATGAAGGCATCGCGGACCGAATCCGCGACGCGGTTGTTTGCCGGATTCGCCATGGGTCAGACCTTTTCGACTTCGGGCTTGCCGAGCAGGCCCGAGGGCAGGAAGATGAGCACGATGGCCAGGATGGAGAAGGCGGCCACGTCCTTGTACTCGACGGTGAAGTAGCCGGACCAGAACACCTCGATCAGCCCGATCAGGAGGCCGCCCAGCATCGCGCCGGGCAGCGAGCCGATGCCGCCGAGCACGGCCGCGGTGAACGCCTTGATGCCGGCGAGGAAGCCTATGTAGAAGTCGATCACGCCGTAGAGCAGCAGGAACATCAGGCCGGCGACGGCGGCGAGCGCCGCGCCCATCACGAAGGTGAGCGAGATGGTGCGGTCGACGTTGACGCCCAGAAGCGCGGCCATCCGGCGGTCCTGCTCGCAGGCCCGCTGCGCCCGGCCGAGTGCGGTCTTGTTGATGAGCAGCGTGAAGCCGGCCATCAGCACCACGGTCGTCACGATGATGATCAGCTGCATGTAGGAAAGCTGCACCACGATGGCGCCGGTCTCGGTGTTGCCCTCGAACAGCGTGACGCCGCCCTGGATCTGCGGCGGCAGCGGCTTGACGCGGGCGCCCTGGCTGACGCGCACGAAGTTCTGGAGCAGGATCGACATGCCGATGGCGGTGATCAGCGGCGCCAGCCGGAACGAGCCGCGCAGCGGCCGGTAGGCCAGCCGCTCGACCGTCCAGCCCCAGGCGGAGGTGAACACCATCGACACGATGAGCACGATCAGCAGCACCACCGGAAGGAAGGCGAAGCCCAGAACGCTGGTCAGGATGAGGAACATGGCGAGCGCGATGAACGCGCCGATCATGAAGATGTCGCCATGGGCGAAGTTGATCATGCCGATGATGCCGTACACCATCGTGTAGCCGATCGCGATCAGCCCGTAGATCGAGCCGAGCGTCAGCCCGTTGATAAGCTGCTGGACGAAATATTCCATTCCCGTGCCGCTCCCCTGGGGCGTCGCCGCGAGGCGCGTCCCTTTCTGTTATTTTCTTAGTCCTATTACGTCGAAGCCGGATTGCAACGTCAAAATTCGGTTGCGCCCCTGCCTCCGGGTTGCCGCTGCGGCACGTCGTTGCGCGCCCGCGACCCCCTTGGACCGAGGCCGGAAGCTAGCATCGGCGCAATGCAATGTCCTTGCTCCAAAGCACGAAAATTGCCGGAATTACACAATCTTTTGCAGATATATCGGCGATGGTCGGGATTTCTTGCGCAGGCCATGTTTGCGGCGCAACGATGTAGCGGGCGCTACATGGGCGAATCCGCGGCCGCCCGCAGGGCGGGAACGCGCGGGCGCCGCGCGCCGGCCCGCGGCGGAAAATGCGGCGGATGCGGGCCCGGAGCCGGCCCGTCGCGCGGGCGCGGACGCTCCCCGCAAGAAGAAACGGGCGCCCCGGAGGGCGCCCGTCCGTCGCGGTCCGCGGTGGGCCGGAGGCTACTTCATCGTCGGGATGACGAACTCCGCCCCGTCCTTGATTCCGCTCGGCCAGCGCGAGGTGACCGTCTTGGTCTTGGTGTAGAAGCGGAAGGCGTCGGCGCCGTGCTGGTTCAGGTCGCCGAATCCGGACGCCTTCCAGCCGCCGAAGGTGTAGTAGGCGATCGGCACCGGGATCGGCACGTTGACGCCGACCATGCCGACCTGCACGCGGCTGGCGAAGTCGCGGGCCGCGTCGCCGTCGCGGGTGTAGATCGACACGCCGTTGCCGTATTCGTGCTCGTTGGGCAGGCGGATGGCGTCCTCGTAGGTCGCCGCGCGCACCACCGACAGGACGGGACCGAAGATCTCCTCCTTGTAGATGCGCATGTCGGGCGTGACCTCGTCGAACAGGCAGCCGCCCATGTAGTAGCCGTTCTCGTAGCCCTGCATGGTGAAGTCGCGCCCGTCGACGACGAGCTTCGCCCCTTCCTTGACGCCGGTGTCGACGTAAGCCTTGACGCGGTCCAGCGCCTCCCTGGTCACCAGCGGGCCGAAATCGGCGTTGGCGTCGGTCGAGGGGCCGACCTTCAGGCTCTCGACGCGCGGGATGAGGCGCTCGACCAGCCGGTCGGCGGTGTCCTTGCCCACCGGCACGGCGACCGAGATCGCCATGCAGCGCTCGCCGGCCGAGCCGTAGCCGGCGCCGATCAGCGCGTCGACGGTCTGGTCCATGTCGGCGTCGGGCATGATGATCATGTGGTTCTTGGCGCCGCCGAAGCACTGCACGCGCTTGCCGTTGGCGCAGCCGCGCGCGTAGATGTACTGCGCGATCGGGGTCGAGCCGACGAAGCCGACCGCCTTGATGTCGGGATCGTCGAGGATGGCGTCGACCACCTCCTTGTCGCCGTTGACGACGTTGAGGATGCCGGCCGGCAGCCCCGCCTCCACGAACAGCTCGGCAAGGCGCAGCGGCACGGACGGGTCGCGCTCGGACGGCTTGAGGATGAAGGCGTTGCCGGCCGCGATCGCCGGGCCGATCTTCCACAGCGGGATCATCGCCGGGAAGTTGAACGGGGTGATGCCGGCGACGACGCCGAGCGGCTGGCGCATCGAGTAGACGTCGATGCCGGGGCCCGCGCCGTCGGTGAACTCGCCCTTCATCATGTGCGGGGCGCCGATCGACACCTCGATGACCTCGAGCCCGCGCTGGATGTCGCCCCTGGCGTCGGCGACGGTCTTGCCGTGCTCGCGCGCCAGCGCGTCGGCGAGGTCGTCATAGTCGCGCTGCACCAGCTCGAGGAACTTCATCAGCACGCGCACGCGCCGCTGCGGGTTGGTCGCCGCCCAGGCCGGCTGCGCCGCCTTGGCGTTCTCCACGGCCGCGCGCAGCTCGTCCCCGGAGGCCAGCGCCACCTTGCCGCGCACGGAGCCGTCCATCGGCTGCATGATGTCCTGGCTGCGGCCGCTCTTGCCGGCGACATGCTTGCCGCCGATGAAATGCCCGACTTCGATCATGGTTTCTCTCCCTTGGAAGCGTGCCGCCATTGTCCCGTTTCGCCGCGCCGATTGCAACGCGAGCAAATCCGCATCCGTTGTGCGCGAAATGAAGTGCTTGCGCCGCCGCTCATGATTTGCTGCAATGCAAACAAGGAAGCGCCGGGGGAGGTCACCACGATGAACTGGGACGACGTGCGCATCTTCCTCGCCGTGGCGCGGGCGGGCCAGATCCTGGGCGCGGCGCGGCGGCTGGAGCTGAACCACGCCACGGTGTCGCGCCGCATCGCCGCACTGGAGCGCGCGCTCGGCGCCAAGCTGTTCCGGCGGCTGACCACCGGCTCGGAGCTGACGGGCGAGGGCGAGCGCTTCCTCGCCGCCGCCGAGCGCATCGAGGCCGACATGATCGCCGCGCGCGCCGACATCGCCGGCGAGAGCGACGAGGTGGCGGGCGCGGTGCGCATCGGCGCGCCCGACGGCTTCGGCGTCGCGTTCCTCGCGCCGCGGCTGGGCGCGCTCACCGAGCGCCACCCGCAGCTTTCGATCCAGCTCGTGCCGGTGCCGCGCTCGTTCTCGCTGTCGCGGCGCGAGGCCGACATCGCCATCACCGTCGAGCGGCCAACGGAAGGGCGGCTGGTGGCGGCCAAGCTGGTGGACTACACGCTCGGCCTCTACGCCTCGCGCGCCTATGCCGAGCGCAACGGCCTGCCCGCCACGCAAGGAGAGCTGCGCCGCCACCGCCTCGTCGGCTACGTGCCCGATCTCGTCATCAGCCCCTCGCTCGACTACGGCCCGGAGATCCTGCCCGGCTGGCAGGCGCATTTCGGCGTCTCCTCCTCGCTCGGCCAGGTCGAGGCCGTGCGCGCCGGCGCCGGCATCGGCATCCTGCACACCTTCATCGCCCGCGCCCACGACGACCTCGTGCCCGTGCCGGCGGCCGCCCCGATCCGCCGCGCCTACTGGCTGGTCTATCACGAGACGGTGCGGCCGCTGCGGCGCGTCCAGGCCGTCTCCTCCTTCATCGCCGCCGCGGTCGAGGCCGAGCGGGCGCGCTTCGTCTGAGCCTCCCGCGCCCCTCGCCTGAGCCATTGCCCGGCGGGGCGGCGGCCCGTAGAAGGCGAAACGGCACAACACAAGGAGCACCCATGACCATCATCCGCCACGAGACCGGCCCGCGCATGAGCCAGGCCAACATCTTCAACGGCGTCGTCTACCTCGCCGGCCAGGTCGGCGACGGCGCGACCGTGAAGGAGCAGACGCAGTCGATCCTCGCCGAGATCGACCGGCTGCTGGCGCTGTCGAACTCGTCGAAGGAGCGCATCCTGTCGGCGCAGATCTGGCTCGCCGACATGGCCGACTTCGCCGAGATGAACGCGGCCTGGGACGCCTGGGTCGCGCCGGGCAACGCGCCCGCCCGCGCCACCGGCGAGGCGAAGCTCGCCGCGCCGAAGTACCGCGTCGAGATCATCGTCACCGCCGCGCAGAACGCCTGAGCGGAAGAACGCGGCCCCGCTTCGGGCGAAGCGCCGCACGGCGCGCCCCGCCGCGCGGCGGGGCCGCCCGCCGCCCCTGCCCCGTCAACCTGCCCCGTTAATATTGGCGAAACCAGTCATCGCTTATTGATTGGGCGGGGGCTTGGTGGGGGACTGGCCAAAGGCATGATGCCGCGCCCTCGATCCGGCATGACCGGAATGTGAACTTTTCCTTCAGCGCACAGTCGGCCGCGCTCCGGTAGCGCCGGGCTTCGGGGCTGCGCGGAACGACGGCATCGAAGACCGCCGGAGAAGGTTTTCACAAGGAGAGGGGAATGGCGAAAGCCGCGGGCGCGACCATCACGCTTCCAACCGAACTCGACATCAAGGCGGCCGCGCCTCTGGCGGCCGAGCTCGCCGCGGCGCGCGGCGGCGACCTGACGCTCAACCTGTCGCAGGTCGAGCGCGTCGGCGCGCAATGCCTGCAGGTGCTGCTGTCGGCCGCCGCGACATGGAGCGCCGACGGCGCGGAGCTGGCGCTCGAGGACCCCTCCCCCGCTTTCGTCGATGCCGCGGCAATCGCCGGCCTCGACCTGTCCCGCTTCACCGCCCCCTTTCACGGCCCCCTCCACGGCAAGGAATAGCGCATCATGGCCAAGACCATCCTGACCGTCGACGATTCGCGCACCATCCGCGAAATGCTCAAGGCAGCCCTGATGGACGCCGGCATGGAAGTCGTCCAGGCCGAGGACGGCGTTCACGGGCTCGAGGTGCTCGAGACCTGCGAGCCCGACGTCATCATCACCGACATCAACATGCCGCGCATGGACGGCTTCGGCTTCATCGAGGCCGTGCGCGGCTCCGGCCGCCACCGCGCCATCCCCATCCTGGTGCTGACCACCGAGAGCGTCGACGACAAGAAGGACCGCGCGCGCCGCGCCGGCGCCAGCGGCTGGATCATCAAGCCGTTCGACCCCGTCAAGCTCGTCACCGCGATCAACCGCGTCGCCGCCTGAGCATAGGGAGCACGCCCATGGACACGATGGCAGCCATCAAGCAGACCTTCTTCCAGGAATGCGAGGAGCAGCTTGCCGAGCTGGAGGAAGGGCTGCTGGCGATCGAGCGCGAGGAAGGCGATCTGGAGACGATCAACGCCGTCTTCCGCGCCGTCCACTCGATCAAGGGCGGCGCCGGCGCCTTCGGGCTCGACGATCTGGTGCGCTTCGCCCACACCTTCGAGACCACGCTCGACGGCATGCGCTCCGGCAAGCTGGAGATCACGCCCCAGATCGTCAAGCTCATGCTGCGCTCGGCCGACATCCTCTCCGACCTGGTGCGCATCTCGCGCGACGGCGGCGAGATGGACGCCGGCCGCGTCGCCCAGATGACCGACGAGCTCGCCCGCACCGGCGGCGCGGGGCCGGTCGCGCCCGCCGCGGCCGCGCCGCAGCCGCCGGCCTTCGAGCCGCTTGCGGCCGGCGAGGCCGAGCCGCAGGTCGACGAGTTCGGCTTCGCGCCGGTGCAGATCTCCTTCGACACGCTGATCGCCGACGACGAGGCCGCCGGCATCCGCCAGGCCGTCCACATCCGCTTCACGCCGAAGCCGGAGCTCTACGCCAAGGCCAACGACGCGCTGCGGCTGCTGCGCGAGCTCGGCCGGCTGGGCGAGATGGAGGTGTCGTGCGACGCCTCCGCCGTGCCGCTGCTCGGCGAGCTCGACCCCGAGGGCGCCTACCTCACCTGGGACATCACGCTCACCGGCGACCTCGACGAGAAGGCGGTGCGCGAGGTCTTCGAGTTCGTCGAGTTCGACTGCGACCTGTCGATCGACACCGCCGTCGCCGGCCCGGTGATGGACGAGAGCGACGCCGCCCAGACCGTGCAGGCGATCCTGGCGCAGGTCGCGGCCGAGGAAGCGGCCGGGCAGGAACGGCACGCCGCGCCGCAGGCCGAGGCGCCCGCCCCGGTCAGGGCCGCGCCGCCCGCGGCCCAGGCCGCCTCCGCCGCGCCGCAGCAGGCCGCCAACTCGCAGGCCCCGCAACCGGGCGCCACCATCCGCGTTGACCTCGACCGCGTCGACCGGCTGATCGACCTCGTCGGCGAGCTGGTCATCAACCAGTCGATGCTGGCCCAGCGCGTCATGGAGGCCGGCATCGCCCGCCTCTCCGACGTCGCCGTCGGCCTCGACGACCTCGAGCACCTGACGCGCGAGATCCAGGATTCGGTGATGGCGATCCGCGCCCAGCCGGTGCGGCCGATCTTCCAGCGCATGTCGCGCGTGGTGCGCGAGGTCGCCGACATGACCGGCAAGTCGGTCCGCCTCGTCACCGAGGGCGAGAACTGCGAGGTCGACAAGACCGTGATCGAGCGCTTGGCCGACCCGCTCACCCACATGATCCGCAACGCCATCGACCATGGCCTGGAAAAGCCCGAGGACCGCCTTGCGGCCGGCAAGCCCGAGCAGGGCGTGGTGCGCATGGTCGCCGCCCACCGCTCCGGCCGCGTGGTCATCGAAGTCTCCGACGACGGCGCCGGCATCAACCGAAGCCGCGTGCGCCAGATCGCGGTCGACCGCGGCATCGTCGCCGAGGACGCCCAGCTTTCCGACGCCGAGATCGACGACCTGATCTTCGCGCCCGGCTTCTCCACCGCCGCCGCCATCTCCGACGTGTCGGGGCGCGGCGTCGGCATGGACGTGGTGCGCCGCTCGATCCAGGCGCTGGGCGGGCGCATCACCATCACCTCGCGTCCCGGCCTCGGCACCACCTTCACGCTCTCGCTGCCGCTGACGCTCGCCGTGCTCGACGGCATGGTCGTCAACGTGGCCGGCCAGACGCTGGTGGTGCCGCTGTCGGCCATCGTCGAGACGCTCCAGCCCAAGGCCCAGGACGTGCACGGGCTGGGCGAGAAGGCCCGCGTCATCGGCATACGCGGCGCCTTCATCCCGCTGATCGACGTCGGCTGCGTGCTCGGCTACCGCGACGAGGAGGCCGACCCGCTCGCCTCCGTGGCGATGATGGTGGAGACCGAGAACCAGTCGCAATGCGCGCTTCTGGTCGACGGCATCGTCGGCCAGCAGCAGGTGGTCATCAAGAGCCTGGAGACCAATTACGGCCACGTCTTCGGCGTGGCCGGGGCGACGATCCTCGGCGACGGCAGGGTGGCCGTCATCCTCGACGTCGACGCCATCGTCGCCGGATCGCGCGCCGAGGCCGCGCGCATGGACGCCAACCGCAAGAGGAGCGCAGCATGACCCACGCACGCGAGCACGACGCGGCGGCCAACAACGAGCTGATCGCCTTCCGCCTCGGCAGCCAGGAGTTCTGCCTCGACATCATGTCGGTGCGCGACATCCGCGGCTGGACGCCGACGACGCCGCTGCCGCACGCCTGCGAATACGTCAAGGGCGTCATCAACCTGCGCGGCGCCGTGCTGCCGGTGGTGGATCTGGCCGCCCGGCTCGGCTTCGCGCCGGTCGAGCCCAGCGCCCGCCACGTCATCATCATCACCCAGGTCGGGAACCAGACCATCGGCCTTCTGGTCGATGCGGTCTCCGACATCCTGACCGTCAGTTCGGGGTCGATCCAGGCAACGCCCGACGTCGCGTCCGAGCTCGCCCGCGCCTTCATGAAGGGGGTGATCGCGATGGAAGGCCGCATGCTGAGCCTGATCGCGCTCGACAGCGTGCTGACCCAGAACCAGGCGGGCCAGGGACTTCCGAACTGACGAGTCGCATAGAGGAACACCGAGCAATGTCGCTTCTAGCCCAGTTGAGAATCCTTGTCGTCGACGACACGACAACGAGCCGTCTGCTTGTCCGCGACGCGCTCGAGACGCTCGGCTTCCGCAACATACAGGTCGCCGCCGACGGCGAGCAGGCCATGAAGATGATGATGACGACGCCGTCGCACCTCATCATCTCCGACATGAACATGCCGAAGATGAACGGCCTGCAACTCCTGCACGCCATCCGCACCTACAAGCCGACCTCGCGCACGCCCTTCATGATCCTGACCGGCAGCCCGGACCGGGCCGTGCTCGACGAGGGCCGCAAGCTGGGCTTGAACAACTACCTGACCAAGCCCTTCAACCCGGACCAGCTTCGCCGGGCGCTGGAGGCGATCGTCGGCAGGCTGCACTGAACAGGGCTGCGGGCCGCAGGGCCCGCGGCCGCCTCCCGGCCCCGTGCGCGGCCGGGCAATCAAAGAGTAAGCGTAAGGCGTGGGAGCGCGTGTCATGGGTCTTGCGGAGCGCGACGGGGAGAGGGTCGAAGCCGGACGGGAGGTCGAGCGGATCGCCGACGTGCTGGCGCGGATCCGCTTCGAGCTGGAGGAGATCGCCGGCCGCATCGACCGCAACCAGGCCGCCATCGCCCGCTCGACCTGGGCCGTGGGCGTCTGCGACGCCGACTATGTCCGCGCCATGCAGGACGCCGACCTTTCCGCCCAGCGCATCGCCGGCGTCGCCGGCTTCCTGCGCGCGCTGGGCGAGGCCGCCCAGCCGCACTGGCGCATCGACACCGCGCGCGCGGTCGGGACGCTGAAGCTGGCCGGGCTGGTGCGCACCATCGGCACCCCCGGCCCCGCCATCGACGCCGCGGACGAGGACGCCCCGGGCGACGTCGACCTGTTCTGACCCCGGCAAGCCGACGAAAAAAGGGCCCGGCGCGAAGGCCGGGCCAGGCACGCGACGGCACATGCGTCGCCGCATTCGTCGTCGCATCCCGGGCGCCGGGGTGCTGGTCCGGCGCCCGGAACCTGCATCAGGAGTGGTAGGCCGCCTCGCCGTGGGAGGCGAGATCGAGGCCCTGCGCCTCGGCCTCGGCGGCCGGCCGCAGCCCGATCGCGAGATCGACGATCTTGTAGAGGATGGCCGAGACCACGCCGCACCACGCCACGGTGATGGCGACGGCGAGAAACTGCGTCCACACCTGCCCGGCCATCGACACGCCGTCGGGATAGCCGACGCCGCCGAGCGCCGGCGCGGCAAGCACGCCGGTGCCGATGGCGCCGACGATGCCGGCGACGCCGTGGATGCCGAACACGTCGAGCGAATCGTCATAGCCGAGCCTGATCTTGACCACGGCGACGAACCAGTAGGAGACCGCGCTCGCCACGGCCCCCAGCACGATGGCGCCGACCGGGCCGACGAAGCCCGCCGCCGGCGTCACCGCCACCAGGCCGGTGACGATGCCGGAAGCCGCGCCCAGCATGGACGCCTTGCCGCGCGCGGCCTTCTCGATCGCCGACCAGGCGATGGTCGCGCCGGCCGTGGCCGTGAAGGTGTTGACCATGGCGAGCGCGGCCGTGCCGTTGGCGGCCGCCGCCGAGCCGGCGTTGAAGCCGAACCAGCCCACCCACAGCGCCGCCGCGCCGATCAGCGTGAACGGCAGCGAGTGCGGGGCCATGTTGTCGCGGCCGTAGCCGGCGCGCTTGCCGATCATGATCGCGCCGACCAGCGCGGCGATGCCGGCATTGATGTGCACCACCGTGCCGCCGGCGAAGTCGTAGGCGTCCCAGCCGTAGAACAGGCCCGCGCCATCCCAGGCCATGTGGGCGATGGGGAAGTAGACGAAGGTCACCCACAGCACCACGAAGGCCACCACCGCGCCGAAGCGGACGCGCTCGGCGAAGCCGCCGACGATCAGCGCCGGCGTGATGCAGGCGAAGGTCATCTGGAAGGCGATGAAGACGTATTCGGGGATGGAGCCGGATTCGGATTCCGGCGTCACGCCGGCAAGGAACAGCTTGCCGAGGCCGCCCCAATAGGGGCTGTCGCCGCCGCCGAAGGCGAAGGAATAGCCGTAAGACACCCACACGACGATGACGACGGCCGTTATCATCGTGCACTGCATCAGCACCGAGAGCACGTTCTTGGCCCGCACCAGGCCGCCATAGAACAGGGCGAGGCCGGGCAGGATCATGAACAGCACCAGCACGGTCGAGACCAGCATCCAGGCCGTGTCGCCGCTGTCGAGCGCGGACGCCGCCTCGACGACGCCTTCCGCGGCGTCCTCGGCCGCCTCCTGCGCCCGGGCGGGCAAGGCCAGCAGCGGCAGGGCGGCCAGCGCGCGCACCGCGGGAGCGAATGTCGGTATTCTCATCATCAATCTCCTTGATCGAATGCGCGCTCGCGGCGCGTCGGGATCGAACGGGTCGCTCAGAGCGCGTCGGCGTCGGTCTCGCCGGTGCGGATGCGCACCGCCTTGTCGATGCCGTAGACGAAGATCTTGCCGTCGCCGATCTGCCCGGTGCGGGCCGCCGTCGAGATCGCCTCGACGGCCTTGTCGGCAAGCTCGTCTGCCACGGCCACCTCGACCTTCACCTTGGGCAGGAAGCTGACGGCGTATTCGGCGCCGCGGTAGATTTCGGTGTGGCCCTTCTGGCGCCCGTAGCCCTTGACTTCGGTGACGGTCAGGCCCTGAAGCCCGACCGCGGTGAGCGCCTCGCGCACCTCGTCGAGCTTGAACGGCTTGATGATTGCCATCACGATTTTCATGAGGTTTCACCCTTTGCTGGTTCAGGGGGCATGCCCCGCCTCTGCCATGACCTCGCCGGCCGCCATGACGGCCGACGATCGCAAACGGTGATTCAAGCCGCGTGCCAGTTGCGCGGCTTGCCTCTCAAGTCTCTGGATTTACTGGGTTTCTGTCGGCGCGTGCCGGCGCGCTCCGGCGCGGGGCCACCCGTATCAGCCTAAAATTTGGGCATTCATGCGCGAATGGTTATTTTTTTGGCTTCGTGCGCACGCGCACCAGCCCCTCCTGCGCGGTCGAGGCGACGAGCGTGCCGTCGCGGGCATAGAGGAAGCCGCGCGAGAAGCCGCGCGAGCCGATCGTGCTGGGGCTGTCCTGGGTGTAGAGCAGCCAGTCGTCGAGCGTGTGGCCGCGATGGAACCACATGGCGTGGTCGAGGCTGGCCATCTGGATCTGCGGGTCGAAGCCGATGCGGCCATGGGCGAAGGTCGAGGTGTCGAGCAGCGTCATGTCGGAGAGATAGGCGAGGATCGCCTCCCGCAGCCTGCGGTCGTCCGGCACGCCGCCCCTGGTCCTGATCCACACGTTCTGGCGCGGCGCCAGCTTCCGGCTGCTGGTGTAGTGCTCGATATTGACCGGCTTGATCTCCAGCGGCCGCTCGCGCGCCCAGAAGGTGCGCACCGCGTCGGGGATGGCGTGGCCCGCCGCCTCCAGCAGCTCGAACTGGCTGCGCAGCGTCTCGGGCGCCGGCACGTCGAGCGGCATCGGCATCTGGTGCTCCAGTCCCTCCTCCTCGACCTGGAACGAGCATTCGAGCGAGAAGATCGCGCGCCCGTGCTGGATCGCGGTGACCCGCCTCGTGGTGAAGGAGCCGCCGTCGCGCAGCCGGTCGACCTCGTAGATGATCGGCACCGAAGGGTCGCCCGGCAGCATGAAGTAGCAGTGCAGCGAATGGACGTGGCGGTCCTCGTCCACCGTGCGCTGCGCCGCCACCAGGGCCTGGCCGATGACCTGCCCGCCGAACACGCGCTGCCAGCCCACCTTGTGGCTGCGGCCGCGATACAGGTTGTGTTCCAGCTTCTCGAGGTCGAGTATGGTGAGAAGCTCCTGCATGGCCTGCGACATAAGGCGTCCCCCTCGGCGGCGGCAATCGGGCGATTGCGATTGTCATCGGGGTTGCAACGGTCGCCCGGTCAAGTCAAGTCAGGTCAGGACAGCGCGGCGCCAGGGAAAGGAAGCGGAGATGGACGAGCGACGGGAATGCTTCGACGTGATCGTGGCGGGCGCGGGCTATGTCGGCCTCACCATCGCCGTCGCCATCGCCCAGGCGCGGCCGAGCCTGTCGGTCGCCGTGGTCGACGCCGCGCCCGAGGACGCCTGGCGCAACGACGGCCGCGCCTCGGCCATCGCGGCGGCGGCCGTGCGCATGCTGGAGCGCCTCGGCTGCTGGCAGGGCATCGCGCCGAAGGCGCAGGCCATCACCGACATGGTCATCACCGATTCGCGCACGACCGATCCGGTGCGCCCCGTCTTCCTCACCTTCGAGGGCGAGGTCGCCCCGGGCGAGGCCTTCGCGCACATGGTGTTCAACCGCGACCTGAACGCGGCGCTGCGCGCCCGCGCCGGGGCGCTCGGCGTCGACCTGATCGAGGGCATCGGCGTATGCGGCTTCGAGGCCGGCGCGCGCGACGCCACCGTGCATCTCGCCGACGGCGTGTCGCTGCGCACGCGCCTGCTGGTGGCCGCCGACGGCGTGCGCTCGCGCCTGCGCGACATGGCCGGCATCGGCACCGTCCACTGGGACTACGGCCAGTCCGGCATCGTCTGCACCGTCGGCCACGAGCGCCCGCATGGCGGCCGCGCCGAGGAGCATTTCCTGCCCGCCGGCCCCTTCGCCATCCTGCCGCTGGCGCCGGCCGAGGACGGCACCAACCGCTCCTCTATCGTCTGGAGCGAGAAGACGGAGGACGCCGGGCGGCTGGTCGCCGAGGACGAGATCGTGTTCGAGGCGGAGCTGGAGACCCGCTTCGGCCTCAAGCTCGGCGAGATCAGGGTGCTGTCGAAGCCGCGCGCGTGGCCGCTCGGCCTGACGCTGGCGCGCGACTTCGTGCGGCCGCGCTTCGCGCTCGCCGGCGACGCCGCCCACGGCATCCATCCCATCGCCGGCCAGGGCCTCAATCTCGGCCTGCGCGACGCGGCCGCGCTCGCCGAGGTGGTGGTGGAGGCCGACCGGCTCGGCCGCGACATCGGCGGCCTCGACGTGCTGGAGCGCTACCAGGAATGGCGGCGCTTCGACACGCTGCGCATGGGCGTCACCACAGACGTGCTGACGCGCCTGTTCTCCAACGACTTCGCGCCGCTGCGCGCCGCCCGCGACCTCGGCCTGGGGCTGGTGGAGCGCATGCCGCGCGTGAAGGACTTCTTCATCCGCCAAGCGGCCGGCCTGTCGCAGCGCGCGCCGCGCCTGTTGCGCGGCGAGGCGATCTGAGCGTCCTGTTCTTCCGCAGTTGCGGGCGGAAAGGCGCCGCGCGTTTTCCGGCAATGGCCCTACGCCCTGACCAGCCGCGGCTTCTCGTCGAAGAAGGCGAGGATGCGGGCAAGCTCGTGGCCGCGCTTGAGGATCAGCCCCGAGGCCGCCACCACCGAGAACGCGCCCTGCCTGCGCGCCAGCGCCGGCACCTTGTGGATCTGGTAGAGCGGCACCTCGCTCGCGCGGCGATAGACGGAGAAGACGGCGCGGTCCTTCAGATGGTCGATGGCGTAGTCGCGCCATTCGCCCGCCGCGACCATGCGCCCGTAGACCCGCAGGATCAGGTCCAGCTCGCGCCGGTGGAAGGTGACCGGCAGTTCGTCCCGCTCGCGCCCTATTCTCTCAAGACGGGCCTCGTGGAGCGGGACGACTATGGAGGAATCGTCCCCACCCTCCGTTGCCGAGCCGTAATCGGTCATGCGCCGCCCTTTCGTGACAGTTCGACGACAGGGGCAGGGTCGCCCGCCCTCGGGCGAAAAGCAAGCCCCCATGCAGGATGCCGGCGGCCGCGATCACGAACGGCCACACGCTGTCGCCATTGGTGATGGGCCGTCACATTCTCGCCGTCTTTTATCCAAGCTGCCGCCCCATTGTGTGGCGACCATCCCCTCGTTGCCTGAGACGGTTCGGTCCGACATGGTCCTGTAACCCCAAGCCCCCCGCCCACAGGGTCAAGGTTGGGCCGAACCAACTCCGGGTCTCATCCCGGCATCACGGCAACGACGATCCCAAAGCAAGCAATTGCCGGCGCTGAAGTCTCTTCAGCGCCGGTTTTGTTTCGGGTCCCTGCCTGTCTGGGCCTGTCCGGGCCTGTCCCGGGCGCCGGCGGCGGCCGGACCGCAGGCGCGCCGGCGCGCGATTCGTCAGCCCGGCGGCCGGGTGACGACGGCCGCGCCGAGGATGGCGCCGGGCAGGTCGTCGTCGCCCATCTCCTGCAACAGCACGGCGCAGCCGCCGGTTCCCTTGCGCGCCACCTCGTTGCCCGGCAGCTCGACCCGCGTTTCCCGGCCGTGCCACATGCCGGCGGAATGGAAGCCGGAGACGGCGTTCCAGTAGGTCAGCTCGCGGCCCTGGTTCTTGCCGCGCTCGATCCTCACCTGCGTCGCCGGCTCGAAATAGACCACCATCAGCTGGGCGTTGCGCACCGGACGGTCCGCCGCGCCGGTCTCGATGACCATCGTGCCGCCCTCGTAGGAGATGCTGACGTCGACGCTCAGCCCGTCCTTCGTGCCGGCCATGCGCGCGATCGCGCCCTCGACCTTGCCCCGCTTGGCGCCGTTCATCTGCTGGCGGCCGTTGACCACCGCCTGCGGCGTGTAGACCGAGCGGCTGCCGAAGGCGCGGCTGTATTCCTGCTGGCGGGCGGTGTTGTCGGCGCTGGCCATGGTGTCGCGCCAGCCGAGATAGTCCCAGTAGTCGACGTGATAGGCGAGCGCGACCACCTCGCCCGAGCGCGCGAGGTCGCCCAGCAGCGCGTCGGCCGGCGGGCAGAAGCCGCACCCCTGGCTGGTGAACATCTCCACCACGGCCTTCGGCCGCCCGGCCGGCGACTTGACAAGCTCCCCGGCGGGGGCGCCACTTGAGAGGCCAAGGATCAATGCGGCCGTCGCCAGCCTCAGGAAGGTCAAGCCCAACGATTTTTCCCGAACGTTCAGGGGGTCCTCCCGAACCCCGTCCAAAGTGACCGGAGCATCGGACCGGAAAGCGGTTTGCGGCTTTCGGCTCACCCCGATGTCCGACAGGAGACGGATCGCCCGCCACGCAGGCTGCCGCATGCCGGGCGACCGGAGATTAGGCAGCGCCGCGCGGGACGGGAAGTCACGTTGCGGTGAAACCCCCAGGATAGCCGCCCGCCCTTCCCTCACGCCCCATGCCGCACAGGAGACGCCATGCTTGAAACCCTCAACGCCGCAATCGACATGTATTGCGAACGCACCGGGCCGGACTTCTGGTCGGAGCCGGTCAACGCCCTGACCAACCTCGCTTTCGTGGCGGCC
Organism: Hyphomicrobiales bacterium; assembly: GCA_003577315.1. Classification (GTDB taxonomy): domain Bacteria; phylum Pseudomonadota; class Alphaproteobacteria; order Rhizobiales; family Rhizobiaceae; genus Aerobium. The sequence goes on along the minus strand of QEVK01000011.1, from coordinate 67,697 downwards.
GGCCTGTGGGGCGTGACCGCAGTGCGGCGGCGCGGCGCGGGCGGCTTCGCCGAGCTGCTTTGCTGGTGGGTGGTGGCGATCGGCGTCGGCTCGTTCCTGTTTCACACCTTCGCGACATGGCTGACCATGTGGGGCGACATCCTGCCCATCGCCGGCTTCACGCTGGCCTACACGCTGTTCAACCTGCGCCGCTTTCTCGGCTTCCCATGGCCGAAGGCGCTGGCCGTCTTCCTCGCCTTCTATGTCGTCGCCGGCCTTGCCACCGCCGCCGTGCCCGACTGGCTGCGCGCGGCCTCCAACGGCTCGACCGGCTACCTGCCGCCCTTCCTGGCGCTGGTGGTGTTCGGCATATGGGTGCTTCGCGCCGGCAACCCGGCCGGCTGGTACAACATCGCCGCCGCCGGCATCTTCGTCGTCTCCGTCACCTTCCGCGCGCTCGATCCTATGGTGTGCGAGGCGATGCCGCTCGGCACCCATTTCCTGTGGCACACCCTCAACGGGCTGATGCTGGGCGTCGTGCTCGCCGCGGTGGCGCGCCACGGCGCGCCCGGTGGAGCCCGAAGCGTCCGCAAGCGCGACCGCCCGTCGGCCGGCCGGGCCGCCCCGTCGGAGCCGTGAGCGAACCGGCGCAGGATCGGGAAAAGAAAGGGCCGGCGACGCTTGCGCATCGCCGGCCCCCCGTTTCCGCGTCCGTATGGCTTACGCCGCGAGGTCGCGCAGCACGTATTGCAGGATGCCGCCGTTCCTGAAGTAGTCGAGCTCGTCCAGCGTGTCGATGCGGCACAGGATCGGCACCTCCCTGACCGAGCCGTCGGCGAAGGTGACCCTGGCCACCATCTTCTGGCGCGGCTTGATGGTCTCGAGCCCGTCGATCGTCACCGTCTCGTCGCCCTTCAAGCCCAGCGAGGCCCAGCTCGTGCCCTCCTCCAGCGTGAACGGCACCACGCCCATGCCGACGAGGTTGGAGCGGTGGATGCGCTCGAACGACTGGGCGATGACGGCGCGCACGCCGAGAAGGTTCGTGCCCTTGGCCGCCCAGTCGCGCGACGAGCCGTTGCCGTACTCGACGCCGGCGAAGATGACCAGCGGCACGCCCTCCTCACGGTAGCGCATGGCCGCGTCGTAGATCGACATCTCCTCCTTGGAGGGATAGTGGATCGTGTAGCCGCCCTCCTTGCCGTTCTCGCCCAGCATGTGGTTGCGGATGCGGATGTTGGCGAAGGTGCCGCGCATCATCACCTCATGGTTGCCGCGCCGCGTGCCGTACTGGTTGAAGTCGGCCACCGCGACGTCGTTGTCGATCAGGTACTTGCCCGCGGGCGAGGCGGCCTTGATCGAGCCGGCCGGCGAGATGTGGTCGGTGGTGATCTTGTCGCCGAACAGGCCCAGGACGCGCGCGCCCCGGATCGGCTTGATCTCGCCGGCCTTGCGGCCCATGCCGACGAAATAGGGCGGGTTCTGCACATAGGTCGAGCGGTCGTCCCAGGCATAGGTCTCGCCCGAGGGCGCCTGCACCTTCTGCCAGTTGTCGTCGCCCTTGAACACGTCGGCGTAGCGCGCGGCGAAGATCTCGCGGGTGACGTACTTCTCGATGAACTCCTGGATCTCCTGCGTGGTCGGCCAGATGTCCTTGAGATAGATCGGCTTACCGTCGGCGCCCTCGCCGAGCGGCTCCTTCGTCAGGTCCTTCGTCACCGTTCCGGCCAGCGCATAGGCCACCACCAGCGGCGGCGAGGCGAGGTAGTTCGCCTGCACGTCGGGCGACACGCGGCCCTCGAAGTTGCGGTTGCCGGAAAGCACGGCCGCGCCGATCAGGCCCTTGTCGTTGATCGTTTTGGAGATCGCCGGCGGCAGGGGGCCCGAGTTTCCGATGCAGGTGGTGCAGCCGAAGCCGACGAGGTTGAAGCCGATGGCGTCCAGCTCCTTCTGCAGGCCGGACTTGCCGAGATACTCGGCCACCACCTGCGAGCCGGGGGCGAGCGAGGTCTTGACCCAGGGCTTCTGCTTCAGCCCCAGCCGGTTGGCGTTGCGGGCGAGCAGGCCCGCGCCGATCAGCACCGAGGGGTTGGAGGTGTTGGTGCACGACGTGATCGCCGCGATCACCACGTCGCCGTGGCCGAGGTCGAAGCTCTCGCCCTCGACCGCGTAGCGGCGGGCGACGTCGACGGTCTTCTTGTACTCGCTCTCCAGCGCCCTGGCGAAGTTGGCGGCGATGTCCTCGAGCGGCGCGCGTCCTTCCGGGCGCTTCGGGCCGGCCATCGACGGCACGACGTCGCCGAGGTCGAGCTCCAGCGTGTCGGTGAACACCGGGTCCTCGATGCCGTCCTCGCGCCACATGCCCTGCGCCTTCGAATAGGCCTCGACCAGCGCGATGCGCTCGGGCGCGCGGCTCGACATGGTCAGATAGCGGATCGTCTCCGCATCGGCCGGGAAGAAGCCGCAGGTCGCGCCGTATTCGGGCGCCATGTTGCCGATGGTGGCGCGGTCGGCGAGCGACATGGACGACAGGCCGGGGCCGAAGAACTCGACGAACTTGCCGACCACGCCCTTCTTGCGCAGCATCTGGGTGACGGTCAGCACCAGGTCGGTGGCGGTCACGCCCTCCCTCAGCCGTCCGGTCAGGCGGAAGCCGATCACCTCGGGCAGCAGCATGGAGACCGGCTGGCCGAGCATGGCGGCCTCGGCCTCGATGCCGCCCACGCCCCAGCCGAGCACGCCCAGCCCGTTGATCATCGTGGTGTGCGAATCGGTGCCCACGCAGGTGTCGGGATAGGCGACCCGTTCGCCGTCCTCCTCCTTCGTCCAGACGACCTGGCCGAGATATTCGAGGTTGACCTGGTGGCAGATGCCGGTGCCGGGCGGCACGACGCGGAAGTTGCGGAACGCCTGCTGGCCCCATTTCAGGAACTTGTAGCGCTCCTCGTTGCGCTGGTACTCCAGCTCGACGTTGCGGGCGAAGGCGCGGGGCGTGCCGAACTCGTCGACGATGACCGAATGGTCGATGACGAGGTCGACCGGCACCAGCGGGTTGATCTTCTGCGGGTCGCCGCCGAGCGCGGCGATGCCGTCGCGCATGGCCGCCAGATCGACCACCGCCGGAACGCCGGTGAAGTCCTGCATCAGGACGCGCGCCGGGCGGTAGGCGATCTCGACCCCGGCCGAGCCGCGGTCGTCGAGCCAGGCGGCGACGGCCGCGATCGCCTCCCTGGTGACGGACCTTCCGTCCTCGTTGCGCAGAAGGTTCTCGAGCAGCACCTTCATCGAGAAGGGGAGCCGGGACACTCCGGCAAGGCCGTTCTTCTCGGCCTCGCGCAGGTCGTAATAGGTGTGGTCCGCGCCGCCCACGGAGAGCGTCCTGCGGCAATTGTAGCTGTCGAGAGATTTTGACACGTGCGACCCCTAACGTTCGGTTGCCGATGGGGTAACGGACGCCAGTGCATGCTCATCACGCGCAAAGGTGCGGGTACGGTCATTTCCGCTGTCCGTACCCCCGCGTTCAGCCGTTCAAGGCGGCGCTCGCGATGGTTCGGCGCAAAATGGTTTCCATGCCGACCGCTGGCACGGTTGCCCCGGATATAAAGAACTTCGTAGAATAGTTCCAGAGAGAGTTTGGGTGATTTTGCCGCGTCGCGCATCACCCGCAGGCAGGACGAAAGCGGGGCATCCGATGCGGCTGATCGCCGAGAACCTTGGCGCCGAGCGCGGCGGCGAGCCGGTCTTTTCCGGCGTCTCCTTCGAGCTCAGCGAGGGCGACGGCCTCGTCGTCACCGGGCCGAACGGCTCGGGCAAGTCCACGCTCTTGCGCGTGGTCGCCGGCCTGCTTCCCCTGGCCGGGGGTGCGATTCGGCTGGACGGCGGCGGCGAGGACTGGCCGGACCTGCAAGCCGCCTGCCACTATCTCGGCCACCAGAACGCGATGAAGACGGCGCTGACCGTCGAGGAGAATCTGCGCTTCTGGCAGGAGTTCTGCGGCGCGCCGCATATGGAGATCGCCGAGGCGCTGGAGATGGTGGGCCTGCCGCAGGTGGCGTCGCTCCCCTTCGGCTATCTCTCCACCGGCCAGAAGCGGCGCGTCTCCATCGCCAGGCTCCTGGTCTCCTGGCGCCCGGTCTGGCTGCTCGACGAGCCGACCGCCGGCCTCGACGCGGCTTCGGAGAAGCAGTTTGCCGCGCTGATGGCCGCGCATCTCCAAGACGACGGCATCATCGTCGCCGCCACCCACATCCCGCTCGGGCTGGAAGGGGTGAAGGCTCTGCGGCTGGAAGGTGCGACCCGATGTTAGCTCTCTTCATCCGCGACATGCGGCTGGGCATCCGCGCCGGCGGCGGCGCGCTGGTCGGCGTGCTGTTCTTCCTCGCCGTGGTCGCCGTGGTGCCGTTCGGCGTCGGGCCGGACCTCAACCTTCTTGCCCGCATCGGCCCGGCGATCCTGTGGATCGGGGCGCTGCTCGCCTCGCTGCTCGGCCTCGACCGGCTGTTCCAGGCCGACCGCGAGGACGGCTCGCTCGACCTGATGGTGCTGGCCGACTCCCGCCACATGCTGGCGCTCACCGTCGCCACCAAGTGCCTCGCCCACTGGACGGCCTCGGTGCTGCCGCTGGTGATCGCCTCGCCGCTGCTCGGCCTGTTCATGAACATGGAGCCGGTGGGCATCGCCGCCACCACGCTCACGCTCCTCGTCGGCACGCCCGCCATCGCCTTCGTCGGCGCGGTGGGCGCGGCGGTCGCCGTGTCGCTGCCGCGCGGCGGCCTGCTGGTCTCGGTGCTGATCCTGCCGCTCGCGATCCCGGTGCTGATCTTCGGCGTCTCGGCCGCCTATGGCGCGGTCGCCGACCCCAACCCGTTCCTGCCGCCCTTCATGATCCTTTGCGCGCTCACCCTCGGCTTCGCCGTGGTCGGTCCGCTGGCGGCCGCGCTCGCGCTGAAATTCGGCCTCGATTGATCGGCATCACATCGCGGTGAGGCTAAAGCTGCGACAGATGTGTAGAATTGCGAATGCACGCCACCCGATCTATGAAGGCAGCCGTGAGAAGGTAGCCATGAGCGAAACCGCAGCCGCACGCCCCGCACGCTGGAGCGACCTCGCCAACCCGACCCGTTTCATCGCGCTGGCCGACCGGCTGGTGCCGTGGCTGGCGGCGCTTTCGGCGCTGGTGCTGGCGCTCGGCCTGTGGCTCGCCTTTTCCGCGCCCGAGGACTACCAGCAGGGCATCACCGTGCGCATCATGTATATCCACGTGCCGTTCGCGTGGCTGGCGATGATATGCTACTCGATCATGGCCGTCTCCTCGCTCGGCACGCTGGTGTGGCGGCATCCGCTGGCCGACGTCTCGGTCAAGGCGGCCGCCCCGATCGGCGCGGTCTTCACGCTGCTGTCGCTGATCACCGGCTCGATCTGGGGCAAGCCGATGTGGGGCACCTGGTGGGTGTGGGACGCCCGCCTCACCTCCGTCTTCGTGCTGTTCCTGATGTATCTGGGCCTGATCGCGCTGACGCGCGCGCTCGACGATCCCGGCAAGGCGGCGAAGGCCGCCGCCGTCGTCACGCTGGTCGGCTTCGTCAACATCCCGATCATCAAGTTCTCGGTCGACTGGTGGAACACGCTGCACCAGCCGGCCTCCGTCATCCGCCTCGACGGGCCGACCATCCATCCCACCATGCTGTGGCCGCTGCTCACCTGCGCCATCGGCTTCACGCTCATGTTCGTGACGCTGCACCTGATGGCGATGCGCACCGAGATCTGGCGCCGCCGCGTCGCCGCCATGCGCCGCATGGCCGCCCGCGCCGCCGACGCGAAGGAGACGGGCGGCAGGGAGGCGGGCCGATGAGCGCGCACGTCCTCTACGTCGCCGCCGCCTACGGCATCTCGGCGCTGGTGCTGGCCGCGCTCGCTTTGTGGATCCTCGCCGACCAGCGCGCCCGCCGCCGCGAGCTGGCCGCGCTGGAGGCCGCCGGCGTGCGCCGGCGCTCCGACGCCGGAGACCGGCCGCGATGAGCGCGCCGCAGGAGAGCGGGGCGACGCCGGAGCCGCGGCGCTGGCTGGCGCTGCTGCCGCTGCTGGTCTTCATGGCGCTGGCCGGGATCTTCCTCGCCCAGCTCCTGTCGGACCGCGACACCACGACCGTGCCCTCGGCGCTGATCGGCCAGCCGGCGCCGGCGACGCCGCTGCCGCCGCTCGACGGCGTCGACCTGCCGGGCTTCGAGCCGTCACGGCTCGCCGGCAAGGTCACGCTGGTCAATGTCTGGGCCTCGTGGTGCGTGCCCTGCCGGCAGGAGCACCCGGTGCTGATGGAGCTGGCCAGGCAGGGCCGCGTCGACATCGTCGGCTTCAACTACAAGGACAAGCCCGAGAACGCCCGCCGCTTCCTGGCCGAGCTCGGCAATCCCTATGCCGCGCTCGGCGTCGACGAGAGCGGCCGCTCGGCCATCGACTGGGGCGTCTACGGCATCCCCGAGACCTTCCTCGTCGGCAGGGACGGCAACATCGCCTGGAAGCATGTCGGCCCGTTCGACCCGCGGAACGTGGAGACGACGCTGATGCCCGAGATCGAGAAGGCGCTGGCCGCGCAGTAGCCTACTGGCAGACGTCGACCCATTCGGCCGCCGTCAGCTCGGCCAGCCGCTCCGGCGTGATCCGCAGCGCTGCGTTGATGGCGCCCGCCGCCGGCACCACTTCCGTGAAACGCTTCAGCGACACGTCGCAATAGACCGGGATCGGGCCGGGCAGGCCGAACGGGCACACCCCGCCGACCGGGTGGCTGGTCAGCGCCACCACGTCCTCGGCTCCCAGCATGCGCGGCTTGGCCGAGAACGCATCCTTGAACTTGCGGTTGTCGAGCCGCGCCGTGCCGGCGGCGACCAGAAGCATGGCCGCGTCGCCGGCGCGCAGGCAGATGGTCTTGGCGATCTGCGCCGGCTCGACCCCATGGGCGGCGGCGGCGAGATCGACCGTCGCCGAGCTTTCCTCGGTGACGATCACTTCGATGTCGGGGGCATTCTGCGCGAAGAAGGCGCGGACGGTTTCGAGGCTCATGGCGCTGACCCAGGGCGGCGGACGCCCGGACAGGTCCGGGCTGCCGCTCTATCTCTTTGTTTTGGCCGCATTTATGCGACGTCAAGTGATTCCGGTTGACTGCAAGATGCTCTAGCCGAAGTAGCCCGGCGACGCAATCGCCCGCCCCCTCGCGCCTAATGTTGACAACGATACTCCACTATGATGATAGAAGTAGCGTTTCAAATTCCACTTTGAGCGCCGCCGGGCGGCAGTCCCGGCTCATGCCGGCGGGCGGGCGCAGGACGGGGGCACGGATGCAGGTGATATCGCAAGGCCGCGTGCGCGGGGCGGGCAGGCGCGGGCGCGCCGCGGGCGGGGGACTGGCGGCGGGCGCGGCGGCGCTGCTGCTTGTGGGCGTCAGCCACCAGGCGCTGGCGCAATCGGCCGCGCCGGGCACGGCCGTCGTGCTCGAGCCGATCGTCGTCTCCGCCGGCGCCGTCGAGGGCTCGACGCTCAGCCAGCGGCTGACGGTGCTGCCGGGCGGCGTGGCGCTGGTCGAGCGCGAGGAGATGGCGCCGAGCGCGAACCTGACCGCCTCGCGGGCGCTCTCCTCGGTTCCCGGCGTCGTGGTGCAGGACTTCTTCGGCGGCAACGACCAGCCGCGCATCCAGGTGCGCGGCTCGGGCCTGCAGCAGAACCCGGTCGAGCGCGGCATCCTGATGCTCCAGGACGGCCTGCCGCTCAATCGCGCCGACGGCTCCTACATCGTCGGCTTCATGAACCCGAACACGGCCGGCGCGCTCGAGGTCTATCGCGGCTACATGGCCAACCGGCTCGGCGCCAACGTGCTCGGCGGCGCCGTCAACATGGTCTCGCCCACCGGATCGGGCCAGCCCGGCATCCGCGTGCGCGCCGCCGGCGGCTCGTTCGGCCAGGCCGGCGCGTCGGCCGAGGCCGGCTTCCAGGGCGACGGCTACGACGTCCACCTGCACGGCGACTTCAGCCGCCGCGACGGCTTTCGCGTCTACAACGGATCGCAGCGCGTCAATGTCGGCGGCAATGTCGGCATCGAGCTGTCCGACACCGTGAAGACGAGGCTGTTCTTCGGCTACACCGACCTCGGCTTCGACGTCGCCGGCCCGCTGCCGAAAGCCCATCTGAACGCCGATCCCGGCCAGGTTCACAGGGGGCCGGTGGTGACGCCGGGCCCGTCGGGCCCGGTCGCCACCTTCCCCGGCCCCAACGTCGTGCGCGACAAGCCGCGGCGCGAGGCGAGCCAGTTCCTGATCGGCTCGCGCACCACCGCCGAGTTCGACGCCCACCTGATCGACGTGGTGCTGGGCTACACCTACACCGACGACATGTTCCGCTTCCCGGTCTCGTCGGGCATCCGCGTCACCAGCGGCGGCGATTTCACCGGCGTGGCGCGCTATGCCTACCAGCCGGACGCGGACGCGGCCCTGCCGCTGTTCGAGGCGACCGCGCAATACACGGTCGGCTCGGCCGACCGCGAGAACTACCACAATCTCGACGGCGCGCAGGGGCCGATGTTCGGCAGGAGCGAGCTCGACGCCACCTCGCTGTCGCTCAACGCCGGCTTCAACGTGCCGCTGGGCGAGAGCTTCATCGTCTCGCCGTCGATCGCCTATTCCCACGCCACGCGCGACAACAGGGACGTCTTCTCCTCCCTCACCCGCCCGACCGTCGCCTACAACCCGGCCAATCCCACGGCCCGGACGCCCAACGGCGCGGTGCCGGCCCGCAGCTCGAGCTACGAGCGCACCTATAGCGGCTGGTCGCCCAGCCTCGGCGTCTCCTGGCGCCCGGACGAGAGCCAGACCCTGTTCGGCGCGGTCAGCCGCACCTTCGAGCCGCCGACGCACGACGACCTGCTCGCCACCGTCAACGGCACGCCCAACAGCGGCCCCGGCCGCTCCAATCCGGGCAACCCGCTGCTCGACAACGAGGCCTTCCACACGCCGGACCTGAAGGCGCAGACCGCGACCACCGTCGAGGCCGGCTGGCGCGGCAGCCGCGGCGGCTATGCCTGGGACGCCACGGTCTACTATTCGTGGGTGGACAACGAGCTGCTCAACCTGCGCGACGTCACCGGCGCCTCGCTCGGCGCGATCAACGCCGGCAAGACCAGCCATCTCGGCGTCGAGCTGGGGCTGACCGCGCAGCTCACCGACCAGTGGAGCGGCCGCGTCGCCTACACCTTCCAGGACTTCCGCTTCCGCGACCACGCCATCTATGGCGACAACAGGCTGGCCGGCGCGCCGCGCCACGTCGTCAACGCCGTGCTGCAATACGACGCGACCGAGAACTGGATGCTGCAGGGCGCGGTGCGCTGGCTGCCGGCGAGGACGCCGGTCGACAACGCCAACACGCTCCATGCCGACCCCTATGCGGTGGTGGACCTGCGCACCCAGTACCGCGTCAACGAGCACGTGTCGTTCTTCGCCGAGGTCACCAACGTGTTCGACGAGACCTATGCCGCCTCGACGCTGGTGGTCGACCAGGCCCGGCCCGACCAGGCCGCCTTCATCCCCGGCGACGGTCGCGGCTTCTTCCTCGGCGTCAGCGCCAGGTTCTGACGGTCCCCGTCCCGGAATGCGAAGCGGGCGGCCATTGGCCGCCCGCCCGCCTTTCGTCCCCCGCGCATGACGCCGCCCTCAGTCGAGGCCGAGCTTGCCGCGCAGCGTCGACAGGTCCTCCGCCAGCGTGTTGACCGCCGCCGACAGCACGTTGCGGTCGGCGTCCGTCAGCTTCAGATAGGACACGTAGCCGTCGCCGTCCTCGTACTTCTCGAGGATGGCGTAGACCTTGTCGAAATTGCCGTCCACGGCGGCGACGAAGTCGGCCTCCGTCTCCTCGATCAGCGGACGCACCAGCTCGACGATCTTGTAGGCGCCGTCGAAATTGGCCTTGAAGTCCCACAGGTCGGTGCGGCTGTAGCGGTTCTCCTCGCCGGAGATCTTGGTCAGCGCCACCTCCTCCATCAGCACGGCGGCACCGCCCACCACCTTCTCCGGCGGGAAGGTCAGGCCGTCGATGCGCCCGTGCAGGTCGTGAACGTCGGCGGAAAGCTTGTCGGCCACCGCGTCCAGCCCCTCGGTCGAGCCCTTCTCCCACAGCCCGTACTCGATGCGGTGGAAGCCGGGGAACTCGGGATCGGCCTCGGCCTGCTCGTAGTCGTCGGCGCGGCTGTCGATGGCCACGTCGAGGTCGCTGAACAGCTCCGCTATCGGCTCGATCTGCTCGTAGGGCACGCGCACGACCGGATAGAGCGCCTTGGCCTTCTCCACGTCGCCGGCCTTGACCGCGGCGACGAAGGCGTCGACGCCCTCGACCAGCTCGGCGGTGCGCCCGGTGACGAAGATCTTGTATTCGGCGACGGGCTCGACCAGGTCGAGCGCGTCGACCCCGGCATGGGCGCCACCGGCCGTGGCGAGCGTGATCGCCGTGGCGGCGAGCAGACGGTTCGGCTTCATCGAAATCTCCCGGTTTTCAAGGTTCAGGGCAGGGTTCAGGGGTTGAAGGTTGTCCGGCTCTCACCGGGCCAGGGCGGCGATCAGCGCGCTGCCGAGATAGTCCGAGGCGTCGCGCACGCCGGGAAGCGCGAAGAAATAGCCGCCGCCGACCGGCTTGATGTATTCCTCCAGCGGCTCGCCATCGAGCCGGCGCTGCACGGCGATGAAGCCCTTTTCCAGATCGGCCTGATAGCAGATGAACAGGAGCCCCTGGTCGAGCTGGCCGGCCCTGGTCACGCCGTTGGAGTAGTTGAACGGCCGGCGCAGGATGACGTTCTCCTCGCTTTCGCGCGTGCGCGGATTGGCGAGCCGGATGTGCGAATCGAGCGGCGTCGCCAGCCCATCCGGGTCGGCGGCGTAGTCCGGCGCCTCGAACTCGCTCGCCTGCGGCCGGTCGAGCGGCGCGCCGGTCGAGCGCACCCGGCCCATGATCGCCTCCTGCTCGCGCAGCGGCGTGCGGTCCCAGCGCTCGACGAAGTTGCGGATGATGCGCACGAGCTGGTAGGAGCCGCCCAGCGCCCAGTCCGGCTCGCCGCGCTCCGGCCCGACAAAGACCAGCCGGTCCATCAGCGCCGTGTCGGATGCGTCGGGATTGGCCGAGCCGTCGCGGAAGCCGAGGAAGTTGCGCGCGCTTTCGGCCTGCCCGTCGGGACCGGGCGCGATCACCGGCACGTTGCCCTCCTGCTTCCATTTCAGCACCAGCCGGTCGGGCAGGTTCCTGACGATGTCGCGCAGCGCGTGGATCGTCGTGTCCTGCGTGTTGGCGCAGATCTGCAGGGCAAGGTCGCCATGGCACAGCGAGGCGTCGAGCGCGTCGTTGGGAAAGCGCGTCATGCGCGAAAGCCTGAGCGGCTTGAGCGGCGCGAGCCACGGCCGGTCGTCGAACAGCGAGGCCCCGAGCGCCACGGTCACGGTCAGCGCGTCCGGCCGCACCACCGGGCCGACGATGCCGGAATCGGCGGGCGGCAGGCGCGGGTCGAGCGCCGGCGGCGTCCCGCCCTCGGTCAGGAAGGCGATGCGGTCCGTCAGCCGGCGCAGCAGGTCCTCCATCTCCTGCGGCGTGGCGGCGACGACGTGGAAGCTCGCCACCATGCCGTTGGCCGGGCGCGGCGTGACGATGCCGGCCTGACGGACGCCGAAGAACGGCACGCGGTCGTCGGGCGAGGCGGCGTCGAGCACCGGCGCGTCGGTGACGTGGCCCGGCATGGCCGCGCGCGCCGCCTTCGCCTGCGCCTGCCCGGCCATCAGGCCGGAGAACGGACAGCCCGCCGCCGCCAGCCCCAGCCCGCCGAGCACGCGGCGGCGGCTGGTGTCCACGTTCAGAAGCGGGTCGCGGTCGCGTGGGTCCGTCATGGCGTCACTCCAGTCCGATGGCCGGATTGAGGGCGGAGATCGCCTCGGCCAGCGCGCGGAACGAGGCGGCCAGCGCCTCGCGCGCCTGCGCATCCAGCCTGTCGTAAGGGGGATAGGTCTCGCCGGCCCTGTGGGCGTCGAGCGCGGCGCGCGCGGCGGAGAACCCCTTCTCGAGTCCCGCCGCGACATCCGGGGCGGCCTCCGCGACCAGCGGCTTCAGGAGCATGGCGCTCTTTTCCATGCCCTCGAGGCTGGCCACGATCTCGGCGAGGTCGCTCGCGGCATAGGCGTTCTCGCCGTCGCGCACCTGGCCCTCGCCCAGCCGCCGCGCCTGCCGCAAGGCGGTGCCGGCAAGCTCCTCCGGTTGCAGCTTCAGCGCCTTCAGCCGGTCCTTCAGCGCCGCCACGTCGCCCGAAAGCCTCTGCGCGACGGGCGCGAGCCCCCCGGCCGTGCCCTCGCCCCACAGCCCGTATTCGAGCCGGTGGAAGCCGGTGAAGGCCGGATCCTGCTCGCGCTTCTCCAGATAGTCGGGGAGCGGGTCGATGGCGTTCTCCAGGTCGGCGATGCGGCCGGTCACCGCCTCGATGCGCTTGTAGGGCAGGCGCGCGGCAAGCCAGGCCGCCTTCGCCGCCTCGACGTCGCCGGCGCGGATCGCCTCCTCGAGCATTCCCGCCGCCTTGACCAGCAGGCCCGACTGCGCGGCGAGGTAGACCTTGTATTCCGACAGCGGGCCGATGAAGGCCGTGATCGGCGGCCGCGCCCGCTCGGCCTCCGATTGCGCCGAGGGCGTGACGGTGAGCGTGCCGCGCGGATTGGACAGCAATCCGCAGGTGATCTCGTAGCTGCCGGGCTTCAGCTTCGCCGTCAGCAGCGAGTGGAAGCCGGGCGCGATGTTCTCGCGCTCCTCCACCACCATCACCCCGTCGAGGATCTCCCATTCGATCGGCCGGCTGGACGCATTGTGGATTTCGAAGGTGGCGCGGCCGGCCGGAAGCGCGAAGTCGGCAGGATCGCAGGTCCGCTCGCCGACGACGACCTTGTGCGCGTCCCCGCGCTCCGGCCCGGTCGCGGTCTGCGTCGCATAGTAGAAGGCGCCGGCCGCCGCCGCCGCCAGCAGCGCCGAGCCGGCGACGGCGAGCGGCATCAGCCGCGACGGGGCGGCGGCACCCGTATTGCGCTTTTCCGTTGCGGTCATCGCCTCACCCCCTCATCGCCTCGCGGGCGGCCGCCGGCGCGGCCCGCTCCGGCCGCAGGAACAGGGTGAGCGTCACCGCGAGGAAGGCGGCCCAGACCGCCACCTCGCCCAGCGTCGGCGCCTCGTGATAGCCGAGCAGGCCGGAAAGCACCGTGCCCGCCACGCCCGAGACCGGCAGCGTCCCGCTCAGGTCGAAGACCCGCGTCTGAAGGAGGTTCCACAGGCCGGCCTCGTGCAGGTTGCGCAAGACGCCCGCGAGCAGCCCCGCCGCCACGAACAGGATGAAGACGCCGGTCCAGCGGAAGAAGCGCCTCAGATCGATGCGCACGCCGCCGAAATAGATGGCGAGGCCGACGCCGACCGCAACCGCGACGCCGGCGAGCGCTGACAGCGGCGCGGCCGGGCCGGGGCTCTGCTGGAAGATGGCGAGCAGGAAGAACACCGATTCCAGCCCCTCGCGGGCGACGGCGAAGAAGGCCATGCCGATCAGCGCCCAGGCCGCGCCGCGCGGCGCGTCCATGGCGCGGTCGATGTCGCGGTGCAGCCCCGTCTTGATCGTGCGCGCGGCGCGCCGCATCCAGAACACCATCGAGGTCAGCACCGCGACCGCGACGAGGCCGACGACCGCCTCGAACAGCTCCTGCGCCTTCTGCGGGAACTCGGCGCTGACGAGAAGCAGCGCCGCGCCCGCGAACAGCGACAGCGCCACGGCAAGGAAGACGCCGACCCAGATCGCCGGGATCCACTCCCCCCGGCCGGTCTGGCGCAGATAGGAGGCGATGATGCCGGTGACGAGGGCGGCTTCCAGCCCCTCGCGCAGCATGATGAGAAAAGGTGCCAGCATGACGGCGTCTCGGACAAGCCCGGGCCTCCGGCCCCCTAAAACATGATTGCTACGCTCATGATTTGACTCCGTCCTTGACCTCGCGCAAGGCGTGACGGGCGAAAAAATGTGCAGACGGCGACGTTTTGTCCGTGGCTGCGCCGGCGGGCGAGCCCATTTGTCCGGTTGATCGCGCCGGCCCGATGGCCGATTATGCCGGAGAACGCCCGTCGCCCAGGCACTCTCAATCCCGCGCGGTTTGACCTCACCCGGATTCGGCGACAGGGCCGGCCCCACCCACGCGACGCCACGGGACGCCTCCGCCATGCCGACCACATCCCCGCGCGCGACAGCAAGAGACGCCGCATGAACGCAGGCGGTCCCATGCGCAGCGTCTATCTCGCCCTCGGCCTCGCCTTCGCCGGCCTCGGCCTTGCCGGCGCGCTGCTGCCGGTGCTGCCGACGACGCCGTTCCTGATCCTGGCCGCCGCCTGCTTCACACGCTCCTCGGCGCGGCTGGAGCGCTGGCTGATCGAGCATCCGCGCTTCGGGCCGACGCTCGAGGAATGGCGCGAGCGCGGCGCGATCCCGTTCAAGGCCAAGCTCATGGCGCTGGCCGGCACCACCAGCGGCTTCCTCGCCATCTGGCTGATCGGCGACGGCGACCCCGCGATCCTCGCCTTCACGGCGCTGCTGATCGCCGTCGGCCTCGCCTACGTGTTCTCGCGCCCGTCCTGAAACGGGGCTCGGGCCGGAACGAAAAAAGCGGCCCGAAGGCCGCTTCTTCTGCCCGTCCCGGAAAGGCCGCTCAGCTTCCGCCCGACAGCACGGTGACGGCGCGGCGGTTCTGCGACCAGCACGAGATGTTGTCGCAGACCGCGACCGGCCGCTCCTTGCCGTAGGAGATGGTGCGGATGCGGTTGGCCTGGACGCCGCGGGCGACGAGGAAGTCGCGGGCGGCCGCCGCGCGGCGCGCGCCGAGCGCGAGGTTGTATTCGCGCGTGCCGCGCTCGTCGGCATGGCCCTCGACCGTGATGGCGTAGGTCGGATACTGGGCGAGCCACTGGGCCTGGCGCGCCAGCGTCGTCTGCGCGTCGGCGCGGATCACCGAGGAATCGGTGTCGAAGAAGATGCGGTCGCCGACATTGACGGTGAAATCCTGGGCGGACCCGGGCGTCGCCGCGCCGGCGCCGAGGCCGAGATCGGCCGGGTTGTTGGGCGTCTGCTTGCTGGCGCAGCCCGCGACGGCGAGCATGGCGACAAGCGCGACCGCTGCGGGGTTGCGGGTGATGGCTGCGATTCGGCGCATGGCCGCCTCTCCTTGGCATTTGCACGATTCTGTTGAGCATCCAGTAACCACAACGCGGTTAAGGTGCGCTCAACAAACAGGGTTAACGAATTCCGAATGCCCGTCCTTTGCGCCGGCCACGCCGGCGCGAACCTGTCTTAACCGCACACTTGGCCGAAATGCGGCCGAAACGCGACTTTTTCGCGCGGGCGCGGCGAAATCCGGCCTCAGTCGAGCAATGGCGACCAGGCCGGGTCGGAGGCATATTGCGGCGTCGGGATCGCCTGCTCGTTGCGGCCGGTCAGGTCGATGGAATAGAGCTTCGGCCCGCCCTGGCCCGCGCCCTCGCGGAAGAACATGATGACGCGGCCGTTCGGCGCCCAGGTCGGCCCCTCCTGCAGGAAGCCGGAGGACAGGATGCGCTCGCCCGAGCCGTCGGTGCGCATGACGCCGATCTGGAACTGGCCGCCCGACTGCTTGGTGAAGGCGATGAGGTCGCCGCGCGGCGACCACACCGGCGTCGAGTAGGTGCCGTCGCCGAAGGAGATACGCTGCGGGTTGGAGCCGTCGGCGCCCATCACGTAGATGTGCGGCCGCCCGCCGCGGTCGGAGGTGAAGACGACGCGGGTGCCGTCCGGCGAGTAGGAGGGCGAGGTGTCGATGGCGTTGGAGCTGGTCAGCCGCGTCGTGGTGCGGCTCCGCAGGTCCATGGCGTAGATGTTGGAATTGCCGTCCTGGCGCAAGAGGCTCATGACGACCTTCTGCCCGTCGGGCGAGAAGCGCGGCGCGAACGTCATGCCGGGGAAGTTGCCCACTAGCTCGCGCTGGCCGGTCTCGATCTGCAGCAGGTAGACCTGCGGCTGGCCGCCCTCGTAGGACATGTAGGTGATTTCCTGCCGGTTGGGCGAGAAGCGCGGCGTCATCACGATCGCGCGGCCGTCCGAGAGCGGCCGGTTGTTGGCGCCGTCCTGGTCCATGATGGCGAGGCGCTTGACGCGCTTGTCCTTCGGCCCGCTCTCCTCGACATAGACGATGCGGGTGTCGAAATAGCCCTTCTCGCCGGTCAGCCGCTCGTAGATGGCGTCGGCGATGATGTGGGCGACGCGCCGCCAGTTGGCCTTGTTGGCGAAGAACTGCTCGCCCACGAGCTGCTGGCCGGCGAAGGTGTCCCACAGCCGGAACTCGGCGCGCAGCCGCCCGTCCGCCTCGTGGCTGACGCGGCCGGTCACCAGCGCCTGGGCGTTGATGACGGTCCAGTCGGGAAAGCGCGGCGCCACGTCCGGGTTGGTGATCTTCTCGATGAAGGCGCCCTTCTCTATCGGCTTGAACAGGCCCGAGCGCTGGAGGTCGGCGGCGACGACGGCGGCGATCTCCTGGCCGATGGCGTCGTTGGCGATGAAATCGGTGATCGCGATCGGCAGCGGCTCGACCACGCCCTGCGTGATGTCGATCTCCAGAACGGCGCGGGCCGGCTGCGTGGCGGCGAGCGCCAGCCCCACGCTCAGCAACGCGGTCGAGAAGAGGGCTTTCAAGGTGTTGGTCATGCGCTTGGCCTCGTGGGTCCGTATGAGCTTTCGTACCGTTGGGTGCCGCCCGGGAGATGCCGTCAGAACATGTCGCGCGGGTCGAAATGGACGATGACCTCCGCCCAGGCGTCGTACTTGTCGGAGGGAAGCGTGTAGGGCGCGCAGGCGAGCACGGCGCGGCGGGCCGATTCGGCCGCCGCGCGCTCGATGCCGGCCCCGCCGCCGCCGGCCACGATCTGCGGCGCGCCGTCGAGCGCGCCCGAGGGATCGAGCCGGAACTGCACCGAGACCTTGAGGTCCTGCGCGTCGGCCGCGCCCGCCGGCACGTTCCAGCAGCGCTGGATCTGGCCGCGCAGGGCGTCCATCTCGCTCTGCGACAGCTTCGAGCCCGTGGTCTGGCGGCCGCCGAGCGCGGCCTGGTCGCCGGAGCGCCTCGCCCCGCCGCCCGAGGCCTTCTCGCGGTTGAGGAGCGCTGCGACCTGGTCTTCGACGCTCTGCGTCTGCGACTGGCTGGAGGAGGCGGTCTCGCGGCGCGGCTCCTGCCGCTTCTCCGGCTCGCGGCGCTCAGGCGTGCGCGCGGCCTGGGCCTGCGGCGGCTGCGGGCGCGCCTGCGGCGTCGGCGCGCTCGCCGGCAGGTCGACGGCCTCGGAGGTCGGGGCCTCGGCCACGGCCGTCTGCGGCGCCGGGTCGGGCACGACCTCCTGCCTGGGCTGCGGCTCGGCCGCGACCTCGGTGGTCGGCACCGGCTGCGGCTCCGGCGTCCGCTGCGGCGGCTCGGGGGTGGGCTCCGGCGCGGGCGTCGGCGGCGCGGGCCTGGGCGCCGGCGGCGGCGCTTCCGCCGTCTCGACCGGGCGCGGCTTGGGGTCCGGCGTCGGCGGGGCGGTCAGGTCGGTCATGTTGTCGCCGACCTCGCGCGCGTTCTCCACCACCTCGGGGCGCGTGGTCGGCTTCGGCGCGGGCTTCTCGGCGACGGGAGCCTGCCTGTCGCCCCTGACGCTCTGCGCGATCTCCTCGATCGGCACGATGTCGACGGGAAACGACTCGACGTCGGCGATCGCCATCTCGCGCGGCGAGGACAGGCTGACGAGGCCGAAGCCGAGCACGACCGCGTGCAGCGCCAGCGATGTCGTCAGCCCGGCCTTCACCTCACTGGTCCTGTTCCTGCAGCGTCACGAGGCCGAGATTGCGGTATCCGGCCGAGGAGATGCGCGCCATCACGCGCATCACCGTGCCGTAGTCGGCGGTGCGGTCGCCGCGCACGTAGATGCGCTCGTCATAGCCGGTCGAGGCGATGGCCTGGAGCTTGGGCACCACCTCGTCGATGCCGATCTCCGTCTCCTGGAGATAGATCTGGCCCTGCTCGTTGATCGAGACGGTGATCGGCTGCGTCTCGGAATTGAGGGCCCTCGCCTGCGTCTCCGGCAGGTCGATCGGCACGCCGACGGTGAGCAGCGGCGCGGCCACCATGAAGATGATGAGCAGCACCAGCATCACGTCCACGAAGGGCGTGACGTTGATCTCCGAGACCAGCGCGTGATGGCGGCTGCGCCGCCTGTGGCCGCGTCCGCCCCGCCCGCCGGCCTGTCCGGTTGCCATGCCCATGAACGCTCTCCTAGGCGGCCGCTCTCAGCGGCACCTTCTCATCGATTTGCCGCGACAGTATGGCCGAGAACTCGTCGGCGAAGCCCTCCATCCTGAGGCCGAGCTTGGCCGCGTCGGACGACAGCTTGTTGTAGGCGATGACGGCGGGGATGGCCGCGAGCAGCCCGAGCGCGGTGGCCAGAAGCGCTTCGGCGATGCCGGGCGCGACCACGGCGAGGTTGGTCGATTTCGAGCCGGCGATGGCCTGGAACGAGGTCATGATGCCGACCACGGTGCCGAACAGGCCGATGAAGGGTGCGGACGAGCCGACCGAGGCGAGGAAGCCGAGCCGGCCCTCCAGCCGCTCCATCTCGCGCGTCAGCGCCAGGTCCATCGCCTTGTCGATGCGGTTTTGCAGGCTGATCGGCGACTTCACGCCCTTCTCGAAGCTCTTCTTCCACTCGCGCATGGCGGCGACGAAGATCGAGCCCATGCCGCTCGTCTTGCGCTCGGCGAGCGTGCGGTAGAGCTCCTCGAGCGACTGGCCCGACCAGAAGATCTCCTCGAAGCGGGTCAGCGAGGCGCGCATGCGCGCGAATGCGATCAGCTTGTCGACGATGATCGCCCAGCTCCACACCGAGGCGACGAGCAGGCCGATCATGACCAGCTTGACGACCCAGCCGGCCTGCCAGAACAGTGCCCATATCGAGTGGTCGCCGCCGGGCGCGGCAAGAGCCATTTGTTCCATATCGCATTGGTCCCTAATCGTGCGGGGTCCGCTGCCGCCGGCCCCAAGCGCATCGTCCCTCGCCGTTCCCGGCCTTTCCGGCCGGGACGCGCCCGATGCGCGGTCTCGGCCTTTTCCGGGCGAATTTTGGTGAAAGGAAGGCGCGCGATTGCGCGCAATCCTCACCATCGTCTTGATGAACGGTTAAGGTTAAGGATCGGTTAGGGCCGGATGCCCGGCCGCGCGTCAGCCCTTCGGCAGGAACGCGGCGGCCCATTCCTTCGGGAACCGGCGCGGCCGCCCGTTCTCCGAGACGATCGCCGCCTCGATCTTCGCCTCGATCAGCAGGTCGTCGCCGCGCCGGATCTGCTGCGCCATGAAGATGCGCGCGCCCGAGACGTTCTCGGTGCGGGTATCGACGGTCAGCACGTCGTCGATGCGCGCCGACGCGCGGAAGTCGATCTCCATGCGCCGCACCACCCACACCAGCTTCTCGCCGTGCCGGCCGTCGGCCAGCTCGGTGTGGTGGACGCCCGCCAGCCGCAGGAAGTCGGAGCGGCCGCGCTCGAGGAACTCGAGATAGCGGGCATGGTAGACGACGCCGGAAAAATCGGTGTCGGCATAGTAGACGCGGGCTTTCAGCCGGTGGCCGAAATCGGTCAGCGCGCCGGAAAGGCCGGCGGAGAGGAAATCGTCGTCGCTCATTCTTCCTGGAACAGTCCGATCTGCTGCTGGGCGAGGTCCTGCGGCGCGTCGAGGCCGAGATGCCGCCAGGCGTTGGCCGCCAGCACCCGCCCGCGCGGCGTGCGCTGGATGAAGCCCTGCTGGATCAGATAGGGCTCGATGATGTCCTCGATGGCGTCGCGCGGCTCGGAAAGGCCGGCGGCGATGGTCTCGATGCCGACCGGCCCGCCGCCGAAATTCCTCGCGATCATGGTCAGGTAGCGCCGGTCGAGGCTGTCGAGGCCGAGCATGTCGACCTCCAGCCGCGACAGGGCCGCGTCCGCTGTCTTGCGGTCGACCACCTCGGCGCCCGCGACCGAGGCGAAATCGCGCACGCGCCGCAAGAGCCTTCCGGCGATGCGCGGCGTGCCGCGCGCGCGCCGCGCGATCTCGACCGCGCCCTCGTCGTCCATCGGCAGCGAAAGCAGCCGCGCCCCGCGCCGCACGATGGTCTCCAGCTCGGCCACGGTGTAGAAATCGAGCCGCACGGGAATGCCGAAGCGGTCGCGCAGCGGGTTGGTGAGCAGCCCCAGCCGCGTCGTCGCCGCCACCAGCGTGAAGCGGGCGAGGTCGATCTTGACCGAGCGCGCCGCCGGCCCCTCGCCGATGATCAGGTCGAGCTGGAAATCCTCCATCGCCGGATAGAGGATCTCCTCCACCGCCGGGTTGAGGCGGTGGATCTCGTCGATGAACAGGACGTCGCGGTCCTCGAGATTGGTCAAAAGCGCGGCGAGGTCGCCGGCCTTGGCGATGACCGGGCCCGAGGTCGAGCGGAAATTGACGCCGAGCTCGCGCGCCATGATCTGGGCGAGCGTGGTCTTGCCGAGCCCCGGAGGGCCGACGAACAGCACGTGGTCGAGCGCCTCGCCGCGGCTCTTGGCCGCCTCGATGAAGACCTTCAGGTTCTCCCGCGCCGCCTGCTGGCCGACGAACTCGTCCAGCGACTGCGGCCGCAGCGACACGTCGGCGTCCTCGCCGCGCTTTTCGGAGGAGATCAGGCGGGGTGCCGGGTTCATGATCCTGCCATTCTCATGGCCCTGTCATTTCACGGGGCGCGGCGAGTTGCAACAGCCGCCTCACCGCGCCAGCTCCTTCAGGCCGAGGCGGATGAGCTTCGCCGAATCCGCGCCCTCGCCGGCCGCCTTCATCGCCGCGGCCACCGCGTTGGCGGCCACGTCGCGCGCATAGCCGAGATTGACGAGCGCCGAGACCGCGTCGGCCGCGGGCGCCGGTGCCGCCCCCTCCCCCAGTTCCTGCGCGAAGCCGATGGTCGCGGAAGCCTCGCCGGCGAGCGCCGGCGCCCTGGCCTTCAGCTCGGTGACGATGCGCTCGGCCACCTTCTTGCCCACGCCCGGCGCGCGCGAGACCATGGCGATGTCGCGGAGCGCAATCGCGTTGGCGAGCTCGGCCGGGGCGAGCGTGGACAAGACGGCGAGCGCCACCTTGGCGCCCACCCCCTGCACGTTCTGCAACAGGCGGAACCATTCGCGCTCCAGCGCCGTGGCGAAGCCGTAGAGCCGGATCATGTCCTCGCGGACATGGGTCTCGATGTGGAGGACCACCGCCTCGCCGGCGCCGGGCAGCCCCGCCAGCGTGCGCGCCGGGCAGAAGGCGACGTAGCCGACGCCGTGGACGTCGATGACGCAATGGTCCTCGCCGATCTCGTCGACCGTGCCTTTCAGCTTGCCGATCATGCCGCCCCCGTCCCGTTCACGCGCAAGCGGCGGCGGCGAGCCGCCCGGTGGCGCTCTGGCGATGATGCGCGTGGCAGACCGCGATGGCCAGCGCGTCGGCCGCATCGTCGCCGTCGAAGGTGGCCTTCGGCATCAGCACCCTGACCATCATGTGGATCTGCCGTTTCTCGCCGTGGCCGACGCCGATCACCGCCTTCTTGACCGCGTTGGGCGCATATTCGGCGACGGCAAGCCCGGCCAGCGCCGGCACCAGCATGGCCACGCCCCGCGCCTGGCCGAGCTTCAGCGTCGCGGTCGCGTCCTTGTTGACGAAGGTCGCCTCCACCGCCGCCTCGTGCGGCATGTGGGCGTGGACCACGGCCGAGAGCCCGTCATGGAGCTGGCACAGGCGGGAGGCGAGGTCGGCCTTGTCGTCGGAGCGCACCGTGCCCGAAGCCACGAAGCGCAGCGAATTGCCGAGCGTCTCGACCACGCCCCAGCCGGTGCGGCGCAGGCCGGGATCGATGCCGATGATGCGAATCGCTTCCGTCATGCGTCCACCCTAGTGCGATGGCGGGGGAATGCCATCGAAAAGTGAACAAAGCAGAAACGAAGCGCGGGATTCGCGGTCGCCGTCAGCCGCGGCCGAAGGCCGTCTGCAACAGCGTGATCTGGTCGGAGACGGGATTGCCGGACCGCGGCGCGGCCGCCGCCGGCGCGGCGGGCTCGCCGTAGATCTCCTCGTCCATGCGGCGCACCAGCGCCTGGAGCCTGAGCGAGTGGTCGACGATGGCGCGGAAGGCGTCGGGCAGCTCCGCCCAGCCGGCCGCGTCGCCTCGCGCCGAGGCGGTGTCGAGGCGCACCTTGGACTTCTCCGTCGCCACCTGGTCGCGCGTCATCTCGCCGGAATTGGCCGCGCGCTGGAGAAGCAGCCACGAGGCGATCTGCATCAGCCGCGTCGTCAGCCGCATCGATTCGGCGGCATAGAGCGTGGCGCCCACCCGCGACAGGCCCTTGGCCGCGGCGCGGCCCTCGCCGTCGAGATACTCGGCCGCGCGCTCGACGAGGCCCATGCCCTCGTCGTAGAGCGGCTTGAACGACGCCGAGAAGATGCGCCTCTCGGCGAGGCTGACCGTATTGGAACCGTCGTGATCCCGATTATGCATGAACGCTGACCCCGCACACCCTGAACGCCGTCCGCCGCAGCGCCTCGCGATTCTGGCGTGTCGCGACAGCCCGCGGCGGATGGACGGAATTTGATACGGCGCGGGCCGGAACGCAAGCGGGGCTTTAACGAAGGGTTAACGATGCCGCGCCGGCCCCGGCGGCCGGCCGGAGCAAAAAAAGAGCCGCAAAAGCGGCTCTCAGGAGTTTAACAGGGAGGCGTCAAACGGAGTGGCCGAGCCACTCGGTAAGAATCCAGAGAACTGGATGCCCACAGTAATGACATGTAAAGCTTAACCGAAGCTTAACGCGGCAGCCGGCTTTGCCGACAAATGTGCCGCTTCGGCACAGGCCGCCCCTCGACAGCCGGCGCCCCCGTCACGCCTTCTTCTGCACCGTCTTCAGCAGCGCCTTGTGGATCGCCTCGTTGCCGGCCACGACCGTGCCGGTGTCGAACATCGCCTGCCCGCCGGCATTGTCGGTGCAGAAGCCGCCCGCCTCGCGCACCATCAGGATGCCGGCGGCGAGGTCCCAGGGCGCCAGCCAGCTTTCCCAGAAGCCGTCCATGCGGCCGGCCGCGACATAGGCGAGGTCGAGCGCGGCCGAGCCGAGGCGGCGGACGCCCGCGACCTCGCCCATGACGTTCTTGAGCTCGATCAGCGCGTGGCCGTGGTGGCCGCGCCCCAGATGCGGGATGCCGGTGCCGATCACCGCGTCGGAAAGGCTGCGCCGCGCCGCCACCCGCAGCCTGCGGTCGTTCATGAACGCGCCGCCGCCGCGCTCGGCGGTGTAGAGCTCGTCCATCGCCGGGTTGTAGATCACGCCGGCGACGAGCTGGCCCTGCCGCTCCAGCGCGATGGAGACGCAGAAGAGCGGAATGCCGTGCAGGAAGTTGGTGGTGCCGTCGAGCGGATCGACGATGAAGCGGTGCTGGTCGTCCTCGCCCGCCACCTCGCCGCGCTCCTCCATGACGAAGGAATAGCCCGGCCGCGCCCGCGACAGCTCAGTGAAGACGATCTCCTCGGCCCGCCGGTCGGCCTGGCTGACATAGTCGCCCGGCCCCTTGAGCGAGACCTGGAGGTTCTGCACCTCGCCGAAGTCGCGCGCCAGCGACCGGCCGGCCTTCATGGCCGCCTGCACCATGACGTTGATGATGGCGGAGCGCGCCATGGAAGTCTCCGAAGTCCTATGCCTGAAAGGGTGTGTCGAGTTTCAGCCCGCCCCGGACTGAATATCGCCATACCCTAGTCGGCGCGGCGGATATAGGTGATCTCGTTGGTGTCGACGACGATCTTCTCGCCCGACGAGATGAAGGGCGGCACCAGCACGCGGATGCCGTTCTCCAGCACCGCCGGCTTGTAGGAGGAGGCCGCCGTCTGGCCCTTGACCACGGGGTCGGCCTCGGTGATCGTCAGCGTCACCTGGTCGGGCAGCGAGATGCCGATCGGCCGCTCCTCGTGCAGCTCCACCGTCACCGTCATGCCGTCCTGCAGGAAGGCGGCGCGCTCGCCGACGAAGTCCTTGTCGAGCTCGAGCTGCTCATAGCTCTCCGAATCCATGAACACGAGCGCGTCGCCCTGCTCGTAGAGGAAGGTGAAGTCCTTCTGCTCCAGCCGCACCTTCTCCACCGTCTCGGCGGCGCGGAAGCGCTCGTTGAGCTTGGTGCCGTTGATGAGGTTCTTGAGTTCGACCTGGTTGTAGGCGCCGCCCTTGCCGGGCTTCACCGCATTGGTCTTGACCGCCACCCACAGGCCGCCGTCATGCTCGATGACGTTGCCGGGACGGATTTCGTTGCCGTTGATCTTCATTCTGGTCGGTTCCGGGATTTGTCGCGCCGGCGGCGCCTTATCGGCGCCCCCAAGACCATAAAACGGCCCGCGAGGCAAGTGCGCGGGCGCTCAGCCCAGCGCGCCGGCGCGCTTCCTGGCCTCGTCCAGCTCCTCCTCGGTCAGCCCGTCGAGCTGGTCCTCCATCACCGGATCGGTGAGCCCGGCGCGGCGCGCGCGCAGATACCACGACGCGGCGGAGACCCGGTCCGGCTCGACGCCGATGCCGGCGCGGTAGAGCTTGGCCACCCGGTTCTGCGCCGCCGGATTGCCGGCGCTTGCGGCCCGCATCAGCCAGGAGAAGCCCGCCTTCTCGTCGCGCCCGCCGCCGACGCCCTCGATCAGCATGGTGCCGAGCTCGATCTGGGCGGTGTCGTGGTTCTGCGCCGCCGCCAGCGCCAGCCAGCGCCGCGCCTCGGCGGGGTCGGCCTCCCGGCCGGCGACGCCCTGGAGGTGGACCTGGGCCATGGCGTATTGCGCGTCGGCGAGGCCGGCCTTCGCCGCCTTCTCGTAATAGGAGACCGCGCGCTCCAGCCCCTGCGGCGTCGCATCGCGGTCGACCAGCATCTGCGCGAAATTGAACTGGGCGAGGCTGTGGCCGGCATCCGCCGCCGCCTGCATCAGCCTTTGGGCGCGGGCCCTATCGCCGAACTCCTCGCCGCCGTCGATGAGGATCATGGCGAGCTGGAACAGCGCCTCCGGCACCTTCTGCTCGGCCGCCTTCTCGTACCATTCGATGGCCGTGGCCAGGTCGCGGCGCACGCCGAGCCCGCGCGAATAGATCTCGCCGATCAGCGTCTGGGCGGCCGGGTCGCCGTCGAGCGCCAGCGGCGTCGCGAGGTTGAGCGCGGTGATGTAGTAGCCGCGCTGGAACGCGCCGTAGGCGGCGTCCGACGGCCGCTCGGAAAAGCGGCTGCGCCGGACCGCGTCGGGGTCCGGCGCGGCCGCGCCGGACGTGGCGGCATCGCCGGCCCCGGCACCCGCGGGAGGGGCCACGCGGCCGCCGTCCGGCTCCTCGGCCTGCGCCAGGGCCGGCGCGGCGGCGAGCAGAAGCAGGATCAGGGCGGAGGCGGCGCGCACGTTCAGCCCTCCAAACGCGGGGCGTCGGCGTCGAGGATCGCGTTGGCGCGCGCCACCGCCCCGGCGGGCTCGACGCCGTCGCCGAACACGGCTTCTGAAAGCGCCACGAAGTCGGCCCCCGTGCGCGCGACTTCGGCAGCCGAGGCGATATCGGACCCGCCCAGCACGATGCAGGGGATCTGCACCATCTCGGCCCACCACGCGGCGAGCTTGAGGTTGCGCGGATGCGGCTCGGGCTTGTTGTCGTAGCCGAAGCGGCCGAAGAAGAGATAGTCGGGCCGCGCCTCGCCCAGCTCCAGCGCCTCGTCGCGGCTCGTGGCGCCGCCGGCCCCGACCATGAGCTTGCCCTGGTGCTTCTCGATCGCCTCCTCCAGCGCGCGGCGGCCGTTCCCGCCACCGGCCTCGACATGGACGCCGTCGGCTCTGGCGCGCATGGCGATGCGCGCCTCGCCGGCGATCATCGCCGCCACGCCCGCCGCCTGCGCGCCCGGCACCACGGCCTCGGCATGGCGCTGGAAGGCATCGTCGTCCATGCCCCATGAAGGCAGGATCAGCGAGGCGACGTCGCCGCCGGCAAGGGCATCGACAAGCGCCTGCGGCTTCGCCCCCTGCGGGGCGATCAGCACGAGGCGGCAGCGGGCGGGCGTCTGTGTCGGGTTCATGTCGGTCCTGTCGGCTTCGGCCTCAATGGCGGGCGATCGTGTTTGGAATGGGGCATAGGACAAAACCGCGCAAGGGGAGAAGCGCAATCGCGATCCCGCGCCGCGACGCCGCCGCCGCTGATGACGCGCCCCTGCCTTTGTGCATAATCGCCGGCGACAGGGAGGCCTTCATGACAAGCCTATACGACATCGATCTCGGCAAGAACCCGGCCAACCACCAGCCGCTGACGCCGCTGACCTATCTGGAGCGCGCGGCGAAGGTGTTTCCCCGCCATGTCGCGATCGTCCACGGCGCCGCGCGCATCACCTATGCCGAGTTCTGGCGCCGGTCGCTGAAGCTCGCCTCGGCGCTGGCCAGGCGCGGCATCGGCAAGGGCGACACGGTGTCGGTGATGCTGTCCAACACGCCGCCGATGCTGGAGGCGCATTTCGGCGTGCCGATGGTCAAGGCCGTGCTGCACTCGCTCAACACCCGCCTCGACGCCGCCATCGTCGCCTTCCAGCTCGACCACGCCGAATCGAAGGTGCTGATCGTCGACCGCGAGTTCTCCGGCGTGGTGAAGGAAGCGCTTGCGATGGCGAAGGCGAAGCCGCTGGTCATCGACTTCGACGATCCCGATTACGGCGACGACGCGCCCTATCCCAAGGGCGAGCGCATCGGGGAAATCGACTACGAGGACTTCGTCGCCTCCGGCGACGAGGGCTTCTCCTGGTCGATGCCCGACGACGAGTGGGACGCGATCTCGCTCAACTACACCTCCGGCACGACGGGCAACCCCAAGGGCGTGGTCTACCACCACCGCGGCGCGGCGCTGATGGCCTACGCCAACACGGTGCATGCCGGCATGGGCCGCCACCCGGTCTATCTGTGGACGCTGCCGATGTTCCACTGCAACGGCTGGTGCTTCCCGTGGACGCTCGCCGTCACCGGCGGCACCCATGTGTGCCTGCGCTGGGTGCGGGCGAAGGCGATGTACGACGCGATCGCCGATCACGGCGTCACCCATCTGTGCGGCGCCCCCATCGTCATGTCGACACTCATCAACGCGGCGGACGCCGACAAGCGCGACTTCCCGCAGACCGTGACCTTCAACACCGCGGCCGCCCCGCCGCCGGAGGCGGTGCTGGCCGGCATGGCCGACGCCGGCTTCGCCGTCACCCATCTCTACGGCCTGACCGAGACCTACGGCCCGGCCGTGGTCAACGAATGGCTGGCCGAGTGGGACGAGCTGCCCGGGGCCGAGCGCACCGCGAGGAAGGCCAGGCAGGGCGTGCGCTACGCCGCGCTCGAGGGGCTGGCGGTGCTGGACCCGCAGACCATGGAGCCGACGCCGGCCGACGGCGAGACCATCGGCGAGGTGATGTTCCGCGGCAACATCGTCATGAAGGGCTACCTGAAGAACAGGGCCGCCACCGACGAGGCGTTTCACGGCGGCTGGTTCCATTCCGGCGACCTCGGCGTCATGCACCCGGACGGCTACATCCAGCTGAAGGACCGCTCCAAGGACATCATCATCTCCGGCGGCGAGAACATCTCCTCCATCGAGGTCGAGGACGCGCTCTACAAGCACCCGGCCGTCGCCTCCTGCGGCGTGGTCGCGCGCCAGGACGACAAATGGGGCGAGACCCCGGTGGCCTATGTCGAGCTCAAGCCCGGCGCGAGCGCCACCGAGGAGGAGATCATCGAGCATTGCCGGGCACTGCTGGCCCGCTTCAAATGCCCGCGCACCGTGGTCTTCGCCGAGATTCCGAAGACCTCGACCGGCAAGATCCAGAAGTTCCAGCTGCGCGAGATGGCGAAGGCGCTGTGAGGGGGCGCGAAAGCGGCCGCAGGCGCCGCCTCGCGGCCGCGGCGGCCGGGCGTGCCCGGCGCTCGCGGCGGATTTCAATTTCGTCACAATTCCGTTTAGGATCGCGGGCACCTTGATGCCTGATCCAATACAGGGGCGCGCCGATGGCACTTCTTGCAAGGGTGGGTTCTGACGACGGCCTGGCGACGCAGGCCGACGAGTACGACCCGCGCAAGCTGTCGAGTCCCCAGGTCTTCCTGCTGTCGATGCTGATCTTCCTCGCCATCGTCGGCTTCGTCGCGGCCATTCTCTACCGGCAGATCTCCTCGGCGTTCCAGACCAATCCGGGCCTCAACGGGCTGATCCTGGGCGTGCTCGCGGTCGGCATCCTGCTGGTCTTCGGCCAGGTCATCCGCCTGTTCCGCGAGGTGCGCTGGGTCAACTCCTTCCGGGCCGGCACCGACCGGCGCGACCCCGTGCTGCTCGCGCCGATGAAGGCGCTGCTGTCGCGCTCGTCGGCGGCGTCGCTGTCGACGGCCTCGATGCGCTCGATCCTCGATTCGATCGCCACCCGGCTGGACGAAAGCCGCGACATCTCGCGCTACCTGACCGGCCTGCTGATCTTCCTCGGCCTGCTCGGCACCTTCTGGGGCCTGCTCCAGACCATCGGCTCGATCGGCGAGACCATCCAGTCGCTCGACCCCGGCGGCGGCGACGTCAACGACGTCCTCGATTCGCTGAAAGCGGGGCTGTCGGCGCCGCTGTCGGGCATGGGCACGGCGTTCTCGTCCTCGCTGTTCGGCCTGTCGGGCTCGCTGGTGCTCGGCTTCCTCGACCTCCAGGCCGGCCGCGCCCAGACCCGCTTCTACACCGAGCTGGAGAACTGGCTGTCCTCCGTCACCGACGTCGGCTCCGACTTCGCGCTGCCCGCCCGGGGCGGCGACGCCGCCGAGGAGATCAGGGAGCTGTCGCAGCGGCTCCACGCCATGCAGGAGCAGGCCACGCTGGGGCAGGGAGGGGCCACCAGCCCGCGCATCGCCGCCTCCATGGCCAGCCTCGCCGACGGCATCAGCGGGCTGGTCAAGAACATGCGCTCCGAGCAGCAGATGATGCGCGACTGGGTCGAGGCCCAGGCCAGCGAGCAGAAGGCGATGCGCGCCACGCTCGATCGGCTGGCCGAGGCCATCCGCCGGCAGGAGGAGCGCCCGTCCGGCCCGGCCAGGGTCGAGGAGAGGAGCTGAGATGGCGCTGGCGCGGGCAAGGCGCGGCGGCGAGCGCGGCGTCGACTACTGGCCCGGCTTCGTCGACGCGCTGTCGACGCTGCTTCTGGCCATCATGTTCCTCCTGTCGGTGTTCGTGCTGGCGCAGTTCCTGCTGTCGCGCGAGATCAGCGGCCGCGACGAGGTGCTCAACCGCCTCAACTCGCAGATCAACGAGCTGACGCAGCTTCTGGCGCTGGAGGAATCCAACTCGCAGGACCTGGAGGACATGCTCGCCAACGTGCGCGCCTCGCTGGCCACCGCCGAGGGCGAGCGCTCGCGGCTGGAGCAGCTTCTCGCCGCCGGCGCCGGCGCCGGCGCGCAGGCGCAGGCCCGCGTCGCCTCGCTGGAGGGCGAGCTCGACAGCGAGCGCCAGATCAGCCAGCGCGCGCTGTCGCAGGTCGAGCTGCTCAACCAGCAGATCGCGGCGCTGCGCAGCCAGATCGGCGCGCTGGAGGCGGCGCTCGAAGCCTCCGAATCGCGCGACCGCGAATCGAACGCCAAGATCGCCGATCTCGGCCGCCGCCTGAACGTGGCGCTGGCCCAGCGGGTGCAGGAGCTGAACCGCTACCGCTCTGACTTCTTCGGCCGGCTGCGCGAGATCCTGTCCGACCGCGAGAACATCCGCATCGTCGGCGACCGCTTCGTCTTCCAGTCCGAGGTGCTGTTCCCCTCCGGCTCCGAGGTCATCAACGAGGCCGGCCGCGAGGAGATGAGGAAGCTCGCCGGCGCCATCCTCGAATTGCAGCGCGAGATCCCGCCCGAGATCAACTGGGTGCTGCGCGTCGACGGCCACACCGACACCATTCCGCTTTCCGGCACCGGGCGCTACCGCGACAACTGGGAACTGTCCTCGGCCCGCGCCACCTCGGTGGTCAAATTCCTGATCGAGAACGGCGTGGCGCCCGAGCGGCTCGTCGCCGCCGGCTTCGGCGAGTTCCAGCCGCTCGACCCGGCCGACACCGCCGAGGCGCGCAACCGCAACCGCCGCATCGAGCTGAAGCTCACCGAAAGATAGCCGGCTCCATTCCATGGCTTCCAGCGCCTTCGCCCGCCTCGACGAGCTTGCCCGCCGGCTCCACGCGCTCGACCACGCCGTCTCGATCCTCGCCGCCGACGAGGCCACCCACATGGCGCCGGGCGGCGGCGAGGACCGCGCCGACGCCCTCGCCGTGCTGTCGGGCATGCGCCACCGCATGGCGACCGCGCCGCAGGTGGCCGACTGGATCGGGGAAGCGCAGGAGGAGGCGCTGGGCGAGGAGCAGGCGCTGGCGCTGCGCGAGTTTCGCCGCGTCCACCGCAACCTGACCTGCCTGCCCGCCGGGTTCGTCGAGCGCCAGACCCATGCCCGCCTGCGCTGCGAGCAGCTGTGGCGCGCCCTCAGGGCCAGGAACGACTGGGCCGGCTTCGCCCCGGCGCTGGAGGGCGTCGTCGCCCTGGTGCGCGAGGAGGCGGCGCTTCGCGCCGAAGCGCTCGGCCTTTCGCCCTACGACGCGCTGATGGAGCAGTACGACCCCGGCGCGCGCATGGCCGAGGTCGCGCCGCTGCTCGACGACCTGAAGACCTTCCTCGCCGGCTTCGTGCCGCGGGCGCTCGACGCGCAGGAGCGGCGGCTGGCCGGGCGCCCGAAGATGCCGTTAGCCGGCTCATATCCTGTCGAGAAGCAGCGCGAGCTTGGCCTGTCGATGATGGCCGCGCTCGGCTTCGACCTTTCGCGCGGCAGCCTGTCGGTGTCGCACCATCCCTTCTGCGGCGGCGTGCCGAGCGACGTGCGCATCACCACCCGCTACCGCAGCGACGAGTTCCTCTCGGCGCTGATGGGCACCCTCCACGAGACCGGCCATGCGCTCTACGAGCAGAACCTGCCGCGACAATGGGCCCACTGGCCGCTGGGGCAGGCGCGCGGCATGGCGATCCACGAGAGCCAGAGCCTGTTCGTGGAGAAGCAGATCGGCCGCAACCCCGCCTTCTGGCGCTGGGCGCTGCCGGCGGTCGAGCGCCATCTCGGCGTCGGCCTGACGCTCGACGACATCCTGCCCCGCATCCATCGCGTCGAGCGCGGGCTGATCCGCGTCGATGCCGACGAGGTCACCTATCCGCTGCACATCGTGCTGCGCTTCGAGCTGGAGCGGGCGCTGGTCGAGGGCGCGCTCGACGTCGCCGACCTGCCGGAGGCATGGGACGAAAAGATGCGCGCCCTGCTCGGCCTCTCCACCCTCGACAACCCGGCCGACGGGCCGATGCAGGATGTCCACTGGCCGTCGGCCGCCTTCGGCTATTTCCCGTCCTACACGCTCGGCGCCATGATCGCCGCGCAGCTGTGGGCCGCGATCGAGCGCGACCATCCCGACATCGACGGCGACCTCGCCGCCGGCCGCTTCGAGCGGCTGAACGAGTGGCGGCGCGAGCGCATCTGGTCGCTCGGCTCGCGGCTGTCGACGCCGGAGCTGATCCGCCACGCCACCGGCGAGGCCCTCGACGCCGCGCATATGAAGCGGCATCTGGAGCGGCGCTACGGCGGCTGACGCCGCCACTTGCCGCGCCGGGAAATCCGTCCGACAGTAGCCCAAACGAACGGCAGGGAGGGGGAGATGGCCGAAAGCGCGGATGCCATCGTCATCGGCGGCGGGCTGGCGGGGCTGGTCGCGGCCTGCGAGCTGGCGGACGCCGGCAGGCGCGTCGTCGTTCTCGACCAGGAGGGCGAGAATTCGCTCGGCGGCCAGGCGTTCTGGTCGCTGGGCGGCCTGTTCCTCGTCGACAGCCCCGAGCAGCGGCGCATGGGCATCAAGGACAGCCGCGAGCTCGCCCTGCAGGACTGGCTGGGCTCGGCGCAGTTCGACCGCGAGGAGGACTACTGGCCGCGCCGGGTGGCCGAGGCCTATGTCGATTTCGCCGCCGGCGGGATGCGACCGTGGCTGCACGCCATGGGCATGCGCTGGTTCCCGGTCGTCGGCTGGGCCGAGCGCGGCGGCTCCCTCGCCCACGGCCACGGCAATTCGGTGCCGCGCTTCCACATCACCTGGGGCGTCGGGCCGGGCGTGCTGGAGCCCTTCGTCGCCCGCATCCGCGAGCACGCGAAGGCCGGCCGCGTCGCGCTGAAGTTCCGCCATCGCGCCAGCCGCCTCGTCAGGACCGGCGGCGCGGTCTCGGGCGTCGCCGGCGAGGTGCTGGAGCCGTCCACGGTCGGGCGCGGCGAACGCTCCGGCCGCGAGGTGGCGGGGTCGTTCGAGCTGTCGGCGCCCTGCGTCGTCGTCGCCTCCGGCGGCATCGGCGGCGACCTCGATCTGGTGCGGAAGAGCTGGCCCGTCGACCGCCTCGGCCCCGCGCCGAAGACCATGGTCGCCGGCGTGCCGCACCATGTCGACGGCCGCATGGTGGCGATCGCGAAAGAGGCCGGCGCCGCCACCGTCAACACCGACCGCATGTGGCACTACACCGAAGGCGTGCGCAACTGGGATCCGATCTGGCCCGACCACGGCATCCGCATCCTGCCAGGCCCGTCCTCGCTGTGGTTCGACGCCCGGGGCAACCGCCTGCCCGCGCCCTGCCTGCCCGGCTTCGACACGCTGGCGACGCTGAAGCACATCCTGTCGACCGGCTACGACTATTCCTGGTTCGTGCTGACCCAGAGCATCATCAGGAAGGAGTTCGCCCTTTCGGGCTCGGAGCAGAACGCCGACCTCGCCTCGAAGAAGTGGCTCAATGTGCTGAGGAGCCGGCGCGGCAAGGGCGCGCCGCCGGCGGTCGAGGCGTTCAAGCGACACGGCAAGGACTTCATCGTCCGCGACACGCTGCCGGAGCTGGTCGCGGCGATGAACGAGATGACCGGCGATGCGCTGATCGACCACGACCGCTTGAGGATGCAGATCGAGGCGCGCGACCGCGAGATCGACAACCCCTTCTCCAAGGATGCGCAGGTGATCGCGCTCAACGGCGCGCGCGCCTATCGCGGCGACCGGCTGATCCGCACGGCCAGGCCGCACCGGATCCTCGACCCGGCGCGTGGGCCGCTGATCGCGGTGAAGCTGCACATCCTCACCCGCAAGACGCTCGGCGGCCTGCACACCGACCTCGACGGCCGCGTGCTCGATCCGTCGGGCGAGCCGATCCCCGGCCTCTATGCGGCGGGCGAGGTGGCCGGCTTCGGCGGCGGCGGCTATCACGGCTACAACGCGCTCGAGGGCACCTTCCTCGGCGGCTGCCTGTTTTCCGGCCGCAACGCCGGCCGCCACGCGGCGGCGAACCTTTAGGGAGCGACCTTTAGGGGGCGACGGGCGCCATCCCGTAATAGACGTAGATCGCCAGGCACGTCGCCAGGCCGACGACGACGTTCATCGGGATGCCGACCTTGAGGAAGTCGGCGAAGCGGTAGTTGCCGGCGCCGTAGACCAGCGTGTTGGTCTGGTAGCCGATCGGGGTGGCGAAGCTCGCGCTCGCCCCGAACATCACCGCCACCACCAGCGGCCGCGCGTCGATGCCGAGCTGCGCGGCGAGGCCGATGACGATGGGCGTCATCACCACGGCGACGGCATTGTTGGTCACGATCTCGGTCATCACCGAGGTCAGGAGGTAGACCATCACCAGCGTGGCGAGCGGCGACAGGCCGGAAAGCGTCGGCGCGACGCCCGAGACGATCAGGTCGACCGCGCCGCTGCGCTCCAGCCCGACGCCGATGACCAGCATGGCGAAGATCAGCACCAGGATGCCGCCGTCGATGGAGCCCCATGCCTCGTCGCTGTCGATGCAGCGCAGGACGAGGATGGCCGCCACGGCCAGCATGGCCAGCACCGATATGTCCATCACGCCGAGCGCGGCCAGCGCCACCACGCCCACCAGCGCCAGCACGGCGATGGGCGCCTTGGTGCGGCGGAAGGCGCGGCCGGCCGTGCGGTCAACCGAGACCAGCACGCCCTGCTGGCTCATCGCGTCGAGGCCGGCGGGCGTGCCTTCGAGCAGCAGCCGGTCGGCCGGGCGCAGCAGCACGGTGTCGAGGTCCTTGCCGGCGATGTGGCGGTGGCGGTGGACGCCGAGCACGCGCACGCCGAAGCGGCTGCCGAGCGACAGGTCGGCGATGCGCCGGCCGATGGCGGTCTGCTGCGGCGCGAGCACCGCCTCCGCCACCACCAGGCCCGACGGATCGGCGCCCCGCCGGCCGAGGCCGATGCGCAGGGTCTTGTCCTCGCTCAGCGTCAGCAGCAGCGAGGCCGTGGCCGCGACCACCAGCCGGTCGCCCTTCTTCAGCACCACGTCGTCCAGCTCGTTTCGCACGATGTCGCCGCCGCGCCGCACGCCGATCAGGCGCAGGCCCGGCAGCTTGAAGGCGCCGACCTCGCCCAGCGGCTGCTTCGTGAAGCCGCCCTCCTCCACCACCGCGATCTCCGACAGGAACTCGACCTCGCCGGAGTCCAGCCCGGCAGCGTCGTCGCGCCGGTCGGGCAGCAGGTGGCGGCCGAACAGGCCGAGCAGCGTCAGGCCCGACAGCGCCGTGACGATGCCCACCGGGGTGATCTCGAAGATCGAGAACGCCTCCATGCCGCGCTCGCGCGCCACCCCGTCGACCAGAAGGTTGGTCGAGGTGCCGATCAGCGTGCAGGTGCCGCCGAGGATGGTGACGTAGGAGACGGGGATCAGAAGCCGCGTGGCGGCGATATCGAACTTGCGGGCGATGCGCAGCGTGATCGGGATCATGATCAGCACCAGCGGCGTGTTGTTGATGAAGCCGCACACCGCTACGATGGCCAGCATGAGGCCGACGACGGCCGTCGCCGGCCGGTCGCCGGAATGGTCGAGGATGGCGCCGGCCACCCGCTCCAGCACGCCGGTGCGCACCAGCGCGCCCGTCAGCACGAACATCGCCGCGACGGTCAGCGGCGCGGGATTGGAGAACACCGGCAGCACGTCGGCCGGCGAAAGCAGGCCGAGCACGACGAAGGCGGCCGCCCCGGCCGCGGCCGTCACCTCGGGCGGATAGCGCTCAAACAGGAAGGCGGTGAAGGTCGCCAGCACGATGGCGAGGGCGAGGTAGGGCTCGTAGCCTGCGATGAAACCGTGCATCATGCTCGTCGGGAGGGTGGTCCAGGAATGCTCTTTGCCGGATAACAGGTGCACCGGCGGCCGGTTCCCTGTCCAGGGCAAAAACGCCCCGGGCGACGGCGGCGCGACGGCGTGGCCGCGTCGTCGCACGCCCGCTTTTTTCGCGCAAGGGCGGATGGCGCGCGCCGCGGCGATTGATCCCGGTGCCGCAGGACGGCTATGAGCAGATGGGGCGGCGGCGCGGATTCATCCGGGCGTCCGCCGCTCCGGCGTCAGTTCCAAGCGGGGCCCCGAAAGATGATCCGTCCGTCCCACATCCTCAACCTGTCCTGCGACGACCGCCCGGGCATCGTCGCCGCCGTCAGCACCGCGCTCGCCGCGCTGGGCGGCAACATCGTCGAGAGCAACCAGTTCTGGGACCAGCAGAGCAACCGCTTCTTCATGCGCATCTCGCTCGACTCGCGCGGCGCCGACGAGGCCGCCATCCGGCGGGCGATCGCGCCGGCGGCCGAGCGCTTCGGCATGGAGATCCGCACTGCCGTCACCGCCGTCAAGCCGCGGATCGTCATCATGGTGTCGAAGTTCGACCACGCCATGCTGCACCTGCTCTACCAGATCCGCGTCGGCTGGCTCGACGCCGAGGTGGCGGCCATCGTCTCCAACCACGAGGACAGCCGCGCCGAGGCGGAAGGCGCCGGCATCCCCTATCACTGCTGGAAGGTCACGCCCGACACCAAGGCCGGGCAGGAGGCGAAGCTGACGGCGCTGGTCGAGGAGACCGGGGCGCAGCTCATCGTGCTCGCCCGCTACATGCAGGTGCTGTCGGATGCCTTCTCCAGCCGGCTCTACGGCAGGATCATCAACATCCACCATTCGTTCCTGCCGAGCTTCAAGGGTGCGAAGCCCTACCACCAGGCCCACGACCGCGGCGTCAAGCTGATCGGCGCCACCGCCCACTACGTCACGCCCGACCTCGACGAGGGCCCGATCATCGAGCAGGAGACCGAGCGCGTCACCCACGCCATGAGCGCCGACGACTTCGTGGCCGTCGGCCGCGACATCGAATCGCGCGTGCTGGCGCGCGCCGTCAAGCTGCACCTGGAGAACCGGGTGATGCTGAGCGGCAACAAGACCATCGTCTTCGCCTGAAGCCCGGAGCGGCCGCCGCATGAGCCTCACCAACCGGGACATCGCCGATCTCGTCGCCTTCCGCCGCGAGCTGCACCGCTTCCCCGAGATATCGAACGAGGAGGAGGAGACGGCGGGCCGCGTCGCCGCCTTCCTCGCCGACACCGGGCCCGACCGGGTGCTGGGCGGGCTCGGCGGCCACGGCGTCGCCTTCGTCTACGACGGCGGCGGGCCGGGACCGACGCTGCTGTTCCGCGCCGAGCTCGACGCGCTGCCCATCGCCGAGGTCTCCGACATCCCGCACCGCTCGACGGTTCCCGGCAAGGGCCACATGTGCGGCCATGACGGCCACATGGCGATCCTGGCCGCGCTCGGCCGCCAGTTCGGCCGGAAGCGGCCGGCCACGGGCCGCGTGGTGCTGATGTTCCAGCCGGCCGAGGAGACCGGCGACGGCGCGGCCGGCGTGGTCGCCGATCCGCGCTACGGCGAAATCCGCCCCGACTTCGCCTTCTCGCTGCACAATCTGCCCGGCACGCCGCTCGGCCATGTCCGGCTGAAGGACGGCGTCGTCAACTGCGCCTCGCGCGGCATGCGCATCGTGCTCGAAGGCAGGGAGGCGCATTCCTCGATGCCCGAAAGCGGCGTGTCGCCGATGGCGGCGGTCAGCCGGCTGATGCCGCAGCTCGCCGCGCTCGGCGGCGGCTCCTTCGCGCAGGACGATTTCGCCATGGCCACCGTCACCCACGTCAGGATGGGCGAGCCGGTGTTCGGCGTCGCCCCCGGCCGGGCCGAGATCAGGGCGACGCTGCGCACGCGGCTCGACGGCCGCATGGCCGGCCTCACCGCCGCCGCCGAGACGCTGGTGCGCGAGGCGGCTGCGGCCGCGGGCCTGTCGCACGCCGTCGACTATCACGAGATCTTCGTCGCCAGCCTCAACGACAGCCAGGCGACCGCGCACCTCGCCGCCGCGCTCGACGCGGAAGGGATTCCCCACGACGGCGAGGGGCTGCCGATGCGCGCCTCGGAGGATTTCGGCACCTTCGGCCACGGCTCCAGATCGGCGATGCTGTTCCTGGGCGCCGGCACCGACCGGCCGAACCTGCACAACCCCGACTACGACTTTCCCGACGACCTGATCGCCATCGGCGCGCGCATCTTCATGCGCGCGGCGCGCGATCTCCTCGGCTGACTACTCCGCGGCCCTGCCGAACGCGCCGGCGCCGTGGTCGAACTGGAGGCGGGCGAGCCGCGCATAGACGCCGTTCGCCGCGACCAGGCTTTCATGCGTGCCTTCCTCGACGATGCGCCCGTCCTCCATGACGAGGATGCGGTCCGCCTTGAGCACGGTCGCGAGGCGATGGGCGATGACGAGCGTGGTGCGCCCCTCCATCAGCCGCTCCAGCGCCGTCTGCACCAGCGTCTCGCTCTCGGCGTCGAGCGCCGAGGTCGCCTCGTCGAGCAGCAGGATCGGCGCGTCGCGCAGGATGGCCCGCGCGATCACCAGCCGCTGGCGCTGGCCGCCGGAAAGGGTGACGCCGCGCTCGCCCAGCGGCGTGTCGTAGCCCCTGTCGAGCCGGGCGATGAACTCGTGGGCGTGGGCCTCGCGCGCCGCCGCCTCGATCTCGGCCGCGCCGGCGCCCGGCCGGCCGAAGGCGATGTTGTCGGAAGCACTCGCCGCGAAGATCGTCACGTCCTGCGGCACGATGGCCATGCGGGCGCGCACCGCCCGCGGGTCGGCCCAGCCGATGTCGACCCCGTCGACCAGCACCGTCCCGGCCTGCGGGTCATAGAAGCGCAGGATCAGCGAGAACACCGTGCTCTTGCCCGAGCCCGACGGACCGACGATGGCCACCGTCTCGCCGGGCTTCACGCAGAAGGAAAGCCCCTCCAGCGCGGCCCGGTCGGGCCGCATCGGATAGGAGAAGGAGACGTCGCG
Source organism: Hyphomicrobiales bacterium (assembly GCA_003577315.1). GTDB lineage: Bacteria > Pseudomonadota > Alphaproteobacteria > Rhizobiales > Rhizobiaceae > Aerobium. The sequence goes on along the minus strand of QEVK01000011.1, from coordinate 29,404 downwards.
GAACTCGACCGCGCCGCGCGCCGGCTCCGGCAGCGCGACCGGGGCGGCGGGCGCACGCACCTGCGGCTCCTCGGCCAGAAGCTCGGTCAGCCGCTCGGCCGCCCCGGCGGCCTGCGAAAGCTCGCCCCACACCTCCGACAGCGCCCCGAGCGCGCCGGCGGCGAACACGGCGTAGAGCAGGAACTGGCCGAGCGTGCCCGGCGACATCGCGCCCGACAGGACGTCGGCGGCGCCGATCCACAGCACCGCCACCACCGAGGCGAAGACGGTGAAGATGGCGAAGAAGGTGAGCACGGCACGGGCGCGCACGGAAGCCCGCGCGGCCTCGAAGGCGATCTCGACCGCGCCGGCGAAGCGGTTCTCCACCAGCGCCTCGTTGGTGTAGGCCTGGAGCGTGCGCACCGCGCCGATCTGCTCGGAGGCGTAGGCGGTGGCATCGGCCAGCGTGTCCTGCGCGAAGCGCGAGCGCCGCCTGACCGAGCGGCCGAAGGCGACCAGCGGCAGAACCACGACGGGGATCGCCGCGATGACCAGGCCCGACAGCTTCGGGCTCGTCACCACCATCATGGCGAGCGCGCCGACGGTGAGGATGACGTTGCGCAGCGCCGTCGAGGCGGTGGCGCCCACCGCCGACTTGATCTGCGTGGTGTCGGCGGTCAGCCGCGACACGATCTCGCCCGACTGCACGGCGTCGAAGAAGCCGGGCGACAGGCGCGAGACGTGGGAGAAGACGGCGAGCCGCAGGTCCGAGACCACGCGCTCGCCCAGCGTGATGACGAAATAGTAGCGCGCCGCCGAGGCCGCCGCCAGCATGCCGGCGAGCGCGATCAGCATCATGAAATAGCTGGAGATCAGCGCCGAATCGGAATCGGAGAAGCCGTGGTCGATCATGCGGCGCACCGCCAGGGGCAGCGTCAGCGTGGTGACGGCCGCCGCCGTGAGCGCGACGCAGGCGCCGACCACGAGGCCGCGATAGCGCGTGACGAAGGGAACGAGCCGCCCGAGCGGCCCCAGCGTGCGCAGGCGCGCCTGCCTTTCCTGTCCGGTTTCGGCTGCGCTAATGGCCATGTCCGCCCTTTCGTCTCCGCCTGGCGGCGAAATCGCCGCGCCCCCCTTGTCATCTGCACCGGGGCCTTGTGGTTTCGCGCCGGCTCCTGTATGAGGCCACCGACCGTTTCCGAAGCTGCGGCCATTCCATAGCCGCGGCTTCAGGTTTTGACAGTGGGCGCATCGCCGCATCCGATCCGACGCGCGATTTCAGCCCGGCAGCCAGGACGACAGTGATGAAAGCCGATATCCATCCCGATTACCACACCATCAAGGTCGTCATGACCGATGGCACCGAATACCTGACCCGCTCCACCTGGGGCAAGGAGGGCGACACGATGAACCTCGACATCGACCCGACCACGCATCCGGCGTGGACCGGCGGCCAGCAGACCCTGGTCGACCGCGGCGGCCGCCTGTCGAAGTTCAAGAAGCGCTACGAAGGCCTCGGCATCTGATCCATCCCGGATCGATCCGGCAAAAAACCCGCCTCGAAGGCGGGTTTTTTATTGGCCCGCGACAGGGCGGCGCGCGCCTCAGGCCGCGCTCGACCCTGCCCCCGGAACGCCGCTCAGGCGGCGCTCAGTTTGGCCATCGTCTCGTCGTCGACCTCGAAATTGGCGTAGACGTTCTGCACGTCGTCGTCGTCCTCGAGCGTGGCGATCAGCTTGAGGATCGAGCGGGCGCGGTCCTCGTCGACCGGGGTGGCGGTCTGCGGCTTCCAGATCGTCTTGACGGATTCGGCCTCGCCCAGCGCCTTCTCCAGCGCCGCCGTCACCTCGCCGATCGCCTCGAACGCGCACAGGATGACATGCCCGTCCTCGTCGGACTGCACGTCGTCGGCGCCGGCCTCGATGGCCGCCTCCATCACCGCGTCGGCGTCGCCGGCCTCGGCCTTGTAGACGACCTCGCCGACGCGATCCCACAGGAAGGAGACAGAGCCGGTCTCGCCCAGCGAGCCGCCGGCCTTGGTGAAGGCGGCGCGCACGTTGGAGGCGGTGCGGTTGCGGTTGTCGGTCAGCGCCTCGACGATGACGGCGACGCCGCCCGGGCCGTAGCCCTCGTAGCGCACTTCCTCGTAGTTCTCGCCGTCGTTGCCGGCCGCCTTGTTGATGGCGCGCTGGATGTTGTCCTTGGGCATGGACTGCGCCTTGGCGTTCTGGATGGCGAGCCGCAGGCGCGGGTTCATGTCGGGGTCGGGCAGTCCGGTCTTGGCCGCGACGGTGATTTCGCGCGCGAGCTTGGAAAACATCTTGGAGCGGACGGCGTCCTGCCGCCCCTTGCGGTGCATGATGTTCTTGAATTGGGAATGGCCAGCCATGGGACCTCTTGGAGCGCTTTTCGCGATGTCGTTGAATGGCGCGCCTTATAGAGAAAAGGCCGCGAAACGTCCAGAAGGCCGCGCGCGGCGCGCCGCTCTCGCGAAAACGTGAAGCCGGCCGCCGCGCAAAGGCTTGGGCGGGACCGGCGCGAGCCTGTAGTCTCGGGCCACGGCGAATCCGCCCGCAGACCGCCCCGGAGGCTAGCATGCGCCCCGCAGTCGTCGCCGCCGCATTCGCGCTCGGCCTTCTCCTGCATCCGGCCGCAGCCCCCGAAGCCGTGGCCCAGGAGCAGCAGGCCCCGGCGGCGAGCCGCTGCCTCGCCGTCGCCGAGGCGGTGCCCGGCGCCATCCTCGCCGGCTTCGCGCCCGCTTCCATCCCCGCGCAGGCGGCCGCCGAAGGGCCGGTGACCATCACCTATGCCGGCCATTCAACCTACGTCATCGAGACGCCGGGCGGCGTGCGCATCGCCACCGACTTCTCCGGCCACTACGGCGGCGAGCCGCCGCCGCGCGTCGTCACCATGAACAGGGCGCATCGCACCCACTACACCGACTTCCCCGATCCCGGCATCGAGCACGTGCTGCGCGGCTGGAACCCCGACGGCGGCCCGGCCCGCCATGCCCTGATGGTCGACGACGTCTATATCCGCAACGTGCCGACAGACATCAGGAGCTGGGGCGGCGGCATGGAGCGGGACGGCAACTCGATCTTCATCTTCGAGGTGGCGGGCCTGTGCATCGGCCATCTCGGCCACCTGCACCACCATCTGGAGGACGCCCACTATGCGGCAATAGGCCGGCTCGACGTGCTGATGGTGCCGATCGACGGCGGCATGACGCTGTCCGTCGGCGCCATGAGCGAGATCGCCAGGCGGCTGTTCTCGTCGCTGATCCTGCCCATGCACCGCCATTCGACCCCCATCGGCGAGTTCACCGCCAGCATGGGCGAGACCTTCGACGTGGTCTTCTCCGGCGAGCGCTCGCTCACCGTCTCGCTGCGCGACCTGCCGCGCCGGCCGACGATCCTGGTCCTGAAAGGGGTATGACCATGCGCACCCGCCGCTTCGTGCTCGCCGCGGCAGCGTTCCTTCCCTTCGCGGCCGCCGGCTTCGCCAACGAGGAGGCGGGCGAGACGCCGCGGCAGAAGGAGCGGCGGCTCCTGTTCGAGCGGCTGCGCAACGCCGCCACCGAGCGCGAGGGCCGCAGCGCCGAGGACGCGGTCTGGTGGATGTGGATGGGCCAGGCGCCGACCCCGGCGGTCGCCGAGGCCGTGGCCGAGGCGATGCGGGCCCGCGAGCGCTACGACTTCTCCCGCGCGCTCTCCATCCTCGACGGCGTGGTCGCCGACGCCCCCGACTATGCCGAGGGCTGGAACCAGCGCGCCTTCATCCGCTTCCTGAGGGAGGATTTCGACGGCTCGCTGGAGGACATCGAGCGCACGCTGGCGCTGGAGCCGAAGCATTTCGCCGCGCTGGCCGGCAAGGCGATGATCCTGATGCGCCAGGGCCGGATGGAGCCCGGCCAGGCGGCGCTGCGCCAGGCCGTCGAGATCCATCCCTGGCTCAAGGAGCGGTCGATGCTGATCCCGCTGCCCGGCGAGATTCCGCCTGGGCCGGGCAAGGACATCTGAGCGGCCCTACTCGGCCGCCCCGCCCCCGCCCGCGCCCGCGCTGCTGCCCGTCGTGCCCGCGCCGCTCGCGCTCACCTTGTCAAGCGTGCGCTTGCGCCGCGCCAGCATGTTGAGGCCCTCCACCAGCGCCGAGAAGCCCATGGCGGCGTAGATGTAGCCCTTGGGCACATGGAAGCCCATGCCGTCGGCGATCAGCGTCGTGCCGATCATCAGGAGGAAGCCCAGCGCCAGCATGACGATGGTCGGGTTCTTCTCGATGAAGCGCGACAGCGGGTTGACGGCGATCAGCATCACCGTCACCGCCACGATCACCGCGATGTACATGATGGCGATCTCGTCGGTCATGCCGACCGCGGTGATGATCGAGTCGATGGAGAAGACGAGGTCGAGCAGCAGGATCTGGAAGATCGCGCCGGCAAGCGAGGTCTGGATCGTCTCGCCCACGATGGTCTCCTTGCCGGCATGGGGATCGACCGAGTGGTGGATCTCCTTGGTTGCCTTCCAGACGAGGAACAGGCCGCCGGCGATCAGGATCAGGTCGCGCCAGGAGAAGGCGTGGCCGAACAGCGCGAACAGCGGGTCGGTCAGGTGCACGATCCAGGCGATGGTGGCGAGCAGGACCAGCCGCATGACGAGCGCGGCGCCGATGCCGAGCCGCCGCGCGGCGACGCGGTGCTGCTCGGGCAGCTTGTTGGTCAGGATCGAGATGAAGATCAGGTTGTCGATGCCCAGCACCACCTCGAGCACGATGAGCGTGACAAGCGCCACCCACGCGGTCGGGTCGGCGAGCCAGTCGAGATGCGCCGCGAAGAACTCGATCATCAGTGTCCTCGGAAAAGGTTGACGGAAAAAGGCCCGCAAGAAGTGGGGCGGGCCTCGTTTCCCGTCAAGGTTTCCCCCGCGGTTTCCCGTCAGGAACCTTGCGGCGGCGTCCGCCGCCGCCGCGCGGGCCTCACCAGAAGGAGGGGACCGTCTCCTGAAGCCGCGGCCCGAGCCTGAGCGGCGCGATCTTCTCGGCAAGGCCGGTGCGGTCGGAAATGTCGACGCCGACGCCGCAGATCGTCGCCGGGCCGGCGGCCGCCTCGAAGCGGCCCTTCGGCACCTTGTAGAGGAAGCGGTTGAGCGGCTCCTCCTTGTCCATGCCGAGCGAGGAATCGTAGTCGCCGCACATGCCGGCGTCGGAGATGTAGGCCGTGCCGCCGTTCAGTATCTGGTGGTCGGCGGTCGGCTGGTGCGTGTGGGTGCCGACGACCAGCGAGGCGCGGCCGTCGACGAAATGGGCGAAGCACATCTTCTCCGAGGTCGCCTCGGCGTGGAAGTCGATCACCGCCACGTCCGCCTGCTCGCCGAGCGGGCAGGCGGCGAGCTCGCGCTCGCCGGCCTGGAACGGGTCGTCCAGCTCCGGGTGCATGAACACGCGGCCCATGATGTTGGCGACGAAGACGCGCGCGCCGTTCCTGGCCTCGTAGAGTCCGGTGCCGCGGCCCGGCGTGCCGACGGGGAAGTTGGCCGGCCGCAGGAAGCGCTCCTCGCGCGGGGCGAACTCCAGCGCCTCGCGCTGGTCCCAGACGTGGTTGCCGGTCGTCACCACGTCGGCGCCGGCGTCGAGCGTCAAGCGGAAGATCTCCTCGGTGATGCCGAAGCCGCCGGCGGCGTTCTCGCCGTTGACGATGACGAAATCGAGCCGGAAATCCGAGATCAGTCCGGGAAGGCGCTCCCACACCGCCGTGCGGCCCGACCGTCCCACCATGTCGCCGAGAAAAAGAAGCCTCATGGCCTTCTCCTACAGGCAGAGGGGAAACCGGCGCAAGCCGCTTTCGCTCAGGCATTCGCCGAGCCGCACGTCGTGCGCCTCGGCCGGAACGGCATCGACACGCTGGCAGTCGAAGGCGACGCCGACCAGCCGCGGCGCAAGCCCCTTCGCATGCAGCCGGGCGATGGCGCGGTCGTAATGGCCGGCGCCGTAGCCGATGCGGTTGCCCTGCGCGTCGAAGGCCGCGAGCGGCACGAGCATCACGGCGGGATCGAGCACGGCTGCGTCCGCGTCCGGGCCGCTGGTGCCGAAGCCGGTGTCGACCAGCGGCCGGTGGGCCAGGTATTCGCGGAAGACGATGGTGGCGCGGTCGAGGATGACGGGCAGGCAAAGCCGCGCGCCCCGTTGCGCCAGCGCCGCCATCAGCGGCTTGAGGTCCGCCTCGGAGCGGATCGGCAGGAAGCCGGAGACGACCGTGCCGGGCGCGATGGCGAGCGTGTCCGCGGCGGCGGCCATCGCCAGCGAGGCGTCGGCCCGCCAAGCGGGGTCGAGCGCGTCGCGCCGGGCGAGCGCCGCGCCGCGCAGGGTCTTCTTGAGCTCTTTGGCGGCGGCGTCCATGACGGAGATCGGAAGGCGGGAAACGGGGAACGGACCAGCGGGAAGGGAGCGATCCGCGACAGCCGATGGAGAGGTTGATCCCGGGTGCCTACAAGGTAGGTGGGCGCCATATGTCCGGGCCCACGGGCCCGGCCAGGGACAGCTCCCTAGGGATCAATAAGGCCCCGGGGATAAGTTACTCCTGTCGGGAAGCGCAGATCGCCACCGCCAATATAGGCCGGCCGGGCGCCCGCCGCCAGTGCCATTCGCGGCCCCGCCGGCCGCCATCAGGAAAGGGCCGGCCAATTGCGGGCTTGCGCCGCCTCGCCCGCCTGCCTAGTTTCACATCGGTTTCGCATTGAACAATCGCCTCCCGGGAGAAGAGTAAAGGCATGCGCTTTGAAGGAACGGCGGCCTATGTCGCCGACAAGGATCTCATGGTTGCCGTCAACGCGGCGATCGCGCTGGAGCGGCCGCTGCTGGTCAAGGGCGAGCCCGGCACCGGCAAGACCGAGCTTGCCCGCCAGATCGCCGCGGCGCTTGGCCTCGAGCTGATCGAGTGGCACGTCAAGTCGACCACGAAGGCGCAGCAGGGCCTCTACGAGTACGACGCGGTCTCGCGCCTGCGCGACAGCCAGCTCGGCGACGAGCGCTTCAACGACATCCACAACTACATCCGCCGCGGCAAGCTGTGGGAGGCGTTCTCCGCCGAGCGCAAGGTGGTGCTGCTGATCGACGAGATCGACAAGGCCGACATCGAGTTCCCCAACGACCTGTTGCAGGAGCTCGACCGCATGGAGTTCCACGTCTACGAGACCGGCGAGACCGTGCGCGCGAGGCAGCGGCCCATCGTCGTCATCACCTCCAACAACGAGAAGGAGCTGCCCGACGCCTTCCTGCGCCGCTGCTTCTTCCACTACATCCGCTTCCCCGACGTCGACACGCTGCAAAGGATCGTCGACGTCCACTATCCGGGCATCAAGCAGAACCTGGTGCGCGCGGCGCTGACCCGCTTCTACGAGATCCGCGAGGTGCCGGGCCTGAAGAAGAAGCCCTCGACCTCGGAGGCGCTCGACTGGATCCGCCTGCTGGTCGCCGACGACGTCGCGCCCGAGGACCTGCGCACCGACGCCAGGAACGCCCTGCCGAAGCTGCACGGCGCGTTGCTGAAGAACGAGCAGGACGTCCACCTGTTCGAGCGGCTGGCCTTCATGGCGCGCCGGCAAGGGTGAGGAGCCGTCCGCGCAGCCGACGAAAGGCCGGCGATCCGGCTTCACGGCTGACGAACGCCCGCCGCCCCGGCGGAGCGCCGGGTATCAGGGAGAAAACCGAATGACGACGATCACCATCCGCCCGCTCGTCCGCGCCGACCACGCCGAATGGCGCCGGCTGTGGACCGCCTACCTCGCCTTCTACGAGACGAGCGTCTCCGAGGAGGTCTACGCCTCGACATGGCAGCGGCTGCTGGACGAGGGGAAGTACGAGCCCAACGGCCTCATTGCCGAGGTGGACGGAAAGGCCGTCGGCCTCGTCCACTACATCTTCCACCGGACCTGCTGGGCCGTGGGCGACAACTGCTACCTTCAGGACCTCTACGCCGACCCTGAGGCGCGCGGCACCGGCGTCGGGCGGGCGCTGATCGAGGCGGTCTACCGGAAGGCGGACGAGGCCGGGGCCGCCAACGTCTACTGGCTGACGCAGCACTTCAACGAGACGGCGCGCAAGCTCTACGACCGCATCGCGAAACTCACGCCCTTCATCAAGTACCAGCGCAACTGAGGCGTCATGTTCCTGCCCTTCTTCCTCGAGCTGAAAGCCGCGAAGGTCCCCGTCTCGCTTCGGGAATACCTGTCGCTGCTGGAAGGCATGGAGGCGGGGCTGGTCGAATACGACGTCGAGGGCTTCTACTTCCTCGCCCGCGCCGCGCTCGTGAAGGACGAGCGCCACATCGACCGCTTCGACCAGGTCTTTTCCCGCGTCTTCAAGGGGCTGGAGGCCGTGTCCGGCGAGGGCGCGGTCGATGTCGCCAACCTGCCCGAGGAATGGCTGCGGCGGCTCGCCGAAAAGCACCTCAGCGAGGAGGAGAAGAAGCTGGTCGCAGCGCTTGGCGGCTTCGACAAGCTGATGGAGACGCTGAAGAAGCGGCTGGAGGAGCAGAAGGGCCGCCATCAGGGCGGCTCGAAATGGATCGGCACCGCCGGCACGTCGCCCTTCGGCGCCTATGGCTACAACCCGGAAGGCGTGCGCATCGGGCAGGCCGAGAGCCGCCACCGCCGCGCGGTCAAGGTCTGGGACAAGCGCGAGTTCAGGAACTTCGACGATTCGGTCGAGCTCGGCACCCGCAACATCAAGGTTGCCCTCAAGAGACTTCGCCGCTGGGTGCGCGAGGGCGCCGACGAGGAGCTGGACCTTCCCGGCACCATCCACGCCACGGCCGAGCACGGCTATCTCGACGTGAAGACCCGGCCGGAGCGGCGCAACGCCGTCAAGCTGCTGATGTTCTTCGACGTCGGCGGCTCGATGGACGACCACATCCGCATCGTCGAGGAGCTGTTCTCGGCCGCGCGCGCCGAGTTCCGGCACATGGAATACTTCTATTTCCACAACTGCCTCTACGAGGGCGTGTGGAAGGACAACCGCCGCCGCCACGCCGAGGTCATGCCGACCTTCGACGTGCTCCACAAATACGGCCCCGACTACAAGGTGATCTTCGTCGGCGACGCCTCGATGAGCCCCTACGAGATCGCCTATGCCGGCGGTTCGGTCGAGCACTGGAACGAGGAGCCGGGCCATGTCTGGCTCACCCGCGTCCTTTCCCAGTGGCCGAACGCGGTGTGGCTCAACCCGGTGCGCGAGCAGCATTGGGGCTACACCCATTCGATCCAGATGATCCGCGACCTGTTCTGCGACCGCATGTACCCGCTGACGCTGGCGGGGCTGGAGGCGGCGACGCGCGAGCTGTCGCGCAAGCATTGAGGCGCGGCCGCCCCGGCCCTACATTGCGCCTGTCACGGCTTCACGGAGGCTTTCATGGACACCAGGGCTTTTCCGGTCACCCGCACCGAGGCGGAATGGCGCGCGCTGCTGACGCCGGAGCAGTACCACGTCATGCGCGAGCACGGCACCGAGCGGCCGGGAAGCTGCGCCCTGCTCCACGAGAAGCGCGCCGGCACCTTCTCCTGCGCCGGCTGCGGGCAGGAGCTGTTCCGCTCGACGCTGAAGTTCGAGAGCGGCACCGGCTGGCCGAGCTTCAACGATCCCCTGCCCGGCGCGGTGGAGACGTCCCGGGACCGCAGCTGGGGCATGGAGCGCACCGAGGTGCATTGCGCCCGGTGCGGCAGCCATCTCGGCCACGTCTTCCCCGACGGGCCGCCGCCCACCGGCCTGCGCTACTGCATCAACGGCGTGGCGCTCGATTTCCAGCCGGCCTGAGGCTCATTCCGCCGCGGCAAGCGGGATCGGCGCGCCGGCCCGCGCGCGCGCCAGATAGTCGGCCAGCTCGCCGACCGGCGAGGGCCTGCCGAACAGGAAGCCCTGCGCGTAGTCGCAGCCATGGCCGCGCAGGAAGGAAAGCTGCGCCTCGGTCTCGACGCCTTCGGCCACCACCTCCAGCCCCAGGCTGTGCGCCAGGCTGATGATGGTGCGCGAGATCGCCGCGTCGCCGGCGTCGGTCTCGATGTTGTGGACGAAGGAGCGGTCGATCTTCAGCCGGTCGACCGGGAAGCGCTTGAGGTGGGTGAGCGAGGCGAAGCCGGTGCCGAAATCGTCGAGCGCGACCTTGATGCCCATCGCCTTCACCGCCTCGAGCGAATCGAGGATGCGGCCGGGGTCGCGGTCGAGCAGCACGTTCTCCGTGATCTCGATCTCCAGAAGCGACGGCGCGACGCCGTGGCGCTTCAGCAGCGCCTCGACCCGGGCGGCGAAGCTGCCGAGCTTGAGCTGCGCGGCCGCGACGTTGACGGCGATGCCGCCCGTCTCCAGCCCGATGGCGCGCATCTGCCCCGTCGCGGCGAGCGCGGCCTCCAGCACCTGCTCGCCCAGGGTCACGATCATGCCGGTCTCCTCCGCGAGCCGGATGAACTCCGGCGGCGGCACCCGCTCCCCGCCGGCGCTCCAGCGCGCCAGCACCTCGAAGCCGGCATGCGCGCCGTCGGCGAGGCGGATCTGCGGTTGCAGCGCGATGCCGAGCCGCTTCGCCGCCAAGTCGGCGCGCAGCGCGGCGGCGAGCTTCTGCCTCTTCTCGATGGCCGCGCGCATGCCCTTGCGGAAGACGCGGTGGCCGCCGCGGCTGTCGCCCTTGGCCTCGTAGAGCGCGATGTCGGCATTCTTCATCAGCGTGCCCGGCGCGGTGCCGTCGCGCGGGAAGATCGCGACGCCGAGGCTGCAACCCGGCGAGACCTGCCGCCCGCCGAGCGCCACCGGCTGGCCGATCGCCGCGACCACGCGCTCCAGCATCCGGTCGAGCCCGGCCTCGCCGGCGACGCGCGGCAGGATGAAGGCGAACTCGTCGCCGCCCAGCCGCACCGCCACGTCGTTGGCGCGCAGGCTCGCGCGCAGCCGTCTCGCCACCTCCTTCAGCAGCCGGTCGCCGGCGTCGTGGCCGAAGGAGTCGTTGACGGCCTTGAAGTCGTCGAGGTCGGCGACCACCAGCGCGCCGGCATGGCCGCCCTGGCGCGCGCGCCGCACCGCGCGCGCGAGCTGGTCGGCGAGCACCGAACGGTTGTAGAGCCCGGTCAGCGGATCGCGCTCGGCCTGGTCCTTGATGGTCAGCTCGGCGCGCTTCAGCCCGGTGATGTCGGTGCGCACGCCCACCATGTTGCCGGAGGCCGAGCGGCGCTCCTGCACCTGGAGCCAGCGTCCGTCGGCAAGCTGCTGCGTGAAGGGGCGGCCCGGCTTGCGGAACGCCTTCATCCTGGCCTTCATCCATTTCGCCTCGTCGGCGGGCGAGCCGCCGGGGATGGCGAACTGGCCGCGCCGGACGGCCAGCTTCATCATCTCCTCGAAGCTCATGCCGATCTCGGCCTCCTCGGCGATGCCCGAATGGAAGCGCCGGTAGGCCTCGTTGAACAGCACCAGCCGGTCCTCGCCGTCGAAGGCGATGATGCCGTCGGGCACGGCGTCGATCACGTCCCGCAGCAGGGTTTCGGCCTGCTGGCGGCGCTCGTTCTCCGCCCGCAGCGCCACCTCGGCCTGCTTGCGGTCGGTGACGTCGTAGCGGATCGAGACGTAGCCACCGATCTTGCCCTTGTCGTCGCGGTAGGGGACGATGGTGGTGTCCACCCAGTAGAGCCTGCCGTCGCGCGCCTTGTTGCAGATCTCGCCGCGCCAGACCTCGCCGCGGGCGATGGTGCGCCACATGCCGGCGAAGAAGGCGCGCGGATGATGGCGCGAGTTGACGATGTTGTGGCGCTGGCCGACCAGCTCCTCGCGGCGGTAGCCGCTGATGCGACAGAACGGGTTGTTGACGTGGGTTATCCGTCCGGCGCGGTCGGTGATGGCGACGATGGCGTGCTGGTCGAGCGCCGCCTTGTAGGCGTCGAGCTCGGACTGCATCGCCGCCACCTGGCGGCGCACGTCCTGCGCCGAGCGGCAGCCATGCGCTTCCAGCATCAGGTGGATGAAGGAGGCGCGCACGTCCTCGCGGCGGCCGAAGCCGGCGAGCGGTGCCTCGAAGGCCAGCCGCAGCGACCAGCCCAGGCGGTCGAGGCCGCTCAGCCCCCCGGCCGGGGCGGCGGGAAGCGCGCACGCGCCCTTGCACACGTCGCACGCCTCCAGGCCCATCAGCCCGCGGCCGCCGCCCTCCTTTGCCTCGCGGCCCTCGCGCGCCTCGGCCAGCTGCCTTGCGACGCGCTCGTCCGAGACCGGCCGGCGACAGGCCTCGCCGGGATGCAAGATGACACCACGCTGCTTCATTGCCCCACTACGTCCGTCCTGCGTTCGTCTTGCGTCCCGGCGCCACGCCCGCCGGTCCGACACCTTTTTTGCGCCCGGCCGCCCGCCCCGCCGCGTCCGCGGCGGGGCAGGACCCGCTCAGAACTCCTCCCAGCCCTCTTCCGCCGCCGGCGCCGCGGCGGCCGCGACCGCCGTCCCGCCCCGGCCGAACACGCCCGCCACCTTGCGCGCCAGCACGCGGGCGGGAGAGGGCGCGGGCGCCGGCCGTGCGGCGGGCCGTTCCGCCGGCCGCGCCGGCGCGGCCGCCTTCTCGCCGAAGCTGAACTGCGCCAGCAGGTCGTTCAGCGCCGCGGCCTCGCGCGCCAGGCTGTGGCTGGCCGCCGTGGTCTCCTCGACCATGGCCGCGTTCTGCTGCGCGCTCTGGTCCATCTGGTTGACGGCGGAGTTGATCTCCTCCAGCCCGCCGGCCTGCTCGCGCGCGGCCTCGACGATCGCCGCCACATGGCGGTTGATCTCCTCGACCTCGGCGGCGATGGTGTTGAGCGCGGCCCCGGTCTCGCCGACCAGCGCGACGCCCGACTGGACCTGCTCCGAGGAGGCGGTGATCAGCGTCTTGATCTCCTTGGCGGCCGTGGCCGAGCGCTGGGCGAGCTCGCGCACCTCCTGCGCCACCACGGCGAAGCCCTTGCCCGCCTCGCCGGCGCGCGCGGCCTCCACGCCCGCGTTCAGCGCCAGAAGGTTGGTCTGGAAGGCGATGTCGTCGATGACGCCGATGATGTTGTTGATCTCGCGCGAGGACGCCTCGATCTGGCTCATGGCGCCGACCGCCTGCTCGACGACGCGCGAGGAGTGCTCCGCCTGCTCGCGGGTCCGGGCCACCATCTGGCCGGCCTCGGCGGCGCGGCGGCTGGAGTCGCGCACGGTCGCGGTGATCTGCTCGACGGCGGCCGCCGTCTCCTCCACCGAGGCCGCCTGCATCTCCGTGCGCTTGGCGAGGTCGTCGGCGGCGGCGCGGATCTGGTCGGAGCCGGCATGGATGGCGCCGGCATTGTCGCCCACCGAGCGCAGCGCGCTCTCAAGCTTGCCGACCGAATCGTTGAAGTCGACCCGGAGCTTGTCCAGCGCGCCGGCGAAGGGCGTGTCGATGCGGTGGCCGACATTGCCGTCGGCCAGCGCGCCGAGCCCGGTGCCGAGCGCGTCCATCGCCTGCTGGAGCTCCTGCGCCTGCCTGGCCTTCTGCTCCTCGCGCTCGCGCCGCTCGCGCTCGCCCACGGCGCGGCCCTCCTCGGCCTCGGCCTCGAGGCGGCGGTTCTCCAGGCCGGCGTCGCGGAACACCTCGACCGCGCGCGCCATCTGGCCGATCTCGTCGTGCCGGTCGGCCGAGGGGATGGCGACCTCCAGGTCGCCGCCGGCGAGGCGCGACATCGTGTCCGTCAGCGAGCGGATCGGCCTGACGACGCGGAAGACGACGATCCAGAAGGCGGAAAGCCCCACCAGCGCCGCCGCGACCAGCACGGCGACGCTGACGATGACGCCGTTGCGGCCCTGGCTCTCGACCTGCAGCGTGTAGGCGGTGGCCGCCTGGCCGACCGCCGAGGACAGGCCGAGCAGGCTGTCGATGCCGCGCGTGGCCGCCTCGACCCACTGCTCGCTCGCCATCGGATAGGGCTCGCCCGCCGTGCCGGCGGCGAAGACGCGGCGGCGCACGTCCTCGAACGTGCCGAAGAAGGCGGCGCGGGTGGCCGCCATCGCGTTCAGCACCAGCGGGTTGGCGAAATCGCGCGCCGCATAGGCCTCCATCATGCTCCAGGACTGCTCGAGGCGGCCGCGATATTCGGCCAGCGAGGCCAGCGCGCCGTTGTCGATCGGCGCGCCGCGGCCGATCAGGCCGCCGACCATGGCGCGCTCGCGCCCGGCATATTCGCTCATCACCCACATCGCCTGCTTGAGGTCGAGCAGGATCTGGGTGCGCGCCAGCGCCGTCGACGGCACCACCTGCGCGGCCACCCGCAGCTCCTGCGACGACACGACCAGCGTTGTCGCGGTCGAGACCCAGCGCCCGGACAGGCCGGCCTCGCGCTGGCCGCCGGGCAGCGCGAGCTGCCGGTCGACGTCGCCGCGCAGCGACGCCAGCGCGTCGGCGTCCTTGCGCACCCGGCCGAGCAGCGCCTCCTTGCCGGCGAAGTCGGCGCCGGTCCGCACCCGCTCCAGCGCGGCGCGCAGCGCCGTGTCGGCCTCCTCGCGCAGGCGGGCGATCTGTCCGCCGACCCTGGCGTCCACCGGCACCGGGCTTGCCAGCGCGGTGTTGGTGACGCCGCGCTCGGCGGCGAGCGCGCCGGCGGCCGACAGGAAGATGTCGCCGACCTCGTTGTTGTTGCGCATCTCCTGCGCGGAGTTCATCGCGGTCCAGGCCGAGACCAGATTGGCGACGGCGAGCGAGATCATGCCGGCGACGAACAGGGACAGGATGACGAGAAGGCTGGTGCGCACGCTGAAGGAGAAGCGGCCCGGCGCGACGGCTTTCCCCTTGGCCGGGGCCGGCGGCGGCGCGGCGTCTGCGATGGTGGTCATGATGAGTGTTCCCGTAAGATTGAAGACAAGGCACGGCACTGCGGCTGCGCGGCCGCGGCCGCGCATCGGGCATGAAACGCAACGGAAGACCGGAATGCCGCCGCGGGCGCGCGGCGGCGTGCGAGGTTACGCTGGAAGGATCGGCCGGGAGGCGAGATCGCCCGCCCGCCGCGACGAGCGGCCAGAGCGGCAGCCATGATGGCAGGGAATGCTTGCTCCCCTGCAAGCGAAGGCGATACTACGAATACACATCCTGGCCCCCCTTGATGTGTCCGGTTTCGTACAAAAGGAGCGTATTGGCACTTTAGTAAAAAATTGTTTAACGCTGCGTCACCCTGTCGCGGCTTCTGCGGCCGCTTCGACGCCCTGCCGCGACAAGCCTGCTTGACCGCGGGAACGTCCCGGTCGAAACTTGAATCTACACGGGAATCTGAAATGGACTTCGAAGCCTTCTTCGCCACGAAGTTGGACGGCCTGCGCGAAGAAGGCCGTTACCGGGTGTTCGCCGAGCTGGAGCGCCGGGCCGGCGCCTTTCCGGCGGCCGGCCGCCATGCCGGCGGCCGCATCGACGACATCACGGTCTGGTGCTCCAACGACTATCTCGGCATGGGTCAGCATCCGAAGGTGCTCGCCGCCATGCACGAGGCGATCGACAGATACGGCGCGGGCGCGGGCGGCACGCGCAACATCTCCGGCACCAGCCACGCCCATGTGATGCTGGAGCGCGAGCTGGCCGACCTGCACGGCAAGGAGGCGGCGCTGCTGTTCACCTCCGGCTACGTCTCCAACTGGGCGTCGCTGTCGACGCTGGGGGCGCAGATCCCCGGCTGCGTCATCTTCTCCGACGCCGGCAACCACGCCTCGATGATCGAGGGCATCCGCCACTCCAGGGCGGAGCGGCGCATCTTCCGCCACAACGACGCCGCCGACCTCGACCGCCAGCTTTCCGAGTTCGGGCCCGAGCGGCCGAAGATCGTCGCCTTCGAGAGCGTCTATTCGATGGACGGCGACATCGCCCCCATAGCCGACATCCTCGACGTGGCCGACAGGCACGGCGCCATGACCTATCTCGACGAGGTGCATGCGGTGGGCATGTACGGCCCGCGCGGCGGCGGCATCGCCGAGCGCGAGGGGCTGATGGACCGCGTCACCCTGATCGAGGGCACGCTCGGCAAGGCGTTCGGCGCGGTCGGCGGCTACGTCGCCGGCTCGGCGGCGCTGGTCGACTTCATCCGCTCCTTCGCGTCCGGCTTCATCTTCACCACGGCGCTGCCGCCGCATGTCGCGGCCGGCGCGCTCGCCTCGGTGCGCCACCTGAAGGAAAGCGACGCCGAGCGCATGGCCCACCGCGACAGGGTGAGGAAGGTGCGCGCGCGGCTGGAGGCGATCGGCATCCCGATGATCGCCAATTCGAGCCACATCGTGCCGGTCATGGTGGGCGACGCGGCCAAGTGCAAGTGGATCTCCGACCTCCTGCTCGACGAGCACGGCGTCTATGTCCAGCCGATCAACTACCCGACCGTGCCGAAGAAGACCGAGCGGCTGCGCATCACGCCGACGCCCGCCCACACCGACGCCGACATCGACCGGCTGGCCGCCGCGCTGTCGTCGCTGTGGACGCGCTGCGCGCTGGCGCGCAAGGTGGCCTGAGAGGCCGCCCTTCCGGCTCCCGGGCTTCCTTCAGTCGTCCCAGGCCGCGTCGGGCAGGCCGTGCTTCTCGCGCACGCGGCGGCGCTGCACCATGCGCTCATGCGGCGTCACCCCGATCAGCTCGGCGATGCGCCACACCGTGTTGTCCTCGACCTCGTGCAGCTCGCCGTCGGCGTGGACGATCTCCCACAATATGCCGACGAAGTCGGCCTTGGCCGCGTCGTCGAGCGTGCGGGCGAGCGCGCCGGTGAGGAAGGACACGTCCACCGCCTCGCGATGGGCGGCCTCGCCGGCCGCGACCACCTCGTCGAGCGCCGCGCCCGACAGCCCGTAGGCCAGGCCGAGCGCGCCGCGCAGCCGCGCGCGCTCGGCGTCGCCGTGCAGCCCGTCGGCCTCGATGACCGACAGCATCAGCGCCGCGGCCGCCACGTGCGGATCGTCGTCCGCCGCGACCGCGCTTTCCCCCTGCCGCCGCGGCAGCGCGCCGAAGAAAGACTTCAACCTGTCAAGCATCGCGCCCTTCCCGAATGCGTGGAACCCGGCCGCAAGCGGCCGTCAGAACAGGCGGAACTTGCGCGCGCCGTCCTCGCCCTCCTCGTCGGGGGCGACGCCCGGGTCGTCGGGCAGGCGGATCGGCCGCGCCTCGGCGTCGTCATCCCCGGACGGCTCGACGTCGGGCACCGGCGCGGGCACCACCTCGGCCGGGCCGGCCTGCGCGGCGGACCGGGCCGGCGCGGGCGGCTCGGCCGCCTCGACCACCGCATCCTCGACCTTGCCCGCGGCGGGCGCGGCGACGGCCGGGGCCGGCGGCGCCAGCGGCGCGGGCGCGAGAGCGGGAGCGGATGCCTCCTCATGCGGCTCCACGAGCTGGCCGAGCCGCTCGCCCGGCGCGCGCCACTCGAAGGCGTCGAGCCGGCCGGTCACCGGCGAGATCGGCGCCCAGCGCTCGGCGACATAGCCGTCTGCCACCCAGGCCGGGTCGCGCGGCGCGCGCACCGCCATGCCGAGCCACTGGCGCACCTTGCCCTGGTCGCCGGTCGCGGCCTCCTCGATGTCGGCGAGCAGCAGATAGGCCCCCTCGCGCGGCGCAAGCCGCGCCGCCGCCTCCGCCTCGCTGCGGGCGAGCGCGAACTCGCCGGCGTCGAGCGCGGCCCGCGCCACGGCGAGAGAGGATTCGGCATGGTTGCGCCGGAGCGATTGCAGCTTCTTCGCCCGTTCGAGACGGTCATGGGTGGAATCGCCCGGCCGGGCGTGGACGTAAGCCGCGGCGACTTCCGAGTGCGGCTCGCGCTTCCACGCCGCCTCCAGCACCTTGGCGCCCTTGCGCACGTCGCCGAGGCGGAAGGCGGCCCTGGCCGCCGCCACCGCCGCCGGCACCAGATCGGGCGCGAGCCTGTGCGCCTCCAGCGCCGCCGCCTTGGCGCCGGCCGGATCGGCCTCCAGCGTGTCGAGCGCCTTGGCCGTCAGCAGCACCGCCCGGCGGCGGGCGGCGGCGTCGCGCTCGACCTGCACGGTCGATTTCTGCGCCTCGACCAGCCGCAGCGCCTCGTCCCACCGGCCGGCCTCGGTCTTCTCCTCCAGCGAGGCGTCCGCCGCCCAGCCGAGCTGCGGCGCGGCCTCGACCGCGCGCGCCGCATAGTGGCGCGCCGCCGCGCGGTCGCCCAGCCGCTCGGCCTCCAGATAGAGCCCGCGCAGGCCGAGCAGCCGCATCTCGGGATCGGACAGCATGGCCTCGAACTTGCGCCGCGCCGCCTCGTGGTCGCCCTCGAGCAGCGAGGCCTGCGCGTCGAGCAGGTGGATCAGCGGCTCCTGGTCGGCGCTGATGAGCTTCATCGCCTCCTTCTTCTTGGCGCGCGCCAGCGCGGCATCGCCGGCCCCGGCCGCGATCATGCCGGTGGACAGCGCCTGATAGCCGCGGTCGCGCCGGCGCACGCGGAAGTAGCGCGACACCAGATAGGGGCTGCGCCAGATGCCCTTGACCAGCCACCACGTCAGCATGATCGCGGCGACGGTCGCCGCCAGCATCACCGCCGCCACCATCAGGGTCACCTGATACTGGTAGCCGCCGAAGGTGACGACGAGGTCGCCCGGCCGGTCGGCGAGCCAGGCGAAGCCCAGCCCCAGCGCGAAGACGACGACAAGGAAGAACAGGATGCGCAGCATGAACCCTCCCCTCACGCCTTCAGCGCCGCGGCGAGCGCCTCGTCCACCAGCCGGTCGGCGGCGTGGCGGGCGCGCACCCTGGCGATGAACGTCTCGCCGGCGGCCTTCGCCGCCGCGGGCAGCGTCCCGTACTCGGCGAGTGCGCGCTCATAGTCGCCCGCCTGCACCGCCGCGTCCAGCCGCGCCGCGATCTCCGGCACGCCCTCGCCCTCGACCATGCCGATGGGGCGCACCTGCACCAGCCCCATCATGCTGCCCCACAGCCGGTCGACGATGCCGGCTTCGGGGTCGACCGGCTGCGCCGCCGCGATCATGGCGTTGGCGGCCGCGTCCGATTCGGCGGCGATCTGCGCCCGCGTCGGCACGCCGGCGGCCGCGAGCGCGCGCAGCTCGGAAAGCTGCGGCGCGTCCGGCACCAGCGCGGCATAGGTCTCCAGCTCGGCGGTGAAGGGCGTGCCGCGGTCTATCGCCGCCTTGAGCGACGAGGCGGCGATGATGACGGCCGTGGCCGGCGCCCCGGCCTGCTCCTCGACGCGGCCGGCAAGCGCGCGCACTTCCTGCTCGAGCGCGTCGAGCCGCGACGCGGCCTGCGCCTGGCCGTCGCGGCCGGCGTCGATCTCGCCGCGCAGGGCGTCAAGCCGTTCGCCGAGCGCGGCCAGGGCCGATTCGGACGCGGAAGCGTCGGGCAGGGCGGCGAGCGCCGCCTCGACGGCCGCGATCCGCTCCTCGACGGGCGCGAGATCGACCGGGGCGGCACCTTCTCCGCCGCCCGGCCGCGCCGCCAGCCCCGCGACCTCGCCGCGCAGGCTCTCCAGCGCCGAGTCAAGGCCGGTCATTCGCGATTCGGCCTCGGCGAGACGGGCAGCGAGCGCTTCGTCGCCGCCTGTGCCGAGTGCGGACACCGTCTCGCGCAATTCGGACAGCCGCGCTTCCAGCGCGGCGATGGCCGGGCCGTGGTCCGCCACGGCAGGCGCTGTCGGCGCGGGCGCCAGCCCCGGCAGCAGGCCGGCGAACTGCAACCCCGCCGCGAGCGCCAGCGCGGCGACGCCGCCGAGAAGGCCGGCGACGAGGCCGCCGCCAGCCCCGCCACCCCGGCGCGGCGGCGGCGCGGGCTCCGCCGGCGCGGCCTGCGCGGATGCGTCCTGCGCCGCGGCGGCGGCATCGCCCTCCTGCCGGCCGAAGGGCGCGGCATCCTGCGCCGTGTCCCCGGCCGCGTTCCCGTCGGTCGCCCTGTCGTCGGTGACCTTGTCGTCGGCCGCATCCCCGGGGGCGGTCGCCCCGGGCCCCGGTGCCGCGTCCTCGGCCCCGCTCCCGGCCGCCACGCGCGACACGTCGTCGGGCGCGAGGTCGATGGTCACCGGCTCCTTCGCGGTGCGGGAGTGGCGGGTTCGCGGCGTCTTGACCATTCCGGCTTTCCTCCAGGCGGCTGCGGCGGGCCGATGCCCGCAAGGGTCTGATCTAGAGGGATGGATGGGCGCTGAAAAGGGTCGGAATGCCGCCCGCTCATCCCTGCGACGAAAGGAGCGCCAGCACGGCCTCCTCGGTGGGCTGCGCCGCCGCCAGGGCGTCGCGGCCGCGAAGCGTGGCCGCCACCTTGGCGGAGATGCAGAAAAACCGTGTTCCCTCAAAGGCTTCCCGAAACTGCGGTCGATCCGCCAGCGCCGAAAGCAGCATGCCGCCGCGCTCGGAAAAGGCAAGCGCGCCCCACAGCGCCCCCCCGGCGAGCAGCCGCGAAATAAATGCCGCCTCGCAGGCGACTTCCTCGGCGCGGTAGGTCTCGACGATCTCGACGGCGAATCCCCGGGCGCGAAGATCGTCCTCGAAGCCCTCCGTGCGCTCGCGCCCCGCAAGGTGGAGGAGGCGCGCCCCGCGCGGCACGTCCCGGCCGATCAGCGCGGCGAGATCGACGGCCGTGCCGGCGGCGACGGCGATGTCGGCGAAGCCCGCCCGCCGCGCGGCGGAAGCCGTCGCCTCGCCGACCGCGAACAGCCTTCTTTCGAGAAGCGGGCCGAGGAAATCCGCCGACGCATGCCGCAGCGCGTTGGCGCTGGTCGCCACCACCGCGTCGCACGGGCCGGGCGCGGCCGGCGGCGTGGCGACGATCCGCGTCAGCGGCAGGACGACCGGACAAAACCCCATCGCCCGAAGACGCGCCGCCGTCGCGCTCGCGCCCGGTTCGGGACGGGTGACGAGGACGCGCCGCATCAGCCCCAGCCGGCGAAGAAGCCCGGCCCGGCCCTGGCGCGGATGCGCTCGCCGGCATCGGCGCCGATGCGCGCGGCATCGGCCGCCCGCCCTTGCGCCTCGATCTCGTGGACCTCGCGCCCGTCCGGCGTCAGGATCGTGCCGGAGAAGGCGAGCCGGTCGCCGTCGATGCGCGCATGGCCGGCGATCGGCGTGCGGCAGGAGCCGTCGAGCGCGGCGAGGAAGGCCCGCTCGCAGGCAAGCGCCAGCGCCGTCGCCTCGTGGCCGATGGGGCCGAGCAGCGCCAGCGTGCGGGCATCGCCGATGCGGCTTTCGATGCAGATCGCGCCCTGCCCGGGTGCGGGCGGGAAGCTGTCCACCGGCAGAAGCTCGGTGACGATGTGGGAAAGGTCGAGCCGGCGAAGCCCGGCATGGGCGAGCAGCGTGCCGGCGACCTGCCCCTCCTCCAGCTTGCGCAGCCTGGTCTGGACGTTGCCGCGGAAGGTGACGACCTCGATGTCGGGCCGCAGGCGGCGGATCAGCGCCTGCCGCCTCAGCGACGACGAGCCGACCACGGCGCCGTGCGGCAGCTCGGCAAGGCGAGGCGCGGCGCGGCCGATAAAGGCGTCGCGCACGTCCTCGCGTTCGAGGAAGGCGGAAAGCTCCAGCCCCTCGGGCAGCCTGGTCGGCATGTCCTTGGACGAATGGACGGCGATGTCGATGCGGCCCGAAAGCAGCGCCTCCTCGATCTCCCTGGTGAACAGGCCCTTGCCGCCGGCTTCCGAGAGCGGACGGTCCTGGATGCGGTCGCCGCTGGTCGTGATCACCACGATCTCGAACGCCGCCTCGGGCAGGCCGTGCGCTGCCATCAGCCGCGCCCGCGTCTCGTGCGCCTGGGCCAGCGCCAGCGCGCTGCCGCGGGTCCCGATTCTCAACACATCCGTTTGCATGCCGCCCTGTCCGTGATAGGTCGGGCCAGTCCTATCGGGGAAAGACCGGAACGGCAATGATGCGCATGCTCGGCATCGAGACCAGTTGCGACGAGACGGCGGCCTCGGTCGTCGCGCTCGGTGACGACGGCGCGCCGCAGATCCTCTCCAATGTCGTGCTGAGCCAGATCGGGGAGCACGCGGCCTTCGGCGGCGTCGTGCCCGAGATCGCCGCGCGCGCCCATGTCGAGGCGCTGGACGGCGTGGTCGAGGCCGCGCTCGCGGAGGCGGGCCTCGGCCTCGGAGAGGTCGACGGCATCGCCGCCACCGCCGGCCCCGGCCTGATCGGCGGGCTGATCGTCGGGCTGATGACGGCCAAGGCCATCGCCGCCGCGGCCGGCAAGCCGCTCGTCCCGGTCAACCATCTCGAAGGCCATGCGCTCACCGCCCGGCTGACCGACGGCCTTGCCTTCCCCTACCTGCTGCTGCTGGTCTCGGGCGGCCACACCCAGGTGGTGCTGGTGCGCGGGGTCGGCCGCTACGAGCGCTGGGCGACCACCATCGACGACGCGCTCGGCGAGGCGTTCGACAAGACGGCCAAGCTCCTCGGCCTGCCCTATCCCGGCGGCCCGAGCGTCGAGGCGGCGGCGCGGCGCGGCGATGCGTCGCGCTTTTCCTTCCCGCGACCGCTCAGGGGTGAGGCGCGGCCGGACTTCTCCTTCTCCGGGCTGAAGACGGCGGTGCGGCAGGCGGCATCGGCCATCGCGCCGCTGTCGGACGCCGACGTGGCCGACATCTGCGCCTCCTTCCAGTTCGCCGTCACCGAGACGCTCGTCGAGCGCGTCGGCCGGAGCCTCGACCGCTTCCGCGAAACCTTCCCCGGCATCGCGGCGCCGGCGCTGGTGGTGGCCGGCGGGGTCGCCGCCAACAAGGCGATCCGCGCCGCGCTGGAGGAGCTGGCGTCCCGCCACGGCGCGCGGCTCGTCGCGCCGCCGCTCGAACTGTGTACCGACAACGCCGCCATGATCGCCTGGGCGGGCATCGAGCGCATGCGCGCCGGCCTCGTGGAAGGCGACGCGCTCGCCTTGCCGCCGCGCTCGCGCTGGCCGCTCGACGGGGACGCCGCGCCGCTGGTCGGCTCCGGCAGGCGCGGAGCCAAGGCATGAGCGGCAGGGGCGCGGGCGGCGCAGGGATGAAGATCGCCGTGCTGGGCGGCGGCGCATGGGGCACGGCGCTCGCCACCACGGCGCTGCGCGCCGGCCACCGCTGCGCGCTGTGGGCGCGCGACGCCGAAGCCGTCGCGGCGATCAACGCCCGCCACGAGAACCCGCGCTACCTGCCGGGCATCGCGCTCGACCCCGCCCTTGCCGCGACCGCCGACCTCGATGCGGCGCTGGAAGGGGCCGCCTGCGTGCTGGCCGTGGTCCCGGCGCAGGCGATGCGCGGCCTGCTCGGGGACCTGGCCGGCCGGCTCGCCGCCGGCATCCCGCTGGTCCTGTGCGCCAAGGGCATCGAGCGCGGCACGGGCAAGCTCCTGTCGCAGCTCGCGGCCGAGCTTCTGCCGCGAACGCCGGTCGCCGCCCTTTCCGGCCCGAGCTTCGCCACCGACGTGGCGGCCGGCCTGCCCACCGCCGTCACCGTCGCCGCGCGGGACGAGGCGCGCGCGGCCGAGCTTGCCGCGCTTCTGTCGTCGCCCGCCTTCCGCTGCTATTCCAGCGCCGATCTCACCGGCGTCGAGGTCGGCGGCGCGCTGAAGAACGTGCTCGCCATCGCCGCCGGCGCGGTCGCCGGCGCCGGGCTCGGCGCCAGCGCCCAGGCCGCGCTGGTGACGCGCGGCTTCGTCGAGCTGCGCCGCGTCGGCGCCGCGCTCGGCGCGGAACCGGAGACGCTGATGGGGCTTTCCGGCCTCGGCGACCTGATCCTGACCTGCGGCTCGGCGCAGTCGCGCAACTTCTCCTACGGCCAGGCGCTCGGCCGCGGCGAGAGCCTCGAAGGCCGGCCGCTGGCCGAGGGCGTGGCGACGGCCGGGATCGCCGCCCGCATCGCGCGCGAAAACGGCGTCGAGGCGCCGATCATCGCGGCGGTGGACGCGCTGCTTGCCGGAACGCTCACCATCGCCGACGCGGTGGCGGCGCTGATGGCGCGGCCGCTCAAGAGCGAGTTCGGCGCGCAGTGACATAGCATGGAGACGAGGATGATTTTCGCCCTGATCTGCAAGGACAAGCCCGGCGGGCTGGAGGTGCGGCTGGCCAACCGGCCGGCGCATCTCGACTATCTGACGGCGCTCAACGCCGCCGGCAAGCTGAAGTTCGCCGGCCCGCTCCTCGACGACGAGGGCAAGCCGGTCGGCAGCCTGGTCGCGGTCGAGGCCGGGGACCGCGCCGGGGCCGAGGCGATCGCCGCGGGCGACCCCTACGCCAGGGCCGGCCTGTTCGAGAGCGTCGAGATCCACCCGTGGAACTGGGTGTTCAACGCGCCGGAGGCCGGGTGATGGCCTACTGGCTGTTCAAGTCGGAGCCCGACGTCTTCTCCTTCGAGATGCTGAAGGCGAAGGGAAAGAAGGGCGAACAGTGGGACGGCGTGCGCAACTATCAGGCGCGCAACAACATGCGCGCCATGAAGGTCGGCGACCTCGGCTTCTTCTACCACTCCAATGTCGGGCTCGAGGTGGTCGGCATCGTCGAGGTCTGCGCCGAGGCCCATCCCGACACCACCACCGACGACGCGCGCTGGGAATGCGTCGACATCCGCGCCGTGCGCGCCATGCCGAAGAAGGTTTCGCTGAAGGACGTCAAGGCCAACCCGAAGCTCGCCGCCATGTCGCTGGTGACGTCGATGCGGCTTTCCGTCCAGCCGGTGACGGAGGCGGAATGGAAGGAAGTCTGCCGCATGGGCGGGCTCGAGCCCGCGCCGTGAATGGCACTCGCCCCCGAAAAGTCTGAAGCGTTCATCCGGGCCAACACCGCCCTGATGGCACCGCCGCACGTGCCGGAAATCGTGCTCCACCTCGCCGACGAGGCGCACGCGCTGTGGCACCGCACCGAGGAGGAGCTGGAGGCCATCGGCCTGCCGCCGCCTTTCTGGGCCTTCGCCTGGGCCGGCGGCCAGGGGCTGGCGCGCCACGTGCTCGACCATCCCGATCTGGTGGCGAAGAAGCGCGTGCTCGATTTCGCCGCCGGCTCCGGGCTGGTGGGCATCGCGGCGGCGAAGGCGGGCGCGGCGCATGTGCTTGCCGCCGACATCGACCCGTTCTGCGCCGCCGCCATCGCGCTCAACGCGCGCGAAAACGGCGTCGCGGTCGCCTTCGCCGGCGACGACCTGGTGGGCGGGCCCGGATCGTGGGATGTCGTGCTGGCCGGCGACGTGTTCTACGACAAGGCGTTCGCCGAGCGGCTCCTGCCGTGGTTTTCCGCGCTGAGGTCGCGGGGGGCCGACATCCTCGTCGGCGATCCCGGCCGCGCCTACCTGCCGAAAGCCGGTCTGGAGAAGCTCGCCACCTACCGGGTGCCGGTGACGCGGGCGCTGGAGGATTCGGAGGTCAAGCAGACCACGGTCTGGCGGCTATCTTAGCACCGTCAGCACCGTGCGCGGCGAAAGATAGGGCACAAGCCGCGCCATGACGCGCGGCGACACCGCCACGCAGCCTTCTGTCGGCGCGAAGCCTTCCCTGGCGATGTGGAGGAAGATGGCGCTGCCCCGCCCGCGCCGGCGCGGGCGGATGTTCCAGTCGAGCACCACGACGCAGTCGTAGAGCCGGTCGGGGCGCGCCATCGCCTCGCAGCTCGCGCCGTAGGGCAGCCTGACCGGCCGGTTGTAGTTGCGGTCGCCCGGCGCGTCGCACCAGCCGTCGCCCGGCCCGATGCGCCGGAACCGCAGCGGCGAGGCCATGACGGGCGCGCGCGGCGCCGCCGCGCGGCCGGCGCGGAAGAAGCCGTGGAGCAGACGCATCGTCGCCAGCGGCGTCGCGCCGTCGCCCTCGCGCTTCAGCGCGGAGATCCCGCCGCGCCCGAGCGCGCAGACGAACGTCGTCCCCGCCCAGTGCAGCAGCCCCTGCGAGGGGCGGCCGGGACGCGGCCGCACCGTGATCTTCGCGGCGGGGTTGCGCACGCGCGGCTTCGCCGCAGTCAACCCGCCATATTTCGGATATGATCGCACCGTGGAACAAATCGCCGTGATCGTCTTTAATGGCGACCATGGTTCCGCATAAACCGGGGCGCGCGTCAACCGCGCCCGAGATCGACCGAAGACCCGAGACGGACAGCCCATGACAGCACGCACCATCCTCATCGTCGACGACGACGCCGATCTGCGCGAGACGCTGGTGGAGCAGCTTTCGCTCTACGAGGAGTTCACCGTGCGGCAGGAGGAGACCGCCGCAAGGGGACTGCAGGCGGCGCGCAGCGGCGTGGTCGACCTGCTCGTCATGGATGTCGGCCTGCCCGACATGGACGGCCGCGAGGCGGTGAAGCTGCTGCGCAAGGGCGGCTTCAAGGCCCCGATCATCATGCTGACCGGCCACGACACCGATTCCGACACCATCCTGGGCCTGGAGGCCGGCGCCAACGACTACGTCACCAAGCCGTTCCGCTTCGCGGTGCTTCTGGCGCGCATCCGCGCCCAGCTTCGCCAGCACGAGCAGAGCGAGGACGCCACCTTCACCGTCGGCCCCTACATCTTCAAGCCGAGCCAGAAGCTGATGACCGACCAGAAGGGCGCCAAGGTGCGGCTGACGGAGAAGGAGGCCTCGATCATCAAGTACCTCTACCGCGCCGGCGACAAGGTGGTCACGCGCGACGTGCTGCTCGAGGAGGTGTGGGGCTACAATTCGGGGGTGACCACCCACACGCTCGAAACCCACGTCTACCGCCTGCGCCAGAAGATCGAGCGCGACCCTTCCAACGCCGAGATTCTTGTGACGGAAAGCGGCGGCTACAAGCTCGTGCCTTGACTGTCCGCCGCACGCAGCCGAAGAACCTAGGAGCAGTTTCGCAGGGGCGCGATGCGGTTTTTGCGCCGCATCGTGGAAAATGACGGGACAGGGGCGCAACCGGGGACAGCGATTTGGCGCTTGACGACGACATCCGCATCCTGTCCGGGGTCGGCCTGTTCTCGGAGCTGACGGACGAGCAGTTGCGGCTGCTGGCCTTCGGGGCCGAGCAGGTGCGCTTTCCCGCCGGCCGCGAGATCTTCCGCGAAGGGGCGGCCGCCGATTGCGCCTATGTCGTGGTGTCGGGCCGCGTCGTGCTCTATCGCGACGCCGGCGGCGAGGCGGTGGCGCTGTCGCGGCTCGGCGACGGCGCGATCCTCGGCGAGTTGGCGCTGATCGCCCCGACGAAACGCCTCACCTATGCCGCGGCCGAGACCGACGTTCTGGCGATCCGGCTGTCGCGCACCCTGTTCCATCGCATCCTCGAGGAATACCCGGAGGTCGCGGCGCGGCTGCACGCCCGCATGATGCACGACCTTCAGGAGTTCCTGCAACGGATCGAGAGCGTCGCGCCGCGCTTCGGCGACTGAGCCCGGCCCCTACTCCAGGTCGAAGCGCGCGATCACCGGCACGTGGTCCGACGGCCGCTCCCAGCCGCGCGCGTGGCGCAGCACCTCGACGCCGGAAAGCGCCGGCGAAAGGTTCGGCGAGGACCAGACGTGGTCGAGCCGGCGGCCGCGGTCTGAGGCCGCCCAGTCCTGGGCGCGATAGCTCCACCAGGTGTAGAGCCTTTCTTCCGGCGGGATCGCCTGGCGCATCAGGTCGACCCAGTTGCCGGCCCGGCGCATCGCCTCGAAGCTCGTCGTCTCGACGGGCGTGTGCGACACGACGTTGAGCAGCTGCCTGTGCGACCACACGTCGGTCTCCAGCGGCGCGATGTTCAGGTCGCCGACCAGGATCGAGGACAGCCCGCTCCCCTCCAGCGCCGGCACGCCGTGCATCTCGGCGACGAAATCGAGCTTGTGGCGGAACTTGGGGTTGATCTCGGGGTCCGGCTCGTCGCCGCCGGCCGGCACGTAGAAATTGTGCAGGAGGATCCTGCGCCCGCCCGCCTCGACATGGACCGAAAGGTGCCGGCAGTCGTCGTTGTCGCAGAAGCGGCGCTTCTCCACCGCCTCGATCGGCCGGCGCGCGACGGTGGCGACGCCGTGATAGCCCTTCTGGCCGCTGATCTCGATATGCTCGTAGCCGGCCTCGCGGAAGGCCGACAGCGGAAACAGCGCGTCCGGGCACTTGGTCTCCTGAAGGCACAGCACGTCCGGCCCGTATTCGGCGAGGAAGCGCTGGACGAGCGGCATCCTGAGCCGCACGGAGTTGATGTTCCAGGTCGCAACGGTGAAGGCCATGGGGAAAGGGTCCGGCACAGAGGGGGGAAGGCCCCTTGTGCCAGCCGCAGCGGCGTCAGGCAAGGCGGGCGGCGCGGGGCTTGCGCGCACCGTCCACAGGAACCCCGCCCCCCGGCCGGGGCTCGGGAGCCGGGAAAACCCCGTCAGCGCTGGAAGGACTGCATTTCCTGGATGCGACGGGCGTCGATGGCGAAGACGGAGGGGTCGAAGCGCACGCCCTCCTCGACGTTGAAGATCATCACCGTGGTGTCCTTGCCCTGCGCGTCGGTGATGGTCCACTGGCGCAGCGCGTAGGAGGCGGGGTCGAACATCATGGTGATGGTCGAATCGCCGAACACCGACTTGTCGGCGAGCTGGATCGTCGTCAGGTCGGGCTCCTCCTTGACGCTGCGCACCCTGCCGCCGGAAAGGTCGATCCTGTCGTCGAGCAGAAGCTTGAGCGGGGTCTTGGACAGGGGATAGATGTCGGCGGTCTTGAGCCTGGTGTTCTCCAGCACCAGCGAGGTGCCGTCGGACGTCACCTTGAAGTTCGACGGCGGGTCGTAGTTGAAGCGCAGCTTGCCCGGCCGCTCGATGTAGAACTTGCCGCCGGTCTGCTCGCCGCGCGGGCCGAACTGCACGAACTCGCCCATCATGGTGCGCACGCGCGCGAAGTGGTCGGCGATGCGCTGCGGCGCGCCGGTGGAAGCCTGCGCGTGGCCGGCCAGCACCAGCGGGCCGGCAAGCTGGCCGAATGCGAGCGCGCCGGCGCCGAGCGCCATGCGGCCGAGAAGCCGCCGCCGCGACACCGCCGTCTTCACCATCTCATCCATCATCGCTGTCAACCTCGATACGATGCCGATCGGTTAGGCGCTCAGTTGGGCCGAAATTGGGCTGCCCCGCCGGTCGATAACGGGCGCGGGGGCGGATCGGTTGCGCCGTCTCAGAATTTGTCCTCCTCGGTCGGCACGAGGATCTCGCGCTTGCCCGCGTGGTTGGCCGGGCCGACGATGCCTTCCTTCTCCATGCGCTCGATGATGGAGGCGGCGCGGTTGTAGCCGATGCCGAGCCGGCGCTGGATGTAACTGGTCGAGGCCTTGCCGTCGCGCAGCACCACCGCCACCGCCTGGTCGTAGGGGTCGTCCGAATCGTCGAAATTGCTGCCGCCGGACGAGCCGCCCTTGCCGCCGCCGTCCTCGTCCTCGCCGTCGTCCTCGGTGATGGCGTCGAGATATTCCGGCGCGCCCTGGAGCTTCAGATGCGCCACCACCTTCTCGACCTCGTCGTCGGAGACGAAGGGGCCGTGGACGCGCTGGATGCGGCCGCCGCCGGCCATGTAGAGCATGTCGCCCATG